>CAVXYE010000007.1:0-402615 GCA_963765865.1 uncultured Actinomycetes bacterium
CCTCAGCGATGAGGCGAGTACACGCGCCGACCACGTCCGCCGCCCGAACGCCGCGACGCCGGCGGCGGAGCGACCGCGCCGAGACCGAGCAGCCATCCGGCGGCCGTCCAGTTGGGCTCCGCGGCGGGCACCGGCGCGATGTGGAGGACGGGCGACGTGTCGCGGAGCCAGTTGTTCGAGGTATCCCGATCTGCACATCTGCGCTTGCGTCACCAGCGCGACAGGACCCTGCCGAGGACCGAGTCCTACGAGCTGCCGGAGCTCCCCAAAGAGGCGCCGACAACGCTGGAGCGGCTGTCCAGGTAAGGACTGAGCAGCCGAGCCGGCTCAGGAGAAGGGAGGAGGCGGAGCCTCCTCTCCTTCTCCGTCAGACCCCTTCATCATTCGGGCGGAGGTATACGAACCAGTAGACGATCCCGACGAGGATGGCGCCGCCGACGATGTTCCCGAGCGTCGACGCCGCGAGGTTCCGAGGAACCCCCGAGGGTGAGGCTCGAGGTATCCGTCGGGCGGCCAGTCCGGAAGCCCTCAGTGCAGCCCCATCGGGATGAAATACATGTTCGCCACGGAGTGCTCGAAGCCGTTGGCGACGAACGCCGCGACCGGCGGCACGATCGCGACGACCTTGTCGGTCAGGGATCGTCCCCCGGTCGCGAGCCAGACCGCGAGACAGACCAAGCGCGTTCGCGAGGATCCCGCGGAAGAAGGCCGTGCCGAACGGCAGCGCTGTCTTCCCGGCGGCGATCGAGAGAGCCGTCGATCCCACCGCCTTGTCGTCGAGCGTCCACCAGCCGGACAGCATGACCATCGCGACGATCGACAGCGCGCCGACGAAGTTGCCGAGTAGACGATCAGCCACGTGCGAAGCAATCGTGCCCCCGTAACCTGGCCGCTCGCGACCGCCATCACCATCAGGTTGTTGCCCGTGAACAGTTCGGCACCCGCGATCACGACGAGGATCAGTCCGAGTGAGAACGCGATCCCGGCGAGCCACTCGTCACCCCGAACCCGAGGGAGCTGTCGGTTCCGACCAGGTGGCGAAGACTGCACCCGAGGCCGATGAACGCACCTGCAAGGACCCCGAGCACGAATGCGGGGATCGCTCCGCGTTCGCCTTCGCGACGCCCCGTGTCCGGACCAGGGCCGCGATTCCGCCGGTCGCGAACGCATCCATCCCGGTCATCGGGTGTTCGTTCGTCTCCATCGCCGCCATCCTCGCGGACAGACTGCAGCGATGCAACGTCCTGCCGGCAGTTGCCTCCGTCCGATGGGCATACGACGTGTTCCGCGAGATCGCTCGCTGAGGGCAAGCTCCGCACCTCTGGTCCCCACAGGCCCTCGGAACCCGGGTCTTCCGACCCGAAGCCGTATCCGCCACTCGCCCACACTGGCCGGTAGGAGGTGTATGAGATGCGTCACGCATGGGTGATCTTCGGAGCTTCTTGGTAGGGCTCATCTTGGCGGCACCCGCGTCCGCGCAGACGGCCCAACAGGATCAGGGGAAGAGTCTGGTGGTTCTCTCAGGAGACGCCCTGGTCCCCGCAGGCGCGACCGTCGACACGGTCGTCGCCTTCGATGGCGCCGTCGAGGTCGACGGACGGGTCACCGGAACGGTGGTGGCCTTCAACGGCCCGGTCACGATCGGTGGGACCGTGGTCCACGACGTCGTGGTCTTCAACGGCGTCTTGCGGGTGGGTTCCGGCGCAGAGGTGGGAGGGTCGGTCTACGCAGATAATCGGGTGATCGATCCGCGCGCCCAAGTGAGCGGTACGGTCAACGAGCTCGCTTCGTCCGCATGGACTCCGTCGACTTCGTGATCGGTTTCGTCGTTTGGCTCGCCGTCGCGGTTTCCGTGCTCATGCTGGGGCTGTTGCTCCTGTGGCTCGTTCCGCGGGCGATGGATGCAGCCGCCGGCGCAGCGACGACAGCCGTCGGCCCGGCGATGGGATGGGGGCTGGCCATCATGGTCGGTCTGCCCGCGCTGTCGGTCGTTGCGATGGCCACGCTGGTGGGGTTCCCGCTGGGGTTCGGCGTACTCCTCGGGCTGGTCCTGAACTTCGCGATCGGACAGACCGCAGGAGTGTGGGTCCTCGGACGGACCCTGTTCCGCCGCGGTTCGCGCGCTCAAGCGTTCCTGCTGGGATGGGCGATCGTGTCCGGCATCGCGCTCGTTCCCTTCGTCGGAGGTCTGGTCTGGGGAGCGGCGACGGTCTACGGACTCGGCGTCTTGACGGTCGCGGGATACCGGGCCCGCCGGGCACCGGCTGCACCCGCCGTCGTACCCGCGCCGCCGGTACCGCTGTCGGCGTGATGCGACAGACGAGGAAGGAGGAACGATGAGCACGAGGGAGTTCACCGAGGAAGAGGCACGGGCGATCGGTCAGCGGATCGGTGTCGACTGGTCGGCCGGCGACGTGGACCTCGAGCAGTTCCGGATGGGATTAGCCATCGAGCTCGAGCACGGCAGCCAGGACCCGGCAACCAACGTGACCAACGACGACGAAACGATCACCGGGAAGATCGCGCTGGCGCACCTGAGGGAAATCCCCGATTACTACACGCGTCTGGCCGCGATGGAGCGGGAGGCGGAACGGTAGCGGGACGCTGCTCGGAGACGGTTTAGCGCGCTCCGCGGAGTCCAGGGAGGTGCGGTCATGGGGACGAAGATCCGAGACATGGAGGTACAACCTCGCCTCACGAGCGAGCAGGTGTGGCGGCAGATCGCCAAGGCCTCGTTCGCGGTTCTCAGCCACGTCACCCCGGCGGGAGAACCACGATCCAGCGGCGTCGTCTACCGGACCCTCGGCCGGCGGCTCTACGTGGCGGTCGCGCCCGACAGCTGGAAGGCGCGGCACGTCGCCGTCGACGGCAGGGTCTCGTTGACGGTGCCGGTACATCGGGGCGGCGTCCTGGCCCTCATGATGCCCATCCCGCCCGCGACCGTCAGCTTCCACGGGCGCGCGATCGTGCACCCGGCCGGCTCGCCGGAGGTCGGCCCGCTCCTCGAGGAGCTCGGGTCGCTGCTGCCGGCCGAGCGAGCGGACCTCAGCCGCCATCATCGAGATCGTCCCCGAGGGCGCGTTCGTGACGTACGGCCTCGGCGTTTCACTGGCGCGGATGCGCGATCCCTCAGCTGCTCGGGCACGCGTGCCCGTGACATGAGGAAGGAGTGATCGAGATGCAGCTCGAAGAGACGACCCCGGACGAGGTCCTGCGACAGAGGGCCATCAAGCGCCTCAGGAAGCGACGCGATTTCGCCGGACATCTGTTGGTCTACTTCTTGGTCAACACGTTCATCGTGTTGATCTGGTTCATGTCGGGCGCGAACGGGTTCTTCTGGCCGGTGTTCCCGATCGTGGGATGGGGGATCGGCGTCGTGATGAACGCGTGGGACGTGTACCGAAACGACGAGTTCGACGAGACGCAGATCCGCCGCGAGATGGATCGCCTGCAGCGGATCGGAGGAGGGGCGACATGAAGATCGAGTATCTGCATGCCTCGAAGTTCGGCAACGGGGCGATGGTCGCGGAGGAGTTCAAGCAGCAGATGGCGACCCGGGAAGTCTCGGTCGACGTGCACCACATCCACAAGATCGCGCCGAAAGCGCCGCCGTCGGCCGACCTGTACGTGTTCAGCTCGCCGGGTCGCATGGGGCGGCCGATCCGGGGGATGCGCCACTTCCTGAAAGACCTGACGCTGCCCGCGGGCACGAGGTACGCGCTCCTCACGACCGAGATGGCGCCGCGGCCGGACAAGAAGACCGGCCGGATACCGACCGAGGAGGAGATCTGCAGGTTCCAGCATGTGCGCCCGATCATGAACGAGGCGCTTCAGCGCAAGGGGCTGGTCAAGGTGGCGGAGGACAGGATCTACGTGACGGATCTCAAAGGCCCACTGGAAGAGGGATGGCAGACGAAAGTCGCCGCCTACGTAGCCCTGATCCTTCAGGACCTGCGAGCAGGAAGCCGGGGGTAGTGATATCGCGCTCGACCCAACCCAGCGAGGTCGCCTCCGGGTAAAGGAGGTCCGGCTCCTCTGGCTCGTCCACGAGCTTGACGACCGCCGTCGGCATATGTGAGTATCCACTCACATATGGATGAGCACGACGTCATCTTCAAGGCACTCGCCGACCCGACCCGTCGGGCGCTGCTCGACGAGCTGCATCACGGGGCGGCGACGACCGGCGAGCTCTGCGCTGCGCACCCCGAGATGTCGCGGTTCGGCGTGATGGATCACCTGCGCGTGCTGCACGAGGCGAACCTGATCGTGGTCGAGCGCGCGGGCCGGACTCGGATCAACCACCTCAACCCGGTGCCGCTCCGAGAGGTCTACGCCCGCTGGGTCCGGCCGATCGCCGAGGCGCCAGCCGACGAGCTGCTCGCCCTGAAGGCCGCCGCCGAGGCCCGAGCGCGAACGACCGATGTGCGGGACCAGCGTCGGACCCGGCGTGCCCGTCCCCGAACCGCCGCCGCTGCAGGAAGGAGCGCATGATGGCCCTGATGCCCGACACCGAATCCCCGATCGCGTTCGATATCCACGCCGAGGTGCGGATCGCCGCGCCGGTCGAGATCGTGTGGCGCTCTCTCGTGGAAGACGTCGGCGCGTGGTGGCCGCACAGCTTCAGCGAAGAGCCGCGGGTCAGCATGGAACCGTGGGTCGGCGGCCGCTTCATGGAGGAGTGGGACGGCGGGTCCGCCCTCTACGCTCTCGTGACGCACATGGTGACTGGCGCGCGCCTCACGATCAGCGGACCGATGGGGATGCGCGGTGCTCGTCAGTACGTCAAGACGTACGAGCTCGCGGCCGACGGGGACGGCACCCTCGTCAGGACGACCGCCTCGATGCTCGGCGACATCGACGACGAGCTTCGAGAGAGCTACACGACAGGCGGCCTCAAGCTGCTCCAGGCGCTCAAGGCGCACGCAGAGTCGAAAGTCGGCTGACGCCGCGACCATTCGGGTGCGTGAGCCGATCGGGGCGGGGACAAAGTCATGACCATGGAGACCCGCTATCCCGTCGTGTTGTTGCCGGGTGGGGTGCTTCCGGCAGAGCCGGCCTACGCGGCGTTGCTTCAAGCTCTCGGAGAGCGCGTGACCGCTGTCGCGAAGGATCTCGAGGTGTACGCGGGAGACCGACCGCCGGCGAACTACAGCCTCGATTCGGAGGTGGCGGGGATCCTGCGGGAGGCCGACACGCGCGGTTTCGATCGGTTCCATCTCGTGGGCTACTCGGGAGGCGGTGCCTCTTCGCTCGCCTTCGCCGCTCAGCACGGCGAGCGGCTCCTCAGCCTGGCGCTCCTGGAACCCGCGTGGGCCGGCAACGACCGGACGGAGGCGGAGGACGCCCTCTGGCTCCGATTCCGGGCGCTCGAGCAGCTACCGCCCGATGAGCTCATGGCCGCTTTCGTCGGACTCCAGCTCGCTCGCGGCGTCGAGCCACCGCCGCGGCCGGAGGGCCCGCCGCCACCATGGATGGCGAAGCGGCCCGCGGGCATACGGGCCTTCATCGACGCGTTCGATAGCGGCGACCTCGACCTCGACGCGCTACGGGCGTTCGACCGGCCGGTGTACTTCGCGCTCGGCGGTCGAAGCAATCCCGACTACTACGGCCGGATGGCCGACCGGCTGGCGACGATCTTCCCCGACTTCACGATCGAGACGTTCCCCGAGCGTCACCACTTCGACCCGCCTCACCGCATCGAACCCGAGCACGTCGCAGACTCGCTGCTTGCCCTCTGGCGGCGCGCGGACTCGTAGCGGCTCGTTCGGTCCGCTCACGAGCGGGGCGGGCATTCGTTCCGGCCACGAACCGACCGCTTCGCAAGGGGTGCTAGCGTGGATGGATCGAACAGCCCGCCGAGAGGAGTGAGCATGAACAGATTCCTGGTCACGTATCACGGCTCTGGGATGCCGGATGATCCGGCGCTTATGGAGCAGGCCAAGATGGCGTTCGGCAACTGGGTCGCCGGAGCCGGAGACGCGATCGTCGACCCGGGCGCGCCGGTGCACATGGTGACGCAGGTGGCCACCGAGGGAGCGACCGAGGCCGTCGAGATCGGCGGCTACTCCATCATCCAGGCGGACTCCGTCGAGGACGCCACGGCCGTCCTCTCCTCGCATCCCTACGTGGCACGAGGGGGCACACTGCAGGTCAATCAGATCCTCGACGTCTAGGCCGAGACCGCCTCCCACACCATCTAGCTGACCTCCAAGATCACGTCGAAACCGGCGCCATCGGAACGCGGCCGGACCTCTCCCTCCACGGCGCACACCCGATCGTTGAGCCAGCGGTACCGCTCGTCGTCGCTCACGTGCTGGATCATGCCGACCAGCTGTCGCATGCCGGAGTCGGTCAACGACGCCAACCCTTCCCAGTGAAAGAGGACCGTCGCGCCGTCGTCGGTCTCGAGAACGCCGCGGAACTCCGGCTCGAGCGCGCCGTCGACGCGCCGGCGTGGATAGTTGGCGGCCCGATAACGCGCCGAGAGGCGGCCTTCGGCGCGGCCCTCGGCGATCAGGAAGCTCTGTCCTTCGGCACCGGACCCGCCCTCCCGGGTGACGTTCCACGACTCGGGGGTCGTGAACGTCACCCGGTAGAAGGGCTCGAGCCGCATCAGACGGCAGCCAGACCTGCGACGGTCGTCGGCACGCCGCCCCAGGAGCCGGCCATCGCCAGCTGGCCCGCCTCGTCCACGGACCAGGCCACGATCTGGCCCTGATCGGCGTCGATCGCGTACAGGAACCGCCCGTCGTCGGACAGGTCCTCGTCGCGGAGGCCCGGCCGGCCGTCCTCGGTGATCGCGGCTGTGGCGTCCTCGAGCGTGAGCGACCCGTCCGAGCCGATCGCGTAGCGCGACACCGCGCCGTCGGCGAAGTTCGTGGTGAAGGCGAAGCGACCGTCCTTGGAGATGACGGCCCAGCAGATCTCGCTGCGACCGTTGCCGACGCTCGCCGTGCCCGGCATGATCGCGTGACCGTCGATGCGGTAGCTCGACGTCGCGGCGGCGCCCTTCTCGGCCCGGAACGCTTCGGTCACGACGAGGGCCCCCTCGTTCGAGATCGCGAACCCGTAAGGGGTGGCTCCGAGAGAATCGATGGTGCGAACGTCGCCGAGCGTGCCGTCCATGTCCACTGCGTAGCTCGAGATCTTGTCGGCGCCACGCTCGGTCACGACGAGCGCACGGCCATCGGGCGTGAATCCGACCTGCGCGCCGTCGGGCGTGGACAGCGCGCGTGTTCCGCCCTCGAGCGGCACCAGGTCGCCGTCGACCAGGCGGAACCCTCGGATCATCGCGTCGCCCGTCGCGAGCACGTACACGAGACCCTCGTGCTCGGTGACGCTGCGAGGTGCGGCCCCGACCGGCACGGTTTTGGTCAGCTCCAGCATCGCGCCGTTCACGGCAAAGACGCTGACGTCGTTGCTGGCGACGTTGGTCACGAGCAGGTGGCGACGGTCCCGCGTGAGCGTGACCGAGCCCTGCGACGGTAGGTGCGCTTTGTCGTCGCCCGCGCCCCCGGTTGCGAAGGTCCCCGCAGGCGACAGCGTTCCATCTGCCGCACGCGAGAACGCGACCACCTCGTTGTGCGCGGCGTTGGTCTGTACGAAGACCGCGCCATCCATGGCCATGTCCATGGCTCCCCTCCCTTTGTCGTTCCCGGACACCACACCGTACCTCCGAAGGGCCATGGCGTTACACGGATCCTGTAACGCTGGCCCCCGAGTGAGGCACGGAACCCCCATCGCGATGTAGTACCTCCGAGCTCGGTCTTCGGAACTCAGAGCACTGCATGAAAGGGAGGTCTGTTTCGATGCGCTTACTCGCACGAGTGATAGGAGGGATCGGCCTGGTACCGCTCATCGTGGCCGGTCTCGTGGTGACACCAACCGTGGCGTTCGCGACCAGTCCGGTCGTCGGCTACGCCTACGTGAACGACAACACGGCCGGAACGAACACGATCGGCGGTTTGGCCCAACATGCCGACGGCTCCTTGACGGCACTCGCCGGTTCACCGTTCTCAGCCGGTGGCGCCGGCACCGGCACGATCGTCGGATCGCAGGGTGCGATCCAGGTTGCGAGCCACGGTCGGTACGTCCTCGCCGTGGACGCGGGAAGCAACCAGATCTCCGTCCTGGCGGTCGGATCCGATGGCTCGCTCAGCCTCGTCGGCAGCCCGGTCTCCTCCGGCGGCATCGAACCCGTCAGCATCGCGGTCCACCGCCGGCTCGTCTACGTGGCCAACGAGGGCGACGGAACGAGCGGCAGCAACTACACAGGGTTCAGGCTGGGTAGTGACGGCGTGCTCAAGCCGCTGTCCGGCTCGACGGTCCCGCTTCCGACGACTGCACTTCCGGGGGACATCCTGTTCAACGGCACGGGCAACAACCTGATCGGCATCGAGGTCGGGACGACCGATCCCAGCACGTTCCTGATCGACAGCTTCCGGGTCCGGGACAACGGGCGGTTGGCGGCGGCGGCCGGCTCGCCGTTCCCGGCGGAGGCAGCAGGTCCCTTCGGGAGCGAGTTCTCGCCGACGGACCCGAGCCACCTCTACGTGTCGAACGCCCACGGTGGAACGGGCAACGGTTCCGTGTCAGCGTTCTCGGCGAGCGCGAACGGGAAGCTGGAGTCCCTCGAGGGCTCGCCGTATCCGGACGGGCAGACCGCGCCGTGCTGGGTGGAGATCTCACACGACGGCCGATACCTGTTCACCGTGAACACCGGCAGCACGACGATCTCGAGCTACCGGATCCGGGAGAACGGGTCGCTCCGGTACCTGTCGAGCACGCCGTTCAGCAGTGGACTCGGGATCCGGCCCTTCGACGCGCGGCTCGACGTGGGTGGCCACTACCTCTACGTGGTGGACGCCGCGATCGCGTCGGTCAGCGGATTCGCGGTCAGCGGCGGTTCTCTGACGGAGCTCACGTCGTCTCCGACGGCGCTTCCGACAGGTGCGACTCCCTTCGGCATCGCCATCGTGGCGAGCTGAATCCGCATCGAGAGGGGACGCGGGCGGAACGCCCGCGTCCCTCTCCCCCTAGGCGGTTCCGCTCCGGCGGCTCCGGTGCGATCGAGCCGCTTAGACTGGCCGATCGTGGTGACGGACCGTCCCTTCGCGTGGTGATCGGTTGTCGCGCGCGATCGTAGGCAGGACCGATGAGATCCACATCGTCGAGCGCATGCTCGACGACGAGACCGAACAACCCCGCGCGCTGCTGATCGAGGGCGAGGCGGGCATCGGCAAGACGACGCTCTTCGACGGACTGCTCGAGATGGCCCGCGAGCGCGGTTTCCGGAGCCTGTCGTGCCGACCGACCCGCTCGGAGATGGATCTGTCCTACGTCGGGCTGCTGGAGCTCCTCGATGGCATCGGTGGCGACGTCGTCGCGTCCCTCCCGCCGCCCCAGGCACGGGTGCTGAACCTGATCCTTCGCAGGGAGGAGCCCGAGGGATCGTTCGACCGGTTGTCGCTCGCCGTCGCGGTCCACGCCTGTATCCGCGCCGTGACGTCGACCGGCCCCCTCCTCGTGGCCGTCGACGACGTGCAGTGGCTGGATCGACCGACGGTTCGAACGCTCGCCTATTCCGTCCGCCGGTTGGCCGGTACGCGCACCCGCATCGCCGTGGTTCAGCGGAGCGAGGCCGCTCGAGGCTGGCCGTTCGAGCTGGATCAGGCGATGTCGGAAGGCCGGATCGACGCGGTCCGCCTCGGGCCCGTCGAACCGAGCGGGCTCTCGCGCATCCTGCGCACGACCCTCGGATGGGCGCCCGCGTGGCCGCGATTGCTTCGGATCGCGGAACTTTCGGGCGGCAATCCGTTCACGGCGCTCGAGCTCGCCCGTGCGTTCGGAGGCGAGGGCTTCGAAGAACACCTCGACGCCCTGCCTTCCGGCGGTGCCATCGATCTCGCGAGATCGAGGATCGGCGAGCTGGCCGCCCCGATCCGCGAAGCGGTCGAGCTCGCGTCGGTGCCGCGGTCGCCGACGATCGACCTCCTGCGACGTCTGGCTCCGGCCGCCTCGGACCTCCGGAGCGCGCTCGCTCGTGCCGAGCGGGCGGGCGTTCTCGCACTCGAGGGAGATCGGATCCGGTTCGCCCACCCCATCCTGGCCGCGGCCGCATACGACTCGATCCCGCCTGATCGTCGGATGGAGCTCCATCGCGCCGTCGCTCTGCTCTCCGATGACCTGGAGGAGCGCGCGCGCCACCTTGCCGCGGCCGCTGAGCACCCCGACGCCGAGGTCGCGATGGCCTTGGAGGGCGCAGCCGAGCAGGCGTGGCGGCGGGGCGCGCCGGATGCCGCCGCGCGCCTGCAGGGCATGGCCTGCCGCTTGACGCCGCCGGACGACGAGGAGGCCTTCGCGCTCCGCCGTGTGGCCCACGGCCGGCTCCTCCACAGCGCGGGCGACGCGCCGGGCGCGATCGAGGAGCTCCGTTCGGTCGTCGGGTCGCTCCCTCCCGGGGTGATCCGGGCTCGCGCGCTCTATCACCTGATGTACGTGACGCGACTCTCGGGCGCGCTCGGCCGCGCCGTGGAGTACGGCCTGCAGGCGGCGCAGGAGGCCACGGACGATCCGACGCTCCAAGCTGAGGTGTACGAGCTGCTCTCTCGCCTGTCCGACGACGACGTCGAGCGCAAGCTGGACACGGCGCGGAAGGGGTCCGCCGCGATCGAGCGGCTCCCCGATCCCGATCCCGAAGTCGTGTTCTACGTACGCGCGGCGCTCGTCGAGGCAGAGTTCTACGCGGGACTCGGGATCCACCTCGAGCGCCTCGAGGGGCTCGAGCCGGAGACCAAGCCCCGCTTCCCGCCGGTCCGAACCGCATCGCGGGGGGACGATCTGATCGGCCGACTGCTCGCCTACGACGGGCGGATCGACGAAGGACTCTCCGTGCTCCGAGGGATGTACGAGCGAGCGTCGGTCGAGAGCCGATCGATCATGCCCGCCATCCTCGGGTGGATGGCGGAGGCCGAGATCATGGCGGGCCGTTTCGCGCAGGCCGCCGCGCTCGCCCGCGAGGCGATCGAACGAGCCGAGGAGACGGGGACCGTCGGCGGCAACCCTTGGGAAGTGGGGTTCCACGCGGTGGCACTCGCGCAGCTCGGATATCTGGACGAGGCGGAGTCCGCCGCGACGAGGATCGTCGAGACCGCCGAGGAGGATCCGTTCGTCGGGCCGGATCAGTGGCCCGCTCGGCTCGCCCTCGGGGTGGTGGCGATGGCGCGCGGACGTTTCGGCGACGCCGCCGCGCATCTCTCGATCCTCGATCGCTCCAAGCGGGAGGCGGGCATCCGCGAGCCACGGTTGTGCGCTCACGCGGGCGAACTGGTCGAGGCGCTCATCGGGACGGGCGCGCTCGAGGACGCGACCGGCGCACTCGCCCGCTTGGAGGAGGACGCCGAGCGCTCCGGCGGGAGATGGTCGCGCGGTGTGGCGGCGCGGTGCCGCGCGCTGCTGTGCGCCGTTGGACGTCGCTCGGACGAGGCGCTCGACGCCGCCGAACGGTCACTGTTGGAGCTCGACGGCGTTCCGGCGCCTTTCGAGCGTGCCCGGACGCTCCTGGTCACGGGGCAGATCCGCCGTCGCCGGAAGGAGAAGGGGCCGGCACGGGACGCGCTCCGAGCGGCGCTCGCGATGTTCGAGGAGCTCGCGACGCCGATCTGGGCCGAACGCGCCAGAGCCGAGCTGGCCCGGATACCCGAGCGGGGATCGGGAACCGAGCTCACACCGACCGAGGAGCGGATCGCCCGTCTCGCCGCCGAGGGATTGACGAACAAGGAGATCGCCGATCGAACGTTCCTCAGCCCGAAGACCGTCGAGGTGAATCTCACGCGCGTCTACCGCAAGCTCGGCGTTCGCTCCCGCACGGCGCTCGCCGGCCGATTCGCCGGGGAGCGTCCGGTCGTCGAACCGTAGGGGAACCCCTGATTCCTCGGCGCGGCGGCGCGCCTACCTTCGGCCACGTGACCGGGACCGTCGACGCCGGCTTCGTCGCCGAGTGCTATTGGGCCGGCGTGCGCCGAGACGACCTGCGCTCGCTCGACGAGCGGGTCGCGAGCTGCGCGAGCGAGCTCACGCGAACAGGCGAGCGCGTTCGCTACCTCGGCTCGATGCTCATCGTCGAGGACGAGGTCGTGCTCTGTCTGTTCGAGGGCTCGGCCACCGCCGTTCGGAGCGTCGCCGAGCGAGCGGCGATCCCCTTCGGACGGATCCTCCGGGGCACCGGCGCGCCCTGGTCGAAGGAGTCATCGAGCCACGACGCCGCACAGGCGAGAAGGAGGTACTCATGAAACGGATCGGGGTCATCGCGCTCTCGGCGGGACTCGTCCTCGCGCTCGGCGCCTGCAGCAGCTCGTCGAGCGACTCGGGCTCCACATCCTCCACGAGCGCACCGCCGACATCGACCGCCCCGGCTGCGACCAGCGCAGCTGCCGACACCGGGGACCTCTCCGGCACGTGGTCAGGGCAGTACGACGGAACCTTCCAGGGCACCTTCGTCCTCGACTGGCAGCAGTCCGGGTCGAACCTCAGCGGCACGATCAAGCTGTCCTCCGACTCCGGAACGGACGATGTCAACGGTACTGTGAACGGTGGCACGATCAGCTTCGGCACGGTCGGCTCGCAGGCGATCACGTACTCGGGATCCGTTTCCGGCGACTCGATGTCCGGCACCTACAAGGTGGAGACCCCGAACGGCTCGGTCGGCGGCTCCTGGAGCGCGACGAAGGGTTCGTGACCGTCGGGCTCACGGAGGGGAGACCGCGGGGACCATCGTCTAGGACACGACGATCGAGATGTCGTCCGCGTAGAAACAGGTCCCCACGGCGGCGTTCGACACCAGCCCCAGGAAGTCGAGGGTGGACGTTCCGGGCATCGCGGGAACGTAGCTGACGCTCACCATCTGCCAGGACGTGGTGAGCGTGATGGAGGCCGTCTTCAACCCAACCAAGGTGGAGCTCTTGTACTCACGCAGCTTGATCGTGAGCGTCGCACCGGGGCTATCGGCGCGAACCCACATGCTTCCGGTGTAGGTCCCCGCGGAGGTCGTCGTGACCCAGTTCGGGACATCCTGGATCTTGCATGTCGCGGCGGTGCCGGAGCCGCCGTTGGCTACGAGACCTGACCAGCCGCCCGAATGTCCGCCCGAGACCCTGGTCAAGGTGACCCCGGCGTCGGAACCGGAAGTGTTCCACCCGGTGGTATCGGTCTCGAACCCCGGGTTTCCCACCAGATTCTGCGATGCCGGGTTCACGGTCACCGTGAGGTCGTCGCTGCTCTGAAGGGCGGAATCGTCGGCCGTCAGTCGCAGCACATAGGTACCGGAGGCGGAGAAGCTCGCCGTCGTGGAGAGGGACGAGGCGTCGCCGAAGGTCACGGTCCCAGGCCCGGAGAACTGGGACCACGTCGTGATGAAGGTTCCCGGCGGGTTGGGAAGCCCGTCGTCGCTGGCGGTTCCGGACAGGGTCGCGGAGTTCGGCAGGATCACCGTCTGGTCCTGCCCGGCATTCACCGTGGGCGGCTGGTTCTGCGATGCCGGGTTCACCGTCACCGTGAGGTCGTCGCTGCTCTGAAGGGCGGAATCGTCGGCCGTCAGTCGCAGCACATAGGTACCGGAGGCGGAGAAGCTCGCCGTGGTGGAGAGGGACGAGGCGTCGCCGAAGGTCACGGTCCCGGGCCCGGAGAACTGGGACCACGTGGTGATGAGGGTTCCCGGCGGGTTGGGAAGCCCGTCGTCGCTGGCCGTTCCGGACAGGGTCGCGGAGTTCGGCAGGATCACCGTCTGGTCCTGCCCGGCATTCACCGTGGGCGGCTGGTTCTGCGATGACGAGTTCACGGTCACCGTCGCGGTGTCGCTCGAGCTGAGCACGCTGTCGGAGGCCTGGAGCTTGAGGACGTAGGTACCCGCCGCGGAGAAGCTCGCCGTCGTGTCGACGGCGCTCGCATTCCCGAAGGTGACGGCGCCCGGGCCGCTCACCTCGCTCCAGGTTGTGGTGACCGTGCCGGGCGGGTTCGGCAGGCCGTCGTCGGTGACGGTGCCGTTGAGGTTGGCACTCGAGGGCAGCGTGATCGTCTGATCGGGCCCGGCGTCGACGACTGGGGCCTGGTTCGTGCTGCCGCTGCCGATCGAATAGGTGACCTCGTCGAGGACGCCGTTGTACCAGTCGCCCCCGTTCTTGTGCGAGCCGAGGCGGATCGGATCCGTCACCGTGATCGCGCCAGTCGCCTTCGTCGTCGAGAAGCTAGAGCCGTCGACCGATCTCGATGATCTGAGTGCCGATGCGCTGGCAGATCACCTGGTGCCAGTGCCCGTCGACCACGTTCGGTCCCGCCTGCAGTTGCTTCCCGCCGAGCGCACCGCGGAACATGCACGACGCCTGCCCGTTCTCCTGGACTTCGATCTTGATCTGGCCACCTCTGCTCGAATGGTCCCCCTTCGTGAACATGTCGTAATCGACGCCGTTGCAGCACGGGGGCAGGGTCGTCGAGTTCAGCCAGTACGAGATCGTGACATCCGCCGTCCCCGGTTCGAGATCGGGAGCATCTGGGACGATGACGGTGCTCTTGGGGACGAAGCTGTAAGCGGTGTTGAGCTCGCCCGGGACCCCGAGCGTGACGGGGCCACTGATCGCACCGTTGTGCCCGTGTCCGCTGCTGTCGAAGGCGGTCGTGCCGGAGAGTTCGTCGAGATGCCATAACCCGACGGCGGAAGACTGAGGCTGCGCCGTGGTTACAGCATCCGAGGGCGCCGCGCTCGCGCCGTCGTCGCGGTAGATCGCGTAGTCCGGCGACGCCGCCGTCGCTGGCGATCGTCAAGGCTGCATCCGACGTCGTCCAGCCGCTCGTCCCCGACTGGAAGCTGCCGTTCGGGAGCAGGTTGCTCGAGTTGGCCCGCGCCGGGGGCGAGAGCGGGAGCAAGAGCAGGACGAACAGCGCGGCGGCACCCGCTGGTCTCCTGACCAGCCGGGAGCGCTTGAGCTTCGACCTTTGCTTCATCGCTGCTCCCCCGGGGCCATGCGGCAGCCCGTTGTGGCGAATACTACGCGCGCTCGCCGCTGACAACCGCCTCAGGCTTCCGTCACGCCAGACTTCTGCCTCCCACCCGCCTGTCGCCGCACGGAGCACAGACTGTCGTTCGTGACCGCGACCCAGGAGCGCAGGAGCTCCGTTCGAGTTAGACGGTGCGGGGTCGCCACGGCTCGTGCTCGTGCGCGAGCCAGACCAGCTCGGGGTCGAGCGCGCGCACCCGCAGCTGGCCTTCGGTGTGCGGCTCATCGAGTTCGCCGAACCAAACCGCCACGTCGCCGCCGATGACGACCGGACGCTCGCCCGTCTCGACGACGACCACCTGCGTGCCGCGTGTGTGGCCCGGCGCCGGGACGAGCCGGAGCCCGGGCAGCAGCTCGAGCTCGCCGTCGACCGGCACGTACCGCACGCCAGGCGCCTCGACCCACTCGCGGATGGTGTAGTCGTCCTCGCTGCGCGCGTCGTCGAGCTCCCGACGCTGGACGTAGATCGGCTTGCCGGCGAAGAGGTGGTTGCCGCCGCAGTGGTCGAAGTGCAGGTGCGTGTTGACGACGACGTCGATGCCGCCGAGGTCGAAGTCCTGCTCGCTCAATGGAAGGAGGCGGGGATCGAGGTCGGCCACCGCCGGATGCAGCTCCGTCATGCCGGTGTCGACCAGCACGCGCGCATCGGGATGGTCGATGACGTGCACGTAGACCGGCATCCGCTCGCCCTCGGCGAGCAGGTCGGCAACGCGGACTGGCGTGATGGTGATCGACGCGGGGGCGTTCATCGTGTACCGACCGCTGCAGTGGTGGTTGATATGTGAGTCATCAAGACCTCCATTCGGCCAACAACACCGGCGGCGGCGTCACGATCGTGCGCCACCGGGGTCGAGGACTTGTTCAACGGAGTTCTGAGACGTCAGGGGCCTCAAGTAATGGAAACTTCGTTGGTTCGTTCGTTCGTGGGATGTTCTCAGAACTTACTGACCAGGGCATAGGGGACTGCATTCGACGACCACCCACCGGCTAAGAAGGGTAGTACCCACAGCAGGTCAGGGCTGTTCTCCGACTCTGGGCCGGCAAGCTTCGAGCGTCCTTCGATCAGATGGTGATGACGATCTTCCCTTTCCTGCCGCGACCTTCCAGGAGGTACCTCATCGCTTCAGGGACGTCGCTCCAGAGAGAACGTCCTGTCGATCAAAGGTGAGACCTTCCCGGCCTCGATGAGGTCCTTGAGAGCCACGAGGTCGCGGGCGTTCTCCTTGGCGACGAACCCTTTCATCTTCTGGCTCGTGAACAACGACAACAGGGGTGCTTGGACCGTTCCTCGAGTGAAGCCGCCGAGGAACCTGCCCTTGCCGCCTTCGCCTCCGACGATGACAAGCGTCCCCCGGGCGCTAGGGCACGCCGCAGAACCGACAGCTTGCGGTTCCCGGCCGTGTCGAGGATGACGTCGTATCGGGCTTCCCGACTCGGCGAAGTCCTCGCGGGTGTAGTCGATGACGGCGTCGGCTCCATCGATCGCACCGCGTCGATCTGCGTCGTGTTGCATACGCCGGTCACGACGGCTCCGAACGCCTTCGCGATCTGGACGGCGAACGACCCGACACCTCCCGCGGCGCCGATGACGAGCACCGTCTGTCCGGCTTGAACCTTCCCGTGATCCCGGACCGCCTGGAGAGCGGTCGTGCCCGTGATCGGGACGGTGGCCGCCTCCTGGAACGTGAGGTTCGCCGGCTTAGGGGCCAGCTTCTTGACTGTGGCGGTCGCGAACTCCGCGAACGCGCCGTTGCAGATGCCGTAGACGGCGTCACCTTTGTGGAACGTGCTGACGTCCGGGCCTATCGCCTCGACGCGACCCGCGACGTCCCGGCCTCGCACCCGGATCTTCGGCTTCGTCAGACCACTCGCTGGGCGGAACGCGAGCGGCATCCCGGCCATGTAGTGCCAGTCTCCGGCGAAGAGACTCGCCGCCTGTACGCTCAGCAACACCTCACCGCTGTCGACCGTCGGAGTGTCGATGTCCTCAAGGTGCAAGACGTCTGCTCCGCCGTACTTGTCCTGAACGATCGCCTTCATCGGAACTCCCCCTTACCGCCAGCCGTGAACTCACGGAAGCGTTCATCGACCGCCTCGTTCGGAGGCGGCGGCTGAGCCTGCACCACGAGGGCTCTCCGCCATGGTCATGGCGCGTTCCTATTGCTTCGGTACCAGCCGACCGTCTCTGGGATCGCGGTCGCCAGAGGCGAAATGTCGGCGGCGAGTTCGATGCTCACGCAGTAGCTTCAACAGCTGCTCCCCGTGCTTGGGAAGCTCTACGGAAGAGATTTACGAGGACGAGCCCGGTCAGCAATCCGAAGACGAGCGCTCCGCTCGCGCCGAAGATCGGGAACCGCTCATCGATGTTCCTCGAAATCACGTACGAACTCACGAACCAGCCGAGCGCCCAGGCAGGCGGATTCGCGATGGCCCACCACAACGCACCCCGGATCCGATGTCGTGCGAGCACCAGCGCTTGCATCGTGCCCACCGCGGCGCCGTTCACCGCACCCATGAGAGCGAGGTCCCCTCGGCCTGTCCCGTAACCGACCAAGGCGGCTCCTGCGACCAGGCCCACGGCCATCCCGGCGATCGTCGCCGGGATCCAAAGCCACGAGACGCGCTGTCGGATGGCGAACCACTCTGCTGCCCCGATGACTGCGCCCACGATGAGTCCCCCGGCGAGCGCTGCTCCCAAGGAATCGACTCCGTTCACGACCAGATCCGCGATGTACCCGCCGATCGGGAGGCTGACGAGGATCGCCACTTCCCACAGCCACATACGCGGGATGGTCGTCACGTCAATTCGTGCGTCCATGGTCGTTCCTCCTAGGTCGTGATGACAAGCCCATCCCTCCGTCCGGATCGCGGTGCCAGACCGCGGGGCTCGCGGTGAAGCCCGTCCCACTCCTCTCCGCGTCGGCATGGCGCAATCTCCGACTGGGCCAGCGTGCGTGGCGCCCATCCTGCGCGATCAACCGTGACCAGGGCGTGACACTGGTGTGACGGGAGGGTCGTCGGATCGAGGACAGAGAACACGGTCGAGGAAATCGCGAACCGCTTCCATCACGTCGTCCGCATGAACGAACGTGGAGGTTGACCGGAAACCGAAGGCGACATCATCTGAGAATCGGAGCTCGACCCGCAGGGGTTGCTGCGAACCTTCCTCGCACCAAGCTCGGATCGTGAGCAGGGCGGTCCCCGTCGTGTCGAGCATGCCCATATCCTGGGGGACCGTCCGTCACGGCTGCGTGACGGCCCACAGGTCGGCAACCAGGGCGCGGAGCCGTTCGGTTGGTTCAACCCCGAGCTCGAGCATCAAGAGCTCCCCGTACCTGGCGAACTCCCGGAGCGCCTCGGTGGGGTTTCCCTCGGCGATGTGCACCTGGATCAAGGCAGCCCGTGGGCTTTCCCTCAGCGGCTCAGCCCGCACGGCAGCAAGGGCCGCGGCCGCAGCATCGCCGAAGTTCCCCCGTGTAGTGAGGCGATCGGAGAGTGCCTCCAGGGCGTGAAGGCGGAGCTGCCGCCAGTCCTCGGCCTCGACCAGTGCCCACTCGTCGTACCAGTCCGGCAGAAGCTCCGAAGAGAGGGTCGGGATCGCGTCGGGCCCCGGGTCTGCTGAAGGCGACGTCTCGGTGGGTGCGAGCAGCTGATGAGCAAGGGCTTGAGCGTCCCAGAGATCGACGGTCACATCATCAGACAATCCGAGATCGCGGGCGGTGGCCGCAACTGAGGCCCGAGCCCCACCTCCCAGCCGAGAGAGGGCCGATCGGAGGCTGGAAGAAGCGTGGGCCTCCGTGGCGACCGGCCACAGCGTTCCGGCAACAGTGCGTCGCTGTATCAAACGACCCTTCAGCGCGAGGAATGCCAGCAGCCGCTGAGATCCCTCCGGAAGAAGAATGGCGGGGCCTTCCTTCTCCAGCTGGAACCCACCCAAGAGGGAGATCCTGATGGCCGTGCTTCCCTCGCTCAGGGCCTCGCCAGCCTCCGGCCCGGACCTTTCCGTCCCGCTTTCCAGGAGCGATCTCCTCTCACCGTAACCTCACGTCCCTGTTCCCAGGCAGAAAGTGACGGCAGCCGCCTGAGTCCGGGCCGTGCTAGACGTTGAAGTCTGTCTGGCCCTTGTCCCCGTAGTAGCGGGCGTGTGTGTAGTTGAAGTCCGCCAGGACGGTCATCGCCTTGCGGACGTAGTTCTCGTCGGGCAGACGCAGCCACATCGCGCTCCGACCTTCCTGTGCGTACTCGAGGTAGAGGGCTTTGCCCTCTGAGTCATCTATGACTGCACCAGCAACTCTGTCCGTGAGGTTTCGGCGGCCCACGTAGACGTTGTAGTTCTCCAGGATCTGCGAGCCCGTGTACACCTTCACGTCGCGATCGTCGAATCCGGCAGCGATCAGCGCGTCCTCCGCCTTTCGACCCTCTTCGGCGTCGGCGAGGATCGCCACCAGATACCCCGTGGGCTGAAATTTCCACGGACGCGGCGAGGGGTCGTCAACGTAGAAGTCCATCGGAAAGGTGTTTTCACTTGGTTCTGCCATTCGAGAAGCCTCCCTCTCAGGGATGACGGGTCAAACGGATCGCCGCGTACCCGAAGATGGTCGAGCGGAGCGGCTAGGCGTCGTGCCGCAACGCACTATCGGACTCGGGCAGTGTCACCGTCCCCATGCTGAAGAGCGGGGAAGAGGCTCTGAAGCCCTTCACGATGCAGTAGATGCTGAGCGACAGCTCCCAGAGCCCCTCGACGAACCCCGCCAAGCCTTGCACGCTCCCTCGTGGCTCGATCACATCGAATATGACCAGGATGCCGGTGATCATCACGAGCGGACCTCCGATGAGACCCAGCCACGTCATACCTCGCGGCACCAACTCGGACCGGTACATCAGGTAGCCGAGGATGACGCCGTTCGCGAGTCCGGCCCAGAAACCAGGTCCCACGAGGAACGCTCGGTAGTACATCGCATCGAAGACGTTGCCCAGGACCGGAGTAGAGATCGCGGTGCCGTCCTGCCGCATCAGCAGGAACGCGAGGGCGGCGATGATCCCGATCGCGATGAACATCGCCTCGCAGAGTCGAGCCGCCACGTACCCGATCGCCCCCATCTCGCTCTCGCGCTTCAGGACCGGGTACGCCACTACGGCCGTTGCGACGTTGAAGACGATGAGCAGAACCTCCGACGCGGCACCGAACGAGATGCCCGTGGAGGGATCACCCCCGGACCCTGTGATCCAGCTCGGGTTGTTGAGCATGTTGTGGTAGCCGACGAAGAACGCTGGGATAGAGAAGACAAACGTCGCGAGGAAGAACCAGCCGAAGACACGGCCGATGGTCTGAGGCCGGTACGTGTGTCGCCCGTCCTGGATCATCGCTGCCATCTCGTCCCCCTCTCCTGGATCACGAACTGGCCGAAGCGAGACACCCGTGTTCCTCCAGATTGAACCCCCTGTCCGGCTAGGTGTCGAATCACGCCCCAGGTGGCGCCCCAGCGGCCCGGCTCAGTGATCTACTACCCCGCGAACTCAGAAGCCTCGATCGAGGCGTTGCTCAGCGGAGTTCTGAGTTGCGGGCGCCCCGGTTTGGAGAACACTCCTTCGTTCGTTCGGTCGGTGGGCGGGGGAGGATTCGAACCTCCGTAGGCTGTGCCGGCGATTTTACAGACCGCTCCCTTTGGCCGCTCGGGCACCCGCCCCGACCGGCGATGATAGCAACCGCTATCCTGCGGCCATGGCCCAGAGCTCGTTCGACATCGTCTCGGAGGTCGATCTGCAGGAGGTTCGCAACGCGGTCGACCAGGCCTCGCGCGAGATCCACCAGCGGTTCGACTTCAAGAACACCGACACGTCGCTCACGCTCGACGACGAGAAGATCGAGCTGCATTCGGCGACCGAGGACCGTCTCAAGGCCGCGTACCAGGTCCTCCAGGAGAAGGCGGTCAAGCGCGAGGTGCCCCTCAAGGCCCTCCAGCCCGGCGACGTCGAGCCGGCCGCGAAGGGTTCGGTCCGCCAGACGATCTCGCTCGTGACCGGCATCTCCGACGAGAAGGCGAAGGAGATCTCCAAGCACGTCCGGCAGGCGGTGCCGAAGATCCAGACGCAGATCCAGGGCGCCCAGGTCCGGGTAAGCAGCAAGTCGAGGGACGATCTCCAAGCTGCGATCCGCGCGGTCAAGGAGCACGACTTCGGGATCGCGCTCCAGTTCACGAACTACCGCTGAAGGCAGCCGGATCGCCTCCCGCCCGGGCCATCCGGTACATTGGGCGGCCTCAGGAGGTGATAGTCGTGGACCTTGAGCGGCTCAAGACGCGTGCGGCGGAGATCGCCGAGGAAGAAACCGGGAAGCTCCTTGCTACGACACCCGGATCGAAGCAGTTGTACGAGCGGGCGTCGAAGAGCCTGCCGAGCGGCGTGTCCTCGAACTTCCAGGTCGGCGACCCCTACCCGATCTACCTCCAGCGAGGCAAAGGCTCGAGCGTCTGGGACGTGGACGGCACCGAGTACAAGGACTTCCACGGCGGCTTCGGCGTCAACATCGTCGGGCATGCGCATCCGAAGATCGTCGAAGCCCTGACGAAGGCCGCCCAGAACGCGATCCATTTCGCGGTGACCACCCCGGACACCGTCGCGCTGGCCGAGGCGATCTGCGAACGGTTCCAGCTCGAGCAGATGCGGTTCGTGAACTCGGGAACCGAGGCGACGATGGACGCGCTGCGCGTGGCTCGCGCGGCCACCGGGCGGGACAAGATCATCAAGATGGAGGGGTCCTACCACGGCCACCATGACTCCGTGTTGTTCTCCGTGGTGCCGGAGGCCGACGTCTTGGACATGCGGTTCCACACCGGGGGCGACGGCAAGTCCTGGTACACGACGGAGCCGACCTCCAAGGGCATCCCCCACGCGCTTTGGGACACGGTGATCATCGTCCCGTTCAACGATGCGAGCGCGGTCGAGCAAGCGCTGTCGGAAAACGAGGGCGAGGTCGCCGCGGTGATCCTCGAGCCGGTGATGATGAACATCGGCATCGTGGAGCCGAACCCCGGGTATCTCCAGGCCCTCCGGGACGCGTGCGAGAAGCACGGCGCCGTGCTGATCTACGACGAGGTCAAGTGCGGCGGCACGATCGCCTACGGAGGCACGACCGAGCGGTACGGCGTGCGGCCGCACCTCGCGGCGTACGCGAAGGCGATCGGCGGCGGCTCGACGATCGGTGCGTTCGGCGGCGAGGCCCGCTTCATGGAGTGGGTCGGCAAGGGCGCCGCCCAGCAAGGCACCTTCAACGGCAACCCGCTCTCGTCCGCGGCCGGGCTCGCGGCGCTGACGCAAGTCCTGACGAAGGACGCCTACGATCACCTCGGCAAGCTCGGACAGATGCTCGCAGAAGGCTGCAACCGAGCGATCGAGGACGCCGGGATCCCCGCGCACACGGTGGATCTGGGCGCCAAGGGCTGCGTCTCGTACCGAGCCGAGAAGCTCACGAACTACCGCGACTTCCTCGAGACGCACACCGAGCTCTACTGGGCTTCTTATCCCTGGATGGTCAACCGGGGCATCTTCATGACGCCGGGTGACGAGGAGCAGTGGACGATCTCGGTGCAGCACACCGAGGAGGACATCCGGACCTACGTGGACGCCTTCGGCGAGTTCTGTCAGGCCCTCACCGGGTAGCGGAGCCGGATGCTGCGGTGATGCACCGCATGCACACGTACGACGACGAGACCGAGGAGCTCGCGCGGGCGATCGTCGCCTACGCGCGGAACCGGATCGCAAGCCCCCAGCCGCTCGATCGGGTGGCATCGGCCGACGAGCTCGCCCGGCGCGCCGGACGCACGATCGCGCCCGACGGGATCGGGTGGGAGGAGGCGCTCCGGGTCTGGGCCGAGGTCCTTGCGCCGGCCACGATCTCGACGGACCACCCCGCGTCGGTGGCGTTCGTGCCGGCGGCTCCGACGAAGGCGAGCGTGCTCTTCGACCTCATCGTGGGCGCATCGTCGACGATCGCGACCGGGTGGATCGACGGAGCCGGAGCGATCTGGGCCGAGAACGAGGCGCTGCGGTGGGTGGCCGGCCTCGCCGGGTTCCCCGGCGAGGCCGGCGGCGTCTTCGTCTCCGGTGGCTCGGCCGGGAACCTCTCGGCGCTCGTGACGGCGCGGCACGCGGCGTCCGAGCGCCGAGACGGCCGGCCGGACCGGTGGCGGTTCGCCGCCAGCGACACGGTGCACTCGAGCGTGGCCGCGGCGGCGCGCGTGATGGACGTCGACGTCCTCCAGGTACCGCACGACGAGCGGGGCCGGCTGACCGGGGATGCGCTCCGCGATTCGCTCGACGCGGCCGGCGACGACGGCATGTTCGCCGTCGTCGCGAGCGCGGGAGCGACGAACGCGGGGACGGTCGACGATCTGGCCGGCGTGGCGGACGTCTGCGCCGAGCGCGGTCTGTGGCTCCACGTCGACGGTGCCTACGGTGGCGCCGGCCTCCTGGCGCCGAGCGTCCGGCCGCTCTTCGACGGCATCGAGCGCGCCGACTCGTTCATCGTCGATCCCCACAAGTGGCTGTTCGCGCCGTACGACGCCTGCGCGCTGCTCTATCGAGAGCCGTCGGTGGCGCTTCGCGCCCACCGCCAGGAGGCCTCGTACCTCGACACCGCGCTCGCCACGCCCGATTGGAACCCGGCGGACTACGCGTTCCACCTGACCCGGCGCGCGCGGGGCCTGCCGCTGTGGTTCTCGCTCGCGACCTACGGGACCGACGCGTACCGCGACGCGATCGAGTCGGTCCTGGCGCTCACCCGGGCGGCGGCGGATGAGATCCGCCGCCGCCCCGAGCTCGAGCTGATCATGGAGCCCGACCTCTCGGTGTTGTTGTTCCGCAGGGCGGGCTGGAGCTCGGACGACTACGAGCGATGGTGGCGGCGGGTCCTCGATGCCCAGGTCGCGTTCGTCCAGCCGACCTCATGGGAAGGCGAGCGGGTCGCGCGCCTGTGCTTCGTGAACCCGAACACCACGATCGAGCACGTCCGAGCCAT
Organism: uncultured Actinomycetes bacterium; assembly: GCA_963765865.1. Lineage (GTDB taxonomy): Bacteria > Actinomycetota > UBA4738 > UBA4738 > HRBIN12 > AC-51. The sequence goes on from CAVXYE010000007.1 coordinate 24,064, forward strand.
CCTCGGAACGATGGCGTGAACCGACGCTAGCGGCCGATCGGCGAGCCGCCGCGGAGCTGCAGGGCGATCGCGTCCAGCCGCTTGATCCGCTCGGCCGTTGGGGGGTGGGTCGAGAAGAGGTTCGTCATCCCGCCGCGGACCCCGGCGAGCGGGTTCATGATGAACAGGTGCGCCTCGGCCGGGCTGACGCTCGCCGGCGGCGGAACCGCACGAACGGCCTGGTCGAGCTTGCGCAGCGCGCCGGCCAGGGCCTCGGGATCGTGTGAGAGGTACGAACCGGACTCGTCGGCTTGGTACTCGCGGGAGCGGGACACCGCCATCTGGATGATCGCAGCCGCGATCGGCGCGAAGATCCACGCCGCGAGCATGAGGAACGGGTTCGCGTTGTTGTCGTCCCCGAACCAGAACGCGAACCTCGCGAGGAACGTGATCGCCGTCCCGATCGCGGCCGCGATCGAGGAGACGAGGATGTCGTGGTTCGCCACGTGGGAGAGCTCGTGCGCGAGGACCGCGCGGAGCTCGCGCTCGTCCAGGATCTGCAGGATGCCCTTCGTGACGGCCACCTTGGCGTTCTCGGGGTTCCGGCCGGTCGCGAAGGCGTTCGGCTGGGTCATGTCCGACACGTAGATCTGGGGCATCGGCAGATGGTCCGCGGCGGCGAGCTCCCGGACGATCCGGTAGAGCTCGGGGTAGTCCTGCTCGGTCACGGGCTTCGAGCGGGTGGTGCGGACCGCGATCGAGCCGGACCACCAGTACATCGCGAAGTTGAAGACCAGCGCGATCGCCAGGCCGAGCACGGCCCCCTGGACGCCCCAGATCGAGCCGATCACCACGAACAGGCCGCCGAGGGCCGCGATCAGGATCCAGGTCTTCAGCCGGTTGATGCCGGGAGTCATCGGACGATCACCTCTCCTCGAGGATAGATGCGACCGCTGCGAACGTCCGGTTCAGCCGCCGAAGCCGAGCGACGTGACCTCTCCCAGCCGGTAGATCGTGTTCGGGACGACGAAGATCACGAGCAGGGCGGTCATCGCGACCGCGACCACCGCGGTCACGAGGATGGGCGAACGGAACGGCGTCTGGTCCTCGGCGTCCTCGAAGATCATCGCGCGCGGGATCAAGAAGTAGTACCCCACGCTGATCACCGAGTTGATCACCATCGCCACCGCGAGCAGGACGCCGACCCCGCCACGCTGGATCCCGGCTTGGAAGATGAGCAGCTTCGCCCAGAACCCTCCCGTCGGGGGAACCCCCGCGAGCGACACCATGAACACGGTCATCGCGGTGGCGAGCAAGGGAGCCGTCTTGGCCAGCCCGGCGAAGTCCTCGACCCGCAGGAGGGGATGCCGGCTGCTGATCGCCGTCGTCACGGCGAACGCGCCCAGGTTCATGATCCCGTAGATCAGGATGTAGGTGACCGCCGCCTGGAACGCCGAATGGTTGACCGCGGGGTCGGCCGAGACGAGCGCGAACGGCAGCAGGATGTACCCGGTCTGGGCGATGCCGGAGTAGGCGAGCAGCCGGACGACCTGCCGCTGCTGGAGGGCGACGAGGTTCCCGAGGGTCATCGTCACGAGCGAGAGCGCCACGAACAGGGGAACCCAGAAGTGGTACTCGTGGACGAAGGCCACGAACATCAGCTGGAGCAACCCCGCGAAGCCGGCGGCCGACGAAGCGACGCCCAGGAACGCCGCGACCGGCACCGGCGATCCCTCGTAGGTGTCGGGAGCCCAGAACTGGAACGGGACGGCGCTGACCTTGAACGCGAACCCGACCACCACGAAGAGGATGGCTGCGTTCGCGAGCGTCTCCTTCGCGCCGGACAGCTGCTGGAGGCCGGCGCTCACCGCCGCGAGCTGGAGATGTCCCGTGAGCCCGTAGATCAGGCTCATCCCGTAGAGCATCACCGCCGTCGACAAGACGCCGATCAGGAAGAACTTCAGCCCACCCTCGTTCCCCTTGACGTCGGACTTCCGGAACGCGGCCATCAGGAACCCGGGGGCGGAGACGAGCTCGAGAGCGAGGAACAGCATCAGCAGGTCGCGGGAGGCCGGCATCAGCAGACAGCCGAGGAACGACGTGAGGAGCAAGAAGTAGTACTCGCCCTGGTAGAAGCCTCCCTCGCGGAAGTATCGGTACGAGATCAGCAGCACCACCGCCGCGGCCGACATGAAGAACGTCTGGAACACGATCGTGAAGGCGTCCACCTGATAGGACCCGCCGAAGGTCGTCCGATCGCCGTTCCCGATCAGCGACAGCACGGCGACGAGCGTCGCGAGCACGCCGACGAGGGCCACCCACATCGATGCCGACTTGTGCCGCGGCGAGAGGAACAGGTCGGTGATGAGCACGATCACGATGGTGCCCGACAGGATGAGCACCGGCAGGATCGCGTGGTAGTCGATCGTCACCGCGCGCTCAACCCCCGAAGATCCTGACGATCTGGTTGACCCCTTGTTCCGTGCTGTTGAGCACGATGCTCGGGATCAACCCGAGGACCAGGATCAGGACGAGCAACGGCACCCAGGAGACCCACTCGACGGTGAGGATGTCCCGGAAGCCGTGCTCCTTCCATCGCTCCGGCGCGAGCCCCATGTTCACGCGCTGCAACATCCACAGGAAGTACCCGGCCGTGAGGATCGTCCCGATCCCACCCAGCGATCATGAACGCTCGGAACAACCCGACGTTCAACCCCGCCACCGTGCTGGTGTTCGGGCTGAACGAGCCGAGCAGCGCCATCACCTCGCCCCAGAACCCCGCGAGACCGGGGAGACCCAACGACGCGATCGCCACGAACGCGAAGATCCCGGACATCTTCGGCATGATCTCCGACATGCCGCCGCCGATGTCCGCGATCTGTCGCGTGTGGTAGCGGTCGTAGATCGACCCGACGCAGAAGAAGAGCATCCCCGTGATCACGCCGTGCGCCACCATCCCGAAGATCGCCGCCTGGATGCCGATCGTCGTGAGCGTCGCGATGCCGAGCATCACGAACCCCATGTGGCCGACCGAGGAGAAGGCGATCAACCGCTTCAGGTCCTTCTGCGCCAGACAGGCGAGCGCCGCGTAGACGATGGCGATCGCCGCGAGCCCCCCGATCCACGGCGCGTAGGCGACGGCGCCCTGGGGCAGGACCGGGAGCGCGATCCGGACGAAGCCGTACGTCCCCATCTTCAGCATGACCCCCGCCAGCAAGACCGAACCGATCGTCGGAGCTTCGGTGTGCGCGTCCGGGAGCCACGTGTGGAACGGCCACATCGGGACCTTCACCGCGAACCCGAGCGCGATCGCCCCGAACACGACGAGCTGGAACAGATGCGTGTAGCCGCCGCCGGCACCGAAGGCCGTGAGCGCGGCGAGGTCGAACGTGTGCTTGCCCAGCGCATCGACGGGACCACTGAAGTAGAGGGCGAGGAACCCCAGCAGCATGAACACCGACCCGAACAGCGTGTACAGGAAGAACTTGATCGACGCGTACTGCCGGTTCGCGGAACCCCAGACGCCGATCAGGAAGTACATGGGGACCAGCACGAGCTCCCAGAACACGAAGAACAGGATCAGGTCGAACGCGATGAACGTTCCCGCCATGCCGGTGATGAGCAGGAGCGTCAACGCGACGAACGCCTTGATCCGCCCGGGCTCGGGCACGTAGCGGCCCGTGTAGATCGCGCAGAGGAACCCGAGCAAGAAGGTCAAGACGTACAGCGGCATCGAGATGCCGTCGATCCCCACGTGGTACCGGGCGCCGATCACCGGGATCCACGCAACGTTGAGGACGAACTGCAGACACGGCGGCGCCGCGCAGGTCGCGGAGTAGTCGTAGGTCGCCGCGATCGCGATCGCGAGCGCGAGACACACGCCCGTGACCGCGATGCCGATCCCCTTGACCAGCCGGTCGTCGCCCTTCGGCACCAGCAGGACGCCCAGTGCGCCGACGATGGGCAGCAGCGTCGTGATCGTGATGGCGGAGTTCTGCCAGGTCATCGGTCCCCTCGCTCCTCGCTCATGGCCTGATGATGAAGATGGTCAACAAGATCACGCCGGCGAACAGCCCGACGGCGTACCACTGCACCTTCCCGGTCTGGATCGTGCGGAGCCCTCGACCGAACAGCTCCATCGCGCTGCCGGCGCCGTTGACGACGCCGTCGATGACGTTCCGGTCGAACCACGCGACCACCGCCGAGAGCGCGTAGGCCAGCGTGGCCGTGCCGTTCACGACCCCATCGATCACGTGCTGGTTGTTCCAGTAGACCGCGGCGGCGATCGGGTCCCGGATCGGGCGGACGATCCCGTTCCAGTACAGGTCGTCGAGGTAGTACTTGTGCTCGAGCAGGTCGTAGGCCGGCCCCAGCCGGGTGATCGGATCCGGCGTGCGCCAGCGCCGGTACAGGACGTACCCGCCCCAGATCCCGATCGCGACCGCGACGATCGAGAGGAGCGCGACCAGCGGACTGAAGATGGCCGGGATCGGCTCACCGCCGAAGTAGACCCAGTCGAGGAACGGCGCGCCCAAGGGCGCGAAGCCGAGCAGCCCGACGACGCAGGTCGCACCGGCGAGCAGGATGAGCGGGACGGTCATCACCCGGGGCGACTCGTGCGCATGCGCGTGCCCCCGGTAGTCGCCGAAGAACGTGAGCAGGACCATCCGCGTGGTGTAGAAGGCGGTCAGGATCGCACCGAGCAGCAGCACGACCGCCAGCCAGTACGTGTGCGAGTCCTTGGCGGCCAGGATGATCTCGTCCTTCGAGAAGAACCCCGAGAACGGCGGTACCCCCGCGAGCGCGGCCGATCCGATCAGGAAGGTCCAGAAGGTCACCCTCATGTCCTTCCGGAGCCCACCCATCTCGCTCATGTTGTTCGAGTGCACCGCGTGGATCACCGACCCCGCGCCGAGGAACAACAACGCCTTGAAGAACGCGTGGGTGAACAGGTGGAACATCGCCGCCGGGTAGCCGTCGGGGCCGACGCCGAGCGCGGCCACCATGTACGCGAGCTGGGAGATCGTGGAGTACGCGAGCACCTTCTTGATGTCGTCCTGCACCAGCGCGAGGAACGCGGCGAGCAGCAGCGTGATCGCCCCGATGATCGCGACGACGTGCAGCGCGATCGGATCGGCGCTGACGAAGACCTGGAACGTGCGCGCGACCAGGTAGATCCCCGCCGCGACCATGGTCGCGGCGTGGATCAGGGCCGACACGGGTGTCGGCCCCGCCATCGCGTCGGGCAGCCAGACGTAGAGCGGGAACTGCGCGCTCTTGCCGATCGTGCCGCCGAAGAGCAAGAGGGCGGCGGCGGTCACGAGCAGCGACGAAACGTGACCGGCCGAGATCGTCTCGCCGATCACCTGGATGTTGGACGTCGTCATCCCGGTCGCGAAGATCAACGCGAAGATCCCGAACATGAACGGCACATCGCCGACCCTGGTCGTGATGAACGCCTTGATCGCCGCGCCCGAGTTCGCCGGGTCCTCGTACCAGTGACCGATCAGCAGGTACGAGCAGACGCCCATCACCTCCCACCCGACCAGCAGCTGGAACAGGTTGCCCGCGAGGACGACGTCGAGCATGGCGCCGGTGAAGAGCGAGAGCACGACGAAGAACCAGGTGTAGCGGACATCGCCGTGCATGTAGCCGAGCGAATAGATGTGGACCATCAACGACACGAAGGTGACGACGATGAGCATCACCGCGGTCAGACCGTCCACGTAGAAGCCGAGCTGCATATGGAGCGATCCGATCCGGAACCACTCCACGTACTTCTCGTACGGTCCTCCGCCCTGGACGAAGTGCCAGGCAACGCCGAGGGCCATCACGAAGCCCGCCCCCAACGCCGCGATGCCGTACACCGGCCCGCCGCCGGGCGTCCGCTTGCCGAAGAACAACGTGAGCGCCGCCGAGATGAACGGCAGGAGGGCGATCAGCCACGCGTGCTCCACGAACCAACCAGCGCCGCTCGCGGCCGCGGGAACCCCCTCCGCTCCGAGCAGCCCTACCACTTGAGCAGGTCCACTTCGTCGACGTTGATCGTGGCGCGGTTCCGGAAGAGCAGGATGACGATCGCGAGCCCGATGCCCACCTCGGCCGCCGCGACGGCGATCACGAACAACGCGAAGACCTCTCCGGTGACGTCCTGGAGCTCGGCGGCGAACGCGATCAGGTTGACGTTGACGGCGTTGAGCAGCAGCTCGATCGCCATCAGCACCATGACGGCGTTCCGGCGTGCGAGGACCCCGTAGATCCCCGCGGAGAACAAGAAGGCGGAGAACAGCAGCACGAGGGGCAGGCGGATCACGTCAGGTGCCCTCGTCCCGTCGCGCCAGCACGATCGCCCCGATCAACGCGGCGAGGAGGAGGAAGGACACCGCCTCGAACGGGAGGAGGTAGGTGGTGAACAACGCGCTGCCCAAGACATCGGACCCGCCGGGCGCGCTCGGAGCGGCCGGCGTCGTGTCGAGCGGCCACGCTCGCAGGATCAGGGAGCCGAGGCCGATCGCCACGACCACCGCGACGACTGCCCCGACGGCTCGGTTCTGATAGTCGAGGGCATCGCGTCCGATCGGCGCCTTCGTGAGCATCAGACCGAAGAGGAACAGGATCACGATGGCACCGACGTAGATCAAGATCTGCACCCATCCCACGAACTCCGCCCCGAGCAACAGGAACGTGATGCCGACGGCGGCGAGGGTCACCACCAGGTACAGGGCCGCGTGCACCACGTTGCGGGCGGTGACGACCGCCACGGCCGCGATCGAGCCGATCGTGGCGACGGCCACGAACGCGTACTCGTGCGCGTTCACGACGCGGCCTCGTCGGGCGCTTCGGCGCCCTCTTCGAGCGCCGGCGGCGGCAGCACGGTGTACGTCCATTCCTCCAGCCGCTCCTTCTCGTGGGTCAGCTCGTGGATGTCGTACTCCGCGTAGTCGAACTCGCGGCTCCAGAAGAGCGCGTCGAACGGACACGCCTCGACGCAGATCCCGCAGTACATGCAGAGCGCGTAGTCGATCGCGAACCGATCGAGGATCTTGGCGGAGCGAGCGCGACCGCCGCCGGCGGGTTCGTGGGTCTCCTTGTGGGCGTCGATGTAGATGCACCAGTCGGGGCACTCGCGCGAGCACTTGTAGCAGACCGTGCAGTTCTCCTGCTTGAGCGCGATCACGCCGCGAGAGCGCGCCGGGAGGTCGGGCTGGACGTGCGGGTACTGCACGGTCACCGACCGGTGCAGCATCGTGCGGAGCGTGACGGCGAGTCCCTTGACGAGCCCCTGCCCGAACCCTTCGTGGAGCTGCGTCTCCATGTCTCAGACACCCACCTTGTACACGGACGTGACCAGGATCAACGCGAGCGCGAGCGGTGTGAGCCCCACCCAGGCGAAGCGCTGGAGCTGGTCCTCGCGGAGCCGCGGGAACGTCGCACGCAGCCAGATGATCACGAACGACAGCGCGAAGATCTTGCCGAACGTCCAGAAGATCCCCGGGATGAACGCCAAGCCGGGAAGCGGCTGGTACCCGCCCAGGTACAGCACCGAGGCGACCGCCGACATCACGACGATGCCGCCGTATTCGGACAGCAGGAAGAAGGCGAACTTCAGCCCCGTGTATTCGGTGTACGCGCCGAAGATGATCTCGGAGTCCGCGATCGGCATGTCGAAGGGGGGTCGCGTGAGCTCCGCAACCGCCGCCATCATGAAGATCACGAACCCCACCAGCTGCCAGGGGTAGACGACGTTCCAGTAATGCGACTGCGCCTCCGTGATCTGCAGCAGCGACATGGACCCGGCCTGCATCACGACCGCGGCCGCGACGAGCACCAGGGGCAGCTCGTAGGCGATCAGCTGGGCCGCCGCGCGGAGCGCCCCGATCAGGGAGAACTTGTTCGCGGACGCCCAGCCCGCCATCAAGATCCCGATCACCCCGACGCTGGACATCGCCAGCACGAAGAACACCCCGACGTCGAGGTCGAGCGCGTAGAAGCGTGGCCCGAACGGGATCGCGACGAGCGTGACGATGTAGGGGATCAGCACGACCGCCGGGGCCAGCGAGAAGACCCCGGGATCCGCGGCGGCAGGGACGACGTCCTCCTTCTGGATGAACTTGACGCCGTCGGCGACCAGCTGGGCCCAGCCGTGGAACGCCCCGGCCTCCATCGGACCCAGGCGCGCCTGCATGTGCGCGAGGACCTTGTGCTCCATGTATCCGACGGCGAGCGGCACGACGAGGAACACCCCGAGCACCGCGGCCGCCTTCAGGACGAGGGGGATCCAGTATCCGCCGACCGCCGTGTCGAAGATCGAGGAGTCGCCGATCACTCGTCTTCCTCGACTTCCTCGCCCTCGGGAACCCCCGGCCACGGTTTGACCTCGCGGGACATCAAGGGGAAGTCCTTCCGGAGGGGGAACCCCTCGAACGGCTCGGCGAGCAGGAGCCGGACCGGGTGCGGATGGCCTTCGAACCGGATCCCGAACATCTCCATCGTTTCCCGTTCGTGCCAGTCGCACGTGGGGAAGAGGTCGCTGATCGTGGGGCACACCGGGTCGGTGGCCGGCAGCCGCACCTTCACGCGGACGTCGTGATGGTGCTCGGTCGAGGTGAGCTGGGTGACGACCTCGAAGCCGGTCTCGGGGCCGAGGTCGACGCCCCCCGTGAAGTCGCAGTAGTCACACGCCAGCTCGGGCTCATCGCGGAGGAACCGGATGAGATCGTGGTAGCGATCCGCCGTGACCGTCGCGGCGAGTTGACCGAAGGTGTCGGCGACCTCGACGTCGTCGCCGAACCTCGCCAGCAGGCGGGACCCGACCTCTTCAGCTGACAGCGGTCGTCCCACTGCGGAACTTCTCCTGGATGTCCTCGTCCCGGATCTTCTCCTGGAGCCGGATGATGCCGTGCAACAGTGCTTCCGGCCGCGGAGGGCAGCCGGGCACGAAGACGTCGACCGGGATGATCTGGTCGACGCCTTTGGTCACGGAGTAGCTATCCCAGTACGGCCCCCCGCAGTTGGAGCACGAACCGAACGAGATCACGTACTTCGGGTCCGGCATCTGGTCGTACAGACGCTTGATGACCGGCGCCATCTTGTCGGTCAGCGTGCCCGCCACCACGAGCAGGTCCGCCTGCCGAGGACCGTGCGCGAAGGGGATCACCCCCAGCCGGATGAAGTCGTTCTTCGCCGTCGATGCGGCGATGAATTCGATGGAGCAGCACGCGAGGCCGAAGTTGAAGACCCAGAGCGAGTAGCGCCGGCCCCAGTTCAACAGGAACCGCACCGGCTTGATCTTGGTTACCGGCGTCTTCTCGGTGATCAGGCCCACGTCAGGACCCCCTTGCGCCATGCGTAGAGCAGCCCCACCGCGAGGATCCCGATGAAGATCGCCATGGAGGCGACGGCTTGATAGCCGAGCGACTGGAACACGCGCGCCCAGGGGAACAGGAAGACCGACTCGACGTCGAAGATCACGAACAGGAACCCGTAGACGTAGTAGCGGACCTGGCTCTGGGACCACCCTTCACCGACCGGATCGATCCCGCATTCGTACGTCGTCCGCTTGCCGCCGACGTTCGGCCGTCGCGGGGCGATCAGCCGGGCCGCCCCGAAGGCAACGATCACCAGCAGCGCTCCTGCGAGCACCACCGCCAACACGACGCCGTAGGAACCGTAGTAGGTCACGCTGTGCACGAGCCCCCTCGAAGGCTGCCGTATCCTAGCAGCGGCTTTCGTGCCGACCGGATGCGTCGCGAGCTACGCATCGTCCTCTCCCGGGTCGGCGCCGCAACGGATCGCAAGGAACCGCGTGAGCTGCACCAATGCGCGGCGGGCGGCGCCATCGGGGAGCTGCGTGGCCAGGCCCACGGCGCGACGAACCTCGGCCCCGACGGCCCCGCGCGCGTGCCGGATCGGTCCTTCTCCCCGAACGATCTGCAGCGCTCGGTCGAGCCCCTCGCCGTCGGGCGGTCCGTGATCCAACAGGCGTCGGAGCTCCTCCCGGTCCGGACCCCGGTGGAGCGCATGCAACACGGGGAGCGTGTAGACGCCCTCCCGCAGGTCGGTTCCGGGCTCCTTGCCGAGCTCCCCTTGGGTCGACGTGATGTCCATGATGTCGTCGGAGAGCTGGAAGGCGAGCCCCAGCGACTCCCCGAACGCCCCGAGCGTCTCCACGTCCCCGGGGGCGGCGTCGGAGAGCATGCCCCCGAGACGGCAGGAGGTGGCGATCAGCGACCCGGTCTTGCGGCGGATCACCTCGAGGTATCCCTCCTCGTTCTGGTCGACCCGGCCGGCGGCGTCGACCTCGCGGATCTGCCCGTCGCACAGCACGGTGATCGTCCGCGCGAGCAGCCGGCAGACCTCCGGGCCGAGATCGGCCGACATCTCGGACGCGAGCGCGAACAGGTAGTCACCGGTGAGGATCGCGACCGTGTTGTCCCAGCGTGCGTTGGCCGACGGGACGCCGCGCCGGTCGTCGGATTCGTCGATCACGTCGTCGTGGTACAGCGTCGCCAGATGCGTGAGCTCGATCGCGACCGAGCCCGGGATCAACCGAGGGTCGGCCGGATCGCCGAAGTACCCCGCCAGCAGGACGAGCATGGGGCGGAACCGTTTGCCGCCCGCCTGCAGGAGGTAGCGAGCGGTCGCGGAGAGCAGGTCCGAGTCGGCGACCACCGCCTTCTCGAGCTCTTCCTCCACCCGGTCCAGGCGCACCCCGATCTCCGATTCGATGGGGCCGTCGGGGGTCTCCAACCCGGGGATCACGCGTCGCATCCGCTCACCACCTCACGATCGACGCCGGTTCCAAGATCCCGGTCAGGATCCCGGGGAAGACACCGAGCACGACGATCCCGGCCGCGAGCACGCCCGCCGCGACCCGCGGCATGACGCCATCGTCCGACTCGATCCCCTCGGCGGGCTCCCGCATGTACATGTACACGATGACGCGAAGATAGAAGTACGCGGCCACGACGCTCGCAACGACACCGACCACCGCGAGCGGCCAGTTCCCCGCTCCGATCGCGGCGCTGAACACCGTCACCTTCGCGATGAAGCCTGCGGTCGGTGGGATGCCCGCGAGGGAGAGCAGGAAGACGGTCATCAACGCGGCCAGCCCGGGACTCCGGCGCGCAAGGCCGGCGTACGCATCCAGCGAGGTCTGCTCCTCGCCGCGGGCGGACACGAGCATCACGACCCCGAACGCCCCGAGCGTGACGATCGCGTAGGCGACCAGGTAGAACATCGCGGCGCGGATCCCCGTGCTGTTCGCGGCGGTCAACCCGGTCAGGATGAACCCCGCGTGCGCGATGCTCGAGTACGCGAGCATGCGTTTGACGTCGCGTTGGGCGATGGCGAGCACCGACCCGACCACGATCGACACGACCGCGAGGGCGTAGATCACGGGCGTCCAATCCCACGTGAGCGGCTGGAGCCCCACGTCGAAGACCCGGATCAGCGCGAAGAACGCGGCGACCTTCGTCGCCGCCCCCATGAAGGCGACGACCGGGGTCGGCGCGCCCTGATACACGTCTGGGGTCCACATGTGGAACGGCGCCGCCGAGACCTTGAACGCGAACCCGACCATCAGCAAGGCCATCGCGAGGAGCGCGAGGGCCTGCGAGCCGGTCTGTCCGGCGAGCGCCTGGACGATGCCGGGCCCCGCCACGCCGACGATCTTGGTCGACGTCGTGGCGCCGTACGCCATCGCGATGCCGTAGAGGAAGAACGCCGAGGAGAAGGCGCCGAGCAAGAAGTACTTCATCGCGGCCTCGCTCGCGCGCCGCTGCCCCGTGATCCCGGTGAGGACGTAGAGCGAGAGCGACAGGAGCTCGAGCGCGAGGAAGATCACGACCAGATCGTTCGCGGCGGTGATCAGCGTCATCCCCGCCGTCGCGAACAGCGTGAGCGGGTAGAACTCCCCTCGGAACGATGCGGGATCGCGGGACGCGTAATGGGTGTAGTAGAGACAGCCCACGAGCGCGGCCCCGAGCAGCAGGAACCGCGCCACGACCGAGAACCGATCCACCGCGACGGTGTCACCGAGGACGTACGGGGATCCGCTCCAATCCCAGAGCGAGTAGGCCGTGACCGCCGCCGCCACGATCCCGACGGTGGCGATCGCGAGATGCGGGGCCGGGTCGGGCCGCCGCGCGAACGCTTCGTACAGCATCCCGACGATCGCGAACGCGCACAGGAGGATCTCCGGCAGGATCGGGCGGAACTCGAGCACCGGCGTCGGGATCACGGCTGCCGAACCTCCGCGGCGGCGGGCACCAGCGGGCCGCCGACATCCGCGCAGGGCTGCGACGTTCTGACCTGCTCGATCGCGGCGCAGGTGGCCGGGTCGATCGACCGCGTGAGGAGCTTCGGGTACACGCCGAACACCAGCAGCAGCGCGAGCACGGGCGCGAGCACCGCCACCTCCCGGCCCGACAGGTCCGGGAGGTGGCGGTGCTCCTCCCGCACCGGTCCATAGGCGACACGCTGGTACGACCACAAGAGGTAGATCGCGGCGAGCACGACCGCGGTCGCGGACAAGGCACCGAACACGTGGCTCACCGCGAAGGTCCCCACGATCACCAGGAACTCTCCGATGAACGAGCTCAGCCCCGGCAACCCGGCGCTCGCGAACACGACGAACAGGAACGCGCCGAGGAGCCACGGCATGACTCCGGCGAGACCACCCATCTCGGCCAGCTCGCGGGTGTGCGTCCGTTCGTAGACCATGCCGACCAGCAGGAACAGGGCCCCGGTGGCGAGGCCGTGATTCACCATCTGGAGGACCCCGCCCGTCACCGCCTGCTGCGTGAACGCGAAGATGCCCAACACCACGAACCCCAGGTGCGACACGCTCGAATAGGCCACGAGCCGCTTCACGTCGGTCTGGATCAGCGCGCACACGGCGCCGTAGATGATCCCGATCACCGCGAGGATCGAGACGAACGTGGCGAAGTGGATGGAGGCCTGCGGGAACAGGCTGAGGTTGAACCGCAGCAATCCGTACGTCCCGACCTTCAGCAGGACGCCCGCCAGGAGCACCGAACCGGCCGTGGGCGCCTCCGTGTGTGCGTCGGGGAGCCAGGTGTGCAGCGGGAAGAGCGGCACCTTCACCGCGAAGGCGACGAAGAACGCGAGGAAGAGCCAGCGCGCCGTTTCGACCGGGAGCGCGGCGGCCACCTGCGTGAGCTGTCGGATGTCGAACGAGGGCGGCCCGGGCTGTCCTGACCGTGAATACAGGAACAGGATCCCGACCAGCAGGAACGCCGACCCGGCCATCGTGAACAGGAAGAACTTGATCGCGGCGTAGACACGGTTCGCACTCCCCCAGCCGCCGATGATCAGGTACATCGGCACCAGGATCGCCTCGAAGAACACGAAGAACAGCAGGAGGTCGAGCGCGAGGAACGAGCCGACGACGGCCGTCTCCAGCACGAGCATCGCGATCATGTAGCGCACGACGTTCGACTCGACCTTCCACGAGGCGAGGATCGACACGGGGAACAGGAACGTCGTCAACAAGACGAGCCACAGGCTGATCCCGTCCACCCCCACCAGGTACTGGAGGCCGAACGAGCGGACCCACCAGACCGAATCGACCTGCTGGTACCCGGCGGCCCCGGTGTCGAAGGCGCGGAGGACCAGCAGCGACACCGCGAACGTCGCGAGCGTCGTGATCAGCGCCAGGATGCGCGCATCCCGGTCGGAAAGGATGCGGCCCGTGGCGGCGAGCACGGCGGCCCCGACGAGCGGGAACAGGATCGTCAGCGTGAGCAGGTGCTGCCTCACGACCGCACCCCCACGTAGACGAGGATCGCGACCGCGCCGAGGAACACGGCGAGCGCGTACGAGCGGACGAACCCCGTCTGGACGCGCCGGCCCCCGTCGGCGAGCAGCTTCACCCCGCCGCCGATCGCGTTGACCGCCCCGTCGATGATCCGGCCATCGATCACGTACGCGGTGATCCAGGCGCCGGTTTTCGCCGGCTGGATCACCGCGGTGTCGTAGGCGCGGTCCACGTACCAGCCGTTCAAGGCTGCGCGCGGGAGCGGTTCCAGCCGTTCGCGGAACCCGATCCAGTCGACACGACCCGAGCCATAGATCCACCAGGTGAGCGCGAGCGCCACGATGCTGATCACCGTGGCGGTGGCAGCGAGCGCCGCGGCCTCCAGGCCGTTGCCCACCGGAGCGGCGCCGGTGACCTGCTCGAGGAACCCGGTCACACGACCCTCGGGCGTCAGGTTGAGCCACCCCGCCGTCGCGACGCCGAAGGCGAGGATCGCGAGCGGCACCCACAGCACCGGCGGTGACTCGTGCGCCTGACGCGCGCGGTCGCTCCGTCCCTCGCCGAAGAACGTGAGGAAGAGCATGCGGCCCAGGTAGAACGCCGAGAGGAACGCCGCGATCGAGCCGAGCACGTAGGTGACCTCACGGCCGGTGTGCTGGGCGACCTCGAGGACGGCGTCCTTCGCGAAGAAGCCCACCAACGGTGGGATGCCCGCCTGCGCGAGCGCCCCGATCAGGAACGTCGCGAAGGTGATGGGCATGAGGCGGCGGAGGCCACCCATCTGTCGCAGATCCTGTTCGTCGTGCATCCCGTGGATCACGGAACCCGCGCCGAGGAACAGCAGCGCCTTGTAGAAGGCGTGCGCGACCAGGAAGAACATGGCTACCCCGTAGGCGCGCATCCCGGCGGCCATGAACATGAAGCCGAGCTGGCTGATCGTGGAGTACGCGAGCACGCGCTTGATGTCCTGCTGCGCGACGGCGCACGTCGCCGCGAACACCGCCGTCACGACCCCCACCACGAGGACCACCGTCAGCGCGACCCCGGAGAGCTCGAAGAGGACGTGCGAACGGACCACGAGGTAGACGCCGGCGGTGACCATCGTCGCGGCGTGGATCAGCGCCGAGACCGGCGTCGGGCCGGCCATCGCGTCGGGCAACCACACGTGGAGCGGGACCTGGGCGCTCTTGCCGATCGCCCCCGCGAACAGCAGCAGGGCGATCGCGGTCGCGGCGTCCTTCGTCAGCACCGACCCGGCCGTGCCGAAGACGGCCTCGAAATCGAGCGTGCCGAACCGGAAGACGATCAGCGCCAGGCCGACCAGCATCAGGGTGTCGCCGATCCTCGTCGTGATGAACGCCTTCTTGGCCGCCTCGGCGTTCGCCGGCACGTCCGACCAGAAGCCGATCAACAGGTAGGAGCACAAGCCCACGCCCTCCCATCCGAGGTACAGGACGAGGTAGTTGGCCCCGAGGACCAGCATGAGCATGAAGAACACGAACAGGTTCATGTAGGAGAAGAAGCGCCCGTAGCGTGGATCGCCGGCCATGTACCCGATCGCGTACACATGGATCAGGGCGCCGATCCCCGTGATGACGAGGATCATCGTCGCGCTCACGCTGTCCAGTCGCAGGTCCATCCCCACGACGAAGCGGCCGACCGAGATCCAGTCGAAGAGGTGTTGGAGGAACAGACGGTCGTCCGCGGGCTTGGCGACGAGCTGGGACACGAGCGCCAAGCGACACGACGAACGAAAGGGCGACCGACGCCGACGCGAGCCAGCCCGCCCAGCGACCGAGGCGCCTGCCCCAGAAGAGGTTGACCACCGCGGTCGCGAGCGGGAGCGCCGGGATCAGCCAGAGCGCTCCGTTCGGCTGGCTCACCATCGCAGCTCCCGGACGTCATCGACGTCGACGCTCCGACGACGCCGGTAGATCGCGACGATGATCGCCAATCCCACGACGACCTCGGCCGCGGCGACCACCATCGAGAAGAAGGCAAGCACCTGCCCGGTCAGGTCATCGTGCAGCCGCGAGAACGCGACGAGCGCGAGGTTCACCGCGTTCAGCTGGAGCTCGACCGACATGAAGATCAGGAGGGCGTTCTTGCGGGTGAGCACCCCGACGGTGCCGAGCATGAACAGGATCCCCGAGAGCATCAGGTAGTACGCGACCGGCGTCCTCACGGTGTCGCTCCCGCGCCGTAGACCGGCAGCTCGTCGGCATCCGACGCTGCTGCTGCGGCATCGATCTCCGCCTGGGTCACGGTGCGCGCCTTCCGGTGCGCCAGGACCATCGCCGCGACCGCAGCGACGAGGAGCAGGACCGAGGTGACCTCGAACGGGAAGAAGTACTGCGTGAACAGGACCTTGGCGACCGCCTGCGTGTTGCCGCCCTCGTTGGCCGTGAACACGTCGGGAGCCTTCGTCGAGAAGCCGACACCCGCGCGGATCGCCAGGAACAGCTCCACGACGAACGCGGCACCGAGGATGAACGCGAGCGGTCGCTGCACGACCAACCGCTCGCGGACCGGAACGCCGCTGTCGACGCCGAGCAGCATGATCACGAACAGGAAGAGCACCATGATCGCCCCCGCGTACACGACGATCTGCACCGCGAACAGGAACGGGGCGTCGAGCAGGAGGAAGAACACGGCGAGACAGAAGAAGTTGACGATCAGGAACAGCGCCGCGTGGACGGCGTTGCGGACCAGCAGCATCCCGATCGCGCTCGCGACCGAGATCGGTGCGAACACCCAGAAGACCACGTTGTCGAGCGGCATCAGCGCCCCTCCCGGGTGACGGGGTCGGTCCCGAGCGGGGGTGGCGGCTCCAGCAGCTGCTCCTTCGTCCAGATCGCGTCCTCACGCGACGTGAAGGCCATCTCGTAATAGCTCGTGAGCGTCAACGCCCGCGTCGGGCAGGCCTCGACGCAGAGGCCGCACATGATGCAGCGCAAGTAGTTGATCTGGTAGTCCTTCGCGTACCGCTCCCCCGGGCTCACCGGCTCGTCGGGATCGTTGTCCTCCCCCTCGACCCAGATCGCGTCCGCGGGGCATGCGTACGCGCAGAGCTCACAGCCGATGCACTTCTCGAGCCCGTTCTCGTGGCGGTTCAATCGATGCCGCCCGGTGTGCGCGCGTTCCGGCGGCGGCGCGATCTCCTTCGGGTACTGCTCCGTGTTGTCCGGGCGGAACGTCTGCTTGAAGACGGTGCCCATCCCCTTCACGATCGCCCACCAGGCGGCGACCGGCCGGTCTTCGGGGGTCGGAGGCGTTCCGCTCACGTCGCCAGCTCCTCCGCCGGCGCCGCGCGCGGCGCGTCCAGCGCCTGCTTCACCAGGCTCATCACGAGCCAGACCGCGACGATGAGCCCGATCGCGATGAACGCTCCGCGCCGGTGCCCGTAGCGATCGGGCAGGACCACGATCGCGCCGGTCGCGAGCACCCAGAACAGCCCGAACGGGATCAGGTACTTCCAACCGAAGTTCATGAGCCGGTCGTAGCGCATGCGCGGCAGGGTGCCGCGGACCAGGATGTAGACGTAGATCACGGCGGTGACCTTGAGCACGAACCACAGGACCGGGCCGAGCCACGCCGCCGCGCCGTGGAACGGCCACCAGCCGCGCCACCCACCGAGGAAGAGCGTCACGGCGATCGCCGAGACGGTGACCGTGTTGACGTACTCGCCCAGGTAGAACAGCGCGAACCTGATCCCGGAGTACTCCGTGTGGAAGCCCGCGACGAGCTCCGACTCCGCCTCGGCGAGGTCGAACGGGGGCCGGTTGACCTCTGCGAGCGCGCAGATCAGGAACACGACGAACGCCGGGAACTGCGGGATCACGTTCCAGACCTTGTCCTGCTGCGCCACGATCTCCGACATCTTCAGGTGGCCGCTGAACATGATCACGGCGACCAGCGCGAGCGACATCGCGACCTCGTAGCTGACCATCTGGGCCGTCGAGCGCACCGCGCCGAGCAGCGGATAGTTCGAACCGCTCGACCACCCGGCGAGGACCACGGCGTACACGCCGATCGAGGTCATCGCGAGCACCCAGAGCACGCCGATGTTGAGATCGGCGAGCTGCAGCGGAACCGTGCGACCGAAGATCGTGACCGGCGCGCCGAACGGGATCACCGAGAACGCCAGGAACGCGGGGATCGTCGCGAGGATCGGCGCCAGGAGGTAGACGGGACGGTCGGCGTTGGTCGGGAGGATCGACTCCTTGAAGAACAACTTGAGACCGTCGGCGAACGTGACCAGGACGCCGCGCGGACCGGCCCGCATCGGGCCGGTCCGCGTCTGGAAGTCGGCGATGACCTTCCGCTCCATCCAGATGTACAGGAGCACCGAGAGGAGGAGCGCGACGAAGACGACGATCACGCGACCGACCAGGAGCACCCAGTCGATGCCGGTCATGCGGGAGCGCCCGTCGCGAGGGCGGCGTCCGGAGCGGACGCCGCCGCGGTCGATCCGTCGCCGACGGCCTCGACGGAGACCGAGGCCGTCGACCGTCCCGACAGGAGGGTGTTCGCCGCCAGTCCCGGCTGGTTGAAGGGGACGAAGACGGAGCCGGCGGCGACGTGCTCCGTGACGCGCAGCGGCACGGTCGCGTCGCCGGCGGCGGTCGTGAGGCGAACCTGGACGCCGTCGACGAGCCCTCGCTTCTCCGCATCCACCGGATGCATCTCGGCGAATGCCGGGTCTTCCAGCGCGTCCTTGAGCTCGTCCGCGCCCCCGGAGAGCCTGCCCTCGTCCACGAGCAGCGGGTAGGTGAACAGCGTGAGGTCATCGAGCCATTGGGGCGCGCCGGCGCCCGCCCAGACGTTGGGCCGCTCCGGCATCACGCGAGGAGCCAGGAGCGACGCCATCTCCTCATGGAGCTCCTCGAGGGTCTCGAACCCCAGATCCGAACCCATCGCGACGGCCAGGCCCGCGAAGATCTCCCAATCGGGCCGGCTGATGCCGAGGGCGCCGCGGACCGGCCGGATCCGCTGCCATCTCCCTTCCCAGTCCGTGAGATGGCCGTCCTTCTCGACCGCGGGGGCGGCCGGCAGGAAGACGCTCGTGAAGGGCTCGAGCTCCCCGAGCTCGACGGATTGCACGACGAGCGTGCCGACGTTCGCGAGGGCGCGCCGCGCCAGCACGGCGTCGGGATGGTCGCGCAGCGGGTCGGCGCCGATCACGAACAGGACGTCCACGCGCCGGTCCGCGCACGCCTGCAGGATCTCCTGCGCGTCCCGGCCGTCCTCGGCGGCCATGATCGGCCCCCAGACCGCCTCGACCTCCGCGCGCTCGTCGGCGACGCCGAGCCGCCGGCCACCGGGCAACAGCGCCGGATGCACGCCGGCGCCGAGCGCGCCCCGATCGTTGGCGCGGCGCGTCACGTAGCCGAACCGGGAGCCGGTCTTGCTCGCCACCGCGAGCGCGAGGTCGGCCGCGAGCGGATGCTCGGCGAGCCGTTCGCCGGCGAGCACGACGCCTCGGTCCCCCGCGCTGCGGAGGGCGGCCGCCGCGCGCGCCTCGAACGAATCGTCCTCGACCCCCTCGCGGATCCGGTCGAGCACGAAGACCTCGTGCCCCGGACGGGTCGGCAGGTGCTCGGCCACGTCGTGCAGCCGCGTGCGGCGCGGATGCACGACGAAGACCTTCGCTCCGCGCGCGGCGGCCTTACGGATCCGCAGATGCAGGATCGGCACCTCCTGCTCCGCGTCGAGTCCCGCGAGCAGGATCACCGGCGCCTGCTCGATGTCGCGGTACGTCACCGATCCTTCGCGGTCCGTGACCGCCGCCGCGGCGACGACCTCGGCCAACCCGCCGTGGAACGCGCGGCGATGGTCGAGGTCGTTCGTCCCGATCACGGTGCGCGCGAGCTTCGACAGCGCGTAGTAGTCCTCGTCCATCAGGCGTCCGCCGGTGAGGAACGCGACGCGCCCGCTCCGGCAGCGCTCGGCGAGCCACGGGAGGACCTCACCGAACGACGCGGGCTCCAGCCCACGATCACGGATCAACGGCGTCGTGATCCGCTCGGGAGCGTCCGCATGGCGGTACGCGAACCTCCCCTTGTCGCAGATCCACGCATCGTTCACGTCGGGGTTCTCCCGCGCGAGGACGCGCACGACCTCGCCGCGGCGGACGTCCACCCGGACGTTGCAGCCCGCGCTGCAGTGCTGGCAGACCGAGTCGCCGGAGGTCAGGTCGAACGGCCGCGCGACGAACCGGTACGGCGTCGCGGTGAGCGCCCCCACCGGGCAGATCTGGATCGTGTTGCCGCTGAAGGGCGAGCGGAAGTCCTCCCCGGCCGCGATCGAGACCCGCTCGCCCGCGCTCCGCGCGAAGAGCTCGAGGAACCGGTCGCCGCTGATCTCGTCGCAGAACCGCGTGCACCGGGCGCACAGGATGCACCGCTCGCGGTCGAGGCCGACCAGCGGCGAGAGCGGCACCGGCTTCGGGAAGACCCGCTTCGCATCCATGAACCGGCTCTCGCCGGGCCCGAAGGCGAGCGCTTGGTCCTGGAGCGGGCACTCACCCCCGCGGTCGCAGATGGGGCAATCCAGCGGGTGGTTGAGGAGCAGGAACTCGAGGTTCGCGACCTGCGCCTGGCGGACGGCGTCGCTCGTGTTCTGTGTGCGGACGACCATCCCGGGCGCGACCGAGACCGTGCAGGAGGTCTGCAGCTTCCCCTGCCCCTCCACCTGGACGTAACACTGGCGGCACGCTCCGGCCGGCGCGAGGTACGGGTGATCGCAGAACCGCGGGACCTCGATGCCGAGCTGCTCGGCGGCCCGGATGATGAGCGTCCCCTTGGGGACGGTCACCTCCTTGTCATCGATCGTGAGCGAGACGGGCTGCTCGGGCATCAGGCGGGCACCTCCTCGAGATGCTCGACCTTGAGCGGACATCCGCCGAGGCGAACGTGCGCCTCGTACTCGTCCGGGAAGTGCTGCAGGCTCGAGTTGATGACCGCCGCCGTGCCGTCGGCGAGCGCACAGAACGCGCGGAACGTCAGGTTCGTGCCCAGGTCATGCATGATCGGAAGGTCCGCCGGCTTGCCCTGGCCGTCCTCGAGCCGCTCGAGGACCCGGGTCGCCCACCAGCTGCCTTCGCGGCACGGGGTGCACTTCCCACAGGACTCGTGCGCGTAGAAGCGAACCATGCGCGTCGCGCAGTCGACGACGCAGTCCGTGTCGTCCATCACCATGATGGCCGCCGTCCCCAGCATGGAGCCGGCTTCGGCCAGCGACTCGTAATCGAGACCCACGTCGAGGTGCCCGGCGGTGAGCATCGGGGTGGAGGATCCGCCCGGGGTCCAGGCCTTGAGCGTCCGCCCGCCGAGGACGCCGCCGGCCAGTTCCTCGAGCACGACGCGGAACGGCGTCCCCAGCGGAACCTCGAAGTTGCCGGGCCGCTCGACCTTGCCGCTGACCGTGACCATCTTCGTGCCCGGAGACTTCTCCGTCCCGAGCTCGCGGAACCAATCCGCACCTCGCACCACGATGTCGGGGACATTCATCAACGTCTCGACGTTGTTGATCACGGTCGGCGAAGCGAAGAGGCCCTCGACGGCCGGGAACGGGGGGCGCAGCCTCGGTTGACCGCGGAGGCCTTCGAGCGAGTTGAGCAGCGCCGTCTCCTCGCCGCAGATGTATGCGCCGGCTCCCCGGTGCAGCACCGCGTCGACGCGCTTGCCGGAGCCCTGGACGTCGGGGCCGAGGTGCCCCGCCGCGTACGCCTCGGCGATCGCTCGCTCCAGCACGAGGCTCTGCCACAGGTACTCGCCGCGGACGTAGAGGTACGCGGTCTCGCACCCGATCGCGAGGGCCGCGATCGCCGTCCCCTCGAGGAGCCGGTGCGGATCGCGCTCCACGAGCTCCCGGTTGTTGCACGTGCCGGGTTCCGATTCGTCGAAGTTCACGACCACGTAGGTCGGCTTGCCGGTGTCGCGCGGCACGAAGCCCCACTTCATCCCCGCGGGGAACCCGGCGCCGCCGCGACCGCGCAGCCCGCTCGACTTCACCACCTCGACGATGTCCGTGTCGGCCATCGCGAGCGCCTTCGTCAGCCCCTGGTATCCACCCTTGGCGACGTAGCCGTCGATGCCGATCACGCTGGGGTCGTCCCAATCGCGTGTGAGCCGCGGTTCGAACGCGAGGCTCACGCGGACGGGACCTCCTCCAGGCCAGCGAGCGCGCGCGACGCGGCTCGGAAGCTGCCGAACGCGGGGCCGCGGGCCGGCGAGGGAACCTCGCCGGCCCGCAGCCCCGCGACCAGCTCACGCATGCGCTCGGGGCCGACGGTGTCGTGGTTGCAGAAGTTGATCTGGACCGCGGGCGCGAAGTCGCACACCCCCAGGCACTCTTCCTCGTGGACGGTGAACAACCCGTCGTCGGACAGCTCCGCGCCGTGCGCGACCCCCGTCGCTTCGTGGGCTGCTTCGAAGACCGCCTCGGCCCCGCGGAGCTTGCACGCGAGGTTGGTGCACACGCTGATCACATGGGTCCCCGTCGGTCGCAGCCGGTACATCGTGTAGAAGCTCGCGACCGCCTCGACCTCGGCGGTCGTGATGCCGAGGAGGACGCCGATCTCGCGGAGCGCGTCCCGCGTCACGGAGCCCTCGACCGATTGCGCCAGGTACAGCAGCGCCATCACCGCCGACCGGCGATGCGCGTCCGGATAGCGCGCCATGATGACGTCGGCATCCTCACGGACGGCCCCTTCGAACACGGCCATCAGCGATCGACGCCCCCGAGGACCGGATCGAGCGACGCCACCGAGGCCACCGTGTCGGCCACCAGGTACCCCTCGATGATGGCCGGCAGCGCTTGGAGGTTGACGAACGACGGATCGCGGATCTTGACGCGGTACGGGCGGTGACCCCCGTCGGACACGATCAGGTACCCGAGCTCCCCACGCGGCGACTCGACCGCGCTGTAGACCTCGCCGGCGGGCACCTCGACCCCCTGCGTCACCATCTTGAAGTGATGGATCAAGGCCTCCATCGACTCCTCCATGATGTGGCGCAGGTACGCCGGGTCGTTGCCGATCCCGTCCGGGCCGACCGACAACCGCGGAGGCCAGCCCACCTTCGGGTCGTCGATCATCACCGGACCCGGCGTCTCCACGATCCGTTCCAGCGCCTGCCGGGCGATCCTCAGCGACTCCCGCATCTCCGCGAGGCGCACGACGTACCGCGCGTAGGCATCGCCCTCACTGCGGACCGGCACGTCGAAGTCGAACGACTCGTAGCCGCAGTACGGGATGTCCTTGCGCAGGTCTGCGCCGATCCCCGTTGCCCGCAAGGCGGGGCCGGTCACGCCGAGCGCGAGCGCCTGCTCGCCGCTGAGGACACCGACGCCTTCGTTCCGCTCACGCCAGATCGGGTTGTCGTGCAGCAGCGTCTCGTACTCGTCGATCCTGCCGGGCAGGAGATCGAGCAGACGCCGGATCTTCTGCGGTCCGTCGTCGGGGAGATCCATCACGACCCCGCCGATCCGGATGTACGCGTGGTTCATCCGCAGGCCGGTGAGCGCCTCGAAGATCTCCATGATCACCTCGCGCTCCCGGAAGCCGTAGAGCATCACGGAGACCGCGCCCAGCTCGAGCCCGCTGGTCGCGAGCCACACGAGGTGGGACGTGATCCGATTGAGCTCGCACACGAGGACCCGGATCAACGTGGCGCGGGCGGGCGCCTCGACCCCGAGCAGCCGCTCGACCCCCAGGCAGTACGCGAGCTCGTTGAAGAACGGAGACAGGTAGTCGGCCCTCGTCACGTAGGTCACGCCCTGCATCCAGGTGCGGTACTCCGTGTTCTTCTCGATCCCGGTGTGCAGGTAGCCGATCACCGGCTTGCAACGGATCACGGTCTCGCCGTCGAGCTCGAGGACCAGTCGCAGCACGCCATGGGTCGAAGGGTGCTGCGGCCCCATGTTGATGATCATCGTCTCCTGCCGGACCTCGCCGGTCGCGGGGTCGCGGAACGACGGCGCCTCGGCGGCCGGCCGGTCGAGCGCCGTCGTCTCCGGGGTCTCGCCCATCAGGCCATCCCTCGCTCATCGACCGGCGGCATCGTCGCGCCGTGGAACCACGTGGGCACGCCCCCGAGCGACTCGTCCTTCCGCAGCGGATACCCCTGCCAATCGTCGGGCAACAGGATCCGCGTCAGATCCGGATGGCCGTCGAAGACGATCCCGTAGAAGTCGAAGGTCTCCCGCTCGTGCCAATCGGCCGTGGGGAACATCGGCGTGACGCTCGGAAGATGTGCATCTCCCTCCCGCAGACCAACCTTCACCCGCGCACGATGCTTGTGCGGGAGGGAACGAAGCTCGTAATCGACCCAGAACGCGGGGTCGGCGTCCAGCCAGTGGGTCGCCGTGACCGACGCGAGGAAGTCGAGGGCGAGGTCCGGCTGATCGCGCAGCCATGCGAGCGTCTCGAGGAGGTGCTCGCGCTCGACGATCGCCGTGACCTCGCCACGCGCGACCAGCACGTCGGGGACCCGCTCCCCGATCCGCCCGGCCAGACCGTCGGCGTTCACGCCGGTCGACCTCGGCTCACCGGAACGGCTCCGACGTCCGGACCTTCTCCTGGAGCTTCAAGATCCCGTACATCAGCATCTCGGGCTTGGGCGGACACCCCGGGACGTACACGTCGACCGGAACGATCGTGTCGACACCCTGGACGATGGCGTAGTTCGTGAACATCCCACCCGCCGACGCGCAGACCCCCATCGCGATCACCCACCGCGGCTCGGGCATCTGGTCGTAGATCCGACGGAGCGGGGGCGCCATCTTCTGCGACACGCGGCCCGAGACGATCAGCAGGTCGGACTGGCGCGGGGACGCGCGGAAGAGCTCCATGCCCCAGCGGGAAAGGTCGTACTGGCCGGCGCCCGACGACATCATCTCGATCGCGCAACACGCGAGCCCGAACGTCGCCGGCCACATCGACTGCTTGCGCGCCCAGCCGACCGCCCGGTCCAACGTCGTCAGCAGGACGCCGCGTTCGACCTCCTCCTCGACCTCCTCGGGCGTCCTCCCGAGGTTGACGCCCTCGAGGCGTTCAACCGGCACGGCCCGCTCCCTGCCGCTCGTTCACATCCGGCGACGCCACCCGCCGTTCACTCCGGGTGGACAGCGCGCGCTCGCGCTCGACGACTTCCTCGACTTCGTTCGGAGCGATCTCGCCGGCGCTCCAGTCGAACCCGCCCTTGCGCCAGATGTAGACGTACGCGACGAAGACGAGCGCGATGAACACGGACATCTCGACCAGGCCGAACAGCCCGAGCGAGCGGAAGGCGACCGCCCACGGGAACAGGAAGATCGTCTCGATGTCGAAGATGATGAAGAGCATCGCGATCAGATAGAACTTGACGCTGAAGCGTTCACCGCTCGGCAACCGGACCGGGTCGTTGCCGCACTCGTACGCCGACAGCTTCACCGGGTTCGGACGGTTCGGCCGGAGCATCCCCGACGCCATCAGGGAGCCGACGGCGAACACCCCCGCGAGGACGGCCATCACGACGATGGGCAGGTAGTCGATCAGCACGACCCGACCATCCTACGGAGTGGGCTCACGAGGCCCTCGCGAGCAGCGTGATCGCATGGAAGAGCCGGTCCTGGGCGTCGCCGTCCCGGCCATCGGTGAGGTTCCCCATCACCCGGAGGGCGAACGCCATCACCCGCCGGTTCGGCAGGAGGTACTTCGTGGCGCGACCCATGATCGCGGGGTTCCCGATCACCTTCGCGAACTGCCGGCCGATGAAGAAGTAGCGCCCGTAGGCGTCGTGGAGCACCTGTGGGTAGCGCATCGCGAGACCCGGCCGGTCCTTCACGAGCGCCTCCGACAGCAGCTCGGCCGCGAGCTTCGCCGTCTCCATCGCGTACGCGATCCCCTCGCCGTTGAAGGGGTTCACCGCGCCGGCGGCGTCGCCCACGACGAGCATCCCGGGAACGGCTTGCGGCGACCGGTTGAAGCTCATCGGCAGCGGCCCCGACAGCAGCCGGCCTTCGGTCGCCTCCTCCGTGAGGCCCCACTCCGCGGGAAGCATCCGGGCGAACGCCGAGAAGAGCTGTTGCGCGGAGACCTCTTCGAAATGCCGGAACGTATTGAGGAGCCCGGCGCCGAGGTTGATCCGCCCGCCGGCCACCGGGAAGAGCCAGCCGTACCCGGGGAGCAGCATCTCGCCGTCCCACAGGTCGAGCCACGACTCGAACCACGGTCCCGGGTGGTACGACGTCCGGTAGTACCGGCGAGCGGCGATCCCCAACGGCCGCGAGTCGTCGCGGCGGACGCCGGCCGGCTGGGCGAACCGCCCAGCCGCGCCGTCCGCCGCGACGACGAACCGCGCCCGGATCGTGGTGGTGTCGGCCTGGCGGTCCGCGGACGGACGGACCTCGGCGCCCTGCACCCACCCGTCGACGATGACGGGGGCGACCGCCTCGGTCCGTTCCATCAAGCGCGCCCCGGCCTTGACGGCGCGCTGCACGAGCAGGTGATCGAATCGGTCCCTCGGCATCACCAGGCCGTAGCCCGGGAACGAGGTCAGTTCCGGCCACGGCAACTGGAGCACGGAGGTGCGCGTGTAGACGCGCAGGCCGATCACCTTCTCGAAGCCGGGATCGTCGGTGTCGATCCCCATGTCGACGATCGCGGCGACCCCGCGCGGGGTCAGGCCGTCGCCGCAGACCTTGTCGCGAGGGAACGCGGCCCGCTCGACGATCGTGACGTCGATCCCGTGCCGAGCGAGGTGATAGGCGGTCGCAGAGCCACCCGGACCGGCCCCCACGACCAGGACGTCCGTGTCGATCGTGTGCTGCGCGCTCACACGTCCCCCCTCGCGGCCCCACCGCCGGCGGGGCTTGTGAAAAACTTCACAAGCTTCGGCGTTCAGGCTACCGCAGGCTGCACGATCACGTCGCGCCCTGGCGGGCCGCGTCCCGGTGATCCCACGACCCGACCCTCGCCGGGACGACGCGGATGAACCCGAGCGCCGGGATGCCGGCGGCGAACCGCTCGAACCCGTCGCCCGTGAACATCGTCCGGTACTTGTCGTGCCACGCCGACATCGGCTCGCGGAGGTCGGGATGCTCGGCGGGAAGCAGCTCCGCCACGCCCTCGACGCGAGCCCCCGTCAGCTCTCCCCATTCCCGGCCGCGGTCGACCAGGACGCACACCCGCGGGTCCCGTACGGCGTGCTCCCACGTCTGGTCCCCCACGCGCGAGGACACCCATACGGCGTCTTCGAGCCACACGAACCAGCGTGGGGCGACGTGGGGTCCGCCGTCGGGCCGCACCGTTGCGATCCGGCACGTGACGGCGTCGCGGAACACCCGCCGGAGGAGCTCGACGTCCTCGCTCACGAGCCGCCCACGAGGTCGGCGAGCAGTCCCAGGGCGAGGATCGCGTCCGCCTCGAGCACATCCGGATCGAGCGCATCCTTGGCCTCCGCGATCAACTTGTTCGCGTCGATCATCGTCGCGCCGGGCGTCGCGTCGCCGTCACGGAGATCGTCGAGCAGCTGGAACGCCTCCCCGAGCGGCGCGCCGAATCGTTCGAGCCGGGTGGCCACCAGGACCGAGGTCCCTGCGAGGGCCGCCCCGATCAACAGCGGTCCTTCCACCGTGTACGACCCGCCCTTGAGCGCCGCGAGCCGCCGCGCATCCGCGTCGGCGCCGATCAGCCCGAGGTGGGCGCCGGCGGCCATCTCGATCCGCATCCGGTGGTACCGCGCGAGCGCCGCCGCCAGGCGGACGGGGGGGAACCCGGACTCGAGCAACAGCTGGTCCGCGAGCACGGCGGAGAGATCGCCGGCGAGGATCGCGACCGCGGTCCCGATCCGCTCCGGCTCCGGGTGGCCCCGGCGCGCCGCGGCCTCGGTCTGGCTCGTGTGCACCGCGGGTCGGCCGCGGCGCGCCGGAGATCCGTCCATCACGTCGTCGTGGATCAGCGCCATCGTGTGCAACAGCTCGAGCGACGCGGCCGCCCGGAGGATCGGCTCGCCATGCGGACCACCGGCGGCGCGGAACCCCCAGTAGCAGAAGGCCGGTCGGATCCGCTTGCCACCCGCCTCGAACAGGCCGATCACCTCGTCGATCGGTCCGGTCGCTCGAGGGTCGAGCCATTCGAGCTCCTGTCGACGGGCGGACAGGAACGAGCGGAGGACGTCGTCGATGCGGTCCTGCAGAGCGACCGGATCGGTCGGCGAGAGGTTCGATGGGGAAGCCATCACGGCCAGTATGCCAAGGTGGAGGACGCGGCCGCGAGCGACAACGCGGGGAGGTACTCCATCTATCATGTGGCCGCCGGTCTTCACCGGTCCCTGGACATGAGACGCGCGTTCCGCACCCTCGCCATCGCCACCACCGCGTCGACCGTGCTCCTGATCGCGTGGGGCGGCGTGGTCCGAGCCACGGGCTCGGGCGATGGGTGTCCGGACTGGCCGACGTGCTTCGGCTCGTGGGTGCCACGCGTCGAGTACCACACGCTGATCGAATACTTCCATCGGCTGCTCGCGGTCGTCTCGGCGACCCTGTCGATCGCCCTGGCCGTCGTCGGCGCGTGGTCCCTCGCGCGTTCGCGCGGCGACCGGGAGGATCGAGCGGTCCCGCGACTGGCGGCATGGCTCGCCGTTGGTCTCGCCCCGCTGTTCATCATCCAGGCGGCGATCGGCGGGTGGATCATCGCCACGCACGAAGACCCTGCGGTCGTGACGCTCCATTTCGCGGTCGCCTTCGTGGTGCTCGGCGTGGCGGTCGCGATCACGGTCCTCGCCCATCTGCTCGAGCCCGGAGGCGTGCGCAGCTACGCGCGGATCACCGCGATCACGGCGCTGGCCACGTACGCGTTGCTGCTGGTCGGGACCTACGTGCGCGCAGAGGGGGCGGGCCTCGCGTTCCGCGACTGGCCGCTGATGAGCGGCCGGCTGATCCCCGATCTCGCCCAGCCGGGGGCGGGACCGATGTTCGCGCACCGGCTCCTCGCGATCGCCGTCACTGCCTTGGTGGGCTGGTGCATGGTGCGGGCCCGCACGATGCAGCCGCGCTCCGCGAAGCTCGTCGGGCTGTCGACGCTGGCGCTGGCGCTGGTGCTCGCGCAGATCGCCGTCGGCGCGCTCAACGTCGTCACGGAGCTCGCGACGTGGGCGCGAGCCGCCCACGTCGCGGTCTCCGCGCTGATCTGGGCGACGGTGGTCGCCCTCGCGGTCGTCGCGCGACGGGAACCGTCGCGCGACGACCTCCGCGCCGAGACCGAGGACGGAACGGAGCTGACGAGGGCGGATCGGTCGGTCGGGGACACCGTGCGCGCCTACGCGGCGCTGACCAAGCCCCGCATCATCGTCCTGCTGCTGATCACGACCGTTCCGCCCATGATCCTCGCCGCCGGCGGCCTGCCGGGTGCCTGGCTGGTGCTCGCCACCCTGATCGGCGGAACGCTCGCGGCCGCCTCCGCCAACGCGTGCAACATGTACCTCGACCGGGACATCGACCAGGTGATGCGCCGGACCCGGCAGCGTCCGCTCCCCCGGCACGCGGTCGAGCCGGAGGGGGCGCTGCGTTTCGGGTTCGCGTTGGGGGCCGTCGCGTTCACGTTCCTCGCGCTCACGGTGAACGTGCTCGCCGCCACGCTCGCCCTCTCGGCGATCGCCTTCTACGTCTTCGTGTACACGATGTGGCTCAAGCGCTCGACGACCCAGAACATCGTGATCGGTGGAGCGGCCGGTGCCGTGCCCGTGCTGGTCGGCTGGGCCGCCGTGACCGGCGGCATCGCCTGGCCGGCGATCATGCTCTTCTCGATCGTGTTCCTCTGGACGCCGCCGCATTTCTGGGCGCTGGCGATGCGGGTCCGTGACGATTACGCGGCCGCTGGGGTCCCGATGCTGCCGGTCGTTCGGGGCGAGGATGAGACGCGGCGACAGATCTTCCTGTACTCCCTCGTGCTGTTCGGAGCCACGCTCCTGCTCGTGCCGGTCGCGTCGATGGGCCCGATCTACCTGGTCACGGCGGTCGGGCTCGGCGGCAGCTTCGTGTACCGGGCCCTCCGGCTGTGGCGTGACCCTTCCGACGCGAAGGCCTGGGCGCTCTTCAAGTTCTCCGTGCTCTACCTCGGGGCATTGTTCGCCGCGGTCGCGATCGACGCGCTCGTGTGACGCGCCCGCCTACGCGGTCGGCGTCCCGGAGACGTCCCCCGACAACGTCCGATCGATCAAGCTGCTGAGCGTTGCCTCGCTCGTCGTCGAGCCGATGATCGAGTACCGGATCGTTCCGGCTCGGTCGACCACGTAGGTCGCGGGGAGACCGGTGTAGCCGAGGCTGGCGGCGAAACGCCCCGACGGATCCTCGATGCTCGGGTACGGGACGCCGTACCGTCGCACCCAGGCCGTCGGCTGCGCGGTGCTGGTCTCTTCGGGGTTGACGCCGAGGAACGCGACATCCTTGCCGGCGTACCGGCCCGCGACCCGGACGAACCCGGGCTGGTCGCGCTCGCAGTCCAGGCACCACGTCGCCCAGACGCTCACGACCAGGACCTTCCCCCGGAACGCCGCGGCCGACAGCGGCGCGCCGTCGAGGCCCTTGCCCTCCAGCTGAGGAAGCGGCCGGTCCTCGACGCGGACCATCGCCCCGTTCCCTTCCGACGACGAGCTGCATCCGATGAGGGTCAGGCACGCAACGAGCGCGAGCGCGGTTCGCACGAGCTCAACGGTATCGCGGCTCGACCGGCACGAGCCCGTTCGGGAGCCGCTAGCCGCTCGGACCGGTCGACGCGCCGCTGGCCGCGCCGGTCGGCGAGGACCCGCCGCCGCCCTTCGCCACGGTGATCGTCCCCTGCATCGTGGTCGGGTGGTAATCGCAATGGAAGTAGTAGGTCTTCCCTGGATCGAGCGCCGGCAGCTGATACTCCGACGACGCGACGCCCGTCACGTCGGGCCCCTTGTAGACCGAGGTCGTGTAGTCAGCGTCGGAGAAGAACTGGATGTTGTGGAGGACGCCCGGGTCCTCGTTGTCGAACGTGAGGGTCGTCGGCTGCCCCGGAGGCAGGTCGAGCGACGTCGGTGAGAAGGTCAGGTTCTGGGCCGTGATCACGGGGCCGGCGGGCGCGCCGGACGCGGGCGGCGGTCCCGCCACCGTCAGCTTCCCCGTCATCGTCGTCGGGTGGAACTCGCAGAAGAAGTAGTACGAGCCCTGCGCGAGTCCGCTGACCGGAACCGCGACCTGGTTCGGCCCCGTGATGGGCGTCCCGACCGCGATCGCCCCGGTCGGGTCCACCGTCTTCTCCTGGGTGATCACGACGTTGTGCTGCACGCCGACGCCCCCGGTGACGTCGTCGTTCGAGAACTCGATCGTGAACGGGTAGTCGGCCGGGGCCGCGAGCTGGTTCGGTTGGAACCCCTTCGTCGCCGCGCCGACCGGCGCGGCGAGCGCGAGCTGGACCGGCTGCAGCTCGGCGGCGGGCTGACCGAGCAGCAGCGCCAGGCCGCCGGTGAGCATCGCGACCCCCGTGACCCCGCCGACCATCGAGAGCAACGAGGCGCCCGTCACCTGCGGCCGGGCCGCCACGATCCAGGCGATGGCGAGGATCGACGCGGCCACGACGAGCGCCGTGATGGTCGCGGCCGTCGGTGTCACGCGGAGCAGCACGCGAGAGAACAGGTACAGGACCGCCCCGATCACGGCCAGGACACCGACCGGGATCAGGATCGGCCACAGCAGGCGCTCGCGAGGCTCCGGGAGGTGGTCGCTCATCGGCCCATCTCCGCGCGGATCTCGGCGTCGACGTCCCGCCATTGCAGCGCGTCCCAGCCCTCCGTCTGATCGCGGCGCGCCCACCGGAAGAACACGACCGTGATCACGGTCCACAGGATCGCGCCTCCGACGATCTTCATCGTGAGGCCCGCGATCATCTGATCCGTCATCACGGAGATGCCCCAGATCCGCGGGAACGTGCCGTACACCGGGTAGAGCGGCACGTGGCCGAACGTCAGGAACGATGCCGGGATCGTGGGCGCGAGGGACTGGATGAACAGATAGAGCATCTGCCCGGGAGGCGTCAGCGGTGGCATCTCCGGGAGCGGCGACACGACGGGCCACCACATCACGATCGCCGACCCCAGCAGGATCGTGTGCAGCACGAAGTGCGTGAGCTCGGAATGGACCGACACGGTCACGACCGCGGGCCAGTGGGAGAACAGCAGGATGCCGTTGAACAGCACGATCGCCGGCAGCGGCCGCGTCACGAAGCGCCACACCCGCCGAGCGATCCGCCGCCGCAGGAGGTCGCGCCAGAGCCATGCCGGCGTCCCCGCCACGAGCAGCGGCGCCGCCACCAGCGTGAACAGCAGGTGCTGCGCCATGTGGACGCTATAGAGGTACCGCTCGGCCAGGTCGTGGATCGGCCAATCCGCTCCGATCCACAGGACCGCGACACCGGTCAGGAAGAGGCGGCGTGCGTGGTCGGACATCGGAACGCCCGTGCGCTCGGCGTGGCGGCGGCACGCGATCAGGTACGCGGCCGCCAACGAGCCCAGGATCACCCAGACGTCGACGTGGGCGCGGAAGGGAGGAAGCATCTCCGCTACCTCGCGAACGCCTTGAGCAGGAGCAACACGACCAGGAACAGGATGCCGGCACCGGCTGCGCCCATGATGAAGAACCGCGAGTAGCGAGCATCATCGAACCGCAGATGCATGTACCAGAGCACGACGAGGACGAACTTCACGAAGGCGAGGCCGAAGAGCATCGTGATCATCAGCCCGTGCGGGAGTCCCGAGTAGCTCGTCCAGACCTCGAGCGTCGTGAGGACCACGAGGATCACGCCGATCCGGACGTACTCCTTCGCGCTCGGGTGCCTGCGCCGAGCGTGCCCGGCCTCGCGAGGGTCGGCGAGCCCTTCCGCGCCGATCTCTTCCTGGAACTCGTCCAGCCCTTCCATGGTCATCCCGTCACCCTGCCGGTTTCGCTTGGGGGACCAGATAGACGACCGTGAAGATGACGATCCAGACGATGTCGACGAAGTGCCAATACAGCCCGACCATCTCCACGGGGAACGCCTGATCGTCGGGGAGCCGGCCGGCCCACGACATCCCGACGAGCGAGAGCAGCATCAAGATCCCCACCGTCACGTGGACGCCGTGGAACCCGGTGAGCACGTAGAAGGTCGTCCCGAACAGGTTGCTCTTGAGCGTCAGGCCCTCGTGGTAGAAGCTCGTGAACTCGTACACCTGGCCGCCGACGAACGTCAGCCCCAGCATGGCGGTCGCGATGAGCCACAGCCGCATCCGCGCGAAGTCGCGCTGGTCCGCCGCCGTGAGCGCAAGCACCATCGTGAGCGAGCTCGCGAGCAACACGAACGACGAGACCGACGTGTAGCGGATGTCGAAGATCTCGTTCGGGTACGGCCCGGTCGTGCTGGCGCCGCGGTACAGGACGTAGGTGGTGATCAACGCGCCGAACAGCAGGCACTCCGACGCCAGGAAGAGCCACATCGCGAGCTTCGTGCTCGGAAGCCCCGTGCTCGTGTGTTCGGCCGGCGCAGCGTGCGCGGTGGTATCGGCCATCGCTACTCCGCCACCGGGGGCTCCATCGCCCACCCCATGAACCCGATGACGGTGACGAGCGCCCCCGCCCCGACCAACCACCACGAATACAGGACGCCGTACGCGATCACGGGCAAGCCGACGGCCGCGACGAGCGGCCAGAACGACGGGCTCGGCAGATGGATCGCGTGCCCTTCGTCGTGTCCCTCGGTGGGATGGTCGGACGCACCCGCCGGGACACGGACCAGCCTGCCTTCCTTGTCCTCCACGTACTTGCGGTGCCAGAACTCGTCGATCGAATGCACGACCGGGATCTCCTCGAAGTTGTAGACGGGCGGAGGGGAGGACGTGGCCCACTCGAGCGTCCGAGCGTCCCACGGGTCCTCGGCCTCGAGCCCCTTCGCCTTGCGCTGCGTCGCGATCGCGTTCACCGTGAACACGAGCGCCGACAACGCGATCAGGAACGCCCCGACGGTGGAGACCTGGTTCCAGAACGTGAGCCCGAGCGATGCCGGATACGTGTATTCGCGGCGGATCATCCCCTCGAGCCCGAGGATGTGCATCGGGCCGAACGCGAGGTTGAACCCCACGAGCATGATCCAGAAGTGCACCTTCCCCCAGAGCTCGTTCAGCCGGCGCGCGAACACCTTCGGCCACCAGTAGTACATCGCCCCGAAGAGCCCGAAGACGGCGCCGCCGAACAGGACGTAGTGGAAGTGCGCGACGATGTAGTACGTGTCGGTCTGCTGGTAGTCCGATGGCACCACGGCGTGCGTCACGCCGGACAAGCCACCGATCACGAACATGGCGACCGCGCCGACCGCGAAGAGCATCGGCGAGTCGAAGTGGATGTCGCCCTTGTACATCGTGCCCATCCAGTTGAAGATCTTGATCCCCGTCGGGACGGCGATGATCGCGGTCGTGATCCCGAACGCGGTGTTGGCGACCGGCCCGAGCCCCACCGCGAACATGTGGTGCGCCCACACGCCGAACCCGATGAACCCGATCGCGATGCCGGAGAACACGACGAACTGGTAGCCGAACAGCGGCTTGCGGCTGAACACGGGCAAGATCTCGCTGATCACCCCGAAGGCCGGGAGGATCAGGATGTAGACCTCGGGATGCCCGAACAACCAGAACAGGTTCTGCCAGAGCAGCGGCTGGCCGCCGGCCGTCGGGTCGAAGAAGTGGGTTCCCCATCGGCGGTCGAACAGCATCTCGAAGAGCGCGACCGTGATGATCGGCAACGAGAACGCCAGCAGGAACTGGACGACCAGCCCCATCCAGACGAACACCGGCATCCGGAACAGCGTCATGCCCGGGGCGCGCATGTTGACCACCGTGACGGCGAGGTTGATCGCGCCGGCGCTCGAGGCGATGCCCGTGATCACCAAGCCGAGCGCGTAGAACGTCATCCCGATGCTCGGGTCCGTCGTCGAGTTCGGTGGATAGCCGAACCAGCCGCCGTTGGGGGCTCCGCCGAGGAACCAGCTGGAGTACAGGAACAGGCCGCCGAGGATGAAGACCCAGAACGAGAAGGCGTTGAGCCTCGGGAAGGCGACGTCCCGTGCGCCGATCATCAACGGGATCAGGTAGTTGAAGAACGCCGCCGACATCGGCATGACGAACAGGAAGATCATCGTCACGCCGTGCATCGTGAAGATCTGGTTGTACTGGTCGGCGTTGAGCAACGTGTTGTCGGGCTTGGCGAGCTGGCTGCGGATCAGCAGGGCTTCGATCCCGCCGATCAGGAAGAACGCGAACGCGCTGAAGCCGTACAGGATCCCGATCTTCTTGTGGTCCACCGTCGTGAACCAGCTCAACCAGCCGGTGATCGCCGTCGGACGACGGATCACCCCCGTGCGGGCCGGAACGCTCGTCGCGGTCGCCATATCGCTCGTGCTCGCTCCTACTTCAGGCTATACAGGTAGGCGACAAGGGCGTCGATCTGCTGCTCCGTGAGGCCGTAGTCGGGCATCTTCGCGCCGAGCTTCACGGCGTTCGGGTCACGGAGCCACGCCTTCAATGCCTCGACGTTGGGCGTTCCGTCGGGGTTGAACGTCTCGAAGTCGCAGCCGGCGAAGCACTCGTGGGTCGTCGCAGCGAAATGCGTGAGGTTGGGAGCAGCGGTGCTCGACGCCGTGGTGCCGCCGACACCGTGGCATTGGATGCACTGACCGCCGACCCCGTTCGTGCCGAAGAACAGGTCCATCCCCTGCTGCGCGAGCCCATCCGTCGACGTCAGCGCCTTCTGCTTCTCGTTGGCGACCCATCGCTGCCACTCGGTCTCGTCCAGCGCACGGATGCGGAACTTCATCTTGCCGTGCTGGAGCCCGCAGAACTCGGCGCACTGTCCGAAGTAGAGCCCCGGATGATCCGCGGAGAACACGATGTGGTTCGTCTCGCCGGGGACCACGTCCTGCTTCCCGAACAGCTGTGGCGCCCAGAACGAGTGGATCACCTCGTGGTCGGGCACGCCGGAGGTGCTGTGCGCGCCACCTCCCAGCGCCGTCAGCGACAGGTTGATCGTCCTCCCCGCGGGGATCACCATGACGTCCGCCGTGACGATCGCGTCGTGGTCCCCGTAGGAGACCGTCATGTCCGGATCGGTGTACCGGAAGCCCCACCACCACTGGTAGCCCTCGACCGTGATCTGCATCGCGTCGGCCGGTTGACGCGCGAGCTCCCAGATCGTCGAGACCGTGGGAACCATGATGACCGCGAGGACGATCGCCGGGGCGATCGTCCAGCCGATCTCGAGCCGCGTGTTCCCATGGACCTGCGGCGGCATCCGGTCGCGATCCTTGCGATGCCGGTACCGGATCGAGATCAGCAGGATGCCGCCCTCGACGACGAGGAAGACGGCTGCGGCGGGCCAGAGCACCAGCACGAGCAGGTTCTTCTCGGTCTGCGCGGTCGGACCCTGCGGGTTCATCGTGTTCTGCGGCGCCGTCTTCGAACAGGCGACCAGCAGGACCGTCAGCGCGAGCAGCGCGAGGATCCACCGCGTTCTGCGCACCGTTCCTCGTCCCCCTGAGAGCTCCGCGCCCGCCACCGGGGTGCAGGTCCGCGTGACTGTACCATCCGCCCTTTCGGCGGCCGTCCGCGCGCCCGGGATCACTTCGCGTACGTGTGCAGACCGGCGATCCATAGGTTCACCGCGTAGTACGTGATCAACAGACTGACGAACCCGACGAGCGCGATCGATGCCGCCTTCGCGCCCTTCCATCCTGCCGTCGCCCGGGCGTGCAGGTACCCGGCGAAGATCGTCCACGTGATGAACGACCACGTCTCCTTCGGATCCCAGCCCCAGTAGCGGCCCCACGTCTGCTGCGCCCAGATCGCGCCGCAGATCACGCCGAAGGTCCAGATCGGGAACCCGAACTGGATGAAGCGGTACGCGAGCCGGTCCAGCGTGGCGGAGGGCGGCAGGGCGATCCGCCGCGCCGGCTCCGCCGGCGCGGCGGATCCCACCGGCTCGTCGGCGCCGGACACGTAGTCCGGCGGCACGTCGAGGTCGGCGTCGACGGAACCGCCGAGGATGGGCGGCGGGTTGCCGCCGCGGAGCGCCGCGATCTGGCGGCGCTCCGCCGCCACCTTGACCAGATAGAGGATCGTGAACAGGCAGCCGATCCCGAGCAGCGACGAGGCCGTGATCATCGCCGTCACGTGGATCTGCCGCCAGTACGAGTTGAGCGCCGGCAGCAGATCGGTCGGTCCGACGTAGAAGAACGACACGGCCATCGCCATCGTGAAGATCGCGAACGCATAGATGAACCCGCCGAGCGTCGTGACGTGGTACCGCCACTCGACGATCACGAGGTACGCGAGCACGATCAAGAACGTCAGCAGCGCCGAGTACTCGTACATGTTGCCCCACGGGGTGCGGCCGGCGGCGATCCCCCGCCCGACGATCGACAGGCCGTTCGCGACGAGGCCCACGGTCCCCACCACGAGCGCAGCCGTATGGAACGAGGTCCTTCGGAACGCGAGGTACGCGAACGACAGCACCATCGCCGCGATGTACGCGAACAGGGCCGCGTTGAACGCGTCGCTCGAGACACGCGCCCAGTCGGCCGTGCTCACCGCGCCCCGACCTCCTCACGCCGTTCGGCCGGGATCTTCGCGATCGCGGCGTCCAGATCCTCGACGATCTTCGGGAAGGCCTCTTCGAACCGATCCTTCCGCTGCAACGCGAACCCCCCGATCCGTACGACCGACCCGGCATCCTTGGGCTCTGCGCGGACCCAGAGCTTCCGTCGCGACGAGTACATCGCAGCGACCAGACCCGCGAGGATGAGGATAGCGGCGCCGAGGACCCAGGGGACGGTCGTGTCGCGCGAGATCTGCAGCCGCGAGTACTGGCGAAGCTCCGGGAACGACATCGTGAGCCCGGTGGCGGCGCCGGGCGGACAGACGGTCCCGGCGAGCTGTCGTGGAAGGCTCGATGACGAGGCGCCGGAGGTCACGCATCCGCGAGCGAGATCGACGGTCCATCCCCGGCCGATGCCGCCGGTCGCGACCTGGTGCATGAGTCTCGTGTCCAACCCGCTCAGCGACGGGTCCAGGAGCTTGCCCTTCCACACCGAATAGCGCATGAACGGATCGTTCGCCTGCGTCATCGGCTGCGGGACCCCGGCGATCAGCCCGGCGAAGTACGCCACGCTGTCGGGATAGAGCTCGAGCTTGATCGCCACCTGCGGCCTGAGCGTCGGCAGCTTCACGAACCCGACCCAGGGAACGGTGAGCGGGTTGTCGCCGGGCCGGGCGTCCTGCCCCATCACGACCGGGCCGTGGTAGATCGTGGCTCCCCCCTCGGTGATCGTGACCACGGGCGCCCAGCCGAAGCCGAACTGGAAGATCCGCACGCCGTCGAAGCTCACGGGGTGATTGATCGTGACGGTGTCCGCCCGCGCGAGCGTGCCGTCGGGGTTCAGCAGGTCGACCTTCGACGTGAAGTCCATCGGGACACCGCTCTGCCGGAACGCGTCGGAGTAATCCAGCAGCTTGATGCCGATCCCCGTGTGGGCTCCCGATGAGAACCGTCCCGTACGAAGGTCACCGTCGTAGTTGAACGCCGCGTCGGTCCAGGTCTGCCCCTCGACGATCGTCGCGTGCCCGACGTAGCCGGTCCCCTTCCCCACGATCACGGCGACCAGCAGCACCAGGAACGCCCAGTGGAACACGAGGCTGCCCACCTCACGGAGCGCGCCCTTCTCCGCCGCGACGGCGCGTCCGTCCTCCGCGAGGGCAACGCGGTAGCCGTGATGCCGGAGCACCGTGCGCGCCGTCGCCGCCGCCGCTGCCGGCTCGGCGGCGACGCGCAATTCCCGGTACTGCGGGAACGCGTCGATCTCCCTCGCCTGGATGGGACGCTGGCGGATCGTGCGGATCATCGCGCGCGATCTCGGGAGGAGACAGGCGATCAGGGACACGAACAGCAACGTGAGGATGAGCACGAACCACCAGGATCCGTAGACGTCGAAGAACCCCGCCCGGAGGAACAACGTGCCGAAGAACGGATGCGCGAGCTGATACGACGCGACCCGTTCCGGGCTGTTCGGGATCTGCGGGAGCAGCGAGCCGACGGCGGCGGCCGCGGCGAGCAGGAAGAGCAGCACGAGGGCCGTGCGCATCGACCGGAGGGTCCGCCACACGAGCGCGAAGGACTGCCGAAGCGTGACGCGGGGAGGCGCGGGAGGACTCATGTGGCCGGCACGATGCTACTGCGAGCGGGGACGTCAGAGGCCGGGCGCGAACCGCTGGAGCGGCGCGATCAGGTACCGCGTGAAGGTTCCGGTGATGAGCATGATGCCCATCCCCACGAGCAGCGACCCCGAGACCACGGTGATCGCCCGGTAGTTCCGGCGGAACCACCGGAGCGTTCCGGAGAGCCACTGGACCCCGAGGCCGATCAGGAGGAACGGGACGCCGAGCCCGAGCGAGTACACGACCAGCAGCAGGACCCCGCGTGACGTGCTCTGGGTGCTCGCGATGAAGAAGATCCCGCTCAGCACCGGCCCGATGCAGGGCGTCCATCCCGCGGCGAAGGCCATGCCCAGCGGGAACGCCCCGGCGACGCCGGGACGCACCTTGTGCAGGAACGGCCGCCGCTCGGCGTACAGCGCGATCGAGCCGCGCCCGAACGCGTACCCGATCATCAACAGGCCGAGGGTGATGACGACGAGGCCCGCGATCGTCTGCCCGGTGGAGCCCTTGAAGAACCGGACGGTCGAGGCGAACGCGCCCAGCAGCGCGAACACCAGGGTGAATCCGCCGATGAACAGGACGATCGGCAGGATCCGTCGCGACCGAGGTTGGTCGGCGTCGCCGGCCATCCCCCCGTCGACGGCCGAGGCGCCGGTCACGAACGATAGGTAGCCGGGGACCAGCGGGAACACGCACGGGCTGGCGAACGAGACGATGCCCGCGACGAACGCGAGCGCAGGGGCCCACCAACGGGCCAGCGCGGATGTGGTGTCGGCGAGCATCGCGGCGTGCGGCTCAGTGTAGGTGCCGTACCACGGCTGCCCGAGAGGGGTTGCTATGATGCCGCCGCCGCGACCAGGAGGGACGGAAGGCACGAGCGCATGAGTCAGATCGACGTCGCGACGAAGTCACCGATCCGGCAGCGCACGCAAGGCCTCAGATCCCGGGTCGAGGTGTTCGTCCGGAACTTCGAGTGGACGTGGACGAACGCCGTGCTGTTCTCGATGGCCCTGCTCTTCTTCCTGCTGATCTCCGCGGTCGTGATGCCGTCGTTCTGGATGTACTACGCGGAACAGAAGATCGGCTGGGCCGGCCCGACCGACCTCCAAGCGTTCCTCGAGAAACCCTTCGGGACGAGCATCACGAACCCGCTCAGTCTCGAGGGGTACAAGCAGGTCCGCGACGCGATCGCGATGGGTCTCACCACCGGCCCCATCGTCACCGTGCTCGTCGCATCGGCCGCGATGCAGAACTGGCGCCGCAAGCTCCGTGGCGGTGGCGGCGACTCCCGACCCTCCGGTGGGTACCGGTAGGAGCGCGCATGCCCTTCACGAAGACCGAGGTGGACATCCACGACGACTACGTCGTGGAGTCCGTCGACCCCGCCTGGCTCGCCCAGGGCGTGAAGTCGCCGAAGCACCTGATGCTCGACCCCGACAACTGCATCCTCTGTCGAGCGTGCGAGGACGTGTGCCCGTGGAACTGCATCTGGATGATGTCGACCGACATCGTCCAGGACGCCGACGAAGACGCCGTCGAGGCCGAGGTCGGCGTGGCGAACGCGATCTTCGTCGTGGACGACAACGCCTGTACGCGCTGCTCGGTGTGTGTGGACCGGTGCCCCACGGACACGCTGTACTATGCGCGACTGCCGGAATCGTCCGGGGGGCGTCGCACGATGGCCGAGGTCCCTGCCTCGCAGGCGGCCCCGGAATGACCGGCGTGGGGATGGCGCGGGGAAGGTAGAAGGAGAAGCGTGGCGAAGATCAAGCTGCCGGATCTCCGCGAGTCCGAGGTTTGGAAGTCGATGTTCCGCCCGGGCTCGATCTACCGGAAGGGCTACAAAGACACATCGCGTGACCGCGCACTCGCAACGATGAACAACGTGCTCTGGCACCTTCACCCGACGAAGGTGAAGCGCCACGGGCTCAAGTTGACGTACACCTTCTGTCTGGGCGGGATCTCCTTCTTCCTGTTCGTGCTGCTGACGTTGACCGGGATCTTCCTGATGTTCTTCTACCGCCCGATGGCCGACATCGGCGGCGCCGTCGCGTACCAGGACATGCAATCCATCCGCACGTCGGTGTTCTTCGGCGACCTCGTCCGCAACCTGCACCGATGGGGGGCCCACCTCATGGTGCTGTCGGTGACGCTGCACATGGCGCGGGTCTTCTACACCGGCGCGTACAAGCCGCCGCGGGAGTTCAACTGGGTCGTCGGCGTCGTGCTCCTGTTCCTGACGCTCGGCCTGTCGTTCACGGGCTACCTGCTCCCGTGGGACCAGCTGGCGATCTGGGCGATCACGGTCGGCACCTCGCTGGCCGGCTACTCGCCGTTCATCGCGAAGCAGGCCAACTTCCTGCTCCTCGGCGGGGCGATCGTGAGCCCCAACACGTTGCTCCGCTGGTACGTGCTCCATGTCCTCGCACTGCCGTTCGTGCTGGTCCTGTTCCTCGCGGTCCACTTCTGGCGGATCCGCAAGGACGGCGGGATCTCGGGGCCGCTCTAGGGAGGAGACGCGATGGCCTGGGAGGACGTCCCGAAGGACATGGGGGTGTACCAGCAGACGCTGGACGCCCAGCTCGCCGCGGGCACCGACCGGCGGGTCGCCGAGGGACGAGCCCGATCGAAGGCCATCCGCGCCTACCACGACGCGAATCCCGACGCGGCCGAAGCGCATCCGGCGCGGCCCGCCGCCGTGGCGGCGGCGGGCGGCGACGGAGCGGGCGCCGCGGCAGCGGCGCCTGCGGCGGTTCCCGCCGCAGCGGCAGCCCCGGCTGCCGCGGCGGCTCCAGCTGCGGCGGTCGCGACGGCCACCGCCGTCGCGGCCGCACCCGCCACCGTGCCGCGGCGCGATGCGCCGCTGCCCACCGGCGGGATCCCGACCCCCAAGAAGGGCGCGCCGGAGAAGCACCGACTGCTCGCGCTCGTGCCGCCCGAGGGGATCCAGCGGGTCGAGCGTCAGCAGGGCGACCGCGTCAACGTGTGGCCGCACCTGTTGCTCGAGGAGTTCATCGCGATGCTCATCCTCTTCGCGGGGCTCCTCGTCTTCTCGACGTTCCTGAACGCGCCGCTCCGGGAGGTCGCGAACCCGAACCTCACGCCGAACCCCTCGAAGGCGCCGTGGTACTTCCTCGGGTTGCAGGAGCTGCTGCGCTACTTCCATCCGATGGTCGCCGGCATCTCGATCCCGACGTTCATCCTCGTCGGGCTGGCAGCCGTTCCCTACGTCGACCGCAACCCGAGCATCCTGCCGGGCGACCGGAAGATCGCGATCACCCTGTTCACGGTGCTGTTCATGTTCGGCGCGGTCCTCACGATCATCGGATCGTTCTTCCGAGGTGAGGGCTACAACTGGATCTGGCCGTGGGCGCAGGGGGTGTTCTTCGAGCTGTGATCGCGCTCGGGCTCTCCACGTCCACCGTCGCCGTCATCCTCGTGCTGGTCGGCATCATCCTGTTCGCCCTGTTCTTCAGCCTGTCGTTGCTCCGCGCGAACCGGCAGGCGGGCCGGCAGGCGGAGCCGACGGAGAAGCCCGTGCAGGTCGTGTCGCGCCGCGAGTTCCAGCGCCGCGCCCTGATCTCCTCCGTGTTGCTGTTCTCCGCGGAGTTCGGACTCGGGACGGTGGCCTTCCTGTGGCCGAACCTGCGCGGTGGGTTCGGTTCGAAGATCAACGCGGGCTCCGTGAACGACATCAAGTCGTTCATCGAGGGCAACAAGCAGCCGTACTACGTCGGTCAGGGCCGCTTCTACGTCGTCGAGTGGAACGGCACCCCGGGAACCGGCCAGGCGAACTACCCGTCGCTCCAGGTCACCGCGCAGGGGATCATGCCGCTCTACCAGCGCTGCGTGCACCTCGGATGCCGGGTGCCGTTCTGCCAGCAGTCCCAATGGTTCGAGTGCCCGTGTCACGGGTCGAAGTACAACGACGCCGGTGAGTACCAGCTCGGCCCCGCGCCACGCGGGATGGACCGCTTCATGCTCACGATCGAGGGCGATCAGGTGACGGTCGACACCTCCGGGGTCATCCTCGGGCCGCCGCGCGGAACGAACACGATCAACGAGCCCGCGCAAGGCCCCTTCTGCGTCGCGCCGGGCTGAGGGCGGAGACGATGCTGGCCGAGACGAACACGACCGGGATCATCCTGGTGGCGCTCGGCGCGCTCGCGTTCGCGCTGTCGATCGTCGCGTTCGTCCTTCGGAACCGGGCCCGCGGGAAGAAGGCCGAGGTTCCGAACGCGCTCCGTCCCGGGCCGGCGGACGCCGCGCTCGAGACGCCGCTGCTCAACCGGCTTCAGGGCTGGGGCGTCGTGCTGATGACGTTCTTCGTGATCTGGTTCCCGTTGCAGTGGCTCTTCGAGCCGTCCCGGAACCTCAGCCAGGAGAACGAGCTCCGGGTGCTCGCCGAGCAACGCGGAGCCCAGGCGGTGCTGCCGTATTCGGCGGACAACCAGCTCGGGGTCGGCTGCACCCGCTGCCACGGCAACGA
Organism: uncultured Actinomycetes bacterium; assembly: GCA_963765865.1. Taxonomy (GTDB): domain Bacteria; phylum Actinomycetota; class UBA4738; order UBA4738; family HRBIN12; genus AC-51. The sequence goes on from CAVXYE010000007.1 coordinate 67,547, forward strand.
GCTGAAGGGCGGCGTGATCCCGTACACCGACCCGACGACCGGCGCGCCCGGCTACGGCTATCCACCCAACCTGACCACGATCTGCGCGGGCATCCTCGACCCGGCCGGAGCCCACCCGACGATCGTCAGCGTGAACGACATCTACCAGGTGATCGAGGAGGGGCGAGGCGACATGCCGTCGTGGAGCATCCGGTTCGCGGGCGCCCTCGACGACCAGCAGATCAACGACATCGTCACGTACCTGATCAGCATCAGCTCGCAGGTGGTGCCCTACGACGATCAACATCTGCACGAATCCCGACGCCCAGGCCAAGGCCCTGGCGCTCGCCCAGAAGAACCAGGTCGTCACGGAGAAACCCTGATGCTGGCCGACACGTGTCTCGGGTTCAACGTCGCGTGCGGGACCCTGTTCAAGGGCGGCGGGGTCGTGCTGGCCGGCTTCATCCTGTTCATCGGCAGCGTCTACGTCCTGCTCGCCGCCGTGTTCGGACGGTGGATGGGATACCTGGTCCTGATGATCGCCTTCTCGGGCTGGATGATCATCCAATCGTCGATCTGGATGTTCGGGTTCTGGTCGCAAGGCCCGGACACCAAGACCAACCTCGGTCCCCGGGGCTCCGAGCCGGCCTGGCAGGTGATCGACGCGGGCCTCAGCCCGTTGGGCCCCTATCCGGAGTTCTCCCAGTATCCGAACCCACCGACGTGGAACCCACCGGACCCGGTCGCGCAGGCGGCCGACATCCAATCCGTCCAGGGCGCGGCGACCACCTTCCTCGCCAACCAGGCGAACGCGACGCTGGGCCGGAGCCCGGACGCGCTGGATGCGATCCAGACGACGCAGTTCGCGGTCGATTCCCTCAAGTTCGCGAAGGCTGCCGACGGCACGCCGATCGCGGTCGCACAAGCGCACTTCATCGGCGGTGGCCCCGCGACGGTGCTGTCGATGAGCTACAACAGCGGCAGCGTCCCGCGGTACTCGCTGATGTTCCTCGTCGCCTCGATCCTGCTGTTCGTGATCCATCTGCCGCTGCTCGATCGAGCCGAGCGTTCGCGGAAAGCGTTCCTCACCGGGGGGAGCGCTCCTCCCTGGTACGGGCCGGCATAAGGAGGAGGGAAGGACGATGCTGGGGATCGAGACGCCCCTCCTGGATCAGGGAGCCATCCAGTTCATGATCCTGGTGGTCATGCTGGTGATCGTCGCGATCGTGATCTGGATCACGATCCCGCGATAGCGCCGCCCTGCTTGCCGGCCGGGCCCTTGAGCTCGCGCAGCGCGTCCCGCTGCTCGTAGTACGACAGGATCTGCAGCTCGATCGCCAGATCCACCTTCCGGATCGTGACCCCTTCCGGGACCGTGAGCATCGCCGGCGCGAAGTTCAAGATCGAACGGATCCCGGCCTGCACCATGCGATCCGCGACGTCCTGCGCGTCCGTCGCCGGCGTCGCGATCACGCCGATCGCGACCCGCTCCGCGCGAACGAGCTTGGGCAGATCGTCGAGATGCCGTACCTGCATCCCGTCGAGGCGGCTGCCGACCTTCGCGGGATCCACGTCGATCAGCGCCGCCACACGGAACCCGCGCTCGGCGAACCCCTTGTACCGGGCGAGCGCCTGACCAAGGTTGCCGACGCCCGCGATCAGGATGGACCAGTGCTGGGTCAGCCCCAGGGCTTGCCGGATCTCGTGGATCAGATGAGCCACGTCGTAGCCGATCCCGCGGGTGCCGTAGGAGCCCAGGTGGGAAAGGTCCTTGCGGACGTTGGCGCTCGAGACCCCGGCGGCGTCGGCGAGGACGTCGGACGACACCGTCGCCTCACCCTGGTCGGCAAGCTCCACGAGCACCCGCAGGTAGAGCGGGAGCCGGGACACGGTGGCGTCGGGGACGGGCCGGGTGGTCACCGGGGAGAGCCTCGCTCGGCCATGCGCTTAGCGTATCCGGACGAGTCCCTCCAACTCGTGCTCGTCGACGGCGATCTCGAAGCGCTCCTCACCGTCCACCGTCACGACGGGGATCCTGATCCCGTAGTCGCGCAGCAGATCGTCGTCCGTGTCGATGTCCACCTCGTCGTACGCGAACGGTTCGCGCGCGCGGACCGACAGGATCGCGCTCCGCGCCTCGTCGCACAGGTGACAACCGCTGCGCGTGTAGAGGACGACGCTTCGCATCGGCTGGGAGGATACGGTCCGTGCGCGACGGCGACCGCGAGGATCGGGAGCTCCATCGGCGACTCGCTTCGGGCGACCGTGGCGCGTTCGATGAGCTCTATCGGCGATACGCCGGCTCCGCCTACGGGCTCGCCTACCGCGTGACGGGACAGCAGATCCTGGCTCAGGACGTCGTCCACGATGCCTTCATGGCGCTCTGGCGAGCGCCCGAGGCGTACGACCCGGCACGGGGACCCTTCCGAACCTTCTTCCTCGCGCTCGTGCACCACCGCGCGGTCGACCTGGTCCGGCGGGAGTCCCGCCTGCGAGCGAGGTCCGAGCGCGCGGCGAACCTCGAACCCCTGGTCGGCGAAGACCCTGCGGAAGCCATCGCCGAGGAGTCGTACCTCGGCGTGCGCCGGAAAGAGGTCCGAGAGGCACTCGTCGGCCTCCCTTCCGAACAGCGGCAGGTGCTCGAGATGGCCTACTTCGATGGGAAGACCCAGGTGCAGATCGCGGAGGAGCTGGAGATCCCGCTCGGGACCGTCAAGACGAGGACGTTCGCGGCGATGCGGAAGCTTCGCGCGGCATTGGAGGATGCAGGGTGATCGACCGCCACGCTGAAGCGCAGGAGCTCCTGGCCGGATACGCGCTCCAGAGCCTTTCGGACGAGGATGCCGCCGAGGCCGACCGGCTCCTGGCCGAGCACGTTCCCGGCTGTTCGGAGTGCCGTCAGATGCTCGACGCCTTCCAGGCCGTCGCCGGCGAGCTCGCCCTGGATGCCGAACCGATCCCGCCTCCGGACCCGCTCCTCCCCAGGATCCACCGGGAGATGGAGCCGCGAGGCCGCTCGAGTCGGACGATGGACCTCCGGGCGGCTCGTCGCGGCGGCGGCGAGCGTCGTGCTGGTGGTCGGCGCCGGCGGGCTGGCCATCACGCAACTCGGGGATCGGAAGACGGCGCAGGTCCCGGCGGCCGACGTGCAGGAGCTCGTCGATTTCGCGATCCACCACAAGACCCAGGCGCAGACCCTCGGCGGGAACGCGCAAGAGATCTCCGCGCGCGGCGTCCAGGAGCTCTACGTCTACGGCCGGGGCGTTCCGGCTCCGAGCGCCCGGGTTCGTCTACCGGCTCTGGGCCGATGTCGGCGAAGGATGCCACGCACCTCCGTGACTTCCTCCCGTACCCGGACGGGACGGTGCTGGTCCGCGTGGAGGTCGACCCGTCGACCTTCGATCACCTCCTGGTCACCATGGAGCCCGCCGGTTCGGAGCCGTTGGAGCCGGGCGAGCCGGCGTGGCCGGAAACCGGCTAGCGCTACGAGCTCAGAGCGCCGAGGCGGCTCGCACGGCGATCGCGAGGCCGGCGATCACGATCGCGACCGCTGAGACGAGCGGGAGCGCGAGGGCGACGCGTTCGGACGCCCTGCGGGCGATCGCGTCGCGCGCGCGGAGCGCGCCGATCCCGACCCCGAGGAGGGCGCCGGCCAGGCCCGCGCTGAACGCCGCCACGAGCGCCAGCCCGTAGACGACCCGGTGGGCCTGGATCGCGGCCAGCATCGCCAGGAGGGCACTCGGCGCCGGGAGGATCCCGCCGGCGAAGGCGAGCGTGAGGATCCCTCTCCTCGACAATCGACCGTCGGGCCGCAGGACGAGGACCCGATCGTGGTGCGCATGGGCGTGGTCATGTCCCTGGGCATGGCGGCGGCGGTGACGCCAGTCGCTCGATCGGGTCCACAGGAGGTACCCGCCGAGCGCCACCGCCGCCACGCCCGAGAGGGTGCCCAGCCACGGGTAGAGCACCTCGGGACGGAAGGTCTGCTGGAGCCCAACCACAGCGAGGCCGAGCGCGATCACCGCCGCCGAATGCATCGATGCGACCGCCGTCGCGACCGCGAGCGCCTGGCGAGGTCGCGCGCCGGAACCCACCATCGCGCCGGCCATCAGCGTCTTGCCGTGGCCGGGGAGCAGGGCATGCCAGGCGCCGAACCCGAACGCGAGCACGAGCCCGAGCAGCACGAGCGGGAGCCCGCGGCGGGCGAGGACGCCGGCGAAGCCGGCGGCCTCGGTCGCCGGACGTGCGACGGCGTCCACGGAAGCGCCCGGCCTCGATCCCGGCGCTTGCACCCGCTGTGGCGGACGACGAGAACGTCGCGCTCATCGACGTCACGTCGAGAGGGCTGGAGAGCATGTCCTGGGGGTACGCCCGCAGGTCGTCGCTGGGACTCGTCGCCGGCACGTTCGCACCCGCGAGCGCCACACCGTCTCCGCTCGCCGTCACCTCACGCCAGCCGATCCGACCGTCGTCGGCGTTGCCGTCCTGATAGGCGATCGATCCCGAACCGGTCGTCACCCTGCCGGAGAACGCGCCCTCGAAGCGAAGCGTCTGCAGCCCCGCCTGTCCCGGCAGGAGCACGGCTGTGGCTGACGTCGAGGAGAGCCCCACGGCCCGCCCGTCGACCCGCAACTCCAGCCCGGGCAGGATGACCCGCGCTTCTCGCTGGGCCCACGCGTCCAGCTCCTGAGCCGACGCGACACCGTCGCCGTTGGCATCGATCGCAGGGAGCTCCTGATACGTGGGGATCTCCGCCATGTCGATCGTGTAGTCGACCTCCGCGGCGCCGACCGTCAACCGGATCGCGCTCCCGCGGTTCACCGTGAAGTTCCCCAGAGGATGTGCGAAGGCCGCCGGCGCCACGAAGAGCACGACGAAGACGGCGCCCATCGCGACCACGAGCGCCCGCACGGTTCGAGACCTCATCCGGAGGCTCCCGCTCGAGCGAGTGCGCTCCGGGCCGCGGGCACACCGAGGATCGAGAAATGAGGGTTGATCGCGAGGGCGGTGCGGAGATCCCGGATGCCGGCGGATCGCCGGCCGAGCGCGAGCTCGATCATCCCGAGGTGATAGCGGAAGAGCGCGCTCCTCGTTCCGAGGGCCAGGGCCCGGCGCTCGTACCGGATCGCCTCGGCGTCGTGGCCCGCGGCGTGGAGCGCCCACGCGAACGCGTCGGCGACGTGGATGCTGTGCCGCCGCCCCCACTCGACCCGCGCTGCCCGGAGGGCCGCGCCGGCGCGTCCGTGATCCGCGTCGAACAGGGCGAGCTCCAGGTCCACGTTCACGCCGTTCGCGCGGAACAGGGCGGCTTCGGCGCGCGCGAGCCCGTACTCCTGGCGCGCCGCCGCTCGATCGCCGGTCGTCCAGAGCAGATCGCCCAGCGCGACCACGTATTCGGGCAACGGGTAGAGGGCGACGACCTCGCGGTACCGGGCGATCGCCGTGGTCACGTGGCCGCGCGCCCACGCGACCTTCGCCATGCCGGCCCTCGGCGGGATCCACGCGGCGTCGAGCTGTTCGGCCTCGCGATAGCGATCCGCGGCACCGGCAAGGTCACCCGCGTTCCATGCGAGCTCGCCGAGCTGGTACGCCGCCCAGGAGGTGTCCTGTGCCGTCCCGGCGACCTGACGCGCCGCTCGCATCGCGAGGACGGCCCCGGCAACGTCACCGTGCAACTCTCGGAAGTAGGAGATCCGCGCGTACGACGAGAGCCCCGGGGCGATGTCCACCATCTTCTGGAACGCCGAGCCGGCGGCCGCGTACCGACCGAGTTCCACCAGCGCATCGCCGATCACGCCGTAGACGGCTCCCCCGTAGGGGTCGAGACGCCGAGCGCGCTCGCCGTCGCGGAGCGCCCCGGCGAAGTCATGGCGCGCCGCCGCCAGCGCCGCCAGACCCACGTACGCGCCGGCATTGTCATCGGGATGGGTCCGCAGGGACGCCGCGAGCACGGCCTCGGCCTTCGGGTAGTAACTCGGATCGGCGGTGACCCGCGCCTCCTGCACGTAGGCGAGTCCCAGATCGTTCGCGGCGTTCCAGTCGCCCGGCACCTCCCGGAGCCGTTGCTGCAACGTGGCGATCGCTGCTTCCTGCGAACCCGGCGCGACGGCGAGCGCGGCGGGGTCGGCCGCCGCGGGAGCGGCGGCCGACCCCGCCGCGTCGTCCGGACGCCGGAGCAGTCCGATGCCTCCGACCACGAACAGCGCCACCGCCAGCATGAGCGCCACGACCGTTCGTCCCGCTCGTGTCATCGGACCGTCCTTCTCCTCGTTCTGATGGGGTAACGGAAGAGGCGCGGCGGGCTACCGCCCGCCGCGCCCCGACCTGCGTCAGTGCGGGCTCGGGTCCGAGCCGCTGTGCGGATACGCGACGAACGGGAACGTCGACAGGAACGGCGACTCGTTGGCGTCGACCCCGTCCCCCAGCGTGTCCGCCGCGGCGTCGTGGGTCGGCAACAAGACCCCCATCGCCACGCGGAGCGCGATGTCGATCGTGTCGTCCGACAGCCGGCGACCGTTCGGGAACCCCTGGACGTCCCCGGCGAGCACGCCGAGACGGCTGCACGCGGGCGCGCCGCCCGTGCCACAGAGCGGCGTGTCCATGTTCAGCCGGAGCATCTCCGATGGGGCCAGGTTGCTGGGTCGATTGAGCCCATCCAGTCCCTTCAGGAACACGTTCACCAGATCCGACCGCTGGATCCCGGCCTGGCTCGGGTTCGAGTCCAAGACGGTGGGGAACGCGCCCGGGTAGACCGCGTTCAGCAGATGCGGCAACTCGGGGTCGTTCACCGCGGGAAGGAACTGCGCGTCGTCCTTCGGCTTCGAAGCGTTGAAGTAGTCCTTCAGGCCGACCGGGACGACGACCTCGTTGACGAGCGGCATCCCCAGGCGCGAGACCTGCACGTTGTTACCGGAGAAGGTCTGCGTGCCGTCGGTGTGCTGCACGCGCATGCTCGGACGTGACGCCGTGTTCCAGATCCCGATGACCGAGTCGTTCGGGCCTCGGAGCTGACCGCGAGGGACCGACAGGACCATCGTGTTGACGTTGAACCCGGTGAGGGTGTCGTCGCCGGCCTCGCTGAAGTTGCCTCCGTACAGGAGGTCGAAGACCCGCAGATCGAGGAAGAAGGCGTCGTCGGACTGTCCGACCCAGGAACGGACACCCGCCCCGGTGGTCGTGACCGCCGCGTCGAACAGATCGGCGTTGTAGTTCGGCATCGAGCCGGCACCGACGTTGCTCGGCGCGACTTTCGCGTTGTTGATGAGCACGACGCTGTTGCCGTTCTTGATCCGGGTCAGGTCGTACGTCTGATAGATGTTCAGGTTCGGGTCGTTGAGGCTCGTGACCGGACCCGTGGCGTAGAGGAAGGTCGCCCCCGACCGGTAGTGGGTCGTGAAGGTCCACCGGTAGATGATGTCGGGACGCGCGTCCCCGTTGTTGTCGATGTTGACGTCGTAGTTCGTGTGCTCGGCGAAGAGATAGAAGTTCGGGCCGCCCGCTGGCTCCTCGAACGGGATCCAAGAGCTCACGAAGCTGATCGAGTTGGGCTGATCCGGCGACCGGAACGCATAGAGGTCCGTGTTGTCGATCTGCGGATCGGCCGCGGTGAGCGGCGCCTCGCGGTGACTCGATGCGCGGGACGCGATCGGTGCGAGACCCACGAAGATGCTCGCACCGAGCGCGACCGCGGCGGTCCCCGCGATCAGCGCCTTTCGGAAGTTGGACATAGCGAAGCTGGCTCCTTCCCACGTTGGCGTTCGTACGGTGACCCGCGCGCCCGGCTCCGGCGGCCCTCCCGCCTTGGGAGCCGCCACGATCCCCCTTCCTCATGGCGACGGTCCGAGGGTGCTTCGCGCTCCTCGGCGCACCGGATGACTCGGATCCGGGCGCCGGGCTTAGGACGTCTGCACGGGCGCGGGCAGCGGCTTGCGTTGGCGTGATGCGCGGAGGAAACCGACGAACATGACGGTGACGCCGATGGACAGCATCAGGGCGAACAGGAACAGGTCACCGGCGGCGGCGAACGCCGACCCGCCAACGGCGACGATCGTGGCGCCGAACGCGATCAGCAGCGTGCCGAGGAACCGCTCGCGCAGCTCGGGACGGCCGCGCATCTTCCATGCTGACCACAACGTGCCGACGATCAAGACGGTGTACGCGGGGATCGACACGATCTGCGGAAGCCGGTGCGCAGGGGTTCCGTCTCCGAAGACGTCCTTGCCTGAGGGCAGTCGCTTCGCCAGGGCGATGGGGTCGTAGACGGCGTGGCCAAGCACCGCCACCGTGTACGCCGCGATGAACACGAGCAGGAGCACCGTGACCCACAGCACCACTCGATCGCGGAACAGCAGGACGACTTCGCCGGCGGCCAGCAACGGGACGGTGAGGACCGCACCAAGCGCCCAGTAGATCTCGTACTCGAGCTTCGTCCATCCGCCGACGGCGCCGATCACGACGACGAGCGAGGCGACGCCGTACAACAGGAGCGCCAAAGCCCACAGGGCGGTGTACGGCCGGCGACGCGCTACGAACTCCTTGGCGAGCATGACCGCGAACCCGAATGCGATGGCGGCCGCGATCAGCGCCATGATCATGGCGAACAGGATATCCGGGAAGGAACGACCGCCCGCAGGCCGGTCGCGGACGGCTAGCCTTGGGTCACCCATGGCCGGGCCCCGTCTGCTGTTCTCGACCGCCGCCTTCTTCGCCCGCCCCCTCGGCGACACGTTCGCGCTCGTCGCGGCGTGCGGGTACACCGGGGTCGAGGTGATGGTCACGAGGGATCCCGCCAGCCAGGACGCCACGGTGATGCGGAAGCTGGCGTCGGAGCACGGGCTGGAGATCGGGGCGATCCACGCGCCGTCCCTGTTGCTCACCCGCCGGATCTGGGGTACCGACCCGATCGGCAAGATCGAACGGGCGGCCGAGGTCGCAGCCGACGCCGGTGTCCCGACGGTGGTGACCCACCCGCCGTACCGATGGCAGCGCGCCTACCGGCAGCGGCTGCACGAGACGCTCCCCTCGGTCGAGAGCCGCACCGGCGTCACGGTCGGCATCGAGAACATGTTCCCGGTCCACGTAGGGTCGCACCCGCTGATGCTCCACGCGAACCAGGACCTGGACGAACTCGAAGGCATCCCGCATCTCGTGCTGGACACCTCGCACGCGGCCGTCGCGAAGCACGATCTGATCGACGTGCGCACGCGCTTCGCCGACCGGCTCCGGCATGTCCACCTGTCGGACAACGCCGGGCGCGGATGGGACTCCCATCTGCCCCCCGGCCAGGGTGTGCTTGCGATCGACGCCTTCCTGGACGACCTCGTCGCCTGCGGCTACACCGGGACGGTCTCGCTGGAGGTCGACCTGCGCCGCTACCTCACCGAGCCGAAGAAGCTGAACGACATCCTGAACCGCATGCGCGAGGACGTCGAGACGAGGCTGGCCGGCTCGGCGGGGTAGCGGCGCGGGCCCGATATCCTCGGACCGTGCGCCGTGGCACCGCGATCACGTTGGCAGTCCTGTTCGTGTTGCTCGCTGCGGCGTTGATCGCCCAGCTCCGACAGCCGGCGCCGACGCAGCCGTATCCGGGGCCCGCGAGCGGTACCGAGCTCCCGTCGCCGTCGCCGTCGGGCTGAGCCGCTACTCGAGCACGACGGTCGAACCCTCACCCAGATGGAGGATCTCGGCGGCGCTCCCCTTGTTCACCACGAGCGCGACGAACCCCTGCGAGTCGACGATGACCCCCAACCCGTGCTCGGGAAGATCGGTGAACGTCTCGACGAGCGGGACGCGCGTCCCGGCGACGCCGACCGTTCCTTCGATCCCGGCATCCACGAGATGCTCCCGGGTCACGTTGAGCTGCACGTTCCCGAAGCCGTCCACCCCGATCACCCGAGCGCCGATCGCGTCCGGCGCCATCATCGGCCCCGGCACCTCGAGCACCTGCAGGCGCTCCGGATCCAAGCGCGGGCCGATCGTCTCGAGCGAGGTGCCCATCGCGAGGTGCGCGGCGGCCGGCGCGAACACGTCGCGGCCGTGGAAGGTGTTGGAGATCGGATGGAGCACGATGCCGGGGGACGAGATCTCGAAGGCGGCCTCGGCACCACCGAGCTCGGACCACGCGAGCGACATCAGGCCGTTGTCCGGGCCGACCAGCAGCGCGCCGGTTCCGGCGCGGACCGCGACGGCGCGCCGTTCGGAGCCGACGCCGGGGTCGACCACCGCGCAATACACGGCGTCCACGGGGAGGTACGGCGCCGCTCGGGACAGGACGAGCGCCCCGCGCTGCACGTCTTGTCGCGGGACCGCGTGGGTGAGATCGATCACCGATGCATCGGGGGCGATCCGGAGCATGACCCCGTGACACACGCCGACGAACTCGTCACGCAGCCCGTAATCGGTGCAGAACACGATCGGGCGGGTCACGACGCCTCCGCGGCGTGAAGGTACATCGCCAGCCACGCGTCGATCAGCTGCTCCACGTGACTGCCCTGACTGCCGGAGAGCAGGTCCGTCCCGTGATCGTCGGCCGTCACGATCTCGAGCCGCTTCGGCTGTGGGCTCTGGTCGTAGAAGTACTGGGCGGACGCCGCCGCCCCCGCGGGGTCACCGAGGCCGGCGATGAAGAGCTTCGCACCGGTGATGTTCGTGAGGACATCCGGGCCCGCCGCGAGGCGATCCAGCACCTCGGGCGCCGACAAGGTGATCACCGCGGGAACGTCCTGCCGGCCCGAAGCGACCATCAACGCGGCGGTTCCGCCGACGCTTGCGCCGATCAGGGCAACGCGGGTCGGCCCATCGGAGCGCAGGAAGTCGAGCGCCGCCGTGAGGTCGGTCGGGGCCGCGTTCACGTCCTTCTGTCCCTCCGAACATCCTCCGTCACCGCCCGGGCAGTACCCGCGCAGATCGAACGTCAAGACACGGTAGCCCGCCGCGGCCAGGTGCGCCGCTTCCGGGAACCAGGACGTCTGATCCGCCGGGAGCATGTGCGCGAGGACGACCCCCACCACGGCGTCCGCGGGCCCGAAGAGCCGACCGGACAATCGGACACCGTCCGAGGTTGGGAACGAAACCGGCGTGGATCCGAACGCGGATATGGATGCGGCGGACGATCCCGCGGAACAGGACGAGAGGAGAACCGAGAGCGTCACCGCGAGCAACGGCAGCGGCCCGGGACGGTTCGGCAGGCCCACGTGGGGCTCTCGTGCGCTACTTGCCCAGCTTCAAACGCTGGTGCCGGGTGCGCTTCAGGAGCTTCTTGTGCTTCTTCTTGCGCATCTTCTTCCTGCGCTTCTTGATCAGGGACGGCAACCCATCACGCCTTTCACTCGGTCCCGAAGAGGTTCCGGAGGTCCACGCGCTTGACGCGGTACGTGTCCTCCAGGCGAACGGATCCCAGTCTAAGCGCTTTGGGAGGCTCTGCCACCGGTGAGAGCAGGCGGAGGCCCCCATCGTCGGCCACGTGCTCGAGGACGCCGAGACCGGTGAACCCCCCGTGTCCGTCGGACAGCCCGACCAAGAGGCGGTCGAGGGTCTGCAGGTCGAACATGGGCGGCAGGGTCGGCATGAACACGGTCGGCCGAACGCGGAACCGCTGGAGCGGCGCGCTCTCGAAGTACCGCCCCATCGCCTTCTCGCGCATCGCCATCCGGTCCTCGACGCTGCTGGGCTTGACGTCCGGGTGGACCGGCGCCGTTACGGACTCGATCCCGAAGAACCGGTCGACGACGCCGAGGATCGGCTCGAGCTCCTCGCCGCGCTGGAGCCCGACCACGAGGTCGGGCTCCAGCACGTCGACCTTGTAGTACTTCACGAGCTGACCGCGGATCCCGGAGACCTCCCCGCCGGTGTCCACGATCAGCAGCTCCGCCCCCTCGTTCCGCGCTCGGTCGCGGAGGCGACCGAGCGCCCCAACCAACGGGACGAGGTGATCCTGCGGCGAGATCGAGCCGACGAACCCGAGCGCGTCGGCCTCGGACATCCGCTCGGGGATCAGGTCGTCCGGCTCACGGATGTGCTTCATCCCCACCGTCGCCGGTGGACCGACCGTCTTCTGGGCCACGTCCGCGTCGATGTAGGCGACCCGCCTGCCGATCCGCAACGCGAACGCGGCGGTGGCACGCGCGAGCGTGCTCTTGCCGGCGTCGAGCCCGCCGAGGAACAGGACCGAGCGGGCATGCCGCGCCGCCTGATCGACGAGCTGCTCGTGCTCGTTCATCGTGGGTCCTCCGTACGTTCGCGGAGGTCCCGGCTGTGGGTGACAGTCGCTACATCGCTTCGGTGTAGCGCTTGCTCAGGTAGTCGTCGACGTCGTCCTCGCGGAGGCGGTAGCTCCGGCCGACCCGCAACGCGGGCATCTGCCCTTCCTTGATCAGCCGGTAGACGGTCATCCTGGATACGCGAAGGAGGCCAGCGACCTCGTTCACGGTCAACAGCCGAGCCTCGGTGAAAGGTGCTCTCATGGTGTGTCGCGATGGTAGGGGTTGATGGGAGACGGCGTCTAGACCTGGGAGCATCGCCGCAGGTCAGGCGTCGTTGAGTTGCCCGTTCTCGGGGAGCCGCGCGATGATCGGAACCTCAACCGCGGCAACGCGGATCACCGAGCCTGGAAGGGGAGCCCTGATGTTGCCTTCGCGGTTCGACTATCACCGCGCGTCGTCGGTCGACGAGGCCCTGTCGCTGCTCGACCAGTACGGCGAGGACGCGAAAGTCCTGGCGGGGGGCCAGAGCCTGATCCCCTTGATGAAGCTGCGGTTCGCCGCGCCGGCCCACCTGATCGACATCAACCGGATCTCCGGGCTGGACAGCATCGAGGAGCGCAACGGGTCCCTCGCGATCGGTGCGCTTGTCCGTCACCACCAACTCGCCAGCTCGGAGACGATCGCGAAGGGATACCCGACGCTCGCCGCAGCTGCGCCACAGATCGCCGATCCGATCGTCAGGAACCTCGGGACGACGGGCGGGTCCCTCGCGCACGCGGACCCGGCCGGTGACCTCGGATCGGTCATGCTCTCGATGGGCGCGAGCGTCGTGCTTCGGAGCAGTGCGGGCGAGCGGGTCGTTCCCATCGGTGAGTTCCTGGTGGACACGTTCACCACGTCGATCACCCCGAACGAGCTCCTGACGGAGATCCGCGTCCCGACGCCGCCGCCGAGGTCGGGCGGGACCTACCTGAAGCTGGAGCGCAAGGTGGGCGACTTCGCGACGGTGGCGGTCGCCGTGACCCTCTCGCTCGAGGACGGTGCGGTCGGCGGCGCGGGGATCGCTCTCACGGGGGTCGGGCTGAAGAACATCGAGGCTGCCGAGGCCGCGGCATCGCTTCGCGGCGCGGCTCCGACGGACGAGGCGTTCGCGGAGGCTGGACGCCTGGCCGCCGAGGCATCGAACCCTGTGAGCGACGTCCGGGGCACCGATACGTATAAGCGACACATGGTCGAGGTCTACACGCGTCGCGGTCTCGCCACCGCGTCCGCGATGGCCGCGGGTTGAGGGGGGCGATGGCATGGAGATCTCGGTCACGGTGAACGGTAGCGCGCGTTCCGCCGACGTCGAGCCCCGGATGTTGCTGGCGCATGTGATCCGGGAGGAGTTCGGCCTGACGGGCACACACGTCGGGTGCGACACGACGAGCTGCGGGGCATGCACGGTCCTGTTGGACGGCTCCCCGGTGAAATCGTGCACGATGTTCGGCGTGCAAGCCGACGGTCGCGACGTGACGACCGTCGAAGGGCTGGCCGACGCGGCCGGTCTGCACCCGGTGCAAGCGGCCTTCCAGGAGGAGCACGGACTCCAGTGCGGGTTCTGCACGCCAGGGATGATGCTGGTCGGCTCGGCGCTGCTCGAACGCAACCCGGACCCGTCGGACGACGACATCCGCTGGGCGATCTCTGGCAACCTCTGTCGCTGCACGGGCTACATGAACATCGTGAAGGCGATCCAGGCTGCAGCGAAGACGAAAGCCGAGGCCGCGCAGGCCGCCGCCGCGAGCGCGTAGGGAAGGGAGCCCACCCACATGAGCACCGAAGCGACGGAGATCCGCGGGATCGGCCACAGCGTCAAGCGCAAGGAAGACGGGCGCCTCATCCGCGGAAAGGGCACGTTCATCGACGACATGCAGCTGCCGGGGATGCTGTACATGTCGATCCTCCGCAGCCCGTTCGCGCACGCCACGATCAACGGGATCGACACGTCTCGAGCGCAGGCTGTCACCGGCGTCGTCGCGGTCGTCACCGGTGAGCTGATGGCTCAGCACAACCTGGCATGGATGCCGACGATGTCCGGCGACACCCAGGCCGTGCTCGCCACCGACAAGGTCCGCTTCCAGGGCCAGGAGGTCGCCGCGGTCATCGCGGAAGACCCCTATGTCGCGAAAGACGCGGTCGAGCTGATCGACGTTGACTACGACGCGCTCGGCGTCGTGGTCTCCCCGCAACAGGCGTTGGCATCGGACGCGCCCGTCATCCGGGATGAGAAGGAAGGACAGTCCGACAACCACATCTACCACTGGGAATCGGGCGACGCGGAAGCGACGGATCGGGCGTTCGCTCAGGCCGACCGGGTCGTCAGCCTCGACACGTTCTATCCGCGGTCGCATCCCGCACCCCTCGAGACGTGCGGGTGCATCGCGGATGTGAACAGCGCCACGGGGCAAACGACGATCTACATGACCTCGCAGGCACCCCACGCGATCCGCACCGTGTTCGCACTGGTCACCGGGCTCCCGGAGGAGAACATCCGGATCGTGTCACCGGACCTCGGCGGCGGATTCGGGAACAAGGTGCCGGTCTACCCCGGGTACGTCGTCGCCACCGCCGCGTCGCTCCTGCTCGGGCGGCCCGTCAAGTGGATCGAGGATCGGTCGGAGAACCTCATCAGCACCGGCTTCGCGCGCGACTTCCACATGCACGGCGAGCTGGCGCTCAAGGACGACGGGACGATGCTCGGTCTCCGGACGTCGTTGCTCGCCGATGAGGGTGCCTTCCACGCCGACGCCCAGCCGTCGAAGCTGAAGGTGGGGCTCTACCACGTCGTGACCGGCTCCTACGACATGCCGGCCGCGCACGTCGCGGCCGACGGCTACTACACGAACAAGGCACCCGGCGGGGTGGCATATCGATGCTCGTTCCGCGTCACGGAGGCGTCGTACATGATCGAGCGGCTCGTCCAGAACGCCGCGTACGAGCTCGGGATGGATCCGGCCGACCTCCGGAAGAAGAACTTCATCCGCCCCGAACAGTTCCCGTACGAGACGCCGACCGGGCTCGTCTACGACTCGGGCGACTATCGCGGGGCGATGGACCTCGCCCTCGAGACGATCGGCTACGACGAGCTCCGGAAGGAGCAAGCGCAGAAGCGTGCCGATGGCAAGCTGTGGGGCGTCGGCATCGCATCGTTCACCGAGGCGGTCGGAGCCGGTCCGCACAAGGATTACGACATCCTCGGGCTGAAGATGAACGACGGCGCAGAGCTCAGGATCCATCCCACCGGGAAGGCGATCTTGAAGATCAGCTCGATAACACAAGGTCAAGGTCACGAGACCACCTTCGCGCAGATCGTGGCCGAGGAGATCGGGATCCAGCCGGAGGACATCAAGGTCCAGCACGGCGACACGGACAACACGCCGTACGGGTTGGGCACCTATGCGTCGCGCTCCACCCCCACGGTCGGCGCGGCCACCGCGATGGTGTCGCGCCGGGTGATCGAGAAGGCGCGGAAGATCGCCGCCCATCTCCTGGAGGTGTCCGAAGAGGACGTCGAGTTCACCCGGCCGACGTTCTCGGTCAGCGGCGCGCCCGACAAGGCGGTCACGATCCAGGACGTCGCGTTCGCGGCGTACACGAACTTCCCCGACGGGATGGAGTCTGGGCTCGAAGCCTCCTTCTACTACGACCCGCCGAACCTGACGTTCCCGTTCGGGACCTACGCGGTTGCCGTGGAGGTCGACCCGGATACGGGTGTGTGGGATGTCAAGAGGATGGTGGCCGTGGACGACTGCGGCGTCCGGATCAATCCGATGATCGTGGAAGGGCAGATCCACGGCGGCCTGACCGAAGGGTACGCGATCGCGGCGATGCAACAGATCACGTTCGACGAGGCCGGCAACTGCATCGGCTCGACCTTCATCGATTACCTGCTGCCCACGGCGATGGAGACGCCTCGGTTCGAGCTCGGAGAGACGGTGACGCCGTCGCCGCACCACCCGATCGGCGCGAAGGGAGTCGGCGAGTCGGCCACCGTGGGCTCGCCGGCCGCCTACGTGAACGCCGTGATCGACGCCTTGTGGCCGCTCGGCGTGCGGAACATCGACATGCCGCTGACGTCCGCGAAGGTCTGGGAAGCGATCGAAGCCGCGAAAGCGCCGGCGTGAAACCGGAGATCCTCGCCCTCGCGGATCGCCTCGCGCAGGCGGGCGAGCCGTTCGCACTCGCGACGGTGGTCTGGGCGAGGGCGCCGTCGTCGGGGAAGCCCGGCGCGACGGCACTCATCACGGCCGACCGGAAGGTGACCGGCTGGATCGGCGGTGCCTGCGCGGAGCCGATCGTGATCCGCGAGGCGCTCCGCACGCTCGAAGACGGCACCGCCCGACTGCTCTTCCTGGGGACCCCCGACGAGCTCGCGGAACACCAGCGCGACGGCGTCGTGACCGTCCCGATCGCGTGTCAGAGCGAAGGCGCGCTCGAGGTATACGTTGAGCCCGTGCTGCCTTCCCCGCAGATCATCGTGATCGGTCGATCCCCCGCCGCCGAGACGCTCGCCGCCCTGGCGCTCCAGCTCGGATGGCGTTCGAGCGTCTATGACGCCGATGCCTCGCCCGGAGGCGCGCACGGCGTCGATCGGATGCTCGACGAAGCCGCCGTGGGACCGACATCGATGGTCATCGTCGCGACGCAGGGGCACTACGACGAGGACGCACTCCGCGCGGCGCTCGAGACGCCGGCGGCCTACATCGGCTTGGTTGCGTCTCGCAAGCGGGCGGCGTCCGTGCTCGGATACCTGCGTGACCGCGGCGTACCGGACGTCGATCTCGCGCGCGTCCACGCTCCTGCGGGGTTGGATCTGGGGAAGGTCGAGCCGAAAGAGATCGCGGTCGCGATCCTGGCCGAACTCGTGCAACTTCGAGCGGGAGGGACGTTGCCGGTCGTGACCGAGGAGCCGACGTCACGACACGAGGAGTTCGATCCCGTGTGCGGGATGACGGTCGATGTGGCGGATGCGCGCTTCCGGACGACACACGAAGGGCGCACCTACTACTTCTGCTCGGCTGGGTGCATGGCAACGTTCGAGGCGGACCCGGTCGCCTATGCGGTCAGCGCGACGAACACGGGCCAGTAGGCGTTCGGATCGACGTGATCGTCGAAAACCAGGACGTGCTCCGTTCGTCCCTGCTCCTTCGCCACCAGCAACGCGGTGTCGTTCACGTCGGCGATCGAGATCGTCTCGACACCCGCCTCGATCGCGGCTCCGGCGAACCCGTGGTCGGCGAAGACGAGATCCGGGCGTCCCTCGGCGAGCATCCGTTCCATCGCGTCGGGTTCGTGCGTGTGGCGAGGCGCGCGTCCGTCGCTGAGCATCGCGACGCCGTCGTGGTGCTCGATGAACCAGTCGTGATCACGACCAGGCTCACGCCATCGCACGCCCCGACCGAGGATGAGGATCGAGGCACCTCGTCGCGCCAGCTCGCCCGCGAGCTCGTGGTAGAGGTACGCGAGCCCCGTCGGATGGCCGGTCGCGAAGACGAGGGTCTCGCCGTTCTCGCTCGCGCGCGCGAGCCGTTGCCCGGCCGCGACGCTCTCGTCGACGATCGGTCGGGCGCGGATCTCGACGGGACCGAACCGCGCGTTGCGGTCGATCGGAGAGCCGGCCGCTCGTTCCACGAGCCCGAGCACCCGGTCGAGCGTCATCCCCTCTTGGAGTCCCGTGAGCCCGAACTCCTTGTCGGGGTCGTGATCCAGGAGCTTCTGGATGTTCCCGCGGACGTTGTCGATCGGGTGGGTGGCCGTGCCGGCGACGCCGCCGGCCAGCAACGCTCGTTCCAGCGCCGTCCGATCGACGGCGCGAGGGGTCCAGTCGTCTTCCGCGAGCGGCGGCAGACGACTGACGTGGGCTTCGATAACGTCGGAAGGCACTGGGTATCAGCGTAGGCGAGGGAGGTCGTTTGGAGCTTCGAGGCAAGGTGGTCGTCGTCACCGGCGCTTCGGCGGGGATCGGCGAGGCGACGGCGGTGGCCTTCGCGAAGCGGGGCGCCAAGTTGGTGCTCGCGGCGCGTCGACGGGACCGGCTGGAAGCGCTCGCCGAGCGGATCGACCGGGCCGGCGGCACAGCGCTCGCGCTGCCGTGCGACGTCGGAGACCCGGAGCAGATCCGCCGCCTCCCGGCCGTGATCCAACAGGCGTTCGGCCCAACCGACGTGCTGATCAACAACGCCGGCGTCCCGGGCGGTGGCTCGTTCGCGGCGCTCTCCTACGAGCAGATCGACGCGGTCGTTCGGGTCAACCTGCTCGCGGTCATGTACGGGACCCGTGCGTTCCTCCCGGGCATGATCTCGCGGGGCCGCGGGCACGTCGTGAACATGGCGTCCCTCGCCGGAAGGTTCGCAGCGCCCGGAGCGGCGGTGTACACGGCGACCAAGCACGCGGTCGTCGCGTTCAGCGAATCCCTCAACTACGACACGGCGCCCGACGGCGTCCTCGTGACGAGCGTGAATCCCGCCTTCATCGTCACCGAGGGATTCCCGCACACGAACGTCCCGGCGCCCGTCCTCCTCGAGGTCGACCGCGTCGCCGAGGCCGTCGTCAAGGTCGTTCGGAACGGCATCGCACCGGAGTACTCGATCCCGCGATGGATCAGCCCGTTCCAGGTGTTCCGCGTCCTCACCCCGCCGCTCTATCGCTGGGGGGTTCGGCAGGCCCGTGGGCGGACGCCACCGACGCCGTCGGCGCCGGTGCCCGAAACGAGCCAGGAGGATCCGCGTCCGTGAGCGGCGGTCTGGCCCCCGTCGAGGTCCGGCGGCCCCGATCCGAAGAGGTCGTCGAACCCGACATCCCGTGGATCGTGATCGTCTGGAACGACCCGATCAACCTGATGTCCTACGTGACCTGGGTGTTCCAGAAACTGTTCGGCTACCCGAAGGCGAAAGCCGAGAAGCTGATGTGGGACGTGCACACCAAAGGGAAGGCGGTCGTCGCCTCGGGCGAGAAGGAGCAGTGCGAGATCCACGTCTCGGCGCTGCACGGCTACGGCCTCTGGGCGACGATGCAGAAGGATCGCTGAGAGGTGGCCGGGCGTCTCGCGATCCGTCGTCGCGCCGACGGCACGTTCGGATGGAAGCTGACGAAGAACGAACGCGAGGTCCTCACGCATCTCGCCAAGGACTTCCGCGCGCTGCTCACCGCCGAGACGCCGTCGTCGGACCCGAGCCTCCAGCGGCTGTTCCCGCCGGCGCGGACCGACGACCCCGTCGAGGAGCTCGAGTACGAACGGAAGGTGGGCGACAGCCTCCTCGCGACGAAGCTCGAGCAGCTCACCATCCTCGAACGGTGCGCCGCGTCACGGGTGCTGAGCGAAGAGGACGTGCTCGCGTGCATGCGAGCGGTGAACGATCTCCGGCTCGTGCTGGGAACGCGTCTGGATGTGCGGGAGGACTCCGATCCAGCCGATTTCGCCGGCGATCCGGAGCGGCGCTCCACGTTCGAGCTGTACGCGTACCTGAGCTGGTTGCTCGAATCGTTGATCGAGGCGATGAGCGGCTCGGGCTCGTGAGCGTCGATCAGTCCTCGGACCCGGAGGTTCGCTGTTTCCGGCGGCTTCGGAATCGCTGCCACCGGGTCGGGCGCGCCTGATCTGCCAGATGCTCCTTGCGAGCTTGCTCGCGGTCGTCATTCTGTCGTTCGTTCAGAACTCCGGCGTTCTGATCGGGGTTCCGAACCGGTCCCGAGAACCCACCTCCGAGTGCCATACCGCGAAGATACATCGGTTGCGCTCCTGAGCAGGCGGCTCAGGCGCACCGGCAACCCAACGCGACGGATCATGCCGTCATCGTGCCAACTCCTCTTCCAGCGAACGGACGACCGCGCGGGCGGCCGCGTCGCCCTCGCCGGGGCCGAGCGCCGGCTCCGACAAGGTCGCCGGTACCTCGCCCCGGAGCCGGCGCTCCGCCTCCTCGATCCACGGCTCTGGGAGCTCATCGGGGACCTCGGCGTCGCACATCTCGGCGAAGTACGAGGTCCACGCGCGCGGCACGACCCGGGCCCACTGGTAGCCGCCGCCGCCGGTTGCCACCCAGTGGCCACCGGCGGCGGCATGCGCCAGCCGGTGCAGCTCGGCCGCCGTCGCCCGGTACGCAGCCGTGGTCAGCAGGAGCTGCGCGAGCGGGTCGCTGTGGTGCGTGTCGCAGCCGAGTTGGGTGACCAGCACGTCCGGAGCGAACGCGCTCACCGCCGCCGGCACCACGGCGCGGAACGCCTCGAGCCACGCCTCGTCGCTCGTGAGGACGGGGAGCGGCACGTTGATCGCGCTGCCGGGCGCGTCGGGCCCTCCTCGTTCACTCGCGGACCCGGTCCCGGGGAAGAACCACGAGCCGAACTGATGCAGCGAGATCGTCAGGACGCGGGCGTCGTTCCAGAACGCGAACTGCACCCCGTCGCCGTGGTGGACGTCCACGTCGACGTAGGCGACCCGCTCGCACCCGTTCGCCAGCAGCCACGCGATCGCGATCGCGGGGTCGTTGTAGACGCAGAAGCCGGAAGCGCGGTCCGGCATCGCGTGATGCAGGCCGCCGGCCGCGTTGAACGCGTGATCGCATCCTTCGGCCCAGACCGCGCGCGCCGCGGAGACGGATGCGCCCGCGACGATCGCTCCCGCCTCGTGCATCCGGTCGAAGATGGGGTTGTCACCCGGGTCCGTATCCGAAGCGAGCCCAGTCCCCCGCCTCGCCGTGGCCCGCGCGGCGGGTCGCATCGATGAACGCCGGTGTATGGATCAGCTCGAGCGTCGGGTCATCCGCCGCCGCACACCCCAGCGTCGCGACGGTGCTCCGATCATCGAGGCCGTACGCGTGGATGAGGTCCCACGTCAGGAGCACACGATCGGGTCGCAACGGGTGCTCCGGCCCGTGATCGTAGATCCGGGCTTCCGGGCACCGGACCAGGCCGACGCGATCGCTCACGCGACGGACCGTACCGCGGCGACCGTGCGCTCGACGAGGAGCTCTGCCTCGTCGTCCGTCAGGATGAACGGCGGGCCGAGCATCACGAGGTCGCCGTTCCTCCCGCCCACATGCCCGGTCGATGAGTAGAGCAAGAGCCCGCCATCACGCGCAGCGGCGACGATCCGCTCCGTGATCTGCCGCTCGCGGGCGAACGGCTCCTTCGTCTCGCGATCGCGGACCAGCTCGATCCCGATCATCATGCCGGCGCCGCGCACGTCCCCGACGTGCTCCGCGGACTCCAGTTCCCCTCGGAGCGCTTCGAGCAGGCTCGTCCCGAGCTCGCGGGAGCGGTCGACCAATCCATCGTCGCGCAGCCGGCGGAGCGTCGCGTGCGCGACGGCCGCACCCAGGGCATTGTGCGACCACGTGAACCCGTGGACGAACCCTTTCGACGCGATCGTGTCGAACAGCTCGCCGGTGCACGCGGCGAAGCCGAACGGCACGTACCCGCTGGTGGTCCCCTTTCCCGCCGCGACGATGTCGGGACGGATCGACCAGGCGTCGACGCCGAACCACCGGCCCGTGCGACCGAATCCGGTCATCACCTCGTCCGCGATGACCAGGACTCCGTGGGCGCGGCAGACCTCGACGATCTTCGGCCAGTAGTCCTCGCACGGGACGGCGGCACCGAGCGTGGCGCCGGCGACCGGCTCGGCGATGAACGCCGCGATCGTCTCGGGTCCGTAGGATCCGATCATCCGCGTCAGCTCCGCCGCGTGCCAGTCCCCGCAGCCATCGGGGTGCGCAGGGTTCTCGCATCGGTACTCGTACGCCGCCGGCGCGTGCAGGAACCGGCCGAGCCAGGGCGTGTACGGCTTGCGGAGCGGCTCCTTCCCGGAGGCGTCCAGGGCGCCGAGCGTGTTCCCGTGGTAGCTGGAACGCCGCGCGATCACGGTGACCCTCCCGGGGTTGCCCCGCGCCAGGTGGTACGCGCGCGCCATCTTGAGCGCGGTCTCGACTGCCTCCGAACCGCCGCTCACCGGGTAGACACGGGCATCCGCGAGCGGGAGCACGCGTCGCCACGTCGTCGGCGTAGCCCTCCACCGCGTCGGTGGTGAACATCGTCGGGTGCGCGTACTGCGTGCGGCGGAGCTGCTCTTCGGCTGCGGCGATCAGCGATGCGTCCCCGTGGCCCACCCCCACCACGATCGCCCCGCCGGAGCCGTCCAGGTAGCGACGTCCGTCCGCGTCCACGATCCACACGCCCTCGGCGGAGACGGCCGTCGGAAGGGTGCGCGTCAGGACCCGCGGGAACACGTGGCTCATGGAGCGCTCACGGATCCTTCCGTTCGGGTTCCTCCAGCCGGTCGGCCAACCGCTTGCCGCGCTCGGCCCTGCAGCCGGCGGATCTCCTCGGCCCAGTCCGGCTCCGGCTCGTCCTCGGCCGGGATCGGCGCGTCTTCGGCGGGTTCCTCGCGGTCCGGCATCGTCTTACTTCGCGTGGACCCCACCCGGGTCGAGCTCCTCGCGGATCAGCCGCAACTCCTCGGGCGTCGGCTCCGGCGTCTGTCCCAGATCGGGTGAAACCTTCGGCTCCCAGCCCATGTTCGCGTGAACGTCGTCCAAGGTCATGCCCGGGTGCAGCGTCATGAGCGTCATCTCGCCGGTCGCGTCGTCGAACCCGTAGGTCCCGAGATCGGTCACGACGGAGGTCGGCCCGGTCCCGTGCCAGCCACGCGCGGCGTCGTGCGCCGGATCGCCGCTGTGTCCCGGCGAGGTCCGGAAGTCCAGCCGGTCGACGAACGACCGCTTCGCCTGCCGCATGATCACCAGGATGTGGCGTGCGTGGATCGCGATCTCGCACGCTCCGCCGCTCCCGGGGAGGCGCACCTTCGGCGTGTCGTACGGGCCGATCACCGTCGTGTTCAGGTTCCCGAACCGATCGATCTGCGCCCCGCCCAGGAAGGCGACGTCGATCAACCCGGCCTGCAGGTAGAACGCGAAGAGCTCGAACATGCTGGTGATCGCGGTGGCCCCGGTCGCGAGGGTGGGATCGCCGATCGACAGCGGGAGCCGCTCGGGCCGTGCGCCGAACACCCCGGATTCGTAGACGAGCTGCAGGTCGCGGGCGACCGTCCGTTGGGCGAGGTTGCACACGATGTTCGGCAGACCGACACCGACGAAGCAGTTCGTGGCGCCCTCGAGGCCGCGCGCCGAGGCCGCGATCATGATCTCGGTCTTCGAATACGCGCGATCGCTCACGCGTACCTCCCGTAGTTGACCTGGCCCGACATCGCGTCGCCCGGTCGCAGGGCGTCCCAATGCGCGGCGCCCCACTTCTCGCGGTACTCGGCGTGCGACGCCAGGTCGAAGACCCATTCCTTCAGCCACGCCGCGAGCGTCTCGGGGTCGCGGGCGATGCGATCCCACTCCAGGTAGAAGGCGTTGTCACGGTCGTAGTACCCCTGCGCGAAGCTCGGATGGCATGCGAACGGCTCTTCGACGACCGCGTCGACCACGACCCCGGGGATCACGGTTCGGTTGGGATCCTGGCGGATCACCGACTCCTCCACGACCTCCTCGCAGACCACGATGACCCGCTCCCCGGCGAACGCCGCCTCCTTCTGGCAACCGAGCAACCCCCAGATCTGCGCGTCGCCGCTCGCATCGGCGCGTTGCGCGTGGACGATCGAGACGTCGGGGCGAAGGGGCGGGACGACGTAGACCTCGGCCGCGTCGTCGTACGGCGAGGTCATCGGCACGATCTTCGGGTTCACCGACGGGATGTCGGACTCGTAGTAGCTGCGGATCGGGAAGAACGGCAGGTTCGAGGCGCCCGCCACGTAGCGGCAGACCATGCCGAAATGCGAGTACTCCTCGATCTCGAGCGGTTCCGGATCGTGATCCTCGATGCGGCGTCGGATCGCGTGGAGCGATCCGACGCCGGGGTTGCCGAGCCAGCTGAAGATCAGCTTGCTCGCCACGCCGCCCGCGACCATCTGGTCGTAGATCACGTCGGGGGTCATCCTCGCGAGGGTCAGGTCCCGCTTGCGCTGGCGGATGATCTCGTGACCCGCCGCGAAGCAGATCAGATGGGTGAAGCCCTCGATCGCGACGGTGTCGCCGTCGCGGACGAGGTCCGCGACGGCGTCTTGCATCGTCGTCTGCTTAGAGCTCATCCGGCGACCAGCCGTCGTCCGGGCCGCGGAGGATGCAGAACTCGTTGCCCTCGGGATCCCGCATCTGCGTCCAGAACGAGCCGCCCTCCTCGATGTACCCGCGGACGGTCCCGCCCAGCGCGCTGACCCGTTCGACCTCCTCGGTCATCGACCCCGTCGGCCGGACGTCGAGATGAACGCGGTTCTTGACGGTCTTCGCCTCGGGAACGGTGACGAACGAGAGCATCGGATCGCCGTCGCGATCACCGACGATCTCGACGCCGCTCTCACCGGCCTCGAGCTCGCGGTACCCGAGCGCGGCGATCCAGAAGTCCGCCACCCGGCGCCAGTCGTTGGCATCGACCACGATCGAATCGATCCCGGGTCGATCCCGCTTGCCACCCTCGGCACCGGCCCGCAGGACGCAGAACTCGTTCCCCTCCGGGTCCCCCATCACGGTCCACGAGCCATGGCCCTCGTCGACGTACCGGATCGGCACGGCGCCCAAGCCGCGGAGGCGCTCGACCTCCTCGGCCATCGTCGTCGCCGGTCGAAGGTCGAGGTGGACGCGATCCTTGACGACCTTCGGCTCAGGCACCGATTGGAAGTAGATGCCGCGCGTCAGCTTCGACGGATCGATGAGCAGCACGCCGTCATCGTTCGGATCGTCCGGGTCATGGTCGAGGCCGAACCCGAGCGCACCAGCCCAGAAGCTCCCCACGGGGAGCGTTTTCGCACAATCGAACACGAGAGCATCGGGCGCCCAGGCCCATCTAGGTCTCCGCTTCGACCTCGGCCACGACCTCTTCGAAGATCCGAAGGGCCTCGCGCGCCTGATCCTCCCGGAACACGAGCGGCGGCGAGACCCGGATGGCGTCGTCGCCGCACGAGAGCATCAGCAGCCCGCGCCGGAAGGCGGCGTGCTCGACCGCCTCGGCCACCTCGTGATCGGCGAACCCGAGCCCGATCCACATCGCCTTGCCCCTGACCTCCCGGATCAGGGGATGGCGCGTCTTCATCTGGCGGAGCCCGTCGAGCAAGACGGAGCCCACGCGGTCCGCGTTCCCGAGCAGGTCCTCGTCCCGTATCACGTCGAACGTCGCGAGCGCGGCCGCGCACGAGAGCGGACTGCCGCCGTACGTGGACCCGTGCGACCCGAGGTCCCAGACCATCAGATCCTCGCGCGCGATCATCGCCCCGAGAGGCAGACCGCTCGCGATCCCCTTCCCCGAGATCAGGATGTCCGGTTCAACACCCTCGTGCTCGATCGCCCACATCTTGCCGCTGCGGCCCATGCCGCTTTGGACCTCGTCGCAGACGAGCAGGATCCCGTGCCGGTCGCAGAGCTCTCGCAGATACGTGAACCAGCCGTCGGGCGGCAGGACGTAGCCGCCCTCGCCGAGCCACGACTCCACGACGATCGCGGCGACCTCGGTCGGCGAAACGAGCCGCTTGAACACCACCTCGTCGAGGTAGTCGAAGTCGCCGTAGAACGTGTGGTACACGCTCGGCAGCATCGGTCCGAAGTTGGTGCGGTACTTCGCCTTCGACGCCGTCAGCGTGACGCTTCCCATCGAGCGTCCGTGGAACGACTGGTACATGCCGATCAGGTACTGGCGGCCCGTGGCGAACCGGGCGAGCTTGATCGCGGCCTCCACGGCTTCCGTCCCCGAGTTCGTCAGGAAGGATCGAGCCGGGCGGTCGCCGAACGGCGCCATCTCGTCGAGCCGCTCACACACCTCGGCATAGACCGGCAGGAAGAAGTCGCTCGCCGAGTAGTGCAGCAGCTCGGCGGCCTGACGATCGATGGCGTCGACCACCCTCGGGTGACAGTGGCCCGTCGACGTGACCGCGATGCCCGCGTTCAGGTCGAGGAAGATGTTGCCGTCGACGTCCTCCACGATGGATCCGGCGCCACGCTTCGGAACGAAGGGATAGGCGCGCGGCAGGGACGGCGACGTGACCTTGCGGTCCCGTTCGACCCACGCCATCGCCTCCGGACCCGGAACCTCGGTGATCAGCTTGGGCCCGACGAACGCCGAGAGCCCGTCGTAGGCGAGCCGGGACTCCCCGGCGCTCACTCCGCGATCACCGTCCGGGATTGCTCGCGGAGGTACTGCATCACGTAGTACGGCCCCCCGCCGGCCTTCCCCGTCGTGCCCGATCCCTTCCAGCCACCGAACGGCTGCACGCCCGGCCACGCGCCGGTGGTCGATCCCGCGCGACGGTTGACGTAGATCACCCCGGCCTGGATCCGGTCGAGCCATTCGTCGACCTCGGCCGCGTCCTCGCTGAAGAACCCGGCGGTCAGTCCGTACTCGGTCTCGTTGGCCTTCCGGATCGCGTCGTCGAGCTCGTCGTACGGCGCCACCGCGACGAACGGGACGAAGAGCTCCTTCTTCCAGATCCAGCTGTCGTCGGGCGCCTCGACCACCGTCGGCTCGACGAACAGTCCCTTGCCGAGCTCGCCCTCGGTGATCCGCTGCCCGCCGGTGACGATGTTGCCGTTCTTCCGTGCCTCCTCGGCCGCCTCCTCGAACGTGTCCATCGCGGCCTCGTTGATGATCGGCCCGAGGAACACGTCGCGCTCCAGCGGGTTGCCGACCTTGAGCTTCTCGGTCTTCGTCTTCAACTGGGTCAGGAAGTCGTCGTAGACCTCGCGCTCGACGAATACGCGCGAGCACGCGGAGCACTTCTGCCCACCGAACCCGAACGAGCTCCGCAGGACCCCGTCGGTCGCCTTGTCCAGGTCGGCGTTCTTCGTCACGATCGTCGGGTTCTTGCCGCCCATCTCGCAGATCACGGGCTTGGGCACGTTCACCGCGAAGTTCTTGTAGATGTCCATCCCGACGTTGTACGAGCCGGTGAAGGTGATCCCGCCGACGTCGGGGTGCTTCCAGAGCGCCTCCCCGGCGACCACGCCTCGCCCGACGACCAGATGGAACGCCCCCGCGGGCACGCCGCCGTCGCGGTAGCACTCGTAGAGCTTGTATCCGAGCAGCGCTCCCTGGTTCGACGGCTTGAGGACCACGCAGTTGCCCGCGACCAGCGCGCCGGAGGACGGCCCTCCGGAGAGCGCCATCGGGAAGTTGAACGGGCTGATCACGGCCCACACGCCGTACGGCCGCATCACGTCGTAGTAGTCGCCGGCCGCGCCGAGACCGCTCATCGGTGTCCGGAACCCGTCGTGCTTCTCGACCTCGTCGCAGTTCCACCGGATGAGCTCGGCCGTCTCCTGCACGTCGCCGAGCGCCTCGAGCCGGCTCTTCCCGACCTCGTAGGCCATCAGCGCCGCCAGGTCGAACAGGCGGTCTTCCATGATGTCGGCGACGTTGCGCAGGATCCGCACGCGCTCCTGCCAGCCCATCCGATCCCACTCGAGCGAGAAGTCCTTCGCGGCCCGAACGGCGTCGTCCACGTCCTCGGCCGTGGCCTGCGAGAAGCTGCCGATCACCAGGGTTTCGTCGATGGGAGACGGCTCGACGTAGCGGTCCTCCCGCCACCGTTCCTCACCGTTGACGATGACCGGGTACTCCTTGCCGAGCTCGGCCTTGACGCGCTCGGCGGCCTCGTCGTAGCTGCGCTGCAGCTCCTCGTTGTCCGCGGACAGGGTTGCGTAGGTGATGCGGAACTTCTGCGCCATGGGAAGCGGCCTCCTTCGGTACGGGTCGGCCTGCCGGCCGCCCGGAATCGTAGCGGTTCCCCTCGAACCACGCCCATCGACGACGATGCCGGCGGGTCGGCGGCGGACCGGTGGAAAACCGGCTTGTCCTGCGTGATTCGTCCGGCCGGCGGGCGTACGCTTCGGCTCCCACTGATGAGGCTCGTCACCTACGACCGCGGGGGGCAGCGGCGACTGGGGGCGATCCTCGAGGGTGAGGTGGTCGACCTGCCCGACGCCGTCGGGCATCCGGCCTTCCCCACCACGCTCGAGGGATTCGTCACGAGCAGCCGAGGCACCGTCCTGGACGCCGCCGTCGCGGCGCTCGAGCGAGACGACGCCCATGCGTGTGACGTGTCGCGGCCGCGGATCCTGACTCCCCTCTTCCCTCGATCGTTGATCTCGCCCGGCTCGATGGAGATCCCTCGGATGACGGTGGGACCCGAGCACGAGGTGCCGTGGCCTTCGGGCGCCGCGTGGCTGGAATACGAGCCCAAGGTGGCCGCCGTCCTTGGCCGCGAGGCGCGCAGGATCGTGGTCGAAGAGGTATCGGACCACGTCTTCGGCTACACCTTGGTGAACGATTGGCGCGCTCGGGACGCGAGCGGCGCTCCGGTGGAGACCTCGGCCGGCCTTCCCCTGTCCCTCGGCCCGTGCGTGGTCACCGCCGACGAGATCGATCCGCAGACGATGTTCCTCACGGTGAAGGTCGACGGAGACGAGGTCGCGAAGGGCAATCTCAACGGCAGCGCGTGGAACCTCGCTCGGATGATCGCAGGCGCCTCGGAGCTCGGCGAGTTGGAGCGAGGCGATGCGTTCGCGCTGGGGCCGTTCGCCCGCCCCGGACCCGAGCCGGGCCGTCAGCTGTGGCCGGGAGCGCTCGTCGAGCTGGCGGCGGAAGGGATCGGGACGCTGCGGAACACGATCGCGTCGCGTTGAGCGTCAGCGCGTGCGACGCGGGCGTCCTGCCCCGTAGAGCTGATGCTTGGCGCGGACGATCTCATCGTCGCGAGGATCGAGGTTCAGCACGGAGTGGTCGCGTGGCTTGGTCTTCGTGACCCGCTGGATCCTGATCCGCCGCTTCGTCACCTCGTGACCTCCTCGGAAAGAGGTTCGGTCGCGTGGCTCTCGCGGATTAGGGCTGCGGGGTCAACATCCCCGGGATCGGGTAGGCGTTAGCGTTTCTTCGCGGCCTTGCGGGCCGCTCCGCGCTCACCTGCGCGTCGCTTCTCTCGTTCCTTCACCTTGCGTTGGCGGTCCTTGGCGCTCCGGACCTTGGCCAGATCTCCTCGTCCCATGCCGTTAGGCCTCCTCGTCATCGTCCCC
This sequence comes from uncultured Actinomycetes bacterium, assembly GCA_963765865.1. Lineage (GTDB taxonomy): Bacteria > Actinomycetota > UBA4738 > UBA4738 > HRBIN12 > AC-51. The sequence continues at coordinate 96,816 of CAVXYE010000007.1, forward strand.
ACCGCGGGCGAGCTCCTCGCTCCGCTTGTTCGCCGCGTCGATCGCGTTCAGGAACGCGGCGCGGACCCCGGCCTCCTCGAGGCGACGGATCGCCTCGATCGTCGTTCCTCCCGGCGACGTCACCATCTCACGCAGCTCGACGGGGTGCTTCCCCGTGTCGCGGAGCATCTTCGCCGAGCCGAGCATGGTCTGGACGATCAGCTCCGTCGCGACGTCCCGGGAGAGCCCCAGGAGGATGCACGCCTCGATCATCGCCTCCGCCAGCAAGAAGAAGTAGGCGGGGCCGCTGCCGCTCGTCGCCGTCACCGCGTCGAGGTGGGTCTCCTTCAACCGGAGCACCTTCCCCACGTACCCGAGGAGCTCTTCCGCGATCGCCATGTGCGCTTCTGCGGCGTGGCTCCCGGCCGCGATCACCGACATCGCCTCGTCCACCATCACGGGGACGTTCGACATCACGCGGACGACGGGCACGTCGTCGGGGACGTGCTTCTGGATGAACGACGTCCGAACGCCGGCGGCGAAGGTGATGACCAGATCCGCGGTCGTCAGGTGCTCACGGATCTGCTCCAGCAGGACCTCGATGTCCTGTGGCTTGGCCATCAGGACGAGGACGTCCGCCCACCTCGTCGCCTCGCCGTTGTCCAGCGTCGCCGTCACGCCGTACGTTTCCGCCAACTCGCGAGCCCGCTCGTCGCGCCGGCACGTGACCATGATCTCGTCGGCCGTTCGGCCGCCCGACCGGATCAATCCGGAGATCAGTGCCTCCGCCATCTTGCCGCCGCCGAGGAAGGCGGTGCGTCTGCCGTTCGCCTGATCGCTCATCCGGACGTCCTCACGAGGTTGGAGACGAAGAACCACACGTTGGCCGGCCGCTCGGCCATCCGTCGCGTGAGGTACGGGTACCACTCGGTTCCATACGGGATGTACACGCGGACGGGATATCCATCACCGGCGAGCCGGGTCTGGAGGTCGCGTCGGACACCGTACAGCATCTGGAACTCCACACGCGACCAGCCGTATTCGAAGGCGTCGACGCGTGTGCGGACACCCTCGATGAGCGCCGGATCGTGCGTCGCAACATCCACCGGATGCTCGCGCGCGAGGAGCGTCGCGAAGAGACGCGCGTAGCTCGCGTCCACGTCCCGCTTGCGCGTGAACACCACGTCCTCGGGTTCGAGGTACGCCCCCTTGACCAGACGGACCCGGCAGCCCTCCGGCAACGCGAAGACGTCCGCCTCGCTCCGTCGCAGGTACGACTGGATCGCGACGCCCACGTGCTGCGATCGCTCGTACGCGCGCGCGAACACCTCGAGGGTCCGATCGACGTATCCGTGACTCTCCATGTCGATCATCACGAGGCGGTCCTTCTCGCCGGCGCTCTTCACGATCGGCTCGAAGTTCGCCCAGCAGGCGTCCACCGAGACGTCGAGGCCGAGCTGGGTCAGCTTCACGGAGATCGCCGCGTCGACGTCCTCGGCGTCCGCGCCCGCCTCGAGCGCGGACAGGTACGCCTCCCGCGCGGCGAGCGCGTGCTGCGGCGTGTCGACGTGCTCCCCGAGGTGATCGAGCATCGTTCGGAGCCCGCGGGAATGCAGCTCACGCGCCGCGGCCATCGCTTCCGCCAAGGTCTCCCCGGCCACGAACCGGAAGGCGACGCGCCGACCCGGACGCGTGCCGGTCACGGCCCGGCGGGCCCACGGATGGTTGGCCACCCGCAGGATCGCCGGCCGGAACACGCTGGTCGAGAGGCCCACGACGGCAGTCTATGCGCGAGCACCGAGCCGTCGGCCGTCAGCTCGAAGGAGCGCTCGCCACCGCGTGGAAGACGTGCCAGTGCTTCGGGCCGTCGCAGGCCTCGCCGTCGTTCTCCTCTACCTCGAAGCGCTCGAGCGTCCATCCCTCGAAGAGGGCCCGCGCCTGGGCCTCGGAGAACGCGGTGATGTCTTCGTCCGGCGCCCACGTGTCGCGATCGCCCAGGAGCTGGCCCGCGAACCGGCCGCCGGGCACGACCGCGCGGCCGATCCTGGCCCACACGTCGGCGAACCGAGCCGGGTCGCAGAAGAAGAGGCTGAAGCTCGCCCAGACCAGGTCGGCCGTCGGGAGCTCGACGTCTTCCATCGGCGTGACGAGCGTCCGGAGGCGAGGCTGCAGCTCGGGCGGGACCCGGTTGCGCGTCCGCTGGATCGCCTCCTCCTCCGCGTCCGTCGCGAAGACCTGCCAGCCCCGCTCGAGCATCGCGAGCGTGTCGATCCCCGCCCCGCATCCGAGGTCGACCGCCTCGCCCGCACGCTCGAAGGAACCGAGCACCTCCAGCAAGAAGGCCCGCGGCTCCCGGCCTTCGTTCTCCCGGTAGTAATCGGCCCAACTGATCTCGTCGCTCATCCGGGTTCCTCCGTGGCTGCGATCCCTCCGCGAAGGATCTCGACGAACTCCTTGATGCGCATGTTGCGTCGCTCGGGCCGGCGATGGATCAACCCCGGGATCGAGGTCCTCCGACACCAACGCGTCCTGGAACCGTTGCGCGGCCCAATCCAGCATCGACGCGATCATCTCGGGATCCACGTCGTCGCGGATCTCACCGTGCCGGACCCCGAACTCGACGAACTCCAGGGTGCCGTAGGGGTCCTCGCTCCGCATGAACCGGTCGATCGGGCCGCGGAGACCGAGCTCCGTGTCGTACCGCCCGATCATCGCCAGCCGGTTCGGCACGGGATCGGATCCGACGGACTCCTCCGTGCTCTGGAGCCACCAGTCCAGCGTGTCCCAGAAGCCTCCGCGAACGACCTCCTCGGGAGCATCCAGCCACGCGGGCAGCATCTGCACCGCGTGCTGATACGCCGCGAGGAACAGACCCTCTTTGGAGCCGAAGTCGAGGAACACCGTCCCCTTCGCCACCCCGACCTCGTGCGCGATGTCCTCGACGTGCGTCGCCCGATACCCGTGCTGGGAGAACCGGTTCATCGCGGCATCGATGATCCGGCTCCGTCGCTCGTCCGTCTCCGCCGATCGCTTGACCCGACCCTCGGTCATCGGGGTCAGACGGTAGCGCATGAAAAAGAGCCCGAGGGACCTTCGCTCACCTCCCGCCGAAGCGTTCGGCTCCCGTCGGTTCCTCGGGCTCAGTTGCCCCGAGCTGCCTCTGCGCTCGGCCGAGAGTCCGGATCGCCGGCGGATGGTTCGCCTCGCGGCGCCCTTCCGCCTTCGTCGCCCCCGGATCCGCCGTTCGGCCTTGCGGCCGTTCCGCGGTCCCGGTGGACCTGACTCGGACCTCGCGGCCCTCGTCGGTCCCGGGCGACGGACCACCGCCGGTCCGTCTCGCGACGTCCCTGCGGGCCGCTGGCTGAGCCTTGCGGCCTTCGCCAGCGTCGGGAACTCCTTCCCGGCTGAGTGACCTTGCAGCCTCTCTGCCCTTCAGGTGTTCCCGGTGCGCCTAGATCCTCCGGCGGACGTTTCCGCCCTCCGTCGGGGCCCCCGGCGCTTCGTCCGGTCTCTCCTCCCGATCACTCGGACCGCTCGGAGCGAGGCGGAATGTATCGGCGGCCTCGGGACCGGTCAAGCGGATGTTCCCGCAGGTCAGCGGTCATAACCGCAGGTCACGGCCTCGCGATAAAGAGTGACAAAAGGACTGCGCTGGAGCGATACCGGCGAGCGGGGATCACGCCGCGCGAACGACCTCGTCGTAGACGCGGAGCACTTCGTTCGCCGTGACGTCCCAGGTGAACCGGAGCGCGCGGCGCGACGCCTCCGCTCCGATCGACGCTTGCAAGGCCCCGTCCCGCAGCACGCGCAGCATCCGGTCGGCGTGATCACCCGGGTCGTGTCCCTCCACGAGGAACCCCGTCCTGCCGTCCTCGACCACGTAGCGGAGACCGCCGACGGACGCGGCGACCACCGGCGTTCCGCATGCGGCCGCTTCCAGCGCGACCAGCCCGAACGACTCGGAGCGGGACGGGACGAGCACCACGTCGGCCGCCGCGTAGAAGTCCGACAGCTTCCGCTGGGTCTGCGGCGGGAACAGGACGACGCGCTCGGCCACGCCGAGGTCGTGGGCGAGCGCGAGCAGGCGGTCGGCCTCGCCGTCGCTGCCGCTCGGTCCGCCGACGATGCCGAGCACGAGGTCGCGCGTGGTCTCCGGATCGCGCGCGACCGCCTCGGCCACGGTGCGGATCGCGACGTCGGGACCCTTGTGCGGCTGCAACCGCCCGACGTAGAGACGCGAACCGCAGGTGCGTCAGGTGCAGACGCTCCCGCGCGGCCATCCGGTCGCGCGGAGAGAACAGGACGTGGTCGACGCCGGGCGGGATCAGCCGGACGTGCTCGGGGTCGGCTCGATACAGACCCACCAGCTGGCCCGCCTCGAGCGGCGTCGCGGCCAAGATCCGGTCCGCCGCGCCGATCACGCGCTCCTCGCCCTCCAGGCGAACCGCCGACTCGGGCCGCTCATCTCGCGCGAGCGAATAGTTCTTGACCTTGCCGAGCGTGTGGAACGAGGCGACGAGCGGCGCGTCCCAGACCTCCTTCACCGCTCGGCCGACCCAGCCCGACAGCCAGTAGTGGCTGTGCACGACGTCGTACGGGATCCCGTGGAACCGAGCCTCGTGGAGGACGCCGCCGAGGAACTCGGGCAGGTACCGTGGCAGGTCCGCCTTCGGCAGCGGCGTGCACGGCCCGGCCTTGATCGGGATGACCCTGGCTCCGGTCGCGACCTCTTTCACCTCGTGATCGGTGCCGCCGCGGCATCGCGCGAAGACGTCCACGTGCACCCCTTGCGCGGCGAGCCGGCCCGCCACCTCGAGGATGTAGACGTTCATGCCGCCCGAATCCCCGATCCCCGGCTGATCGACGGGCGAGGTGTGGACCGACAGCACGGCAACCCGTGGCGCGTCGCTCATGAATGGGAACCCTTCCGCATGCCTTCACCCCTTGGGGCCCAACCAGCCTTCCGCTTCGATGCTACGAGCCTTCGCGGGAAAGCTCGGGAGCGCAGGCCTAACGGGGGACGCGGAGCCGGACGACCGGTTCGAGCCGTCCCACCGGGCGCCCGCCGCCGAGCACCGGCGGGCTGGCGCGCTTCGCGAGCCGGCGGCGGGCGCCCGCGCCCAGCAGACCGAGCTGGTCGAGCACCGCGATCAGCGCGGGCCCGGCCGCCCGGTAGCCGCCATCGGCGACCTTGACCGCGATCCCGAGCCCGTCCCCCAGCGCCACCGCGCAGTTCAGGGCCTCCGCGCCCTCCTTCGCGACGATGTCGGGCGCGGCCCGCATGACCTCGGTGTCGATCCGGTTCCTCCCACCGACGAGGTACGGCTCCGCGCGCATCGCGGTCACCACGCGATCGACCGCCGGGGCCAGCGGGCCCTGCCCCCCCGGGTCGGAGAGCCGCGCGTACATCGTCGCGATCGCGCGCAGCCTCATCCCGTGGACGGGGACGCCGCAACCGTCGATCCCGAGCTCGACGTCGTCGGAGCCGCTCAGCAGTTGGACCGCGCGAAGGATCCGGCGCTGGAGCGGGTGCGAGCGACGACGGTAGGTCGCCGTCGGCCAGCCCTCACCCGTCGATGCGAGCAACATCCCCGCGTGCTTGCCCGAGCAGTTGTGATACAGCGGTCGGGGCTCGCGCACCCGCCGCGCGCTCGCTCCGTCGAGCGGCCGGTCGGGCGGTGTCTGCAGGTCGGCCTCGGTGAGCCGTCCGCGACGGAGCACGTCGCGGACGGCCCGGATGTGCACCGGCTCGCCGTTGTGCGAGGCGGCCATGATCGCCACCAGCCGGTCGCTGAGCTGAGGACCGATCGCGTCGACCGCGACGGCTGCCTGGATCGGCTTGGTGCACGACCGCACGAACAGGAGCCGGTTCGGGTCACCGACGGAGGCGATCAGGCGGCCGGTCGAGTCGCAGACCGCGACATCCCCCAGGTGGACCGATTCCTCGAGACCCGAGCGGACCACTCGCACGAGCGGCGCGGACCGGGGAGCCATCGGTGCTCGGCTCAGTGCAGCGCGAGGCTGGGGTCGTCCTTGTAGCGGCGCTTGAGCTCGTCCTGCACCGTGTCGAGGATCGTGATCACGGCGCGCCTCGCTTCGGAGACCGTCTGTTCCTCGACCGCGAGCGCGTGGATCGCGTCGGCGAGCGCCTCGTCGTCGAGCGTCGTGGGATCCGAGATCCCGGAGTCCGACGCGAGCTGCTCCACTCGGCGGCGGGCGAGCAACATCTCTTCTTCGGGTACACCGATCCGGACGGCCTCGCCCCGAGAGGTCATGACGTGGTCGTCGGCGCTCAGGATCGTCGTGAGCCGTTCGACGAGGGCCGTTCGATCGCCGCCCTCGCCGCGCCCTTCGAGCTCCGCCTGGAGGATCTCCGCGCGACCCTGGAGCAACCGGCGGAGCAACGACAGGTATTCGCGTTCCGCCATGCACTCGTCCCGACGTTCGCGCAGGTCATCGAGCGAGAGGTCGCCGAGCCCCTCGACGAACGCCGGGTCGCGGACGCGATCGATGCGACGGTTCGCGGGGTGGTCGTCCACGAGCGCGATGCTACACCTCGGCCTGATCGCGCATGGCCGCGATCAGGATGTCCGCCACTTCGGGACGCGAGAACTCGATCGGTGGCCGCTCACCCGTGCGGAGCATCTCGCGCACCTTCGTGCCCGAGAGGATCACCCGGTCGTCGTCCTCGTGCGGGCAGGTCTTGGGCGAGCCCATCCCCTCACACCGAACGCAGAAGAACGAGTGCTCGAACATCAGCGGGGTGATCCCGAGCTCGCCGGGCTCGAACTCCTCGAAGATCTTCTGCGCGTCATACGTGCCGTAGTAGCTGCCGACCCCCGCGTGGTCGCGACCGACGATGAAATGCGTGCAGCCGTAATTCTTGCGAGCGATCGCGTGCCAGATCGCCTCGCGCGGTCCGGCGTAGCGCATCGCGGCGGGGAAGATGCTGATCATCGCGCGATCGTGCGGGTAGTAGCCGCTGAACAGCGCCTCGTAGCAGCGCATCCGGACGTCCGGGGGCACGTCGTCGGACTTCGTCGCGCCCATCAGCGGATGGACGAGCAGACCGTCCACGATCTCCAAGGCGCATTTCTGGATGTACTCGTGTGCCCGGTGGATCGGGTTGCGGGTCTGGAAGCCGACCACGGTCCTCCACCCACGCTGCCGGAACGTCTCGCGGGTCTCGGCGGGCGTCAGGCGGTAGTTCGTGAAGTCCGCGTGCTGCGGGAGGGTCAGCACCTGGAGCGAACCACCGACGCACGTGTCGCCCGCGTCGAACAGGGCCTTCACCCCCGGGTGCTCGGGGTCGTCCGTCCGGTAAACCGCGATCGCCTCCTTGGGCTTGTCGCGCTTGAACCGCTCGGTCACGCGGAGCACCGCGATCGGCGGCGCATCCGGACCCGGCGTGAGCGCGATCGACGAAGCTCCGCCGACCCGATGAGCGTCGGCGTCGGACAGGCCGAGCACGACGGGGATCGCCCAGGCGAGGCCGTTCGACAGATGCATCGTCTCGAGCACCGCGTGGTAGTCGTCCTCGGTCTGGAACCCGGTGAGCGGGCTGAGGGCGCCGGTGGCGAGCATCTCCAGGTCGGAGAGCTCCCGTTCGCTGATCGTGACGCGCGGGAGATTGGCGGCCTCGTCCGTCAAGGCATCTGCGTCAGCGGCAGCGACCTGCAGGTTCACCAGCGTGCCGCCGTGCGGCGCGATGGGGGCAACATCGTTCGACATGGATCCCCTCTTCCGGAATGGTGGAGCGTGGACCGTGCCCGTGCAGGATACGGAACGCGGGTGTCCGCCGACCGAGCTACGCCACGACCCAGAGCGCTTCGCGAGCGATGTCGATCTGCAGTCGCCGGTGATCGCCCAACGGGTCGCCGTCCACCTGGACCGGGAACGGATCGGACGAGGTCAGAACGACCTGCGACGCATCGTGGAAATAGTCGATGTCCCGGCCGTGCACGTGGCGAGCGGAGCCGAGGACCTGCCAGGCGATCCGCGGGATGTTGCGGCGGTTGAGCTTGCGCACGGACAACACGTCCAACCCGGAATCGAGGGACGCTTCGGGGGTCATCCGCAGGCCGTGTTCCTTGTAGAAGGTGTACGGGTCCGTCCGCCCCACCATCACCGACAGGGACGGGAACGGCGTCCCCCCATCGATCGCGACCTCGAGGTTCGGCTTCTTCCCCGCGTAGCCGACCATCAGCTCCCAGGCGACCGCGCGGAACGCGACGCGGTCGTACTTCGCCTTCGTGGACGGGAACTTCTTCTCCAACCGCCGCATCGCCGAGGCGTCGATCCCGGCGCCGCAGTTCACCGCGAAGTAGCGACCGTCGGCGCGCCCGAGGTTCAGCTTGATCGAGCCGTCGTCCAGCGCGTTCGCGATCAGCAGCCCGGTGCACTCGACCGGGTCGGTGGGGAGTCCGAGCGCCCGGACCAGGACGTTCGTTGCTCCGCCCGGCAAGACGCCGAGCGCGACCTCCGTGCCGGCGAGTGCGTTCACGACCTCGTTGATCGTCCCGTCGCCGCTGAACACCACGACGAGGTCGATCCCGTTGGCGACGGCCTGGGCGGCGAGCTCGCTCGCGTGGCCCTTCCCCTTCGTCTCCGCGACCTCCAATTGGAAGTCCGCGGACAATGCTTTCTCGATGACGGCCAGCGTGGGTTTGGACACCGTGCGCGCGACCGGGTTCACGACGAGGAGGAGCCGGTGGAATCGCATGGGGACCAGGAGTATCGCAGGAGCGGGTGGATGACGCGAACAGGCGTGCTCACGCCGAGCTGAGCTCGCGCGGAACGATGAACCGAGTGAGCCGTCCCGTGCCGGGAGCGAGCTCACGCCACGAGCCGCCGCCGAGGTCGAACTCCGCCAACGCTGCGGTGGGGAAGCCCCTGCGGAGCTCATCGAGGCGATCCCCTCCGCGGGCAAGCAGCGATGCGAGCTCCTGCATCGCCGGGTTGTGGCCGATCAGCATCACCGACGCGACGTCGTCGGTCACGTCCCGCAGACGCTCGAGCAGCTGGTCCGCTTCGAACGAATAGAGGGAGGGCTCGATCCGGACGGTCAGCTCAGGCCCGAGGCCCGGCAGGATCCGAGCGAGCGTCTCACGCGTGCGGAGCGCCGAGGAGCACAGCACCAGCTCCGGCCTGATCTCCTCGGCGTCGAGGTACTCGCGCATCCGGTCGGCCGCTCGCGCCCCACGGGGCGCGAGCGGCCGCTCGACGTCCTCCATGTCCGGGTCGTCCCAACTCGACTTCGCGTGACGGAGCAGCCAGAGCCGCACGGTCACCCCCCGCTCACCGGCGGCAGGATCGCGACCTCGTCGCCCTCGGCGACCGGCGTGTCGCGGGCCGCCCGTTCACCGTTCACCACGAACGAGGACACCGCCGCGATCGCCGCGAACCGCTCGCCGTAGGTGGCGGCGAGGCCGTCCGCGACCTCGCCGGCGCTCCGACCGGCTCCCTCCACCCGCGACGCCCCCGCGAGCTCCCGCAGCGCCGCGAACAACCGGACCTGGATCGTCATCGCAGGTCAAGCGTACCGGCGACCGTGCCGACCCGGTATCGTGAGGACATCCCGATGGCCGTGTGGGCACTGCTTTCCGATCGCTCCCTCGACCGCGCGCTCCCGGCGCTGGCGGACCTCTCCGTCGACCTCAAGCACGAGCCGCTGACCGTCCTGTCGCTCACGCACGTCCTGCAGATCGACGCCCTCGCGGTCTTCGTCGACGCGGTCGAGAACCCGGGCCAGGCCTGGTCCGTCCTCTCGGACCTCCGCGAGCGGAAGACCCGGCTCCCGGCGGTCGTGATCGTCGACCGCGATCACCTCGAACGCTATCCGTGGCACGAGGTCGCGGACGATCTCGTCTTCCCGGGCGCGCCGCAAGCCGAGCTCACGGTCCGTCTGGCGATGCTCCGTCGCCGGGCAGGCGCCGGGGACGGCGCCGTCGTGCGTCTGGGATCCCTGGCGCTCGACACCGAGACCTACCGGGTCACGGCCGACGGCCGTCCACTCGATCTGACCTTCAAGGAGTTCGAGCTGCTGCGGTTCCTCGCGCAGCACCCCGGCCGCGTCTACACCCGTCCCGGCCTGCTCCGGGAGGTCTGGGGGTACGACTTCTACGGCGGCACGCGAACGGTCGACGTCCACGTCCGGCGGTTACGGGCCAAGCTCGGCCCGGAGCATGAGCAGCTGATCCAGACGGTGCGCGGCGTCGGCTACCGCGCGAGCGACGACGCCTGAGCCCGGGCGAACGCCTGGCGCACAGGCCCTTCGGCCTACCACTCCCCCGAGACCGCAAGACCTAGCACGGAGGCGTCACGGGGGAAATGACTCGGACGGGGTCTGCGCCGGCACGGGGCGAGGCGCCGATGACTTCGCCATGAACGGACTGCTGAGGATCTCGGTGCTCGTCCCCCTCGTGGGACTCATCCCCCTCGGTTCCCTGGTCCTGCAGCCGTTCAGACGGCTCGTACCGGTCACCGTGCGGCGCTTCGGAGAGGGCACCGCGCGAGGGGCCGGTGCGCGCCGGTAACCCCATACCCCATCCCCCCGGGTCGCGGCCCCGGCGCCGAAGGCGCCGGGGCCGCCCCACGTCCGGGGTCGAACATCGGCTACCGACGCCCTCGCCGGCCTCACAAGCTGAGACGCTCCCACCTGAGCTGCTCCAGATCGACGTCCCCGACTACCGAGCGCCATCGGCGCTGCCGAGATGGATCGATCCTGATCGTCGGGAGCGGCCAATCCGGGTGCCAGATCGCCGAGGAGCTCCACCACGCCGGCCGAGAAGTCGTCCTGGCCTGCGGGAGGGCTCCGTGGAACCCCCGCCGGATCGGCGGCCGCAGATGCCGTCTGGTGGGCGGCCGAGACCGGCTTCCTCGATAGTCGAGGTCGAGCTGCGCTCCCGGCGCCCGGAGGCCCGCCTGTGGCGCGAACGTGGTCACGACCGGCCATGAAGGAGGGCACGACCTTCATCTGCGCACCCTGGCCGCGATGGGCGTCTCGCTGCAGGGACGGTTCCTGGGATGGGAGGGTGGACGATTCCGGTTCGCTAGCGACCTCGCCGAGAGCGTCGCGTGGGGGGACGAACGGTACGCGGACCTGTCGCCGAGCTGGTGCGGAACCTCGTCGCGGAGTCGAACATCGGCGCGTAACGAAGAGTTAACGCCACCGGAACCGACGGCGCTCCGCGACGGCCTACGCTCTGCCGGTCGTCGAGCAGCAAGGGGGAAGGGACAGTGGCGACAGCCAAGGACGTCATCGCCATGGCCAAGGAGGCCGGAACCGAGATCGTCGATTTCCGGTTCTGCGACCTGCCAGGGCTGATGCAGCACTTCTCGGTTCCGATGGCCGAGCTGATCGGAGATCGGTGTTCGAGGAAGGGATCGGGTTCGACGGATCGTCGATCCGCGGCTTCCAGGAGATCCAGGAGTCGGACATGCTCCTCGTGCCCGATCCGGACACCGCGTACATGGATCCGTTCACGAAGCACGCGACGATCAACATCAACTGCTTCGTGAAGGACCCGGTCACCGGCGAGATGTACAGCCGCGATCCGCGCTACATCGCGAAGAAGGCGGAGCTGTACCTGAAGCAGACCGGGATCGCGGACACCTCGTTCTGGGGTCCCGAGGCCGAGTTCTACATCTTCGACTCGATCCGGTTCGACCAGAACCAGCACGAGGGCTACTACCACATCGATGCGATCGAAGGCGTCTGGAACTCGGGCCGCGAGCGGGACGGCGACACGCCGAACCTCGGCTACAAGCCGCGCTACAAGGAGGGGTACTTCCCCGTCCCGCCGATGGACAAGTACCAGGACCTGCGCTCGGAGATGGTGCTGAACCTCGAGAAGGTCGGCATCAAGATCGAGGTGCATCACCACGAGGTCGGCACGGCCGGCCAGGCCGAGATCGACATGCGGTTCGACACGTTGCTCAAGACCGCGGACAACGTCCTCAAGTACAAGTACATCGTCAAGAACACGGCGTACGCAGCCGGCAAGACCGTGACGTTCATGCCGAAGCCGCTGTTCATGGACAACGGCTCGGGCATGCACACGCACCAGTCGCTGTGGGCAGACGACGAGAACCTGTTCTGGGACGAGGTCAACTACGCGGGGATCAGCGACATGGCGCGCTGGTACATCGGCGGGCTGCTCGCCCACGCGAACTCGTTGCTCGCGTTCACGAACCCGACGACGAACTCGTACCGCCGGCTGGTGCCGGGCTACGAGGCGCCGATCAACCTCGTGTACTCGCAGCGGAACCGCTCGGCGTGCATCCGGATCCCGGTCTTCAGCAAGCATCCCGGCGACGAAGCGACTGGAGTTCCGGACGCCCGACCCGACGTGCAACCCGTACCTCGCGTTCAGCGCCATGCTGCATGGCGGGTCTCGACGGCATCAAGAACAAGCTCGAGCCGCCCGAGCCCATGGACAAGGACCTCTACGACCTGCCGCCCGAGGAGAAGGCGCACGTCAAGCAGGTCCCGGGCTCGCTGGAGGAGGTCCTGGACGCGCTCGAGGCGGACCACCAGTGGCTGCTCGAGGGCGGCGTCTTCACCCAGGACGTGATCGACACCTGGATCGAGTACAAGCGGACCCACGAGCTGGACGCCGTGCGGCTGCGTCCGCACCCGCACGAGTTCGCGCTCTACTACGACCTGTAAGCCACCGCCGCACCATCGCCCTTCCCCCGGAAAGGACCTGGGCTCCCGCCCAGGTCCTTTCCACACCCGGGAAACCCTCAAGACCACCGTGGGTTACGCTCGCAGCAACCGACCCGCCGGGGGTGACCGATGCGCCGTTGGACCCTGCCCGTCATGTGTCTCGCGCTCCTCGTTGCTTTCACCGAGCCTGCCGCTGCCGCGATCAACGTCGGTTGGCACGTCGACCGAGGGGTCCGCCTCAAGGAGGTCGCCGCCGCCCCGAACGGTCCGATCTACATCGTCGGAGACCGTCGGAGGTCGATCAGCGTGGCAGCGTTCGTCACGAAGCTGTCCGCCAGCGGCAGAGTGCTCTGGAGTCACTCCTGGTTGCCGGACCCGCACGCCAGCACGAACGCCGTCGCGGTCGATCTCATGCCGAACGGCAACGTGGTCTGGACGGGGGTCGTCCAGGGTCAGTGCGAGGGCAACGGCTGGTTCGTTCAGGTCAACCGGCCGAACGGCACGCTGGTCCACCGATACGTCACGCCCGGTTGGCCGTGCAGCATCGCCGAGTCGGTCACCGACGTAACCGCCACCGCCGGCCAGATCGTCGTGACCGGGTTCAAGCACGGATGCTGCGCCGATCTCTACCAGGACGGGTTCGTGGAGGCCCTCGACCCGACCGCTCATCCCACCTGGCGGACCAACGTCGAGCCGCCCGCGCCGACCCCGCACGCCTGGTTCGACGCCGCGACCGGGATCTCGATGGGAGCGTTCGGCAACATGTTCGTGGCGGGCTGGGGGGCCACCAAGCCCATCCTGCACGAGACCTCGCAGATCGCCGGCACGCCGGTCCTCTGGAAGCTCACGTCGAGCGGCGGCGTGCTCTGGTCGCATCGGGTGGGCGTTTCGATGCCCAGCCTCGAGGCTCCGGTCACGGTCGCCGCGCGAGGGAACGCCGTCATGGTCACCGCCGGCGTCCACGGCTCCAGCGTTCGGTGGGGCTCCTTCCCTCCGACCGACGCATGGCTCGGTCGCTTCACGACCGGAGGGTCGCTCGTCTGGTCCCGGCAGTGGGACAAGAAGAACCCGCACGCCGCGGAGCCGATGAACATCGCGATCGACGGGTCCGGCGCCACGTGGGTGGTCGGCACCCGTCGGACGGTCGCGAACAAGGGACTCGATCTGTTCGTCCGCAGGTTCGGCCCCGGCGGCGTTCGGCTGGGCATGGTCTCGCTCGACGGCGCGTCCCGGTACCTCAATGGAACGGGTGTCGCTACTCGGTTCGGGGCCGGCGCCTACGTGACCGGTACGTTCGGCAACGACTTCTCGAAAGGCGGTCGTGTCTGGCGCCTCTCCGCGTAGGGATGGGTCGGATCAACGGGTATCGATTCGGTCGCCTGACGGTCGACGGCCGGGAGGTCACGCGCGACGTGATCGTGCTTCCCGGCCGCGTGATCGAGAACTGGTGGCGGCGTGAGGGCCACGAACTGGCGTGGGTCGACCTCGAGGACGTGGCCGACGAGCTCCCCGAGCGACTGGTCGTCGGCACCGGAGCCGAGCAGCGGATGCGTCCGGATCCGGACGTGCTCGACCTCTTGAAGGAGCGAGGCGTCGAGGTCGAGTGCCTGCCGACGGATCGCGCGGTGGCGCGCTTCGCCGAGCTGGATCCGGCGACGACCGCTGCCGCGTTGCACCTGACCTGCTGAGCTCGTGACGCGCTGGGTCCTTCACGTCGACCTCGACGAGTTCATCGCGGCCGTCGAGGTGCTCCGCCATCCAGAGCTCGCCGACAAGCCCGTGGTCGTCGGCGGCGACGGCGACCCGACGAAGCGCGGCGTGGTCTCCACCGCGAACTACGTCGCCCGCCGGTTCGGGGTCGGCTCGGCGATGCCGCTGCGGACCGCGTACAAGCGGGTCCCCGAGGCCGTGTTCCTGCCGGTCGACGCGCCGGCGTACCTGGAGGCGTCTCGCGGCGTGATGGACGTGCTTCGTTCCTTCCCCGCCGTCGTGCAGGTCCTGGGCTGGGACGAGGCGTTCATGGGCGTGACCGCGGACGACCCGGAGGCGCTCGCGCACGAGGTGCAGGCGCGCGTGCTGGAGCAGACGAAGCTCTGGTGCTCGATCGGCGTCGGCGACTCGAAGCACCGGGCGAAGCTCGCGAGCGGGTTCGCGAAGCCACGCGGCGTGTTCGTGCTCACGGCCGCGAACTGGGACGAGGTCATGGGCCCTCAGCCCGTCACGGCGCTCTGGGGTATCGGCGTGAAGACCGGCCGGAAGCTCGAAGCGTTGGGGATCCGCCGCGTGGAACAGCTGGCAGCGGCCGACGAGGCGATGATGGCCGCCGAGTTCGGCCCGAACACCGGACCGTGGATCCGCCAGCTCGGGACCGGCGAGGACGACGCCGAAGTCAGCGATGCGCCGCACGTGGCGCGCGGCCACGGCCGCGAGCGCACGTTCCAGGAGGATCTGACGGATCCCGACGAGATCCGGCGCGAGGTGTCTCGGCTCGCGCACGAGCTGATGGAAGACGTGCGAGCGGAGGGCCGGCCGGTGATCCGCGTGACGGTGAAGGTCCGGTTCGTGCCGTTCTTCACGCGGCAGCACGCGCTGAAGCTGGCGGAGCCGACCGAGGATGAAGCGGCGATCGAGGAGGGTGCTCAGCGAGCGCTCGCGAAGTTCGAGCTCGATCGGCCGGTGAGGCTGCTCGGTGTGCGAGGGGAGTTTCCGCTAGCGGACCCAATTTGATCTTGCGGAACTCCGGCCGGTAGCGTCATCGACATGCCATGGGGCTGGGCTGGAACAGCAATCCAGATGCTGAACGCTGCACCTTCGGTCGTCCTTGAAGCGCTCTCGACTCGGTACGAAGTACTTGCGGGCACGAGACCAGCAGGTTCTCAGCTTTCCGCCTGGGAAGAAGAGATCTCGATCATGAATAGCGCCCTCCGTGAATGCGAAGGTGAAGCCAATCTGCAGAAGTGGTCGGTCATTTTCGAGTATGAATTGCCGCTGGAAGGTGGCAGGAGGCCAGACGTTGTTGTCCTCGCCGGCTCATCAATTGTCGTCCTCGAATTCAAGCAAGCTGCCCGAGCCACTCAGGCCGCCATCGATCAGACGGAAGCTTACGCCCGCGACTTGATCGAATATCATGGCGGTTCGCGCGGCCATACGGTCACCCCGGTCCTGGTGCTTACTCGGACACGAGCACTGAACGCTGACTTTGACCCCGTCGCTCTTGTGGATCCCGACAGCGTCGCCGCAGTGTTGCTGCAGATCGAATCGGTTCGGGGAGATCAGCCTGAGCACTTGGCTGGCTAGCGCCTACGACCCGTTGCCCACGTTGGTTGCCGCTGCCCGGCGAATCTTCGCACACGACGAACTTCCGCACGTTCGCGCTGCGCTCGCTCATGACATCCCCCGAGTACTCGACAAGATCGCACTCACTGTCCAACAAGCGCAGGCAAATCGAGACCGTCACCTCGTTCTCTTAAGTGGAGTCCCCGGTTCAGGCAAGACCCTCGTGGGACTTCGCCTTGTATACGAGCAACTGACCGGGCCAACCCAAAGGACGATTTTCCTATCGGGGAATGGCCCTCTGGTCCAAGTTCTGCGAGACGCCCTTGGTAGCGGGGTCTTCGTCAAAGACCTCCACAAGTTCATCAAGGAGTACGGAATCGATCAGAAGGAGCCCGCTCAACAGGTCATCGTCTTTGACGAAGCGCAGAGAGCCTGGGATGGCGGTTTCATGAACTACAAGAAGAACATCAGCCGCTCTGAGCCTGACTTGTTGATCGAAATCGGCGATCGGGTACCGAATTGGTGCGTGCTTGTGGGGCTCGTGGGCGAAGGTCAAGAAATCTTCTCGGGCGAAGAAGGCGGCATGGCTCAATGGGCGGATGCAGTCCGTGGAGCCCCAGGACGATCATTGGACTGTTCACGGGCCACCCAATCTTGAGAGCTACTTCCACGGGTGCAGCTATTTCGGTGAGGAGACACTTCGGCTCCATCTATCGATTTGCGAAGCAGACGAGCCGATCTTCTTCACGAATGGGTACAACTTGTACTCGAGGGATCTCTCGAACTCGCATCTCAGATGGCGCCCACGATTGCGGGTCCGGCGGGCCTATATCCCCTCTACTTGACTCGATCACTTCAGGATGCTCGTGCGTATGCGAGGGCTCGGTATTTGGACGAGCCCCAAAAGCGATACGGACTTCTTACTCCCTCCCGAACCAAGACGCCAAGACGGTATGGCGTAGATAACCACTTCAAGAGTGTGCAGAAGACAAAGCTCGGCCGGTGGTTCAACGCGCCACCCGACGATCCTCAGTGGTGCTGTGCACTCGTGGCTCCCCTGACCGAGTTTCAGGTTCAGGGACTCGAGCTGGATCTACCCATCGTGTGCTGGGCTGAGGACTATCTCTGGCAGGACGGAGGTTGGGCACTGAAACCGCCGCGCTCGACATATCCTCAACAG
This sequence comes from uncultured Actinomycetes bacterium, assembly GCA_963765865.1. GTDB lineage: Bacteria > Actinomycetota > UBA4738 > UBA4738 > HRBIN12 > AC-51. The sequence goes on from CAVXYE010000007.1 coordinate 113,921, forward strand.
GACTCGGCACAACTTCTCCGGAATGCTTATCGAGTACTTCTCACAAGAGGCCGGGACGGCATGATCGTGTTCATGCCCCCTAACGCAGAATTTGATGCGACAGCGGAGGCCCTTCTTTCGAGTGGACTGGAGGAACTACGGCTTGATGTCACTCCTCCAGCGACGGCCGTTGCTACCTAGGTTGGGCACGTGTCCACGAGCCCCAACGACGGGAACGATCCTAGTCTGACCCGGCCTTCGATTCGCGAAAGTCATCCAGTTCCCAGGAACTCTCGAGTAGCACATGGGCCTCAGCGGACAACTCTGCCCAGTTCTGCTCGATAAGGGCGTCGATTGCCTCGCGCGATAGTCCCGGTGGACCGAAGACCTGGGCGTTGATCAGCTGAACGAAGGTCCCGGTGATTTCTACGTCGTAGGTCACATCTGTCGGGGGCGTTCTGCCAATGCCGACCACCTTGGCAAGGTGAGCAACCGAGAACGACTCGAGGTCACCGACCCCGTACGCAGCAGAAATCGCTTCTGTTCCGTCGTCGAACGACATCAGAGGCAGATCCCCCGGCTGAACGAGTACCCAGTCGCGGGCGGCAGGTCGACCGGGCAGTAGTAGAGCCTCAGGTTCGGGATATCCGTCGGCGGTCCAGTGGGTGCCAACCCACCATTCGTCATATGGGTTGAACGAGTCCAACGTGCATTTGACGAGCCGAACATCGAGCCCGCCGACTTCCCATCGACCCTCGAAGGGCCGCTCGATCGTCTGGTGGACAATGTCTGAAAGCGCTGACGCCCAACGCTCCGATTCTCGCTGCGCTCGGTCTCCGTCGACGTACACCTCGACCGCGAACTCGACAATCGTTCCTTCGGTAATGATCAAAGCCCAAACATCGGAAGATCCCTGCATGGCTGGGGGCAGCAGGAAGATTCAATCGTGATCGAACTCCCAGGTACCGTGACGAAGGTCACGATCGAACCTGTTAATTGGTCAGTCGCGCGCTCACGCCAGCTCCTCCTGGAACACGCGCTCCATCGCTCGGCGACATCGCCTCGTGATCCGCAGGTAGTCATCGATGAACGCCTGGCGCGGGTACTCCTCGTATCCCAAGCGGCGAGCGAGAGAAGTCTGCTCGTCCGGCGCCGCCGGCACCGCCTCCGCGTGCACGCGCCGGTCCACCTCGAGCGCGTTCTTCACGTCGGCGAGGAACACGAACGCCTCCCCCAGATCCCGCGCGACCGTCTGCTCGACCAGGCGGCGCTCGGCGAGCCGCTCGATCGCCTCCAGCGTCCGCGGCGTGCGCAGCTCCTCGTCCGCGCCGGCGTAGCGGAGCAGCAACAGCTCGGTCGCGAACTGCACGTCGGCGAGCGATCCGTGACCGAGCTTGAAGTGGAACCGGGCGGCCTCGGGCGGCTTCACGCGTTCGCGTTCCATCCGCTCGCGCATCCGGCGCATCTCGACCGCGCGATCGACCGTGACGCCGTCGGGCGGGTACGCCACGTCGCCCGCGGCCAGCTCGAAGCGCCGACCGAGCGCCCGGTCGCCGGCGACGGCGCGCGTCCGGAGCAGCGCCTGGGATTCCCACGGCTCGGCGTAGCGCTCCCAGTACTCGAGGAACCCGGCGATCGAACGCGCGAGCGGCCCGTTCCGTCCCTCCGGCCGGAGGTCGGCGTCGATCTCCCAGCCGGCGTCGCGGACGAGCTGCATCACCCGCTCGGCCGCCGCCACGCCGCTGGCGAGGTCGCCGGGCCCTTCGCCCTCGTAGACGAACACGACGTCCAGGTCGCTCGCGAAGTTGAGCTCGCGGGCGCCGAGCTTGCCCAAGCCGATCACGGCGAAGGGCACGGTCGGCGCGGCGTGGTCGACCGCGTCCGCCAGGACGCGGTCGGCGACCTCGGTGATCGCATCGCCGGTCGCGCGCGGCGTGAGCTCGCGCGCGGCGTAGCGGGCCACGACGCGAACGAGGGCGGCATCGGCGTCGTCGGCCCACACCGCGTCGTCGGCGAGCGCGCGGAGCCGCTCGGGATCGGCGACGAGCAGCTCGGTGGCGAACCGCGAAGCGCCGACCACGTGCGCGAGGCGTCGAGCCGCGCCGGGGTCGGTGGCCAACGCGTCCGCCGGGCCCTGGCGGGCGCCCACCGCTTCGCCGACCCGTTCCAACCGAACGAGCGCCGCGCCGGGATCGGCCGCGAGCGCCAGCGCCGGCGCCATGACGGGGAAGATGTTCCGGACGACCTTGCCCAGCCGCGTGTCGGCGTCCACGACGCGGGCGAGCACGTCGTAGCTCCGGGACGGCTCGGCGAAGCCCAGCCCTTCGAGCAGCTCTTCCGTCGCGGCACGGTCGATCCCGGGCCGGGGCTGCGCCGGACCCGCGAACGCCTCCAGCAGCGGCCGGTAGAAGAGCCGCTCGTGGATCCCTCGGACCAACGTCGTCGTCCGGTCGTACTCACGCTGCAACGCCGCGGCGTCGGGGAGGCCGAGCGAACGCGCGAGCGCCGTGCGCGCCGGGGCGCCGGGCGGGAGGTCGTGCGTCTGCAGGTCGCGCACCATCTGGAGCCGGTGCTCCAGCCGCCGGAGGAAGCGATACGCGTCGGCCAGCGCGTCCGCGTCGGGCGCCGCGACGTACCCCTCCGTCGTCAGCGCCGCGAGCGCCGCGAGGGTGTTCGGCGAGCGGAGCGACGGGTCACGCCGTCCGTGCACGATCTGGAGCAGCTGCACCGCGAACTCGACGTCGCGGATCCCGCCGCGCCCGCGCTTGACCTCGGTCAGCTCCTTGCCGCGCTGCCGGATGTATTCCTCGAGCCGAACCTTCGTCCTGCGCACCTCGTCGATCGCCGCGGGCTCCAGACGATCGGGATACACGAACGGCTCGACCCCCGCGACGAAGGCCTCGCCCAGCGCGAGGTCGCCCGCGGCGGCTCGGGCCTTGATCATCGCCTGGCGCTCCCAGGTGGCGGACTCCCGTTCGTAGTACGCGAGCGTCGCCTCGAGCGAGCGGCTCAACGCGGCGCTGCGGCCTCCCGGCCGCAGCGCCGCATCCACCTTGAACGCGATCCCGTCCTCGGTCTGCTCGGAGAGCGTCCGGACCAGCTGCCGCCGCGCCCGGATCGTCCGCCCCGTGCACGAGCAGCAGGTCGATGTCGGACGCGTAGTTCAGCTCGCGGCCGCCCCACTTGCCGAGGGCGACCACCGCCAGGTTGGGGGGACACGCGGCCTGCACGCAGGCGTCGGCGACGTCGCTGATCTCGCGGACGACGTCGTCGACCGCGGCGCCCGCCAGGTCGCGCGCCGCGACCCGGAGGATCGCGCGACGCCGGAAGCGGCGGAGGCCCGCGACGACACCGAGCCGGTCGATGTCGGCCGCGACCTCGTTCTCGAGCGCAGCTCGATCGCGTTCGGAGGGATCGCCGACGGCCGTCCCTTCGTCCGGATGCCGCACGAGGAAGTCGCCGGCGGCCGTCGAGAAGCCGAGCAGCCTGATCACGTCCTCGCTCTGCAGCTCCACGCCGGCGTCGCGCACGCGTTCCCACGCGACGCGCGCGAGCTCGGGATCGGGTGCGAGCGCGAACCGCTCGTCGAGCACCTCGCCCTCGTTCATGCCGACCCGGATCGCCGTCGCGCGAACCACTCCGCGAGCACGAATGCAGGAAGGACGATCGCGAGCAGGGCGGCGCCCCCGGCGACCGCGCTCCGCAGCGCGGCGTGGTCGCGCGCCAGCCACACGTGGAAAACGAGGACGATCACGAGGAACATCGCGTAGCCGGTCGCAGCGGTCGTGGCCAGATAGCGGACGAACGCGGACATCGAAGGATGCGACGGCGCGGGTTCCGCCGGATCGGCGTGCCGGACGTGGTACCGGACGAGCAGGAGGAACACGACGAACGTCGTGACGAGCGGCGGGACGATCCGCCGCCAGATCTCTCCGGCGGGAACCATCACGACCGCAGGAAGAAGCTCCAGCCGCGCACGAACAGGTGCCATCCGATCCATAGCCACACCGCGAACACGATCGATCGCCCGAGGAGCGGCCGCATCGCCGTCCGGAAGATCTCCGACATCGTCGGCCACGTCGGTGTGTAGACGAGCGCGAACCCCTGCCACACGAGGAAGGCCGTAACGATGACCACCCATCCCACGATCCCGACCGTGCGCATCCCGCCTCCTCACAGAGTTAACGACCGCGTAACCGCGCCAGCGCATCCCGAGGCTACCGTCATGGCCATGCCGAGCGCCGAGGCCGAGTACGTCCTGCGCACCGTCGAGGAGCGCGGGATCCGGTTCGTCCGCCTGTGGTTCACGGACGTCCTGGGCTTCCTCAAGTCCTTCACGATCACCTCGCAGGAGCTCGAGGGGGCCTTCGCCGACGGGATGGGGTTCGACGGATCCTCGATCGAGGGCTTCAGCCGCATCCAGGAATCCGACATGATCGCGGTCCCCGACGCCGCCACCTTCCAGCTGATCCCGTGGACGACCGAGCAGCCGGTCGCGCGGATGTTCTGCGACGTCTACCAGCCGGACGGCTCGCCGTTCGACGGGGACCCCCGCGGCGTGCTCAAGCGCCAGCTCCAGCGGGCCGCCGAGCTGGGATTCACCTTCTACGTCGGACCGGAGCTCGAGTACTTCTACTTCAAGGCCGAGGACGATCCGACGTTCCTCGACAAGGGCGGGTACTTCGACGAGACGCCCCTGGACGTCGCCACGGACTACCGCAAGCGCACGGTCGTGTACCTCGAGTCGATGGGCATCCCGGTCGAGTACGTCCACCACGAGGTCGCGCCGTCCCAGCACGAGATCGACCTGCGCTACGCGGACGCGCTCACGATGGCCGACAACGTGATGACGTACCGGATCACCGTGAAGGAGGTCGCCGAGGAGTTCGGGATCTACGCGACGTTCATGCCGAAGCCGGTCGCGGGCGTCAACGGCAGCGGGATGCACACGCATCAGTCGCTGTTCGAAGGCGACCGGAACGCCTTCTTCGACGACACCGACGAGTACCACCTGTCGAAGACCGCGAAGCACTACATCGGCGGGCTGCTGCAGCACGCGCCGGAGATCACCCTCGTCACCAACCAGTGGGTCAACTCGTACAAGCGGCTCGTGCCCGGGTTCGAGGCGCCGGTGTACGTGTGCTGGGCCCGGCGCAACCGGAGCGCCCTGGTCCGCGTCCCGCAGTACAAGCCCGGCAAGGAGGAGGCGACGAGGATCGAGTACCGATCGCCCGATCCGGCCTGCAACCCCTACCTCGCCTTCGCCGCGATGCTGGCGGCCGGGCTCGCCGGGATCGAGGCCGAGACCGAGCTCCCGCCCGAGGCCTCGAACAACATCTACGAGATGACCCCGGCGGAGCGGGAAACGGCCGGGATCGCCTCCCTCCCCGAGGATCTGCCCGATGCGATCGCCCTGGCGGAGCGCTCCGAGGTCCTTCGGGACGTGCTCGGGGACCACGTCCACGAGTTCCTGATCCGCAACAAGCGCGAGGAATGGGACGCCTACAAGTCCTACGTGACCCCCTACGAGCTGGAACGCTACCTGCCGGTCCTCTAGATGTTGAGGTTGTCCCCCATCTGGCTTAGGGATTGACGCCTAGGCCACCTTCACGAGAGGATGCACCCGCCACCGGGCTCTATCGCGCCGGGCGGCAATAGCTGTCTTTTGGGGAGGGAACGAATGGGATCGTCCGTACGCCGTTCTATCGCCGTACTCGCTGCGCTCTCGATGGTCTTCGTGGGTCTGCTGGTCTCGGGAGCAACCGCTGCCACCACGACCAAGCCCTACTCCGTGGACATCACCCCCGCGTGTGTCTCGCCGAACACGTCGGTTGACTTCACGGTCACCTTGCGGAATACGACCAAGACCCAGATGTTGGGGTCCGCCAACGTGTTCGCCCCGGCCGGCTTCACGATCACGAGCGCGACCCCGGACGGGACGACCGTGGAGCTCAGGAACCTGAACACCTCCCCGGGCGGAACCGTGTCTCGTTCCTTCACGGCCACGACCTCGGCGACGGTCGGAGCGGTCAACTGGTCGATCATCGCCAAGCAGGCGAACGACTACAACGGCTCACCGGGCAACAACCTCACGCTCGACGCGGCGAACAGCCATCTCGGCGAGCTACGTCGGCACGTGCGTGCTGTCCTTCGTCACGCAGCCGACGGATGCCAAGGTCGGCGCCAACGTCACGAGCGTCACCGCCGACCCCGCAGGGACGCCGGTCCGGGTCGAGGTGTTGAACGGACCAGGCGGCTCGCGCGTCACCACGTCCAGCGACGTCGTGTCGCTCGCGATCACGTCGGGCACCGGGACGGCCGGTGCAGCCCTCACGCCGAGCACTCCCTCCGCGAACGCGGTCAACGGTCTCGCCAGCTTCGGCTTCTCGATCGGGACGGCCGGGTTCGGCTACGAGGTGACCGCGAGCAGCTCGGGCAGCACGTCGGCCGACTCGGCTGCGTTCAACGTCGCGGACGATGCGGTGCTCTGCACGGGTCACGGCTGCAACGGAAATGCCGCGAAGAACAACGTGACGGTCAACGTCACGGCACCGCTCGCCGCCTCTGGGGACCTCTTGGAGGTCGCCTTGGACCTCGAGTCGCTCTCATGCCCCGGGTACACGCCCTTGGCGGGCACACCCGTCGTCACGTTCACCGTCACCGGCGCGAGCTATCGACTCGTGACGATCATCGTGCCCGCGGCGCTCGATCCCCGGCCCGCGTCGCAGGACCGCGTGTGCTACGGCTCCGCGAAGCCGTTCACGGATCGCGCGGGCCTGACGAACGTGAACGTCGGGCTCCTTCCCGATTGCAAGAACAAGGTCGACCTCACTAGCCCAACCCTGCTGCCCTGTCAGCGTCAAACGACGGTGGACAGGTCGACCGGGGCCCACACGGTCAGCTTCTACGCGCCCTTCGGAAGCACGCGCGGAAGGACCTGAGCCCGTCCGACGAGATCCCCTGGATCTCGGTCGGACCTGTCCGGCTCTGCTGAACCCGCCCGCCGCGTAGCGGCGGGCGGGTTCAGGACCGGGCGTACACTCGGCGTATGCTGCGGTGTCCGTCTTGCGGTGAAGAGAATCCCGACCGGTTCCGACTGTGCGGGTACTGCGGCGCATCGCTCCAGCCCGAGGCGCCACCGCAGGAGAACCGCCGCGTCGTCACGGTCGTCTTCAGCGACCTGAAGGGCTCCACCGCGCTCGGCGAGCGCCTGGACAGCGAGGCGCTCCGCGAGGTCCTCGCGATCTACTTCGAGGCGATGAGCGCCGTGCTCGACCGACACGGCGGCGACGATCGAGAAGTACATCGGCGACGCGATCATGGCCGTCTTCGGACTGCCACGGCTGCATGAGGACGACGCCCTGCGCGCGGTCCGGGCGGCCGTCGAGATGCGCGAAGCCCTCGAGGTGATCAACGAACGAGCTCGAGCAGGACTACGGCGTCCGTCTGGAGAACCGCACCGGGGTCAATACCGGCGAGGTCGTCTCCGGCGACATCACCACCGGCCAGCGGCTCGTGACCGGCGACACCGTCAACGTTGCCGCCCGGCTGGAGCAGTCGGCGCCCTCCTGCGAGGTGCTGATCGGGCAACCGACGTACGAGCTGGTGCGCGACGCCGTCGAGGTCGAGCCGGTCGAGCCGCTCGAGCTCAAGGGCAAGGCCGAACGCGTTCCCGCCTACCAGCTCCTGCATGCCGGGCGCGGGCGAGGGCGCGTGCGTCGCGTCGATCTCCCGCTGGTCGGCCGGGCCGAGCGAGCTCGTGGAACTGTCGGAGGTGCTCGACCCGGTCCGGCGAGACCGGACGGCCGCAGCTCGCGACCGTCGTCGCGCCGGCGGGGACGGGCAAGTCCCGGCTCCTCCACGGGTTCCTCGACGGACGCGGGCGCGAGCGCACGTCGTTGTCCGGTCGATGCCTCCCCTACGGCGAGGGCATCACCTACTGGCCGATCGCCGAGGCCGTCCGCGGGCTGGCGCAGGTCATGCAGGACGATCCGGCCGACGTCGCGTCCGAGCGCGTGCTGGCGCTCTTCGCCGACATCCCCGACGCGGGCAAGCGCGTCGCCTCCGCGATCGGTCTCACCGAGGATGCCTTCCCGGCGGAAGAGATCGCCTGGGCGGTGCGTCGAGCTCATCGAGGCGCTCGCCGCCGAGGGCCCGCTGATCGTGGTGCTCGACGACATCCACTGGGCGGAGCGGACGCTGCTCGACCTCGCGCAGGACCTGGTGGAGTCGGTCGAGGCTCCCGCTTCTGCTCCTGTGCGGCACGCGTCGGGATCTCCTCGACGAGCATCCGGGCTGGCCGACGTCCGGTGCGCGCGCACGGGTGATCGATCTGTCACCGCTCACGCGAGGACGAGAGCAACCTGGTCTTGGGCAGCCTGCTCGGCGCCGGGGCGGTCGACCCGGCCGTCGCGCGGTCGGTTGACGGCCGCCGCCGAAGGCAACCCGCTGTTCCTCGAACAGCATGCTCTCGATGCTGGTCGAGGACGAGGCCGTGCGGCAGGTGGACGGCCTCTGGGTCGCGGTCGAGCCGCTCGAGGAGCTGGAGGTCCCCAGCACGATCACGTCGTTGCTCGCCGCGCGCCTGGACCGCCTGGGCCCCACGGACCGGACGGTGATCGAGCGCGGCGCGGTGATGGGCCAATCGTTCTATCGAGGAGGCGTCGAAGCCCTGTCTCCGGAGCCGGTCCGACCCCTCGTCGGCGAGAGCCTGGACTCGCTCGAGACGAAGGAGCTCGTGCGTTCGACGGGCGACGTGTTCGTAGGCCTTGCCGTCTACCGGTTCCAACACGTCCTCGTTCGCGATGTCGCGTACGAGGGGATGCTCAAGCGGACGCGTGCCGAGCTGCACGCGCGCTTCGTCGATTGGTTCGAGGAGGTCGCGCCCGATCGGCTGCGCGAGTTCGAGGAGATCCGCGGGTACCACCTCGAGCAGGCGTTCCTGATCTTCACGGAGCTCGGCGGCAACGAGGAGCGCACCCGTGACACGGGTCGGCGAGGGGCGGAGCACCTGTCCTCCGCCGGCCGTCGCGCGCTGGCGCGCGGCGACATGCCGGCCGCCTCGAACCTCCTCCATCGCGCCGAGGCTCTCCTTCCGCCCGGCGACCCGCAACGGCCACGTCTGCTCCTGGAGGCCGGTGACGCCCTGATCGAGATCGGCAACTTCACCCTCGCGGCCGAGCTCTTGCGGAAGGCGGAGGAGGAGGCCACGACGGGCGGGGACCGGATCCTCGAGATCACGGCGAGACTCGCCCACCTCCGGCTTCGCTACACGATGGATCCCGAGGCGACGGAGCCGATCGTCGAGGAGGAGGTCGCGCGGGTGGTGCCGGAGCTCGAATCGCTGCAGGCGAACGAAGGGCTCGCGCGCGCCTGGCGGCTGCTCACCCAGGTGAACTTCACCGCGTGCCGGTGGAGCGCCGTGGAAGACGCGGCCGTGCGGATGACCGAGTACGCACGCCTCGCCGGCGACACCACGCTCGAGGCGCGGTTCCTGGCCGCCCAGGCGATGGCCGCCCTCTACGGTCCGACGCCGGTCGCGGCCGCCGAGGAACGGTGCCGGGAGCTCCTCGCGCGGGCCGGCGAGGACCGGCGGACGCACGCGATCATCCTGTGCGTCCAGGCGCACCTGGCAGCGATGGATGGTCGCTTCGATCAGGCGCGCGAGGCCTACATGAAGAGCCGCGAGGTGTTGGACGAGCTTGGATGGCGGTTCCATGCGGCGCTGACCTCGCTCGACTCGGGGGCGGTCGAGATGCTGGCGGGCGACCCGGTCGCGGCCGAGCGCGAACTTCGCATGGACTACGAGACCCTCAACGAGATGGGCGAGCGCGACTACATGCCCACCACGGCGGCCCTCCTCGCGGAGGCGCTCTACGAACAGGGCCGGTTCGACGACGCCGAGTCGTTCGCCCGGATCAGCGAGACGTTCGCGGCATCCGAAGACATCACCTCGCAGTTCCTGTGGCGATGCGTCCGGGCGAAGGTCGCCGCCCAACGCGGTGAACCGGCCGCCGAGACGCTGGTCCTGGAGGCGCTCGAGCTCACCGAGAAGACCGAGGAGCTCGAATCCCAAGCGCAGGTCTTCATGGACCTCGCCGAGGTGCTCGAGCTCTCGGGAAGGGGCGATGAGGCCGTCCCGCATCTGCGGGAAGCACTCGCCCGCTACGACGCGAAAGGGAACGTCGTCTCGGCGGCGCGAGCCCGAGAACGGCTGGACGCGCTCGCCGACCACGTCGCGCCGTAGTCCCCGTTTGCGTCCGGAACACGCGACCGGCTAGCGTGCCCGGGATGGAACCCAACGAGGAGCTCAGCCAGGCGCTGAGCGAAGCGCGCCAACACCGCAAGACGCTGCACGACGCGATCGTCCATCTCGAGAAGTCCATCTCCTCCCCCGCGGCCGGAAGGATCCCCGACTGGACGGCGAGCGTGCTCAAGGAGATGACCGAGGTCCGCGACGCGTTCAGCCAGCACGTGATGGTCACCGAGAAGCCCGACGGCCTCTACGACGAGATCCTCGAGCGCGCCCCCCGGCTGGAGAACAACGTCCGGCGGCTGCGCGAGGAGCACCCCGAGATCGTCCAGCGGATCGACGAGACGATCGCCCGCCTGGAGCAGGTGGAGATCGGCGAGGAGACGTGGCCTCTCGAGAGCGCGCGGGACGACCTCCAGCGGTTCATGGGCTCGGTGATCCGTCACCGTCAGCGGGGAGCCGACCTCGTCTGGGAGGCGTACAACGTGGACATCGGCGGCATCGAGTAGCGCCCGGCTCTTCTCCCTGGCCGTTCCCGTACGCTTCCGAACGTGGTTCGGATCGCGCTCGGCCAGCTGAACACCACCGTCGGCGACCTCGACGGGAACGTCGCACGCATGGCCGACTGGACGGCCCGCGCGACGCGGGAGGGCGCCGACGTGGTGCTCTTCCCGGAGCTGGCGATCACCGGCTATCCGCCCGAGGACCTGGTCCTGCGTCCCGAGTTCGTCGAGGACAACCTGGCGGCCCTGCAACGGCTCGCGAAGGAGACCGCCGCCGGGTGCGACGTGATCGTCGGATTCGTCGACCGGTCGGAGGCGGGGTTGCACAACGCCGCCGCGCTCCTTCGAGACGGAACGATCGCCGCTCGGTACGCGAAGAACAAGCTGCCCAACTACGGCGTGTTCGACGAGAAGCGCTACTTCGTCCCCGGGACCGCGAGCACGAGGGTGACGATCGGCGGCAGCGACGTCGGGCTCTCGGTCTGCGAGGACGCGTGGCTGCCGGGTCCGCCGTTCGATGCGTATGGCGGGGTCTCGTTCGTCGCGAACATCAACGGGTCGCCGTTCGATGTGGGGAAGGCGCACGACCGGACGCACGTGCTGCGCGATCGCGCCCATGAGACCGGGGCGTGGATCGTGTACGTGAACGCCGTCGGCGGCCAGGACGAGCTCGTGTTCGACGGCGGCTCGCTCGTGATGGCGCCCGACGGCGACGATCACGTGTTGGGCCGCCCGGTTCGACGAGGACCTCGTCGTGATCACGCTCGAGGACGTCGCGTCCCACGCGGAGGCGCGCGCGACCTGGCCCGACGGGCCCGAGGAGGTCTACCGCGCGTTGGAGCTCGGGCTCGGCGACTACGTCCGCAAGAACGGCTTCCGGGAGGTCACGCTCGGGCTCTCGGGCGGGATCGACTCGGCGCTCGTCGCGACGCTCGCCGCGGACGCCCTCGGTCCGGAGGCCGTCCGCGCCCTCGCGATGCCGTCGCCGTATTCGAGCCCCGGGTCGGTCACGGACGCGATCGACGTCGCCGAGCGTCTCGGGATCCGGCTCGACACCGTCGCGATCGATGAGATCTTCGAGGCGTACGGACGGGCGCTCGCCGACCTGTTCGCCGGAACGGCGGGGGGCGTCGCCGAGGAGAACCTCCAGGCTCGGATCCGCGGCAACCTCCTCATGGCGCTCTCCAATCGGTTCGGCTCGATGGTCCTCGCCACCGGGAACAAGTCGGAGTACGCGGTGGGGTACGCGACGCTCTACGGCGACATGTCGGGCGGGTTCGCGCCGATCAAGGACGTCCCGAAGACACTGGTGTACGAGCTGTGCGCGTGGCGCAACGCTCGCGCGGCCGAGCTCGGCGAGACGCAGCCGATCCCGCAGAGCGTGATCGACAAGCCGCCGTCGGCCGAGCTCCGGCCCGAACAGCTGGACACGGACACGCTGCCCCCGTACGAGGTGCTGGATCCGATCATCGAGGCCTACGTCGAGGACGACCTCGGCGTCGATGAGATCGTCGACCGCGGGATCGGCGAACGAGAGACGGTCCGGCGCGTCACCGCGATGATCGATCGCGCCGAGTACAAACGCCGGCAGGCGGCGCCGGGCGTCAAGATCACACCGAAGGCGTTCGGTCGGGACCGGAGACTCCCGATCACGAACCGCTATCCGGGCTGACCGGATACGGTTCCTTACCATGTGCGCAGGGCCGGTAGCTCAGCCAGGTTAGAGCAGGGGGCTTTTAACCCTCGTGCCGCGGGTTCGAATCCCGCCCGGCCCCCGAGATAGCAGGTCAGGCTGCTTGCTGTTCATCATGCATTGCACAGATCGCAGCAGACCGTTCCGTCTCTTGATCAGCAAGTTCGCGATCTCAGCCAGGGTCCGAATCACGTTGCCTCCACTTTCGGCATCGAGCTTCAGCAGATCGATGAGATCCGCTCACGCGCTCCGACGATCTCTCGGCCGACTCTCAGCCCCGTCTCCGCGTCGTCTCGGTGCCGCCGCTGAGCATGGCGTGTGGAGAGCGGCGAACGGTTCGCCGCCGAGAGAAGGAGGACGATATGGACGGCAAGGACATGAAACAGGGAGCGAAGCCGCCGCGTCGGTCGCGGCGACTGGCCGCGACCGGGCTCGTCGTGAGCGGATTGCTCGCCGGCGGCATCCTGGCAGGTTCGCAGGTCGCCAACGCGGCGAGCACGTCGCCGACCTCGAGCGCATCCACGTCTGCTGCCTCGTCGGCCCCGAACGCTGGCGTCGATCCAACGACCATGCGGCACGGGCCGGGCGAAACGCTGCTCACCGACGGCACCGCCTCCAAGGTGAAGGCGGCGGCCCTGGCCGCGGTCCCGGGCGGCACCGTCATCCGGGTCGAGACCGACTCGGCAGGCTCGCCGTACGAGGCGCACGTCCAGAAGTCCGACGGAAGCATCGTCACCGTGAAGATCGACGACTCCTTCAACGTGACGAGCACGGAGTCGGGCTTCGGCGCCGGCGGACCGATGTCGGCGAACGGATCCAACGCCTGATCGCATCCGGAAAACTCACCGCACCGAGGGGCCCCGGCGGAACGCCGGGGCCCCTCGGCACCATGCGTCGCAGGTCGCCGCTAGGCTGCCGCCGTGAAGCAGGAGAGCCTCGGTTCATGGATGGTGTGGATCCCGGAAACGCGACGGGAGCGTGCTCGCGGTCTCCTCGGACGATCAGGACTCGACCCGAACGAGGGACTCCTCTTGGAGCACACTCGTTCGGTTCACACGTTCGGGATGCGGTTCTCCATCGACGCGGTGCTCCTGGACCGCGATGACCGCGTCATCGGCGTCGTTCGCCTCTCGCCCAACCGTGTGCTCCTCCCGCGACCACACGTCCGCGCCGTGCTCGAGGTCGCCGCGGGACAGGGTCGGAGGTTCACCCCGGGAGCTCGCGTCGGAAGTACCACTCGCGATGCTCCGAACAACGCCCATCCGGCGCGAAGCGAACCACGAGGACGCCGTCGTACTCGACCCTGACCGGATCGCCCACGTTCCGGGTGAACACGTGCCGATGGATGATCGCTTGGTCGGCCTGGGCTCAGGAGACCCACATCCCGGTGCCCGGAGCGTTCCCCGTCGACGCCCACGTACCGTTCTTCTCTTCGAGGACATACGTGCCGCCGTGGCCGCACAAGCCGCCACACGTCTCACCTGCCTCGATCCAGTACGTCCCGTCGCCGTGCTCCTGAGGTGGGCTGACGAAGACGAAGTCACGACCCGGTTGATCGATCGGCGCTTGCCCGGCTGGGATCGCTTCGTATCCCGCCACGAACCGGACGTCGTCGCTGAGGTCGGAGAGGCGAGTCGCGAGGCTCGCGATCTCATCCTCGGTCAGTGTCGATGTGCACCGGCCCGTCGTGCCGTCCCCCACTCCCTCGCAGAGTTTCGTCCGCACGAACAGGAGTCGGACCGGAGCTGCCACGGCGCGGATCCCCGCCTCGATCAGATCCACCCGGGCGACCTGGACGGCGGACACGGATCCCTCGGAGCCAGGCGGGCCGGCGCTCGTACACGAAACACCAACGATCACGACGAGGGCAGAGATCAACGGGCGGCGCATCGTTCCTCCAGGCCACGAGCCACCGTCATCGTGACATCCCACGAAGGCCCGGGCTATCCTTCCCGGGCCCCGACGGAACCTTGGTCCCCATCGTCTAGAGGCCTAGGACGCCGCCCTTTCAAGGCGGAAGCACGGGTTCGAATCCCGTTGGGGGCACGCGGAAGGCACTTCGGTGCCGACGCGCAACCACATATCTGCGCCTGTGGAGGAGTCCGGTCGTCCTCATCGCCCTGTCAAGGCGAAGATCGCGGGATCGAAGCCCGTCAGGCGCGCCACCTGAGCAGCGGTTTCTCGCCATGCCCACACTCGCCCGGAGTCTTGCTGCCACTCAACCCTGGGCCTCGATCTCTCCGGATCGGAGCTTCTGTGCGCTTCACGCTGTCGGGCTCGGGGACTGGATCGTGGTCGGGGTCGGCGAATCGATCGGGGGAGTCGCCGGCTCGGGGCTCGGGGATCCGCTCGGGCTCGGGGACTCGCTCGGGCTCGGGGACTCGCTCGGGCTCGGGCTCGGCGATTCGCTCGGGCTCGGGGATCCGCTCGGGCTCGGGCTCGGCGACTGGCTCGGGCTCGGCGACTCGCTCGGGGTCGGCGACTCGCTCGGGCTCGGCTCGAGCGGAGGGGTCGGGCCAGGCAGCAGTTCGGCAAGGACGGCGACGATCGCGGAAGCCGTCTTAGTGGACACGTTTGGGAGCAGGGAGGGCACTTGGGAGGCGATCATGGCATCGAGGTCCCTGACGTCGGCACCGGAGGCGACTGCGGCGGCCCGGACCGCGAGTAGATCGCTCGCTTCACCGATGAGGACGTCGGAAGACGACCCGGCTTGCATGTTCGCGACCAGGAGTTTCAAGGATGAGTACGCCTCGTGAAGATGTGCTACCGCCGCAGCCGATCCTGACTCTGATGTGGAGGGTGTAGCCAGGAACAACCCGGGACCCCTCAAGAGCCCGATGAGGATGACAACTGCCGCTACGGCGCCCAGCAACCGCTCGTACCGGCGACCGCTCCGCACGGGCGCGGGACGTGGCTTCGCAACCTCTTCGGCATCTTCCGCGACCTGGAGGTCCCCCAGATCGAGCGCTTCCAGCTCGTCGTCCGACGTTGCGTCGCAAGGGCCCGATACACCTCGACAAAGATTGCTGAGGATCCGCTCGAGGTCTGCCATCCCGACCCATTCCTCGAGGTACGCGTCCGCCCCACGAGAGGGACCGCGCCACGCCTCTTCGGGAGCCTCCGCGAGTACGACGATCTTCGAAGACGGCGATACCCGACGGACGCTTTGGACGAGGCCGGCGCCCTCGTGCACGGCGAATCTTTCGTGCAGGATCAGGGCTTCGGGGCGATCACCGGCGGCAAGAGGGATGAGGTCGGCACCCACCGGCACCATCGGGAGGATCTCGAAACGAGCCTCGTCAAGGAAGAAGCGCACCAGCGTGCACTGGAGCGGGGTGGGCATCGCGACAAGGACCCGGAGCGGTCCTAGGCCCGTCCCCTCTGCTAGAGGCGGTTCGTCGAGTGGCATGTGTGACCTGCTTGGCTCTCGCCGGCTACCTGGGGCAGGGAGCTTACTGGCCCAACCCCCGGGTGCCAGAACCCCACCCTAGTCCGAACGCAGCCCGCGAGCGATAGGTCGACTGCGTGACATAGCTGCGAGGCGGGAAGAGGCGAGGCTACCGGTCCTCCGGTCAGTCCGCCTCCGGCGGGCGCGCCGGAAGCACACAGAACTCTTCCCTTCACGATGCGGCTCCAGCGATCGGGCTCGTTCGGACTAGCGTGATCAACTGGCGGCGTCGGGCGGTTAGGTGTCCTTCGTTTTGGGGATGCAGTTCGAGCTGGGTGACGGTACGTTCGGTCCCGGGCGCACTGGGAGGCCACTGGGAGGAAGGAAGATCAGGCGTCGTGCGGTCTGGGATGAGTGACCGGAAGTCCAGCCTAGTCGCTTCGCCGTACCGTTTGCCGTCCACGCGTGACGCGCACGGAGCCGCAGCGATTCGCGTCTTGATCGTGGACGATCATGTTCTGTTCGCCGAGGCGATCAGCGCTGCGCTTGAAGACGCCGGGATGTGCGTGTGCGCTGCGGTGATAAGCGGGCGCGGCGCGATCGCTTTCCTCGAGACTGACCGTGCCGATGTGGTCCTGATGGATCTAGGGCTTCCCGACCGCAGCGGACTCGCGGTCGGTCAGGAGGTCCTGGAGCGATGGCCGGAGATGAAGATCTTGGCGGTCACGGCGCTCGACGAGCCCAAGGCGGTCGATGACGCTCTACGGATGGGGTTCCGCGGCTACCTCACCAAGGATACGCCCGTGGCCAGTTTCATCAGCTCGGTGGAAGCCGTCGTTGACGGGCAGGTGGTCGCTCCTCATCGGCTCATCCCAGGTGGTCATCGTCGTAGGCCTGCCGACGACATCTCGCTCCTCGTGACTCAACTCACGTCTCGCGAACGAGAAGTACTCGGGCTCCTTATGGAGGGAGCAGACGGTCAAACGATCGCACGCCGCCTGGGCATCAGCCGCAACACCGTGCGGACCCACATCCAGAGCATCTTGACCAAACTCCAGGTGCACTCTCGCCTCGAGGCCGCGACCTTCGCCGTGCGTCACCACGTCGTTCCCCTCCCCTTCAGCCAGACCCCTCCGTCAGCCTGAAGGGTTCAAGACCACGGTCGGGGTCACGCGGCGTGAACGACCCGGGCCCTTGTCGTAGCCAAACCTCGCGCCACCATCGATCGGCGCCGCATTCCAGTCCCTCCCGAGGCTCGATCCGCTCACGAGCCTGCCGTCGGTCACTGATTCATCCCAATCGGGCGATGCCCCGGCCGCCGGTCGACTCATAGCGTCAAGCGGGGAAGCGCGTGATGGTGTGCGCCAAGGGGCTGGATCCTCCAGGCGTGGGCTCAACCGCGCCAACGTTCGGCTGCTTCGTCGACAGACATGCGGCAAGGGGGGGACGAGAGTGAGTGAGAGCGCCGTCTCATCGGTGGGACCCGGTGCCTCGACCTCGCCGCCAAACTCGAACCTCGTGCTTTCGGCGCTGATCCTGGTTGCTGCCGTCGCCAACCTGAACCTCGCCGTGGCCAACGTCGCGTTGCCGGATATCGGCGCCGCGTTCCAAAGCTCGCAGACGACGCTGAACCTGATCGCGGTTGGCTACTCGCTCGGCCTCGCGTGCTCGGTGCTGTATTTCGGCGCCTTGGGCGACCGGTACGGGCGCAAGGCGATGCTGTTGATCGGCACAGCGCTCGCGATCCCCATGAGCCTTCTGGCTGCCTTTGCCCCGACCGACGTCGTGCTGTTCATCGCTCGGTTGGGTGGCGGGCTCGCGGCAGGCATGGCCTACCCGACGACGCTGGCGCTCATCACCGCGCTCTGGTCCGGGCCGGGCCGGACGAAGTCGATCGCGTTGTGGTCGGGACTCGGTGGGGCCATCTCGGCGCTCGGCCCGCTCCTTTCGGGACTTCTCCTCGAGCACTTCTGGTGGGGCTCGGTCTTCCTCCTCACCCTGCCCCTCGCCGTCGTGGCCTTGCTCCTCGCCTTCCGGAACGTTCCCGCTCACGTCAACGAGGGGACCGATCCCGTCGACAACCTCGGCGGCTTCCTGTCCGTGGTGCTGGTCGCGGCGCTCGTACTGGGGATCAACTTCGCAGCCGTCCCGAACTCGGGAACCCTGGTCCTCGGGCTCGCGGCGATCGTCCTCGCCGCGGGCGTCGCGTTCGTGATCCGCCAGCGTCGTGCCGCCAACCCGCTCTATGACCTCCACGTCGCCGGCCGGCGCGTGTTCTGGGTCGCCGCCTGCGCGGGCATCATCGTGTTCGGCACGCTGATGGGGGCGATGTTCATCGGGCAGCAGTTCCTCCAGAACGTCCTTGCCTACGACACCCTCGATGCGGGGGTCGCGATCCTGCCGGCCGCGTTCCTCATGGTGCTGATCGCACCCCGCTCGGCCAAGCTCGTCGAGGCGAAGGGCGCGCGGTTCACCCTCCTCACGGGCTACGCCTTGTGTCTCCTCGGCTTCGTCACGATGCTGCTGCTCTGGAAGGAGGGCATCCCGTACTGGAAGGTCGGGCTCGGCGTACGCCTTCGTGGGTGCCGGCGTCGGCTTCGCCGGCACTCCCGCGTCGCACTCGTTGACGGGATCGGTCCCGGTGAACAAGGCCGGGATGGCGTCGGGAACCGCCGACCTGCAGCGCGATCTCGGCGGCGCGATCATGCAGTCGATCCTCGGCGCCCTGCTGGCGGCGGGCTACGCGGCCGCCTTCGCATCCGCCATCGCATCGGCGCCGAACGGCCAGCAGGTCTCCGATAGCGTCGAAGCCCAACTAACGAAGTCGTTCTCCAGCGCCGAGGCGACCGCACAGCAGTACCCGCAGTACACGAGCCAGATCACGGCGGCCGCGAAGGCTTCCTTCCTCTCAGGTGACCAGTGGGCGTACACCGCAGGGATCGTCGCGATCATCCTGGGGGCCGTCCTCGTCTTCTTCATGTTCCCGAGGAATGACGATGAGCAACGGCTCCTTGCCGCATATCACGCTGAGGATGTCGGACGTCGTCGTGACGTCGAAGCGCTACCGAGTAGGGAGGGACCATGACAGATCGCGGATCATCGATGCCCCAGGATACGAAGGGGGGAGTCCTCGGATACCTCGAGACCAAGGCCGGAGAGGAGGTTCAGAACTTCTACGACCCCCGGTTCGAGGGTCGGCGCTTGTTCTCGGAGCTCCTCGGCACGTTCTTCCTCGTTCTCGTGGCAGCCGGCGGTGCAGTGGTGAACGCCCAGAGCGGAGGGCAGATCCCTCTGGCGGTTCGAGTGACGGCGCCCGGGCTGATGGTGATGGCGATGATCCTGTTCATGGGCGCCGTCTCGGGCGCCCATTTCAACCCCGTCGTTTCCGTCGGCTTCGCGATGCGAGGCGACTTCCCGTGGAAGCGTGTTCCCGGCTACGTGGTCGCGCAGCTGGTCGGCTCGATCCTCGCGGTGCTATTCCTGCGCGCGACGCTCGGCAACATCGGAGGCCTCGGCACGACCGAGCCCGGCCCCGGCATCTCGGCGATGACGGCGTTGATATTCGAGGCGGTGCTGACCTTGGGTCTGTTGAGCACGATCCTTGGGACGGCATCGGGCGCGCAGAACATCGGCGTGTTCGGCGCCTTGGGCGTGGGGGCCTACATCGCCCTCGCGGGTCTCTGGTCGGCCCCGATCAGCGGAACGTCGATGAACCCCACGCGCTCCCTCGGTCCGATGATCGTGAGCGGGAACTACCACGATTGGTACGTCTACATCGTGGGGCCGTTCATCGGCGGCATCCTTGCCGTCGGGGTGGCCTGGATCCTGCGCGGTCGCGGCGGCGGGATCAGGGGGAAGATGGCCGCCCAGGGCGACGTCAAGCTCAACGTCGCCGACCCGTCGGCGGAAACGCAAGAAGCTCCGCCCCAGTGATTTCGCGTTGCCTCCTGACCGAAGCGGGTGGGTCCGCGCGACGTGAACCACGAGCCCCGGCGAACCGGACAGGCGATATAGTCGGTTGGCTACCGCGCGAACATGGCGCGATGGCTCTGCGGCCCAAGCACGCGGTCGCACCGAAGTCGGCCCAAGCCCCTGGCCTCCACCGAGTTGGAGCGTGTCCTGCTCGCCACGATCGTATTTCGGCCGGTGTTTCGATGAGCCCCTGAAGGGAGCGCTGCCATGAACGGACCAACCTTCACGTCACCCCGGAGCAAGACGAAGAAGACGAACACGCCTGTCGTCGAGGCGGACATCGACCAGGCGGAGGAGGGGGCTCAGCCCACCAACGCGGTGGTCCACCTCACGCCCGAGGAGCGTGCCGCGCGAGGCAAGGCGGCTCGCGCCGAAGTTCCCCGCTCCAGCCACGCCGGCTGGGACGCCCCCTCCGGCCGCCCGGATCCCGTGGGACTCCTGCAGGAGCAGGCGAAGAGTCGCGTGCAGGAGCTCGTTCCGATCCGGTACGGACGGATGCTGGCTTCTCCGTTCGCGTTCTACCGCGGCGCCGCATACCTGATGGCCTCGGACCTGGCATCGACGCCGCGATCGGGGCTCATCGTTCAGGCGTGCGGTGACGCCCACGTCTCGAACTTCGGTCTGTTCGGCTCCCCCGAGCGGGAGCTCCTGTTCGACATCAACGATTTCGACGAGACGGCTCATGGACCGTGGGAATGGGACGTGAAGCGTCTCGCCGCGAGCTTGGCCATCGCGGGTCGCAACAACGGGTTCGCGGACAAGGAGCGCGCCGAGGTCGTCCGCGACGCGGTGGGAGCGTATCGATCCGCGATGCGGGAGTTCGCGGCGATGCGCAACCTCGAGGTCTGGTACGCGCACGCGCGGGTCCAAGAGGGGCTCCGGGTCTGCAAGCCATGCTCGACAAGAAGAACCTCAAAGCGGCGGAGCGGGTGGTTACCAAGGCGAGGACCAAGGACAGCCTGGAGGCGTTCGCCAAGTTGACGCACGTCGTCGACGGCGAGTTGCGGATCATCAGCGAGCCGCCGTTGATCGTCCCTGTCGAGGAGCTGCTTCCTCCGGGCGACGCGACCAAGTTCCTGGAGACGATCCACGACCTGATCCGCTCCTACCGTCGAACCCTGCAGGGAGACCGGAAGCACTTGCTCGAGGACTTCCGATTCGCGCACCTCGCCCGAAAGGTGGTCGGCGTCGGAAGCGTCGGCACCCGTGCGTGGATCGCCCTGATGTTGGGCCGGGACGGACAGGATCCGCTCTTCCTGCAGGCCAAGGAGGCTCAGGCCTCGGTCCTCGAGCCGTTCGTCGGCAAGAGCCGGTACGCGAACCACGGGCAGCGGGTGGTCGAAGGGCAGCGGCTCATGCAGGCGGCGAGCGACATCTTCCTCGGTTGGGATCGGTTCGCGGGGCTCGACGGCGTCGTGCGCGACTTCTACATCCGCCAGCTCCGGGACTGGAAGGGCTCGTGGGCGCCGGAGGCCATGGTTCCCCAGGTCATGGCGTCTACGGGCAGATGTGCGGATGGACCCTCGCGAGGGCGCACGCGCGCTCCGGAGACCGGATCGCCATCGCCTCGTACCTGGGCAGGCTCCGACGCGTTCGACCGGGCGATCGCGTCCTTCTCCGAGGCGTACGCCGACCAGAACGAGCGGGACTACGACGGCGCTCAAGGCCGCCGTGAAGGCCAACAGGATCAAGGCAACGATCGAGGTCTGACGCTCCGCGGGCGACGTCCGAGCGGACCTATGCGCGCGGCAGGATGACGACCGAGATGAGGGAATACGCGAGCAGGCTCAGGGCCAACGCATTGGCCCCGATCCGGATGCGTCGTTCCCGGAAGCGTTGCGCGACCGCGATCAGGAACAGCACGGTGGCGAACAAGACGGTGTCCCGCACGTACTTGTTCGCCGTTTCGCGCGCGACCGTCCCTCGGCGAACAAGGCTGAAGCCTGGTCGTTCAGGGCTTTCGCCTGCTGAAGGTCGGGTTGGCTGAATCCTGGCATGTAGCCCGGACCCGCGGGCGCCGATGGGTCCGTGAAGGGGTCGGTGCGGAGCCAGGCGACGAACGCCGTCCGATATTCGGGGCTGAACCGGCGTACGAGCACGGCCTGGAGCTGGGGGTCGCCCGCGGCCCGAGCCTGCAACCAGGCGGTGAACATCGAGGAGTCGGCCACCAGGAACTGGCCACCCCGCGTCGACGCGGCATCCGCCGCGAATCGCGTCGTCGAGGCCTGCCCGTACAGCAGCGCCTGGCGTCCACCCCATTGCGTGCCCTGGTATCCGCTCCACGCGGTCGCGATCGCGACGAGCGCGAGGACGGCCACCTCTCTCGATCTCGAGCCGCTCGAACGTTCGTCCCTCGCTCGGCAGCCTGGTCGAGCATGCGGGATTATCCCGGGAAGGCGTTGATGGCCCGGGCGATGACGAGGATCGCCGCGAGCAGCGACACGACCGACTCCAGCATCATCGCCATCTTCGCCCAGGTCTTCACGGGCAGCGTGTCCGTGGGGCTGAACGCCGTGGCGTTCGTGAACGACAGGTAGAGGTAGTCCGGATACTTCGGCATCCAGCCGTCGTCGCGAACTCCGGCATCGCGTTCTCCGGGAACGCGAAGCTCGGCGGGATGGCGGAGCCGGCGGCCCGTGCGCCGGGCCCCCGCGGTCGAGCTCCCAGAACCAGAGGCTGAACGCGATCACGTTCGTCAGCCAGATCGCCCCGCCGCGGCCGAGCAGATTGTCGGCGGTGAGATGCGTGCCGTTGAGATGTCGTACGTCAGCAAGCTCAGGCTCGCCATGGTGCCCACCGTCATGATCGTGATCAGCGCGAGCGTGATGCGCCGCGCCCGCACGCTGACGTCGTCGACCCGGCCCGGATCGACGAGGAGGAGATCCCGAGCAGCACGAACTCCGAGCACCGGGACGATCCACCACCCGGGAGACGCCCGGCGTGCGGCGTCCCCACCTGGAGCCCGGCCGCGGCGAACACGGCGAGCGCCATCGGCCACCTTCGCTCGGCGCGTTTGTTACGACCGCTTCCGGTTCGCTCATCTCCCCCTCCGCTCCGCCGCTCGGCGATCATGGTGCAGGGCCGTCGATGAAGCGAATCGTCCGTATCGGATGATGCCAACGCTGAACCTCCCGGTCAGACTTGCCCTTGGCGAGATTCGTCGTTCGCGCAGTGAACGTTGGACCTCAAGGGGGATACTTCGATGGCTTCTACTACGTCGCAACGTCTTTCATCCGAGCCCCGGCCAGCGGACGTGTTCGTCATCTTCGGCATCACTGGTGATCTCGCGAAGGTGATGACGTTCCGATCGCTCTACCGGTTGGAAGCTCGCGGACTGCTCGACTGCCCCATCGTCGGGGTCGCGGTCGATGACTGGTCCGTCGACGACCTTCGCGAGCGTGCTCGGACCTCGATCGAGGGGACGGCGAGAAGATCGACGAGGCGGTGTTCCAGCGGTTCGCCGACCGGCTCTCCTACCTCAGCGGTGACTTCGGCGAAGCGGACACCTACGCGGATGTCGCGAAGGCGATCACGGGCTAGCAGACGCCCGTCTTCTACCTGGAGATCCCCCCGTTCCTGTTCGGCACCGTGGTCAAGGGCTTGTTCGACGCGGGGCTGACGAAGTCCGCGCGCGTCGTTGTCGAGAAGCCGTTCGGTCACGACCTAGCTCCGCGCAGCGCGCTGGCCGACGAACTCCATCAGTACATCGACGAGTCGCAGCTGTACCGGATCGACCACTACCTGGGCAAGATGGGGCTGGTCGAGATCCTCCACCTGCGATTCATGAACTCGATGCTCGAGCCGGTCTGGAGCCGGAACTACCTCGAAAGCGTGCAGATCACGATGGCGGAGAGCTTCGGCGTCGAGGACCGCGGCCACTTCTACGATCCGGTCGGCGCGCTCCGCGACGTCGTCGTCAACCACCTGATGCAGGTCGTCGCGGCATCCTCGATGGAGGCGCCGTCCCGCGGTGATCCCAAGACGATCAAGGAGTCGCAGGTAGCCCTGTTCCGAGCCGTCGTCGAGGCCGATCCCGTGCATTACGTCCGGGGCCAGTACGACGGGTACCTGAAGACGGACGGCGTCGCGCCCGACTCGACCACCGAGACGTACGCGGCGCTGCGGTTGGAGATCGAGAACTGGCGCTGGGCAGGCGTTCCATTCTTCATCCGAACCGGGAAGCACCTCGCGTACACGCAGACCGAACTGCGGCTGATATTCAAGAATGCACCTCGGCTCGGGTTCGGGTTGCTCGATCGCCGCCCCGAGCCGAACCAGCTCGTGGTCAAACTCGACCCCACGACCGGGATCAGGCTGATCTTCGAGGCGCATCGCGGAGACGCCGCGGGGGCTGAGCCCATCACGCTCGACATGGAGTTCGCCGCCGAGGGTGGAGAGGGTCCCACGCCGTACGAGGTCTTGCTCCATGCGGCGCTGATCGGGGACAACACGCGGTTCACGCAACAGGACGCCGTGGATGAGACCTGGCGCATCATGCAGCCTCTGCTCGATTCGCCGCCGCCGGTGCACCCATACGCCCAAGGGTCGTGGGGTCCCGAAGCGGCGGACGAGCTGGTGGCTGGACATGGCCGTTGGCACGAGCCCTGGATCGCATCATGACTCCGGACAACGGCCAGAGCGCGGCGATGCCCTCGCCGTTCCCACCGATCGACTCGTACGCGTTCCTGTCCGATTGCCACACCGGCGCGCTCGTTGCGGTCGACGGATCGATCGATTGGCTCTGCGTCCCTCGCTTCGACGCGCCGAGCATCTTCGGCACCCTGCTCGACCGCGAGGCCGGCAATTTCCGGCTGGCGCCGTTCGGGACGAACGTGCCCATCTCGCGCGTGTACGAACCGGGCACGAACACGCTGGTAACGACGTGGCGAACCCCGGATGGGTGGGTCATCGTGAGGGACGCCCTCACGATGGGCACACGGCAAGGGGAGGACTCCGTCACTCCGCATACCCGGCCGCCGGTCGACGACGACGCGGATCACACGTTGGTGCGCACCGTCGAATGTATCGAGGGGAAGGTCGAGATCGATCTCGATCTGTGAGCCGGTGTTCGACTACGGCGCGACGGAGGCCACCTGGACGCTGATGGATGACAGTCGTCACATGGCGGACGCGTCCGGCGCAGGGACGACGATCCGGCTCGCGACGGACATGCCGCTCGGCATCGAAGGGGGAAGGGTTCGCGCGCGACACGCGATGACGGCGGGCGAGCGGCTCTTCTGCTCGCTGTCATGGGCCGGCGACCTGTCCGGCCCGACGAACGTCGACGAGGCGGCCGAGCGCATCGCAGCCACGGCGAGGTTCTGGCGAGGCTGGCTGGACCGGGCGCGCACCATCGATCACCCGTGGCGTGAGGCGATCGAGCGTTCATCGCTCGCGATCAAGGGTCTCACGTACATGCCGACCGGCGCGACCGTCGCGGCGCTCACGACCTCGCTCCCGGAGACGCCTGGCGGAGAGCGGAACTGGGACTACCGCTACACCTGGATCCGCGACACCACGTTCACGCTCCGCGCCCTCCACCTGCTCGACCTGGATTGGGAGGCGGACGAGTTCATGCAGTTCGTCGCCGACGTCGAGCCGACCGAGGACGGGTCGCTGCAGATCATGTACGGGATCGACGGGCGGCGGGACCTCACCGAGACCACTCGAGATGACCTGTCCGGCTACGCCGGCGCCCGGCCGGTGCGGGTCGGGAACGGCGCGTTCGACCAGCGCCAGAACGACGTGTTCGGCGCCGTGCTGGACTCGGTCCTGCTGCACACGCAGGGGAGCGAGCGTCTCCCGCGTCGGCTCTGGCCGATCGTGGAGTCGCAGGCGAGCTGCGCAGAGAAGGTCTGGCAGCAACCGGACCAGGGCATCTGGGAGGCCCGCGGCGCGCCGCAGCACTACGTCTCGTCGAAGCTCATGTGCTGGGTGGCGATGGATCGCGCCGCGAAGCTCGCCGGGATCCGCGGAGACAAGGAACTGCGAGGCCTCGTGGCGGATGACCGCCGACGAGATCCAAGCCGACATCCTGAAGAACGGCGTGACGGACAAGGGTGTGCTCACGCAGCACTACGGGACCGACGCGCTCGACGCGTCGGTGCTGCTCGCGGCGATCTTCGGGTTCCTTCCGCCGGACGACGACCGGCTCAGGGCGACGGTGCTCGCGATCGCGGACGAGCTCACCGAGGACGGCTTCGTCCTCCGGTACCGGACCGACGAGACCGACGACGGTCTCTCGGGGAAGGAGGGCACGTTCCTGATCTGTTCGTTCTGGCTCGTCTCTGCGCTCGCCATCATCGGCGAGGAACAGCGGGCGCGGGACCTGCTGGAGCGGCTCCTCCGCGTGGCCTCGCCCCTCGGTCTCTACGCCGAGGAGTTCGACACGGAGACTGGGCATCACCTCGGGAACTTCCCGCAGGCGTTCTCGCACCTGGCCATGATCGAGGCCGCGGGGCGACTCATCCTGATGGAACGATCGCCGAGCTGTGAGCGTATCGATGTCCGCTCCCCTGACCGGCGCCTTCGGGGCTCCAGCACGAGATCTCGTTGGACCAGCGAGCGGTGTCACCGAGGTCGGGGCGACCCTCCGCTCGTACGCCGTACGGCGAGAGCCACCCGCGCCGGGCGGATGCCTGATGGCTCTCGCTGAGGTCTCAGGGATCGCTCCGCCGTCCGGGCAGCAATACGAGATCCGTGACGGCGATCAGGAAGCGATCGTCACCGAAGTTGGAGCGACACTGCGTTCGTATCGCGTCGGCGACACGACGTGATCGACGGGTTCGGCGTCGAGGAGATGTCCTCGGCGGGCCGCGGACAGATCCTGGCGCCGTGGCCGAACCGGCTCGAGGACGGCCGGTACTCGCGCTACGGCTCGAGGCACAGGCCGCACTCGATGAGCCCGCGCGGGGCAACGCGATCCACGGACTGGTCCGGTGGCTCCCGTGGCAGGTCCTAGGCACGAAGGAGTCGCAGGTCGAGCTCGGATGCGTCCTCCACCCGCAACCGGCGTACCCCTGGCGGCTCGAGCTCCAGGTCGCCTACGAACTGACCGCGAGGGGCTGACCGCGACCCGACGGCCGACGAACCTTCGGCACGGACCGGCGCCGTTCGGCATCGGGTTCCACCCGTACGTCACGCTCGGTGGACCGATCGACGACGCGTTCCTCACGATCCCGGCCACGCGCCGCTGGTCGACCGACGAACGAGGGCTGCCGACGACCGACGAGCCGGTCGCGGGAACGCCTTCGACTTCACGAACGCGACGACGATCGGCGCGACCCAGCTCGACACCGCGTTCACGGACCTGGCTCGCGACGATGACGGGCGGGCGCGCGTCGGTCGAGTCGCCGGACGGAGCGAGCCGTCACGGTCTGGGCCGGACGAGGGTTCGACTACCTGATGATCTACACGGGCGACACGTTGGAGCCGGCCCTCCGCCGGCGGCGGGGGATCGCGATCGAGCCGATGACGTGTCCGCCGAACGCGCTGCGGACGGGGGCCGGCGTGCTCCGGCTGCAGCCGGATCGCCGTGGACCGGAAGCTGGGGGATCGAGACGTGATGGGAGGTGGGTGACACGACCCGGAGGTCGCATCGCGCGGTCGTCGTGGGGCGCCGGCCTCGGCGGATGCCGCGAGAGAGCTCGCGAAGCACGATCGACGACGTCCACGTCACCCTGATCGACAAGCACGAACTACCACCAGTTCCTGCCGCTGCTGTATCAGGTCGCGACGTATCAGCTGGCGCCCGGTCGACGTTTCGGCGGACATCGGCAGCTCTTCCGAAGCGCCACGAACGATCGACGTGAAGCTGGGTGAGGTCGCTTCGACCTGGAACGCCGAGTGGTCCACGCGGAGACGACGGTCAGACGCTCGGGCCAACTACCTGGTCCTCGCGGCCGGCAGCCAGGCGAACTTCTTCGACACGCCGGGGTCGCGGGAACGTGTTCCCGGCTGTACTCGCTCGACGACGCGCTGGAGCTCCGCGTCACGATCCTCGCCGTCTTCGAGGACGCCGAGCGCGACCCCTCGAAGATCGACGAGGGCGCATTGAACTTCGTGATCGTCGGGTGCGGGCGCGACCGGCACCGAGGTGGCCGGCGCGCTCGCGGAGCTAGATCCGGCACGTTCTTCCGTCCCGCTTCCACGACCTCGCCCTGGAGAAGACGCGCGTGATCCTGGTGGACCTGGGCGACGCGGCTCGGCCCGTTCTCGCCGAAGGCGCACAACTGACGCGAAGAGCTCTAAGGACCTCGAGAAGACGGGGGTGGAGCTGCGGCTGCGGACCCGACATCGGCGAATGAGACTCGCTGCCGGTCACGTGGTCCTCTCCGACGGCGGACACGATCCCGCACGCACTGCGTGATCTGGGGCGGCGGGATCAAGGCGGGTGCGCTGGCGGACCGCTCCGGTCTCAAGCAGGGGCGCGGTGGACGGATCGACGTGCAGGCGGACCTGACCGTCACCGACCACCCGAACGTCTACGTGGTGGGCGACATCGCCAACATCCCCGACGCCAAAGGCAACGCCTTCCCGCAGCTCGGCTCCGTCGCCCTCCAGGCGGGCGTCTGGGCGGCCAAGAACATCGCGGCCGATATCCACGGCGAACCGCGGACACCGTTCGACGTACCACGACAAGGGGATCATGGCGATGATCGGGCGCAACGCCGCCATCGCTGAGATGGGTGAGCACCGCCACGAGCTCCACGGCCCCGTGGCCTTCGCCGCCTGGCTCGGCGTGCACGCCTGGTTGATGAGCGGGACGCGGCAGCGCGTCGACGCGTTCATCAGCTGGTCCTGGGATTACTTCCGTCGGATCGACGCGCCGGAGGAGTTGGACAGCTCCGACGCCGCACACATCGATTGGGGGGATGACGATGGCTGAGCGCTACGACGTGATCATCATCGGCACGGGAGCCGGCGGCGGCACGCTCGCCCACACCCTCGCGCCGTCGGGCAAGAAGATCCTGCTCCTCGAGAGGGGCGACTTCCTGCCTCGCGAGAGCGAGAACTGGGAGCCCGACCCGGTGTTCATCGAAGGGCGGTACATCTCGGAGGACACGTGGTACGACGCCGACGGCAAGGCGTTCCAGCCGCAGGTTCACTACTTCGTCGGCGGCGCCACGAAGATGTACGGGGCCGCTCTGTACCGGTTGCGGCCCGAGGACTTCGGCGAGCTGAAGCACGTCGACGGCGTGTCTCCCGCGTGGCCACTTTCCTACGACGACTTCGAGCCCTGGTACACCAAGGCCGAGTGGCTCTATCAGGTCCACGGGAACCACGGCGAGGACCCGACGGAGGGCACGTGGAGCAAGCAGTACCCGTTCCCCGCGGTGTCCCACGAGCCGAGGATCCAGCAGCTCTCGGACGACCTGACGGCGGCCGGGTACCACCCGTACCACGCCCCGTGCGGGATCATGCTGAACGAGGCGCATCGCGCGATGAGCACCTGCATCCGATGCACGTGGTGCGACGGCTATCCGTGCCTCGTCCATGCGAAGTCGGACGCCGAGTCGATCGCGGTGCGTCCCATCCTGGACGAACCCAACGTGACGCTCCTCGTGAACGCCGAGGTCACGCGGCTCGTGACCGATGCATCGGGCGGTGCGGTCACGAGCGTGGTCGTGTCTCGTGACGGCGCCGAAGAGACCTACGAGGCCGACATCGTGGCGCTGTCGGCCGGCGCCACGAATACCGCGAAGATCCTGTTGTCCTCTGCGAACGACCAGCATCCGAACGGGCTCGCGAACGGCTCCGATCAGGTGGGACGGAACTACATGTTCCACAACAGCAAGGCGGTGGTCGCGCTTTCGAAGGAGCCGAACGACACGGTGTTCCAGAAGACGCTGGCCTTGAACGACTTCTACCTCGGCGCCAAGGACTACGACTTCCCGGTCGGGCAGATCCAGATGGTCGGGAAGTCGAACGCCGAGGCGATGAAGGGCGAGGAGCCGCTCCTGACCAAGTTCGCTCCGCACTTCACGCTCGCCGAGACCGCCCGCCACGTCGTCGACTTCTGGCTTACCACCGAGGACATCGCATCACCGGACAACCGAGTCACTCTCGACGGCGACGGCAACGTCCACCTGTCGTACACGTCGAACAACGACGAGGAGGCCGACCGGCTGTATCACGAGCTCAAGGAGTTGCTGAACCATGCGGGCATGGCCGATCACCACGTGCTCCAAAAGAACTTCTACATGCACATGAGCATCCCGATCGCGGGGGTCGCGCACCAGGTCGGCACGTGTCGATTCGGTCACGACCCGGCGACGTCGGTGCTCGACGAGAACTGCAAGGCGCACGAGCTCGACAACCTCTACGTCGTGGACACGAGCTTCTTCCCCAGCATCGGGGCGGTGAACCCGGCACTCACCGCGATGGCGAACGCGATGCGCGTGGGTGCACATCTCACGGAACGGTTGGGCTAGGCCCCGGCTATCGGTGGAGGGGTCGCGGCGATGGCGATGAAGATCGCCATCGCCGCGACGATCCCAACGACTGGGAGCCCTCCGAGGTTCAGATCTGCATCATCGCGCGCTTCTTCATCTCCTCGTACTCCTCGGCGGTGATCTTGCCCTCGTCGCGGAGCTTCGAGAGCTTCGCGACCTCGTCCGCCGGGGAGTAGCCCGAGACCCTGCGCTCGGCCTCCTGGATGCGCGCCATATCTTCCTTGTCCTGCTCGGTCATCCTCGGCCGGGCGATCATGTAGATGATCGCGCCGAGGAACGGCACGATGAAGATCAGGATGATCCAACCTGCCTTCGCCGCCCCGGACAGATCCCGTCGCCGGAAGATGTCGGAGAACACCATGATGAAGATCCAGATCGCCATGAACCAGAAGAAGAAGACGAGCATGGTCCACAAGACGTTCCCGAATGACCATTCGGTCGCAAGCATCTACAGCTCCTCCCTGCCCGCGCTTCGCGCGAGCTCCGTCCGCGTAGCCTAAGCGGGCCACGGCGACCGTGCATCATCCCTTTCGGGGGATGCTCGCCTAGACGCGCTCTGAGGGAACGGACCTGGACGGGACCAGGCGGCCGCGGCTGAGCCGGACGGTCCGGTCGACCGCATCCAGACCCTCCACCCGGTGCGTGATCAACAGCACCGTCCGGCCTTCGGTCGCGTGGAGAGCGTCATCGACGAGCCGCTCCGCCGTCTCCGGATCCAGATGGGCCGTGGGCTCGTCCAAGACGACGACCGGCGCGTCGGCCAGGAACGTCCTCGCCAGCGCGATCCTCCGGCGCTCGCCGCCGGACACGAGGGTCCCTTCTTCGCCGACGTACGTGTCCGCGCCATCTGGCAACGACGCGATCCAGTCCCAGATCTGAGCGCGTCGGAGTGCCCGTTCGATGGCCTCCTCGTCCGCCGAGGGCTTCGCGAGACGGACGTTCTCCCGGATCGTCGTCGAGAAGAGATAGGCGTCCTGAGCGTCCAGCGTCACGAACGAGCGGACGTCGTCTTGTCGCAGGGTGCGCGCGTCCGTTCCGCCGACCGCGACTCGGCCGGCGTCCGGGTCCAGGAAGCGGACCATCAATGCCGCGATCGTGCTCTTGCCCGCCCCCGAGCGTCCCACGAGGGCTGTCGTCCGCCCCGGTGCGATGCGGAGGTTCACGTCGAGGAGTTCCCACGACTCTTCGTCCGCGTAGCCGAACCCGACCTGTTCGAGCGTCACCGTCGGATCCCGTGGCGGATCGGCAGGGCTCGGGGGGTCGACGACGGCCGGCGCGTGCGACGTGATGGCGAGCAGCCGGCGCCCCGATGCGATCGTCGCGCTGAGGACGCGTGCGGCGGCGGGAAGCGGCGTCACGGCCTCGAACGACGCCATCGCGAGGAGCGCGAGCGAGGCAACCATCACGCGGTCGAGCGTGCCGGCGACCGTCGCAGACGCGCAGACGACCAGGACACCGGCGACGGTGAGTCCGGCCACGGCGACGGACAGACCTTCGAGGAACCCGCTCACGAGCGCGTCTCGACGTGCGAGGTGCACCAGCTCCTCGTCGAGCGCTCGGACCGCCTCGACGGCCCGTTCGTCAGCGCCGAGGACCGCGAGTTCCGGAGCGCCGCGCAAGAGGTCAACGAGCTCGGCGGTGAGCTCGCCCCGCGCCGCGGACTGTCGCGCACCGGCGCGACGACTGACCAGCGCCGCGAGCGCCGGGATACCGATCCCACCGGCCAGCAGGCCGACGGCGAGGATCAAGCCCGCGGATGGGAGGAAGGCTGCTGCGATCGCGACGGAGATGCCGCCGGCGACGATGGCAACGAGCGGAGGCGAGACACCGAGGAGGAACAGGTTCTGTAAGGCGTCGATGTCGCCGACCATGGCCGCGAGGAGATCGCCCCGCCGGAGCTCGGGCAGGCGTCCCGGAACGAGCGGCTCGATCTTCCGATAGAAGCCCACGCGCATCCGGGCCAGCACGCGGAAGGCGAGATCATGCCGCTCGAGGCGCTCGAAGTATCGGGCCACGGGCTTTCCGATGCCGCATGCCCGGACGGCCACGATCGCGACGGTGAGGGACAGGATCGGTGGGTGCTCGGCCGCGCGAGAGATGACGTAGCCGGCGAGCGACATCAAGCCGACGCCGAGGAGCACCGAGAGCGAGCCGAGCGCGACGGACGCAACCACGCGCGCACGTGGCAACCTCGCGATCCGGAGTAGCTCCCGCAGCGTGTTCACGGGATCACCGCCGGGTCGGCGACCGCGACCGCCTTCCCGCCCTCGATCCGGACGACGCGATCGGCCGAGCCCGCCAGCTCGGGGCTGTGCGCGATCAGCAACACCGCCTGGTCCGGTCTGAGCTGGCGGATCGAGGCCGCGATCGTGCGGGCGCTCTCGGCGTCGAGGTTCGCGGTCGGCTCGTCGAGGATCACGAGGTGCGCCTGCCGAGCCAGGGCTCTCGCGAGGGCGACGCGTCGCGTCTCGCCGGCCGAAAGGCTCCGGGCTCCCTCGCCGAGGCGGGTCTCGTATCCGCGCGGCAGCTCGCTCACCACCTCGTCGAGACCCGCGGCCCCCGCTGCGAGCTCGATCTGCTCGTCGGTGGCGGACGGGTTGCCGATCGCGATGTTGTCCCGGACCGAGCCGCGGAACACGGTCGGGCGCTGGGGGACCCACGCCACCTGCGTCCGCCATTCCCGGAGGTCGATCGTGGCGAGGTCCGCGCCGCCAACGGTGATCGAGCCGCCGTCCGGTGAGCGCAGACCGAGCATCAGGGCGGCGACCGTGCTCTTGCCGGCACCGCTCGCACCGACCAACGTCACGACCTCACCGCGTTCGATGGTGAGGTCGAAGCCATCGAGGACCCTGCTGCCTCGGTCGGGGTTCTCGATCGAGACGTGCTCGAAACGGATCGACCCCCACGAGGTCGGCACGTGCTCGGTGCCTGACGGCCGACCCTCCGGCGCCTCGAGCAGATCGAGGATCCGCTCCGCGGCGGCCAGCCCGTCGGCGCTCACGTGGAACTGCGCCGCCAGACTGCGGAGCGGGAACGTAGAGCTCGGGAGTGAGCAGCAGGACCGTCAGCGCGGGTCGGAAGCCGACCGATCCCTCGACCAGCCGGACGCCGAGCGTGACGGCAACGAGCGCGGTCGCCAACGTCGCGGCCAGGTCGAGCACGGCTCCGGACAGGAAGCTCACGCGGAGCGTCTCCATCGTCGTCCGCCGGTA
This sequence comes from uncultured Actinomycetes bacterium, assembly GCA_963765865.1. Taxonomy (GTDB): domain Bacteria; phylum Actinomycetota; class UBA4738; order UBA4738; family HRBIN12; genus AC-51. Next base: position 147,374 of record CAVXYE010000007.1, read on the forward strand.
CGCCTCGCTCACCTCCTCGATCCGATCCGCCTGCGAGGCGCCACGGTTGAACGCTCGGAGCGTTGGGAGGCCCCGGACGACGTCGAGGAAGTGGTTCGAGAGCCGTGTCAGCGCCACCCATCGTGCCCGGGTCTTCGACTCGGTGTACCGGCCGATCAGCGTCATGAAGACGGGGATCAGCGGCAGTGTCACCAGCATGATCGCGGCTGAGGTCAGGTCGATCGCCGCCGTCCAGGCAAGCACCGCGAGGGGTACGAGCACGGCCAACACGAGCTGCGGGAGGTAGCGGGCGAAGTAGGCTTCCAGCCCGTCGACGCCCGCCACCGCCGCGGCTGCGATCTCCCCGGCCTCGGCCCCGTCCACCGCGCGTGGCGCACCGATCAGCCGTCGCTCCACCAACGCCATCCGGAGTTCGGACGTGACGAGCGCCGCCGCTCTCCGGCCGGTCGCCTCGAAACCCGAGGCGAAGAGCGCACGCGCGATCACGACCACACCGAACGCGATGATCGCTCGGGGATCGGTCGTTCGATGCTGGAACGCGCGAGCCACGATCGACGCGAACAACGTCGCCTGGATCAGCAGCGCGATGGTGGCGAGGAACCCGAAGAGGACGTCGACCGCGAGGGCGACACGCGCGGGCCGAACACGTCGCAGGAGTCGGGGGTCGAGCGGGCGCACGGCCTCAGGACTCTACCGGCGTGACTCCTGTAGCCGGCCGGGCTCGCCAGCCGCTTCCGGAAGACGTGATACGTCCAGCCCTGATAGATCATCACGACCGGAAGGAAGATGACCGCCACGATCGTCATCACCTTGAGCGCGTACGGCGCAGACGACGCGTTCTGCACCGTCAGGTTGTACGCAGCGTCGGTGCTCGACACCATCACGTTCGGATAGAGGTCGGTGAAGAACGTCAGGACCGTTGCCGCCATCGCGAACGCGGTCATCGCGAACGCCCAGCCTTCGCGACGTTCACCCAGCAGCCACGCCGACGCCACGATCGCGAGGACCGCGCCCACGGTGAGGAAGTCCGGGAACGCTCCGTGATGGATCACGACCTGGGTCCACACGCCGAAGATCAGGACCGCGGCGCCGGTGACGACGGTGGATCGACGAGCCAGACGGTGCGCGCGCTCCCGAAGCTCTCCGTCGGTCTTGAGCGACAGGTACGTCGCCCCGTGGAGCACGCAGAGGAGCACCAACGTCAGGCCCGCGAACACGGAATACGGGCTGAGGAGATCCCAGAAGTTCCCGGTGAACTCCTCGCTGGAATCGATCGGTAGACCGTGGAGCAGATCGGCGAGGGCGATGCCGATCAACAACGGCGCCAAGAAGCTTCCCGCTGTTTGCAGCCGGCTCCAGTTCTTCCTCCACGCTGCGCCGGCGCGCTTGCCGCGGAATTCGAAGGACACACCTCGGACGATCAACGCGACCAGCAGCAACACCATGGCGAGGTAGAGACTCGAGAACATCGTCGCGTACCAGGACGGGAAGGCTGCGAAGATCCCGGCGCCCGCCACGATCAGCCAGACCTCGTTGCCGTCCCATACGGGGCCGATCGTTGCGATGACGACACGCTGCTCCGCCTCGTTCCTGCCGATCACCCCGCGCAGCATCCCGACACCGAAGTCGAAGCCCTCCAACACGAAGAAGCCGGTCCACAGCACAGCGATCGCGATGAACCAGAAGACCTGGAGACCCATCTCCCTCCTCAGTACGCCATCGCCGCGTTCGCTCAGGTCGTGTTCGTCCGCTTCGCCCACCGGGGCAAGCTCCTTCCGGGCGTAGCGCACCATCAGGGTCCAGTCGACCACGGCGAGCGTTCCGTACAGCAGGACGAAGATCGAGAGGCTGATCCAGATCGACGTCGCACTGACGGAGGGCGAGACGCCCTGGCTCGTCTGCATCAATCCCTGGACGATCCACGGCTGGCGCCCGTTCTCGGTGAGCAACCAACCGGCCGTGTTCATCACGAAGGGGATGGCTGCGGCCCAGATCGCGAGCCACAGGAACCACCTGGTGCTCATCAGCTTCTTCCGCCACAGGAGGTACACGCCGAGGAGCGCGATCAGGAACACCACCACCGCCAGGTAGGCCATCACGCGCATCGACCAGTACTGGATGAAGACGTTCGGGACGTAGTTCCCCACCCCGTACAGCTGCTGGTATTGCTGGTTGAGCTCGTTCAGGCCCTGGACCGGTCCATCCCACTGATCGTCCGCGAGCAGCGACAGCAGATGGGGGATCGCGATGATCTTGGTCGGCGTCTCGTCGTTCTTCCCGCCGCCGATCTGGAAGGCCGAGAAGGAACAGGGCTGGCAGGACTCCCACTGCGCCTCCATCGCCGCGACCTTCATCGGCTGGTACGTGGTCTCGATCACGCCGAGGTGGCTGCCGACCATCATCGCGAACAGCGAGGCCGGTAGGAGCACGACGAGCGAGAGTGATGCGGTCCTGCGGAACTGATCGACCTGAACGTCGTGTCGGAGGTGCCACGCGGACACGGCGAGCATGATCGCTGATCCCGTGACGAGCGAAGCGAGCAGCACGTGGAGATAACCCCATACGAACACGGGGTTGGTCATCACGGACCAGATGTTGGTGAGCTGCGCCTTGCCATCGACCACCGCGTAGCCGACGGGGTGCTGCATCCACGAGTTCGCGGCCATGATGAAGGCCGCGGACAGCGCCGCGCCGCCCGCGACCGCCCAGATCGTCGCCAGATGTACGCGGGGCGAGAGCCTTCCCCATCCGAACAGCCACAGCCCGAGGAAGACGGACTCCAGGAAGAACGCGCCGAGACCTTCGATCGCGAGCGGTGCTCCGAACACGTCGCCGACGTAGCGTGAGTAGGCGGACCAGTTCATCCCGAACTGGAACTCCTGGACGAGGCCCGTCACCACGCCGATCGCGATGTTGATCACGAGGAGCGTGCCGAAGAACCGGGTCAGCCGGAGGTAGGCCTCGTCGCCACGCCGGTGCCAGGTCGTCTGCAGCAAGGCCACCAGGAAGGCGAGGCCGATCGTCACGGGCACGAACAGGAAGTGGTAGATGCTCGTGGAGGCGAACTGCAGCCGCGCGAGATCGAGGTTCGTCACGGTCCGCCCCCCCAGGACGCCTTGCGGAGCACCATCGACGGGCATCTTCGCTGCATGCGGGCGGGGTCTGCATCCCCCGAATCGGACGATGTGAGACCCACCACGGGTGGTGGTTGGCGACCGACGCGTCCGACCCAGCTCAGATCCGAGGAAGCGAGACGACGCCTGCGAGCGCCACGACCATGAGGCCGGCGGCGAGGATCGGTCGCAGCGATCCGAACGCCCCGGAACTTGAAGCGCTGCGCGATCGCCACCAGGAACAGCACCGTCGCGAGGAGCACGGTCTGGCGCACGTATCGGTCCGCCGTCTCACGGGCGGCGGTCCCGCCTCGAAGGCGGTATCGGCCTGTTCGTTCAACGTGGCGGCCAGTTCGGTCTGCGCGTTGTGGTACTCGGGCATGAAGATCGGGCCCGCCGGCGCATCCGGGTTGGTGAACGGATGGGTCTTCAGCCACGCATCGAACGCAACCCGGTACTCGTCGCTGAACCGCCGGACGTACAGATCCGCGAGCCGCTCGTTGCCCTCCTCATGGGCTTGGATCCATGTGTTGAACGTGGAAACGTCCAGCAACCGCTGCTGTCCTCCGAGCGTGTCGGCCTCATCAGCCTGGACGCGAAGCCGCGATGCGGTGCCGTACTGGAAGGCTTGGCGTCCGTCCCATTTGGCTGCCTGATACCCGCTCCACGCGGTGGCGACCGCAACGATCGCGAGGATGATCACCTCTCCGATCTCGGCCAGCTCCTGCCACCGCCGCTTCTCCTTGGCCTCCTCTTCCTCGCGTTCGGAGAGCTTGTGGGCGAGCTCGACGTTCATCCCTTCGGGCACGTCGACGAGTGTGCCACGGGCCAGGCATCAGTGACGTTTCCATCCCGAACGGGGGATGCGCAACGATCGCGTCGGCCCTACGGTTGGCGCGAACAAGAGACGGGAGACCCCCGTGGATGAACCTGAGGAGATACTGCGTCGCTTGAGCATGCACGACGAACGCGCGCTCGCCCTTGTGGTCGGTGCGTACGCCCAGGCAGCCGCCCCGGGGTTGGATGCGAAGGCTTCGGCGCTCGCCCGGCTCGCTGCCACGATCGCGCTCCGGGGGGAGCTGCCCTCCTATCTCTCGAACGTCGATGCGGCGATCGATGGAGGCGCCGACCTCGATGAGATCACCGGCGTCTTCCTGGCGATCGCACCCGTGATCGGCGAAGTCGCCACGCGCGAGGCCGCCGCCGAACTCGAAGCAGCGCTGGCCTCCCACCGCCCGCCGGTCCCGTGAGCGGATCCAGACGAGTCAAGGCTTCAGGGCGAACCGGTTGCCTCGGTAGCGTTCGTGGTCAGGTATTCGATCGCGCGATCGACGTCGAAGCCCATCGCGGACGCCAGCTTGGGCGCGGCCGATACCACGCGGGCGACGCCCACGACCGGCGCCACCGCGAAGAGAACGCCGACCATCTCATCGGGCGAGGCGCCGCTCCTCACGGCAACTTCCACGGCGCGCACGTAAGCATGGGCGGAGGCGTCCAGCGCGACATACGCCGCGAGTCGAGCGAGCGCTCGCATCTTCGGGTCGAGCTTGCCCGTGTCGTGCCTCCTTGACCTGGCTCCGCCGCCTCGACCGCATCGGATAGAGGAGCTGAGGACTCCATACAGGACGAAGACGATCCCCTCGCGCATCACGCGAATGGGATGGAACGTGCCGGACGCCGTTGGCTCCAAGCCGGTCCTGATAGGCCGATCAGTCGGGCAGCAGACCCATCGAACGCGACCGCTCGATGGCGCGACTCCGGGACGTTTCACCGAGCTTGCGGTAGATCGAGATGGCCTCCGCCTTCACCGTGTGCTGTGAGAGGTGGAGCTGCTCACCGATCTCGCGGAAGGTGAGCTGGGTGGCGAGCAGGGGGAGCAATCGAAGCTCCGCGCCCGTCAGCCGCAGATCCTTCGCGACCTTGTGTTCGGCAGCGGTCAGCTGGCTGCGAAGCTCGTCGGCGCTCCGCGCGAGCTTCTCGAAGGTGCCCGAGCGGCGGATCAACTCGGATATCTCGTCCAGCCGTCGGCGCGTCAGCTCTTCATCACCGAGGGCAAGCGCACATCGCGCGAACATGAGTCGGACCTGGATCGCGAGGTAGGGCAGGGACCCGTTCAATGCGGGAAGCGACTCCTCCACGATCGCGAGATGCGCCAACGCGGCTTCGGTCTCACCGCGGTGGCGCGCGACGCGCGCCGCGGCGACATGTGCCGGACCGTGGGCCGCGAAGGGTCGTACGGGCTCGCGGTCGGCAAGGTCGCACGCACGAGCGGCCCAGGCCGCAGCGTCGTTCCACCGGCCTTGGAGGATCGCGATGAAGGCCCGCTCGGCCGAGGCGATCGCGAGCGTGATGAGCGCGTAGTGCCCCTCACCCGTCTCGGTCGCGTCGGCGAGGTAACGGTCGGCCTCATCCAGATCGCCGGACAACATGAAGGCGATGCCGAGGAGAAGGGACGCGGTCGGTTGCCAGGGGCTGTACGGCTCCAGGGTCTCGATCGCGAGCCGGGCGTCCTTCTCCATGGCGTCCACCCCGTGACGACACATCGCCGCCCGGAGAACGAAGACCCATGCCTCGTGCGAGCTCCCGTCGGGCATGAGGCCGGTGACCTGAGCATCCTGTGCCACAACGGCAGACAACGCGGCATCGCGCTCGCGACCGAGCAGGAGGTTGATCCACGTCCCGAAGAACGCGACGACGGGGTAGCGCTCGCGCGGTGCCCGTGCAGCGAGCCACTCGACCCATCCGTCCATCCGCTCGATCCGGCCGGACCACCCCACATCGAGTCCGTACACGCTGAAGAGCGCTGCCGTTCGATTCACGTCGCCCGCGATCTGTGCGTGTTCGATCGCCATATCGATCAGCCCGTGACGTTCGCACCAGAGCGCCGCCCGGGCGGCGATCATCGCCGAGGCACCTGACTCATCGTCCAGATCAGCTCGCAACACGTCCCGGAAGAGTGGATGGAGGCGGTACATCTGTCCGGCCATGTCGAGCGGGATCAGCATCGCGCCCGATCGCGCGATCGTGCGGAGGACCCGAGCCGAGCCGGTCCGCCGCAATGCGGCGTCGCACAGAGGACCGGAGAGGAATGCAAGCGCCGAACACCGGACGAGGAACCGGATCTGGGCCCGTGTGAGGCGCGCGAGAACCTCCGCGCGCAGATACTCGGCGACGAAGCGTTCGTTCCCCGTCATCGGGTCCGTCGGCGCCTGCCTGTCGCGTCTCGCCAACGCCGCGAGGTAGAGGCCGACCGGCCAGCCTTCGGTTCGGTCGACGAGAACCTGCACGTCCTCTGCGGAAACCGACGGATCGACCGAGCGGACCAACAGCTCCGCTTCACCGAGACTCATCGCCAGATCACGCATCTCGATCTCGAGCAGTCGGCCCTCCGAGCGGAGTCGAGCCACCGCAGCTAAGGAGCAACGTGCCACCAAGACGAGCTGGCACGACGCACGGAACTGGTCCGCGAGCCCGATCAGGGCTTCAACGTCCGCGTCGTCCAGGAGTTGGGCGTTGTCGATCACCAGGACCAACGGATCGGAGCCGGCGATGAGCTCACCCGCGAGGAGGAAGGCCTCGCTGACCGTGAAGAGACGGTCGTCGGCCGCGATGGTCGATGAAGTCACGCTCATCGACGCGCGCCCACTGCCGAAGGAGGAAGCTCTTGCCATAGCCGGCCGGAGCGGTGATCGAGATCACTTGAGCGTCACCAGCGCCCCGCAAACGATCGACGAGCGCCACCCGAGGTACGGATGGGATGCGTGGGATGGGCTCATCCCGAAACAGATCAGCACCTGGTACGCGGATGGATCTTCTGCACCCCTCACCCCCCCCGGGCTCGGGCAACGCCGCGCTCAGCGACGCGCTGTTCCGCTCTCGGACCGGGTGTTGGGGTTCCGAAACGTGGCAGCCGTGGGCTGGAGTTGCCGCGCGAGCAACACTAGCACCTTCGTCGCTCGAAGGCCCGATCTGGTCTTGCGCGGGAAGGTCGGTCGTGACCGGCCGACCTTCCCACGCAAGCCTAGGCGGTCATCATCGCGGTGCGATCCGGCACGACGTATGCCACGATCAGCGCGGCCGGGAAGAAGACCAGACTGAAGAGGAGATACAGGAAGAAACTATGTCCCTTGCGGCCGGCGACACGAGCCGGCCAGAAGGCGATCGCCACCCAGACGATGACGGCCAAGCTCCACCACATGAACTCGACGAGCGATCCAGCAACCATCAGGAACTCCCTTCGCGAGGGTGCGGGTTACGCCCTCGACCTACCATCCAGCCACGCCGAACGGCTGCATGCATCCTGCGAATCGGATGAAAGCCAAGGGTCGAGCGTTCATGGATCGTTCATCCGGTTCGGGGGATGCGGTTGCCGGCCGGCCGCGCGATACTCAGGACGGCTTGCGCGAGCCATGAGAGACTTCGCGCCTTCGGGTCGAAAGGGGAATCGGATGGGGATCGGACCGGTGGAGTACATGATCGTGGCGTTCCCGGGCAACCAGTTCAAGGGTGAGATCGTGCCCGCGTTGCAGGAGCTCGTCGATGCGGGCACCATCCGCGTGATCGACCTAGCGTTCGTGATCAAGGACGGCGAGGGCAACATGGCGGCCCTCGAGGCCGGGGATCTCGATTCCGACGTGGGCGCCGCGTTCGCGAAGCTCGGCGGGGTGAACGGCGGGCTCTTGAACCAAGAAGACCTCGAAGCCGCGGCCGAGGAGCTCGAGCCGAACTCGTCGGCTGCGCTGCTCGTGTGGGAAGACGTCTGGGCAACCAAGCTCAAAGACGCGCTCATCAACGCCGGAGGCGAGCTCCTCGACCTCGAGCGGCTCCCGTACGAGGTGGTCGAAGCCGCCGTCGAGTGGGCCAAGTCGAACACGTAGAGGCGGAAGGGGGAACGAACGATGGCGTTCGGAAGAAGAAGAGGTCCCGGGCTCGTTGGGATGGCGGCACGCACGGCTGTGGTCGCCGGAACGGCCACGGCCGTGTCGGGTCGGGTCGGACGACGACAGCAACAGAAGTACGCGAACCAAGATGCCGCAGCGATGCAGCAGCAGGACCCCGGTATGGAACAGGCCCCGAGTGCCGGCGGCGGGGACGACACGACGGCTCAGCTCGAACAGCTCGCGAAGCTGAAGCAAGAAGGCATCCTCACCGAGGAAGAGTTCACGGCCAAGAAGAAGCAGATCCTCGGGATCTGAAGGACTCGGGGTTGGGCCGGCGCCGCGGATACGCGGCGCCGGCCCCCGAACGCCTGGCTGAATTACCTCTGCTCCGGCTACAAGATCTTCTTCGGCCACGTCGACGCCCCGATGCGACGGATGAAGGACTCTCGGCGTCGGGCGCTTCGCCGACGAGGTCAGCGCGGAAGTCATCGCCGAGGATGCGAAGCGCGGGAGCAACGACCCGTGCCCGTGCGGAACGGCAGAAGTGGAAGCGGTGCCACGGCGATGCGGCCTGACGCCGCTCAGGCGGGCGAGGTCAGCGCGCGACGATGTACGAGCGTGATGACGCGCCGGCGAGCAGCACCGACACCAGGATCCCCAGCGGCAGCGTTCCCCAATAACCGACCCCCACGCCGACGTTGCCGAGGAACAGCATCAACAGCCACGTCGAAGGGAACGTCGCGATGAGGAAGACCACGAACCCGATCAGCAGTGCTTTGAACATCGACCCCTCCCGTATCCGTTCCGGTGACTATACGGCCAGGTTCATTGCCGAGCACGGCTTCGCGGGCAGCGGAACGGGCGACCGGCTATCGTTCGTCGCGAACCCGCAGTCCAGGTTGTGGAGGGGGACAGCATGAGCGAACAGCAAGGACCTGAGGACCTCGAGGCGGTCCGCGCCGAGGTCGATCGATTGAAAGAAGAGGTCGAGAAGCTCGAAGCGAAACCACAGAAGCGGGCTCGGCTCCGCAAGGTCTTCGCGGTCGTGTTCATCGTGATCGCGGTGCTTGCCGTCTCGGCCGCCACGCCCGGCCTGTGGGCCCGCCGAACGGTCTACAACACGAATCGCTACCTCGCCGTCGTCGGACCGCTCGCGAGCGATCCCGCCGATCCAGGAGGCGCTCGCGCGTCAACTGACGCAGGCCGTCTTCACCGCCATCGACGTTCAAGTCGAAGGTCCAGGCGGCGATCGCCGAACGTGCTCCGAGACTCGGGTTCATCGCGGGACCGCTGACGTCCTCGTTGCAGGGGTTCGTCCAGGACCAGGCCCAGAAGGTCCTCGCGAGCGATCAGTTCCAGCAGTTCTGGGTGAGCGCGAACACGATCCTCCAGCAAGCAGGTCGTGGCGGTGCTCGATGGGAACAGCGACGTCCTCACGGTGCAGGGCAACCAGGTCGTGTTCAACTACCTGCCGCTGCTGAACGATGCGCTCGCGCAGCTCTCCGGGACGCTCAGCGCCATCCTCAACCGGACGATCACGCTCCCGACGATCACCGCCGACACGGTCCCGAGCCAGGCGGTGGCGTCGCTCGAGACGGCGCTCGGCGTCACGCTCCCCGCGACGTTCGGCTCCGTCACGCTGTTCCAGAGCGACGAGCTGACATCGGTCCAGGACGCGGTGTCCATCTTCAACAAGACGCTGGTCCTGGCGATCGTGCTCTTCATCCTCGGCGTCGGCCCTGGCGCTGGTCCTCTCGACGAACCGTCGCCGGACGCTGCTGCAGCTCGTGACCGCCCTCATCGTGGTGGTCGTCCTCGAGCGACGCTTCGCCATCGCGCAAGCGAGCAACGTGGTCGACATGGCGAAGCCAGAGAACCAGGCCGCCGTGCAGGCGATCATCGGCGCGTTCCTGAGCTCGCTGCTGCTCGCCACGAAGCGCATCCTCTGGGTGCTCTTCGTCGTCCTGATCGTGGCGGTGGTCACCGCTCCGTACCCGTGGGCCGTTCGGGCGCGAGCCTGGGTCAGGGATGTCGGCAGGGCTGGGGTCGGTGCCGTGCGCGGTGCCGAGGTCGGGCCCGCCGCCGCCTGGGTCGGCGCTCGCCGCGATGCCCTGATGCTGGCCGGAGCCATCGTGGCCGCGATCATCCTGCTCTTCGCGTCGATCTCGCTGGGGTGGTTCCTCGTCCTGGCGATCGTCCTCGCGCTGTATGAGCTCGCCGTGTATCGGATCGCGGAGGCGTCTCGCGTGGGGACGGCGGAGGTCGAGAGCTAGGCGGGTGACTGCGCGTGATGGAGGCGGGTCACGCGAAGTGGCCGCACTCCACGCACATGTACCATCCTCCGGCCGGGTCCTCGAGCACGAACGTCGTCGAGTGTCCACACCGCGCGCACATCCTCGTCTGGTACGGCGGCAGCGTGGTGCGCTGACCGACCGACGCGGTGATCGCTGTGGCGCTCCTCCCCTGGCGTTCGTTGCGAACCGCTATGCCTCTGCCCATCTCATTCCCTCCTCCGTCGCTGCGGGCTGGTCACGGTCTCGCCTTCGGTCTCCGGGGATCCGATGCGGTCGCGAGCCGCGCAGGGAAACCTGGAAGCTTGCGGATGATCGAGAACCCGGTGCGCTCCGAAACCAGAAGATCCAGGTCAGGGCTCTCGTGGTCGAGCGCGATGGCGAAGTGGGTTCCGTACGCGCGGACCTCTTCGTACTCGATGCGCGTGAGGCTGATGGTGGATGCACAAGCCTCGTCGCTGCACTCGCAGATGTACGGGTTCGTCGGCCCAGCGGCCCGCGTATCGTTCGACTGCTGGATCCATTCATTGATCTCGCGGGACTGGGTCTCGTTCCGGACCTCCTGCTCACGCCAGTCAGTCACGGTCGGCCAGCGTCAGTCGAGCTCGGCGTTGCGGATGGCCGAGGTATGGGGGCAAGGGGATCGGAGACCACTCCCCGTCACCGGCGTCGAGGAGGTGCGACACGTCCGTCGAGCTGACGAGGTTGTCATCTCGGTTCATCTCGAAGAAGCGTCTGACGGCCTCGTTGCTGTTGACGATGGCAAGGCGCCAGGCATCCCGGTCGGCGCGTAGCGCCACCCGTTCGAGGGCGGCGAGTCCGGATCCGTCGATCGCGATCACGTCGCCCAGATCGAGGATGAGCGCACCGCCGGGATGGACCACAGCGTCCAGCTCCCGCTCGAAGGTGGCTGCGGTGAACGCATCGAGCGTGCCCGATACGAAGAGCCGAACGATGCCGATACGGCGGTCGCCACGGATCGCGAAGGCCGTGCCGGGCGCGGAACTGGGATCCTGCATCGAGCCCTCCTCGATCCGATCGCTTCGTCCCCTGATGGGAAACGATTTCTCCCTCGGACCGAAGGCTTGGGCTCGGATGCGGCAACCGTGTTCTGGAGCTACCGCTCCTTCAACCGTAGCACCTTTCCGCCGAGCCACGCAGCCGATGCCCGCTTCGGGGGGCATGCGCTACCGTGGAGGCGGAAGGGGGCGCGTTGCGATGGTCGGATCGACGAGGAAGCTCCGGGTCCTGATCGTCGACGGTGTCTCGGAACGCTTGCGAGAAGTTACGACGACGGTCAATTCGCTCGGTCACGACGTCGTGGGTGAGGGCGCAGACCTCGCGACCATCGGCCACGTGACCGTCGCTGCACTGCCCGACGTCGCGCTCGTCATCGTCGGAGAGAACTCCGACCAAGCCCTCGAGCTCATCCGCACGATCGTGCGGGAGTCCGCGTGCCCGGTCATCGCGATCCTCGACGTACAGGATCGAGCATTCATCGACCAGGCGGCCCGGATCGGCATCTTCTCCTACATCGCCCACGCCGCGGATCTGGAGGAGATGCAGAGCTCGATCGACATCGCGCTGGAGCGTTTCGCCGAGTACCACGCGCTCGAGGGCGCGTTCGGACGCAGAGCCGTCACGGAGCGGGCCAAGGGGATCTTGATGGAGCGCCATTCGCTGGACGAGCAGCAGGCCTTCCACCTGCTTCGCGACCACGCTCGTCGGACCAATCGGAAGATCGCCGACGTCGCCGAGGCCGTCCTCGCGAGCCACCGCCTCCTGCCGAGCGGCAAGGAGCCGATGCCCCTGGACGAAGGGTCGTTCCTTCGGACGGACGAAGACGGCTGAGACGAGCATCACGGGACGTTGGCGCATCGCCGGGTAGACCGGACGAACCCAGCCCGTCATCATGGAGGACGTGAGCGAAGTCATCCGGATCCCTATCGGGGGTGGCGAGGAGGAGCCCGCGACGCCGCAGGCGTCCTCACCACCGTCCGACTGGTTCACCCTCGCCGCACGTGCAGCCGTCGGGTTGGTCAGCCTCGGCGCCGAGGCCTCGATCCAGATCATCCGGATGGCCTCTGGCACACCCGAGCATGACCAGGACACGGCCACGCCCGATCCCGCCGCTCTCCTCGTCGGCGCCGCGCTCGGCCTCGCGATCGAGGCGGTCCGCACCGCCGCGACCGTCGCCGAACTCGGGCGGCGCACGGCGGGTCCACCCGCCTCGTTCCTGATCGGCACCGTCTCCGATGCTCCGCGCCGCGCCGCCGCGGACCTCGTCGGCCGATGGAACCAGAGCTGGCGCGAGGAGCGCCCTGAGGTCGAGGCTGCGGCGAACGCGGTCGCCGTCGAAGCGACCCGTCGCGCGATCGACCTGGTCCTCGATCAGCTCGATCTGACCCAGCTCGTGCTCGATCACGTCGACATCGAACGGATCGTCGCCTCGGTCGATCTGAACGAGGTCGTCGAACAGCTCGATGTCGACGCGGTCGCCGACAGGCTCGACATCGAGCGGGTGATCGCTCGGTTAGACCTCGCCAAGCTCTCCCTCGAGGTGATCGAGCGGATCGACCTCCCCGAGATCATCCGTACCTCGACCGGGACGGTCGCGAGCGAGAGCGTTCGGGTCGTCAGGATGCAGACCTTCGGCGCCGACCGCGCGATCTCGGGCCTCGTCAGCCGGATGCTGGGCCGCTCCGCGACGGAGGAGGCCGCCGATCCGGACGACCTGGACGCAACCGGTGAGTGAGACGGAGCCGCCGGCGATCCTGACCGTTCCCGCGGAGGCCCGCAGCTTCCAGGGCGAGCGCGCCGGGATCGTGAGCCGGGTCTTGGCGAACGCGATCGACTTCGCGATCCTCGTCGTCGTCCTCGGCGCCGGATACCTCGGTTGGTCGGCGTGGCTGTTCCTCCGACGGGGCGCGAGCTTCCGATTCCCGACGGTCACGTACCAGGGCACGTACCTCGTCGGCGCGATCGTGCTGACGTTGTTGTTCACCGTCGCATGGTCGTCGACCGGTCGCAGCTACGGCGATCGCATCCTCGGTCTCCGCGTGACCAACCGGCGAGGGGAACGGCTGGGGTTCGCTGGGGCGTTCGTCCGGGCGGTTCTCTGCGTCGCGTTCCCCCCGCTGCTGTTCTGGGCGATCGTCAACCGCAGATCCGTCCAGGACCTCGCGCTCCGTACGGCGGTGATCTACGACTGGGCGGAGCAGCCCCGCAGCACGCCGCCCTCCGACCCCTCGTGATCCAGGCGTTCGGGCCAGCGCGCGCACCCCATCTCGCGCGTCACGTCCCGCCGGCGGAGTCCGGGTCGCCGCGCCTGGTGGGCCGCTCCAGACCGAACCGGGAGACCACCAGCGCGACCGCGCTCACCAGGTAGAGCTGGCCGAGCAACGCTTCGGTGATGGCGAGCATCCGAGGACCGTTACCCCGCAGGGTGAGGTCTCCGTATCCGGTCGTCGTGAGCGTGACGAAGCTGAAATAGGTGATGTTCGCCGACGAGGCCTCGCCCGACTGTTGGGCGAAAAGCGGCTGGGTGTCCACCGCGTTGATGATGCTGTACACGAACGTGAAGAACAGCCCGATCAGGAGGTAGAGGCACAGCGCGCCGGCCAGGACCTGGAGATTCACGACCTTCTCGAGCGCGAGCCGACGGACGATCGCGATCGGCGCGCCGATCGCCATGAACGCGCCGACGAGGCCGGTCGAGATCACGGGCGTCTTCCCGCTCCCGAAGACGGTCGCGAGGATCGCGACGCCGACCGCGAAGATCAGGACGATCTGAGCCCAGAGGAGCCACCGGCGGCTGACGTCGGACGTCCACAAGATGAAGAGGAGCGCACCGCCCTCGCAGAGCAGCGAGATCACCCGGACCCACCCGGCATCGCTCGCGAACGCGCTCGCGAAGATGGTCAGCACGATGAGTCCGAGAGCCGCTTCGAAGCGCGCGGGGCGGAGACCCTCCCGCTCTTCGAACTCGCGGCGGTGCAGCCGTTCCATCTCGCGCAGGATAGGCGTTGCCGAGCCCGGATGGCTTCGCTTCGCTACACTCGAACGCGCTGGTGATGACCTCGGTGGGCGACCGCTGCCCGGCCGCCACCGGTGCCGGGCCAGGTAGCTCAGTTGGTAGAGCACGCGGCTGAAAACCGCGGTGTCGGCAGTTCGATCCTGCCCCTGGCCACCCCCGTACACTCCGCGCGTGTTCCGCGCGCCCACCGTCGATCACGCACTCGTCCGCGAGCTGAAGGACGCCGAGGACGCCCGGTTCCACGCCGAACGACCCCGCTCGGCGGAGCTCTGGGCCCGCGCGTGGAAGGTGATGCCGAACGGCGTGCCGATGTCCTGGCACCGAGGGAGCTACCACCATGCTCCGCTCTGGGTCGCCGAAGGCCGGGGCGCGCGGTTCACCGACGTCGACGGGTTCACCTATTCGGACTTCAACATCGCCGACATGTCGATGTTCTGCGGCTACGCTCCCGAGCCGGTCGTCCGGGCCGTCTCCGACCGCATGGCGAGGGGCAACCAGTTCCTGCTCCCGACCGAGGACGCGATCGTCGTCGCCGAGGAGCTCACCCGCCGATACGCGCTGCCGATGTGGCAGTTCACGCTGTCCGCCTCGCAGGCCAACACGGAGGCGATCCGGGTGGCGCGGGTCATCACCGGCCGTGACAAGGTGCTCCTGTTCGACGGCAAGTACCACGGACACTTCGACGAGGCGCTCGTCGAGCTCGCACCCGACGGCTCGCTCCGCGCCGAGGAACGCGGTCTCCCGATCGGCGGCGAGGCCCATACCGTGGTGGTCCCGTTCAACGATCCGGACGCGCTCGCCGCCGCCCTCGCGGCCGGTGGGATCGCGTTGGTCCTCACGGAGCCCGCGCTCACGAACAACTTCGGGTTGATCATGCCCGAGGACGGCTTCCACGCCGAGCTCCGGAGGTTGACCCGGTCGACCGGCACCCTGCTCGCGTTGGACGAGACGCACACGCAGGTGGTCGGCCCCGGCGGGTTGACCGCCGCGTGGGGTCTGGAGCCGGATCTGCTCACCGCGGGCAAGTCGATCGCCGCCGGGGTGCCGTTCGGGGCGTGGGGCATGACCGAGACGATCGGACACGTCCTGCTGCAGATGAAAGGCCCCGACGGCGAGCGCGGCGACATGATCGCGACCGGGGGCACGCTGTTCGGCAACGCGCTCTCGATGGCGGCGGCGCGCGCCACGATGCTCGAGGTCCTCACGGACGAGGCCTATGCGAGCACCGCGAGGCTGGGCGCGAAGCTCGCGACCGGCATGGCCGCGACCGTTCGGGCTGCCGGACTCCCCTGGCACATCCACCATCTCGGTCCCCGGGCCGGCTACACGTTCCGCCCCGAACCGGTCACCAACGCGGACGAGGCGCGCGCGTGCGCCGATGACCTCCTGACGCGCTTGATCCGCGTGTGGCTCGCGAACCGCGGCGTGTGGGAGGCGATCGTCGGAGCCGGTCCTGTGGTGCCGGTCCCCGCGACGGACGACGACGTGGATGCGTACCTGATGGCATGGGACGAGCTGCTGCAGCGCCTCGCGCGCTGATCGCGATCAGTTCATGATCTCGCGGCTGCGAACCTCGGCCCAGCGCGTCAACACGCCCTGGTAGACGTCGGCCGACTGACCGTACTCGTGACGTTCGAGCGCATCGAGCGCCTCGCGGAGATCCGCGGCGCTGTGATCGTCGTCGAGCTCGTCCCACGTCATGAAGTCACAGAGCTCGCCGTAGTCGAGCTCGATCACCGACCGGGCGTCGAAGACGGCCAACCACTGGTGGAGGTCCAGGAGGAGTTCGCCGATCGGACCGAGGTCCGATCGGCGAAGCACCGGGATGGCGTCCTCGGCGCGTCGCATCGCGCGACGCGCCGACGCGCGGTACCGCAGCCGCATGCGGCCGTGCTCGTCCTCGCCGATCCGACGCTCGTCATCCCGGAACAGGGCGAACCAGCGGATCGGGACGTGCCACGGGCTCTGGTGGACGAAGGAGGTGGCATGCGGGTCACGACGCCGATGGCGCGCGAGCTGCCGGCGAGCGCGTCGGGCTTCCTTCTTCGGCACGATCGTGTCCCACAGCTCCATCGGCTCGGAGCCGCGGAACGCGAGCATCGCCTCGAGGACCCGCAGGCGCAGCCGCTGAGGAGAGAGATACGTGCGTCCGTCGATCACGCGAACCTCCGCGTGCTCGCCGTCCGCCGGGGCCAGGAGCCCGAACCCCTCGGCGGTGACGCGATCGGCGTATCGGCGCGTCCGAGGTCGCCGGTCCACCCGCTGGACCAGGTACCGCTCCCAGTGGAGCTGTTCGTCGCGCTCGAAGGCATCGAGCGGCTGGAACACGCGGAGATAGGCGGAAGGGACCACAGCGCTCCCGAGTCTAGCGAGCCGACGTTCCCCTATCCTCTCGGCATCCACGGCAAGGAGCTTCACGCGTGTCCGACGTACCCGAGCATGGGGCCGGGACCGAGCCCGTGCGCATCCTCGCGCCCGACGGCTCGCCGGTCGGCGACGCCGACGTCGGGCTGTCTCCGGAGGAGCTCAGGCAGCTGTTGCGGTGGATGGTCCTCGCCCGGCGCCTGGACCGCGAGTGCATCGCCCTCCAGCGCCAAGGCGAGCTGACCGTCTACCCCGGGTTCGAAGGACAGGAGGCGGCGCAGGTCGGGAGCGCGTTCGCCCTGGGCCAACTCGACTTCGTCTGGCCGACCTTCCGCGAGCTCGCCGTCGCGCTCGTCCGCGGGGTCGACGCCGTCCAGTACCTCCAGTACCACCGCGGGACGTGGCACGGGGGCCCGTACGATCCACGCGCAACCCGGTTCGGCCCGATCTGCATCCCGATCGCGACCCAGCTCCCCCACGCCGCCGGCTACGCGCTGGGGCAGCGGCTGGACGGGACGGACGCGGTCACGATCGCGTACTTCGGCGACGGGTCGACGAGCGAAGGCGACTTCCACGAAGCGGCGAACCTCGCGGGCGTTTGGCGCTTGCCGATGATCCTGTTCTGCCAGAACAACGGGTGGGCGATCAGCCTGCCGTCGTCGGAGCAGACGGCGGGTGAGATCTGGCGCCGGGCGGAGGGCTACGGGTTCCCCGGCGTCCGCGTCGACGGGAACGACGTGCTCGCGGTGCATCGAGCGACGAAACGGGCGCTGGAGCGGGCACGGCGTGGTGACGGACCCACGCTGATCGAGGCGATGACCTATCGGATCGGGGCGCATTCCACCGCCGACGACGCGTCCCGCTATCGCGAGGACGCCGAGGTGGAACGGGCTCGCGCGACGGATCCGATCACGCGGTTCCGGAGCTGGCTGCTCGCGACCGGCCAGGCGGACGATCGGTTCGTCACGGGGTGCGAGGAGGAGGCCGAGGCGTTCGCGCTCGAGGTCCGGGCCGGCGTGATCGCGACGCCGGCGCCGCCGGCCGAGTGGATGTTCGATTGGGTGTACGCGGCCCCGCCCCCCTCGTTCGAACGCCAGCGCGATGAGGCGCTGGGATGAGGGAGTGGACGATGTCGGGAGCGCTCAACCGGGCGCTCTACGACGCGCTCGCCGAGGATCCACGGGTCCTCGTGTTCGGAGAGGACGTCGGGCGCTCCGGTGGCGTGTTCCGGGTGACCGACGGGCTCCAGGCCGAGTACGGGGAGGCTCGCGTGTTCGATACGCCGATCAGCGAGGCGGGGATCGCCGGGGCGGCCGTCGGGTTGTGCTTCGCTGGGTGGCGGCCGGTGGTCGAGATGCAGTTCGACGCGTTCAGCTATCCCGCGATGGAGCAGGTGGTGGATCACGTCGCGAAGATGCGGATGCGCGTCCGCGGCCGGGTCGACATGTCGATCACGCTCCGGATCCCGGCGTTCGGCGGCATCAAGGGGAAGGAGCACCACGGGGAGAGCCCCGAGACGTACTACGCCCACACGGCGGGGCTCAAGGTGGTGGCGCCGTCGTCGGCCCTCGACGCCTATCGGTTGTTGCGACTCGCGATCGCGGATCCCGACCCGGTGATCGTGCTCGAGCCGAAGGCGCGGTACTGGTCGAAGGAATCCGGGGAGCTCGCGACCGACGGCCCGGGGATCGGCGACGCGCGGATCCTCCGCGACGGCGAGACCGTGACGCTGGTGGCCTACGGCGCGATGGTCGCACGGGTGCTCGACGCGGCAGCCATCCTGGCGGAGGAAGCGATCACCGCTCGCGTCGTCGACCTCCGGAGCCTGTCGCCGCTCGATGACGTCGCGCTCGAACGCTGCGCCCGCGAGACCGGCCGGGTCGTGGTGGTGCACGAGGCACCCCGTTCCGTGGGCGTCGGCGCCGAGGTGGCGGCCCGCATCATGGAGCTCGCGTTCGATCACCTCCAGGCGCCGGTGGCCCGGGTGACCGGCTGGGATACGCCCTACCCGCCGGCCTCCCTCGAACAGCTGTACCTCCCGAGCGTCGAGCGGATCTGCGATGCAGCGCGGAAGGTGGTGGCGTACTAGATGGCCGAGCGGGTCTTCGTGATGCCGGACCTCGGCGAGGGGCTCGAGGAGGGCAGGATCGTCCGATGGCTGGCCGCCGAAGGCGCCACGGTCGAGCTGAACCAGCCTTTGGTGGAGGTCGAGACGGCGAAGGCGGTCGTCGAGATCCCGTCGCCGTTCGCGGGGGTGATCCGGATCGTGCACGGATCCGAGGGCGAGGACATCCCCGTGGGAGCACCGCTCGTCACGTTCGAGGTCACCGGTGGGGCGGTCGCCTCCATGAACCTGGATGCCACGAGCGAGCCATCGTCGGGTTCGGTGCCAACGACACCTCCTGTACGGAAGCTCGCGAAGGAGCTCGGGGTCGATATCGAGACCGTCCGAGGAACGGGACCGAGCGGGCGCGTGAGGGAGGAGGACGTTCGATCGGCCGCGGCGGGACCGCTGGATGTCACGCGGATCGAGCTCACGCCGGCGCGCCGAGCGATCGCGGCGAACCTCGAGCGACAGGCGACGATCCCGCAGGTCACGACGTTCCGGACGGTCGATTGCAGCGCGCTTGAGACCCTCCGGGAGGAGCTCGGCGTGTCGCCGCTCCCGGTGGTCGTGGCGGCCCTCTGCCGGGTCGCGAAGGACCATCCGCTGATCAACGCTCGGTGGTCCACCGACGCGATCCTCGCGTCGAACGCCGTCAACGCCGGGCTCGCGATCGACACCGAGCGAGGACTCGTCGTCGCGGTCGTGCGGGACGCCCACACCCTCGGGATCGCCCAGATCGCGGCTGAGAGCCGCCGGCTCGCCGCTGGAGCGCGCGCCGGTTCCCTCGCGCCGAACGACCTCTCCGGCGCCACGATCGCCGTGTCCAACACGGGCTCCTACGGGAGCGAAGCGGGGACGCCGATCCTGTCGCCGGGGACGAGCGTCACGCTCGCGATCGGCGTGATCGCGGAGCGTGTGCTCGTCGTCGAAGGCCAGGTGGCGGCGCGGCCGGCCGCGACGCTGTCGCTCACGTTCGATCACCGCGTGCTGGACGGCGCCGCGGCCGGCCGCGCCCTGACCGACCTCGTCGACCTGTTGCAGTCGGACGATCGTTTGCGAAACTTGCCGCGATGAAGATCGCGTCCCTCCTCCCGTCGGCGACCGAGATCGTGTATGCGCTGGGGCTCGGCGACGACCTGATCGGCGTGACCGATGAGTGCGACTACCCGCCCGATGCCGTCACGAAGCCCGTCATCTCCCGGAGCGCTCTCCCCCAGGGCCGCATCCAGACGCCCCGCGAGATCGACGAGGCCGTGCGCGCCAAGGTCGGCCAGGGAACCGGAGCGCAGGGGCAGCTGTACGTCCTCGACACGGACCTGCTGCGCCGAGAGCAGCCCGACGTGATCCTCACGCAGGACCTGTGTCGTGTCTGCGCCGTTCCGTCGGGGCAGGTCAAGAAGGCGCTCGACCAGCTCGGACTCCCGGACGCGAAGGTCATCTCGCTCGATCCCCAGACCTTCGAGGACGTGGTCGCGCAGATCGACGCCGTCGGCGCGATGCTCGATCGCGCAGATCGCGCCGCCGCGATCACCGCGGCCATGCGCGATCGGATCGCGAAGGTCCGCGACACGGCGAAGCGCGTCCCGACCGTCAGCGTGTTCGCGCTGGAGTGGTCCGACCCGCCGTTCGCTGGCGGACACTGGATCCCGGACATGATCGAGATCGTCGGCGGGACCCCCGTGCTCGCGGAGAAAGGTCAGCCGAGCCGCGAGGTCGCCTGGCACGAGGTCCGTGTCGCGGCCCCCGAGGTGACGGTGTTCATGCCCTGCGGGTATTACCTCGAGGAAGCCGAGGAAGAGGCGGACCGCTTCTTGGATCAGGCCGAGTTCGCGGACACGCCGGCGGTTCGCAACGGCAACGTGTACGCGGTGGACGCCACTTCGTACTTCTCCCGGCCGGGACCGAGGATCGTCGACGGGCTCGAGATCCTCGCGTGGGCCGTGCACCCCGATTCCTACCCCACGCCGCCGGAGGGGACCATCTCGAAGCTCCGCTAGGCTCGCTCGATGCAGCGGGACGACGCACCGATCCTCGAGTTCGATCCGTCCCCGACCGCCGTGATCGAGCCCACCGAGCACATCGACCCGACCGACATCCCCCACCACGCCGTGCTCTGCTTCTTCCAGGACGTGATCGCGAAGGCGGTCGACGAGTTCGACGGCCGCGAGATCGACGAGGTCCGCTCCGAGATCGGGCTCGTGCCGGTGTACGAGCTGAACGTCGAGGGGTCGCGCCTCGCGCTCGTGCACCCAGGCGTGGGAGCGCCGCTCGCGGCCGCGTTCCTGGAGGAGCTGATCGCGCGCGGCGTCACGCGGGTGATCGCCTGCGGCGGCGCGGGCGTGCTCGTCCCGGAGATCGCGCTCGGACACGTGATCGTCCCGACGGCCGCGATCCGCGACGAGGGGACCAGCTACCACTACCTGGCGCCATCACGAGAGGTCCAACCCTCCCCCGAGGCGGTGGCCGCGATCGTCGCGACCCTCGAGCGGCACGGGATCCCGCACGTGACCGGGAAGACCTGGACCACCGACGCTCTGTATCGGGAGACGAGGGAGAAGGCTGCGCGGCGCGTGACCGAGGGCTGCCTCACGGTCGAGATGGAGGCCGCGGCGTTCTTCGCGGTTGCCCGGTTCCGCGGCATCACCTTCGGGCAGCTGCTCTACGCGGGAGACGACCTTTCGGGCGACGTGTGGAACGCCCGCGGATGGGATCATCACGAGACCGGCCGCCAACAGCTGTTCCGGCTCGCCGCGGAGGCGGTGCTGCGGCTGTAGCGGCCGCTTGGGACCTGGCTCGTTCGCTAGGCTACGCACCTCATGAAGCGAGAGAACCTCGTGACACCCCAGGATCTCGGCAAGCGCGTGTCCTTCCAGTTCGAGTTGCCGAACGGATATCTGTCCGAGGCGGTCGGGGTCCTCGAACGGTGGGACGAGGAGGCGGAGACCTACTTCGTCCGGAAGAAGGACGGGTCCGAGCTGCGGGTCCCCGTGCGGGGCATCCTGTTCGGCAAGGTTGTCCCCGGATGAGCGCGGCCGAGCTCCCCTCGGCGCAGATCCGGCTCCGTCTCGGCCAGGAGGACGCGCACTACGGCGGCAACCTCGTCGCCGGCGCGACCCAGCTCAAGATCGTTGGCGACCTCATCACCGAGCTCGCGATGCGCTACGACGGCGACGAGGGCCTCTTCCGCGCGTACGAATCGGTGGAATTCCTGGCCCCGCTCTACGCCGGGGACTGGATCGAGGCGACCGGACGGATCGTGAGCGTCGGGAACACCTCGCGCCGATGTGAGTTCGAGGTCCGGAAGATCGGCACCGCTCGTACCGACATCTCCGAGAGTGCAGCGGAGTTCCTCGAGGAGCCGGTCCTCACGCTTCGGGCGGTCGGGACCACGGTCGTCCCGAAGGACCATCAGCGGTTCCCTCACTGACCGAACGTCAGCTGGCCTTCTGAAGGCCGTGGATCACACCGAGCAGCTCGTCCATGTCGAACGGCTTCGGGACGTATGCGTCGACACCCAGCTCGAGCGCGGCCGCGCGG
The DNA here is from genome assembly GCA_963765865.1 of uncultured Actinomycetes bacterium. Lineage (GTDB taxonomy): Bacteria > Actinomycetota > UBA4738 > UBA4738 > HRBIN12 > AC-51. The sequence goes on from CAVXYE010000007.1 coordinate 169,702, forward strand.
TCGCGTCCGGAGGCGAGGGCCGTGACCATCACGACCCTGGGTCGTTCCTCGGCGGGCAGCTTCGCGAGCTCGCGCATCACCGACCATCCGTCCATCCGCGGCATCATCACGTCGAGCACCATCAGCTCCGGGTGGTTCGCCGAGATCTGTGCCATCGCCTCGACGCCGTTGCGGGCGGTCGAGACGTCGTAGCCCTCGGATCCCAGCGCGAGCTCGAGCACCCACACCACCTGCGGCTCATCGTCGACGACGAGCACGCGGTGACCCTTCATCGCGGGATCGATCCCGGCCATGTCTCAGATAACGGGACGGAACGGCATCGCCTCCATGCGCCATCGGTCCCGTTTCCGCACTCCGTCGAGAGACCGACAGGTCGGCCGGAAGCGGCTGTGCAGGGGTGACGCGCACGTAGTCACGACGTGTCAGTCGCGCCTCGATCGATCCGCAAACCGGAACCAGGAACCACGTCGCCGATCCGCGTCGAGCCACCAGCGCGCGACAGCACGTCGTCCACCTCATCCGGGCCGACGACCAGCACCATCCCGATCCCCATGTTGAAGGTCGCGAACATGTCGGCGTCGGTGGCGTCGGCTCGGCGTCGGATCTCGTCGAAGATCGGAGGCTCGGTCCAGGTCCCTCGTTCGATGCGGGCGCCGAGCCCCGGCGGCAGGACGCGAGGGACGTTCTCGAGCAACCCACCGCCGGTAACGTGAGCGGCCGCATGCACCAACCCGGCTCGGTGGAGGGCTACGACCTCCGGCACGTAGATCCGGCACGGCTCCAGGAGTTCGTCGGCGAACGTGCGACCGATCGCGGGCGGAGCGATCGCGAGCTCATCCGTGGACACCACGGTTCGGACCAGGGAGAAGCCGTTCGCGTGCAGCCCGCTCGAAGGAAGGCCGATCAAGGCGTCGCCGGCGCGAACGCGATCCGGCCCGAGGACGTCCGCTCCGTCCACGATCCCCACGCAGAAGCCCGCGAGGTCGAATCGATCGTCGTCCATGACGCCGGGATGCTCGGCCGTCTCGCCGCCGAGGAGGGCGCAGCCCGCGAGACGACATCCATCGACGATCCCCTCGACGACCGACGCCACGTCTTCGGGGACGACGCGGCCGACCGCCAGGTAGTCCAGGAAGAACAGCGGCTCGGCCCCCGTGCAGACCACGTCGTCTGCGCACATCGCCACGAGGTCGATGCCCACGGTGTCGAGACGGCCGGTGACCCGCGCGAACTCGAGCTTCGTCCCGACCCCGTCCGTAGCCGCCGCGAGGAGCCGGCCGTCACCGATCGAGAAGAGTCCCGCGAAACCGCCGACGTCGCCCGTGACCTCGGGCCGGCGTGCCCGGGCCGCGAGATCGGCGATGAGCGTCACGGCCTTCGCGGCGGCCTCGGTGTCCACGCCCGAGGAACGGTAGGCGTCGCTCATCGCTCAGCCCGTCGGGAGCTTGAGCTGGTCTTCGAGGACGTACTTCCCGGCACCCTCCGGGATGTCGATCGGGTACTCGCCGTCGAAGCACGCCCTGCAGAACGTCTCTTTCCCGTCACCGGCGGCGGCCACCATCCCTTCGAGCGAGAGGTACCCGAGCGAATCCGCGCTCACGTACGAGCGGATCTGGTCGACGGTCAGGTCGGCTGCGATCAGCTCCTGTCGGGTCGGCATATCGATGCCGTAGAAGCACGGCCACTGGATCGGCGGACAGGTGATGCGGATGTGGACCTCGGCCGCACCGGCTTCGCGAAGGGCCTGGACGATCTGCTTGGTGGTCGTCCCCCGCACGATCGAGTCGTCCACCACGACGAGGCGCTTGCCCCTGATCGAGTCCGGCAGCGGGTTGAGCTTGAGCTTGACGCCGCGATCACGGAGCGACTGGGACGGCTGGATGAAGGTGCGGCCGACGTAGGTGTTCTTGTAGAGGCCGTCCCCGTAGGGGATCCCGCTCACCTCGCTGAAACCCTGCGCGGCCGAATGGCCGGTCGTCGGGACCGCGATCACCAGGTCGGCATCGGCCGGGTGCTCCCTGGCGAGGATGCGCCCCATCTCGCGTCGGGCTTCGTGAACCGACCGTTCGCGCAACCGCGAATCCGGGCGCGCGAGGTAGACGACCTCGAACACGCAGAGCGAGCGCTTCGGGGACTCGATGAACCGCTGCGTGTGCAAGCCTCGGTCGTCGATCCGCACCAGCTCCCCCGGCTCCACGTCGCGGACGAGGGTCGCCCCCACGATGTCGAGCGCGCAGGTCTCGGAGGCGACGACGAACCCGTTCGGGAGCCGCCCGATGGAGAGCGGCCGGACCCCGTGGGAATCGCGCGCCGCGAACACGCTCCGCTCGTCCATGAACACGAAGCAGAACGCGCCACGGAGCTCGGGCAAGACCTCCATCGCGGCGGCCTCGATGCTGCCGGCATCCGGTGTCCGATCGGCGATCATCGTGGTCACGATGTCCGAGTCCGTCGTGGCGAGACCCGCACCGCGGACCCGTCCAGCGAGCTCGGAGGTGTTCACGAGGTTCCCGTTGTGTCCGAGCGCGATGGAGTGGACGCCGTCGGTCTTGAAGACGGGCTGGGCGTTGTCCCAGGTGGTCGAACCGGTGGTCGAGTACCGGGTGTGCCCGACCGCCAGGTCGCCGTGGAGGGTCGTCAGGGTCGGCTTCGTTGAAGACCTGGCTGACCAGCCCCAGGTCTTTGTAGACGAGGATGTTGGATCCGTCGGACACCGCGATCCCGGCGGATTCCTGACCCCGATGCTGCTGGGCGAACAGACCGAAATAGGTGAGGCGGGCGACCTCATCGCCGGGTGCCCATACGCCGAAGAGCCCGCACTCCTCTTTCGGTGACTCGGCGCCCATCGAGGACCCCAGTGTATCGAGACGGTCACGACGCGACGGGAGATCTGCATCTCACGGGATCAGCGTGATGGGGAGGTCGCGGGAGATCGCCTGGAGCCCGTCGCGATCGAACGTGAGCACGATCCCTCCGTTCCGCTCGGCGCAGGCCACGACGGCCGCGTCGGCGAACCCGAGCGGAAGCGCCGCGTAGCGGCTCATCAGGGTCGTGATCCGGGGCAGGTCCAGGTCGCCGCAATCGAGCAGGGTCTCGCCGGTCTGGATGCCCTCGAGGAAGGCGAGGCTGGCCGCCGGCGCCAGCCGGCGGCCGAGCACCTCGTCCACCTCCGCGAGGATGCCGACCGGGACGACGGTCGGCATCCTCGCGGCCTCGAGCGCGCGAACGGCCTCGCGGTGTCGTTCGTCCTTCCGGACGAAGAGCGCCAGGATCCCGGACGTGTCGAGCGTGATCACGTCCAGGTCCCGACCCACGAGGGCAGCCGGAAGGCGTCGCTGCGCCCGAGATACCGGTCGATGGCCTCGCGGATCAGCTGGTCGCGCGGGCGATCGCTGGATGCCGCGAGCGAACGGAGCCGCCGGCGCTGATCCACATCGAGGTAGATCGTGGTCCGTTCCACCCGCGGGATCACCGCCGTCACGGCGGACGGCACGTGCGGCTGCCAACCGTCCATCGAGCGCAGGAGACCACGGCGCGCATGGCGCCGCCGTGACGACGGTCACTCGGAGGGAAGGGACCCCTCGAGACGGAGAAGGAGCTCCTTCCGAGGGAGGCCGCCGCCGTAGCCGGTGAGGTTCCCGCCGGCCCCGATCACCCGGTGGCAGGGGACGACGATCGGGATCGGGTTCGCGCCGAGCGCCGCGCCGACCGCTCGCGCCGCCCTCGGGCGGCCGATCCTTCCGGCGATCTCTCCGTAGGTGGCCAGGCGGCCGAAGGGGACCCGGGCCGTCGCCCCGAGGACGTCCTTCGCGAACGGGCTCATCAGGCGCCGGTCGAGACGCAGGTCGAACCGGCGGCGCGCGCCACGGAAGTACTCGTCGAGCTCCCGGCGCACGTCGTCCGTGGCGCGCGCCGCCATGAGCACCCGGGGCGACAGCTCGCGCGCCAGCCGATCGAGCACGCGGTCGCGATCCTCCCCCTCGAAGGAGATCGCCGCGAGCCCGCGCGGGGTCACGGCAACGAGCAGCTCGCCCACCGGAGACCCCACCGTCCCCACGGCGACGTCCACGAGCCCCGTATCGGCCGCCATCGCGCGGAACCGGTCGGCGGCCTGCGCCGAGCCTCGATCCGCTTCGTGGGTCGAGATCGTCAGTCGTTCGTCCATGTGGCTCGCTCCTTGAGCTCCTGCTCTTTCAGTTTCCGCAGCCCTTGGTAGGCGCTGGCGCGCACCGCCTCCTCGGAGCAGCCCATCAGTGAGGCGGTGTCCGCCACGGTGAACCCCAGGATGTGTCGGTAGGCGACCGCGTCGCGTTGGCGCGCCGGGAGGTCACGCACCGCCACGACGGCAGGACCGAACCCGTTCGCGCCGGGATCGACCTCCGTCGGACGCTCGGGCGGCGCGGCGACCGGGATCGGTCGCCGCGCGACGCCCCGGTGGTGATCGATCGCCTTCCGCGACGCGATCCGGAGGATCCACCGATCCAACCGGTCGGCCTCGGTGCATCGAGGGTATGCCCGGAGCGCTGCCAGGAACGTCTCCTGGAAGACGTCGTCCGCGTCGATCGGCCCCACCGCCGCCGTCAGGTAGCGGAACACCGTCGTGCGGTTCGCCTCGAGGAACCCTTCGAACGGCGGGAGCCGTCGGCTCACACGTTCCACCACCTGCGGACGGGGAGATCGCGCCAGACGTGCGGCCGTCGTCTCCGCGCCACGCTCCGCAGGTACTCGGGCTCGGGTTCGGTCACGCGCCAGATCCTCCATCGATCCTCGTTCTGCATCTCGATCCCTCCTTCGCCGTCTGGGAGAACAACGCCGGAGGGGTCGGCCGCGTGAAACGCTACGTCTCTCCGAGGAGCCGCGGGATCGCCGTCTCCCACGCCTCCCGGAGCTCGTCCACCGGGATATCGAGGAGACCCTCGACCAGCGCTCGCGGTCCTCCCGTCTCGCCCAGTCGAGCGACGGGGACGCCGTGCTCGGCCGCGAGCCGAACGATCGCCTCCTCGTCCGCCGGATCCACGCTCACGATGGCCCGTGACGCCGATTCGCTGAACAGCGCCACGTGCGACGGGAGGTCGCCGGCCAGCGCGACCGCGAAGCCGTGCCCGCCGCCGATCGCCGATTCGAGGAGGGCGATCACGAGACCGCCGTCGCCGCAGTCGTGCGCGCTCGCGAGCATCGCGCCACCGGCCGCTGCCACGAGGAATCGGAGGAGCGCCCGCTCCTTCGAGGGATCGAGCGCGGGTGGCTTGCCCGTCACGACCCCGAGGACGGCCTCGGCGAACTCCGACCCCCCGAGCTCGGCGAAGGTCTCGCCCACGACGTAGATCGCCAACCCGGGCCGGGGGAACGCGCTCGGGACCCGCAACCGGTAGTCCTCCAGGAGCCCGAGCATCCCGATCACCGGTGTCGGCCAGATCGCGCTGTCACCGCTCTCGTTGTAGAGGCTGACGTTGCCCCCGGTCACGGGCGTGTCGAAGGCGAGACACGCTTCGCGGATCCCCCGGATCGATTCGGTGAGCTCCCACATGACCTCGGGACGCTCGGGGTTGCCGAAGTTGAGGCAGTTCGTGATCGCGATCGGGACCGCTCCCGTGACGGCGACGTTGCGGGCCGACTCGGCGACGGCGTGAACGGCCCCGAGGAACGGGTCGAGACGTCCGAACCTGCTCTTGCTGTCCGTCGAGAGGGCGAGGCCCTTCAGGGTGCCCGCGACCCGCACGACGGCGGCATCGGAGTCGGGGCCGGCGACCGTGTTGCCCTGCACCATCCGGTCGTACTGCTCGAACGCCCACCGCTTGCTCGCGACGTTCGGCGCCGTCAGCACCGTCATCACGGCGTCCGTCAGATCCTTCTCGAAGAGGGCGAAGGTGGGGTCTTCGTCGTCGCCCATCGCCCGCGCGGGCGGTGCGGCCGGGCGATCGTAGACCGGGCCGTCATCCGCGAGGGACGACGCCGGCACCTCCGCCACGACCTGGCCGCCGTTCCGGACGGTGAGCGTCCCGCCCGACGTCAGCTCACCGATCACGGCCGTCGTCAGCCCCCAGCGGTCGCAGATCGCCCGGACCTGGCCGAGCTTCGAGGGATGGACGATCGCGAGCATCCGTTCCTGGGACTCCGACGTGAGGATCTCGAACGGCTCCATGCCCGGCTCGCGGAGCGGGACGGCGTCGAGGTCCAGGGACGCCCCCATCCCGGCCCGGGTGGCGGATTCGCTCACGGCGCAGGTGATCCCCGCGCCTCCCAGATCCTGCAGACCCTCGAGCGACCCGGCGGCGATCAGTTCCAGCGTGGCTTCGATCAGGAGCTTCTCGGCGAACGGATCGCCGATCTGGACGCTGGGGCGCGACCCCTCGGCACCGTCATCCAGGGTCGACGACGCGAGCACGCTGACGCCGCCGATCCCGTCCCGGCCGGTGGACGCTCCGTACAGCACCATGAGCGACCCTGCCTGCGCCGCACGGGACTGCGCCGTGATCAGGTCGGCGGCATCGGCCACGCCGACGCACATCACGTTGACGGTGGGATCCGCCGTATGCGCCTCGGCGAACCGGATCTCTCCGCCGACGGTGGGGACCCCGATGCAGTTGCCGTAGCCCCCGATCCCGGCGATCACGCCTGCGAAGAGCCACCGGTTCCGCTCCTCGGTGAGCGGACCGAACAGGAGCGGATCGAGCAACGCCACGGGCCGGGCGCCCATCGACACGATGTCGCGCACGATCCCACCCACACCCGTCGCCGCGCCCTGGTACGGCTCGATCGCGCTCGGATGCGAGTGCGACTCGATCTTGAACACGACGGCGACCCCGTCGCCGACGTCGACCGCACCGGCGTCCTGGCCGGGCCCGACGAGCACGGCCGCACCTTCGGTCGGCAGCGTGCGGAGGTGGATCTTCGAGGATTTGTACGAACAGTGCTCGGACCACATCACCGAGTACATCGCGAGCTCGGCTCGGTTCGGCTCCCGACCGAGGGTCGCCTCGATCTGCGCCAGCTCGTCGTCGGTGAGCCCGAGCTGCCGGTGGAGCGGTCGTTCCTTCGAACTCACCCGGTCACCCCCGCCATCGCCGTGTGCAGCAGCGACGCGAAGAGTGGTTGGCCACCGGTCGGGCCGACGTCCGGATCGACCGCGTGCTCGGGGTGCGGCATCAGCCCGACGACGTTGCCGGCAGGGCTCCGGATGCCCGCGACGTTGTTCGTCGCCCCGTTCGGGTTCTGGTCATCGTCGACGATCCCGCTTCGCGACGCGTACCGGAAGACGACGAGCCCGTCCCGTTCGACCTCGGCGAGCTGCTCCGGGGTCGCGATCCACTGGCCCTCGCCGTGTTTGATCGGGATCTCGATCGTCTCCCCCGGCGTGAGACCGTCGGTGATGCAGCTCTGCGCCGTCTCGACCCGCAGCCACACGTCGCGGCACACGAATCGAAGCGAGCGGTTCCGGATCATGGCGCCGGGGAGCAGGCCCGCCTCGCAGAGGACCTGGAAGCCGTTGCAGATCCCGAGCACAGGACCACCTCGCTCGGCGAAGGCCACGACCGGCTCCATCACCGCCGCGAACCGGGCGATCGCGCCGCATCGGAGGTAGTCGCCGTACGAGAACCCACCCGGGAGAACGACCGCGTCGACGGCCCCGAGGTCCCGGTCGGCGTGCCAGAGCGGCACGGCCTCGCCGCCCATCTGCTCGATCGCACGGAGCGCGTCGCGATCGTCCAGCGAGCCGGGGAACGTGACCACCCCAACCCGGGGGACGCCGCCGGTCACTTCGGTGCCACCTCGAGGACCTGGTACTCCTCGATCACCGGGTTCGAGAGCAGCCGGACGGCCATGCCGCGGACCTGCTCGAGCGCGCTCGCCTCGTCGGCGGCCTCGACGTCCAGCTTGATGTGCTTGCCCACGCGCACGTGACGGACGTTCGTCCATCCGAGGGACGGCAACGCGGACTCGACGGCCTTGCCCTGCGGATCCGCCAGTCCCTCCTTCAGGGTCACCAGGACCTCGAACGTGTAGGTCTTCACTCGTTCTCCACGCCGGCTCGGCGGAGGTAGTCAACGAACGGCTCTCCCGTGAGCCGTTCGTACGCTTCGGCATAGGTGGCCGCCGTCCGCGCGATCACGTCCGCAGGGAGGGTGGGCGGCGGCGGCTCATGGTCCCATCCGGAGGCGTCCAGCCAGTCCCGAACGAACTGCTTGTCGAACGATGGCTGCGCTCTCCCGGGCTCGTAGACGTCGGCCGGCCAGAACCTCGACGAGTCGGGGGTCCCGACCTCGTCGATCAGCGCGAGGTCGCCGTCGATGAAGCCGAACTCGAACTTCGTGTCGGCCACGATCACGCCGGCGTCGAGCGCCGTCGCGGCGATCCGCTCGTAGATCCCGACGGCCACCTCCTTGAGGCGCTCGTAGAGCCCGGCGCCGACCAGGCTCCGCGCTTCCTCCGGCGTGAGCGGCAGGTCGTGGCCGGTGGTCGCCTTGGTCGTCGGGGTGAAGATGGGCTCGGGCAGCCGGGCCGACTCGGTCAGCCCGGCCGGCAGGGGGATGCCGCAGACCGCCCCGCCCTCCCGGTACTGGGCCCATCCGCTGCCGCTCAGGTACCCCCGGACGACGCATTCCATCGGGATCACACGCGCCCGCCGAACCAGGGTCGCGCGGCCGGCGAGCCCCGCGTCGTCCGAGAACGGCGCCGGGAACTCCGCGAGCGACGCCCCGACCACATGGTTCGGAACCAGGTCCGCCGTCCGTTCGAACCAGAAGAGCGACAGGCCCGTCAGCACGCGACCCTTGTTGGGGATCGCGTCGGGCAGGACGACGTCGAACGCGCTGATGCGGTCGGTCGCGACCAGCAGGAGACGGTCGTCGTCGACGTCGTAGAGATCGCGAACCTTCCCTTGCGCTGCGAGCTCAGCCACCGGACACCTCCACGGGGAGCTTCTCCAAACGGTCGAAGAGCGGGCCGAGGTTCGCGAGGAACCGTGTCGGGTCGAACAGGGCGTCCAGATCGAGGTTCGCCGCCTGTGGCTCAGCCTCGATCGCCGCGCGGAACGACGCGTCATGGTCCCACGCGGCCGCCGCCGCTCGTTGCACGATCCGGTAGGCCTCGTCGCGCGACCGCCCCGCGTCCACCAGCCCGAGCAGGACGGTCTGGCTGAAGGCGATCCCACCGAGCGAGTCCACCTGTGCGCGCATCCGGTCGGGGAACACCACCAGCCCGTCGACGACCCAGGTCAGGTCGCGGAGCATGAACGCGAGCAGCCCGGTCGCGTCCGGCAAGATCAGTCGCTCCGCGGAGGAATGAGAGATGTCGCGCTCGTGCCAGAGCGCGACATCCTCGAGCGCGGTCACGGCGTGGCCGCGGACCACGCGGGCCAGGCCGCTGACGCGCTCGGAGACGACGGGGTTCCGCTTGTGCGGCATCGCGGAGGAGCCCTTCTGGCCCTCCGCGAACGGCTCCTGAACCTCGCGGACCTCGGTCCGAGCGAGATGCCGGATCTCGGTCGCGATCGCCTCCAGCGTGGACGCGCACACGGCGAGAGCTCCCACGTACTCGGCGTGGCGGTCCCGCTGGATCACCTGGGTCGACGCCTCGGCGGGCCGCAAGCCCAGCCGCGCGCAGACCCGTTCCTCCACCCGGGGGTCGACGCTCGCATACGAGCCCACCACGCCGCTGATCGCGCCCACCGAGACGGCCTCCCGCGCGCGACGGAGCCGCTCGCGGTCCCGATCGAGCTGGAACGCGAAGACGGCGAGCTTGTGCCCGAACGAGGTCGGCTCCGCGTGCACGCCGTGCGTGCGACCGATGCAGATCGTGTCCCGATGCTCGAGGGCGCGGCGTTTCATCGCCGCCAAGAGCCGCTCCACGTCGGCCAGCAGGACGTCGCTCGCCGCCCGGAGCTGCAGCGCGAGTCCCGTGTCGGTCACGTCGGAGGACGTCATGCCGAAGTGGATCCAGCGACCCGGTTCGCCGATCGATGCGGCCACGACGTCGACGAAGGCGGCGACGTCGTGGCGCGTGACGCGCTCGCGCTCGTTCACGGCCTCGACCGTGAACGATGCGCGCTCGCGACACGCCCGGGCGTCCGCCTCAGGGATCACGCCCAGCTCGGACCACGCCTCGACGGCGAGGAGCTCGATCTCGAGCCAGTTCGCCATCCGGGTACGGTCCGACCACACGTCGGCGATCTCGGGCACCTCGTAGCGCGGGATCACAGCTTGAGACCCTCCGCCAGGTCGTCCTTGAACTTCCACAGGCGCGCCTGCATCTCTTCGTCCTGGACGCCCAGGATCTCCACGGCGAGGATCGCGGCGTTGACCGCGGCGTCGACGCCCACGGTCGCGATCGGCACGCCGGTCGGCATCTGCGCGGTGATCGCGAGGGCCTCGTTGCCCACCATCTGCGGGGCGGTCGCGATGGGCACCCCGATCACGGGGAGCACCGTGCGCGCCGCGACGGCGGCCGCGAGGTGGCCCGAGAGCCCGGTCGAGCACACGACGACCTTGAGGCCGCGCTCGAACGCGGTCCGCGCGTACTCGTCCACCAGATCCGGGTTCCGCGACGAGGACATGATCCGGACCTCGTGCGGGACATCGAACTTCTCCAGGATCAGGCCCGCCTGGCGGAGGATCGGAAGCTCTGCCGGCGATGCGGCGAGCACCCCGACGAGCGGCGCCGGCTCGATCACGTCGGTCATGCGCGAGCTCCTTCCACCGCGTGCGCGGCGATGTCCGTGCGGAACTGCATGCCGTCGAAATGGATCTCCGCGACGCCTCGATAGGCGCGCTCCCGGGCTTCGGAGATGGTGTCGGCCTGCCCGGTCACGGCCAGAACGCGACCACCCGCGGTCACGAGCTGCCCGTCCGGGTCGCGACCGGTCCCGGCGTGGAACACGGTCACCCCTTCGATCGCCTCGGCGTCTTCGATCCCGTCGATCGGAACCCCGGTCGGATAGCTCGCCGGATACCCTTCGCTGGCGAGCACGACGGTCACCGCCGCACCGTCGTCGAACCCCGCGTTGCCTGCCTCGAACGCGAGCCGGCCCGTCGAGCACGCGTGCAGCAGCGTCGCGAACCCGTACGGCATCCGAGGCACGAGGACCTCGGCCTCGGGGTCCCCGAACCGGCAGTTGAACTCCAGCACCTTCGGACCGGATGCCGTCAGCATCAGCCCCGCGTAGAGGACGCCGCGGTAGGGGCGAAGCTCGTCCACGACCTGCGCCAGGACGTTGTCCAGGACCCAGGTGGCGGTCTCCTGATCCACGAACGGAACCGGCGAATAGCAGCCCATCCCCCCGGTGTTCGGTCCGGTGTCGCCATCACCGAGGCGCTTGTGGTCCTGCGCCGTGTCGAGCAGCACGCACGAACCCTTGCCGTCGGTCACGACGAACATGCTGACCTCGGGACCTTCCAGCATCTCCTCGACGACCACGGTCCGGCCGGCCTCGCCGAACGCGTTCGCGACCAGGCAGTCTTCGATCGCGCCGATCGCCGTCTCACGATCCGAGGCCACGACCACGCCCTTCCCGGCGGCGAGCCCGTCCGCCTTCACCACCGCGGGCCCGCCGAGCTCGTCGACGAAGGCGACCGCCTGCTGCACGTCACCGAAGGCGCCGGCGCGAGCGGTCGGGACGCCGCGGCGCGCCATCACGTCCTTCGCGAACGCTTTCGACCCTTCGATCCGAGCCGCGGCGGCCGAAGGACCGAAGACGTTCCGCTTGCGCTTCCGCAGCTCGTCCGCGAGCCCGGCCACGAGAGGGACCTCGGGTCCGACGACCGTGAGGTCGACGTCCTGACGCTCGACGAGGTCCACGATCCCAGCGACGTCGTCCGCGGTCGACGGCGGGGGAACACTCGGCGACCTGGGCGATGCCGGCGTTCCCGGGGGCCGCGAGCACGCGCGTGACGGTGGGATCCTGCGCCAGGCGCCAGCAGAGCGCGTGCTCGCGGCCCCCACCACCGACGACGAGGACCTTCACGCCGTCACCGGGATGCTCTGCTCCCGCGCCGGACCGACGCCGACCACCGACACCGGGACGCCGCCGAGCTCCTCGAGGAAGCGCACGTACTGTTGCGCTTCCTTGGGCAGATCGTCGAGCTCGCGAGCCTCGCCGAGGTCCTCATCCCAGCCGGGCAGTTCCTCCCACACGGGCTCCGCGTGATGGAACTGGGTCTGGGTCGGAGGGACGTCGTCGAACACCTCGCCCCCGACGCGGTAGCCCACGCACACCTTGACGGTCTCGAACCCACTCAGGACATCGAGCTTGGTCAGCACGAGCTCCGTGAGACCGTTCAGCCGCGCCGCGGATCGGAGGACGGGCCCGTCGAACCAACCGCACCGGCGCTTGCGACCGGTCGTCGTGCCGAACTCGTGCCCGCGCTCGCCCATCCGTTCTCCGTCGCCGTCGAGCGCCTCGGTCGGGAACGGTCCGGCGCCGACACGGGTGACGTACGCCTTCGTGATGCCGACGACGCGCTCGATGAACTGCGGTCCGAACCCCCCGGCCGCGGCCGCGTAGCCCGCGGTCGGCGTCGAGGAGGTCACGAACGGGTACGTCCCGTGGTCGAGGTCGAGCATCGCGCCCTGGGCCCCCTCCAGCAGGACGTGCTCGTCGGCCGTCAGAGCCTCGTGCAGCAGCTTCGTCGTGTCGGCGACGTACGGACGCAGACGCTCGGCGTAGCCGACGTAGTCCTCCACGATCCCCTCGATCGGGATGGCGAGCCGGCCGTAGACCTTCGTGAGGATCTGGTTCTTCTCTTTCAGGACGACCTCGAGCTTCTCGCGGAAGATCTTCTCGTCGTAGAGATCCTGGACGCGGATCCCCACGCGGGAGGCGCGGTCGGCGTACGCGGGGCCGATCCCTCGCTTCGTGGTGCCCAACGCGTTCTTCCCGAGGAAGCGCTCCGTCACCTTCTCCATCTCCAGGTGATAGGGCATGATCAGGTGCGCGTTCAAGCTGAGCCGGAGCCCCGAGACGTCGACGCCGGCGGCGGCCAGGTCGTCCATCTCGGCCAGGAGCACCTCGGGATCGACGACGACGCCATCGGCGATCACGGACGTGACGTGGGGATACAGGATGCCGCTCGGGACGAGGTGGAGCTTGAGCAGCCGACCCTCGGCGATGATCGTGTGGCCCGCGTTGTTCCCGCCCTGATAGCGGACCACGACATCCATCCGGTCGGCGAGGTAGTCGACCGCCTTGCCCTTGCCCTCGTCACCCCATTGGGTCCCGAGTACGACGGTGGCCGGCATGGCGCCCTCAGTCTACGGGACCCGTTGCCTCTCTCAGGACCGGTGCTTCCCCCGGCGGGATCTCGTCTTCCTCGGCAACATGCTCCGGGGCCAGGAAGGCCTTCGGATTGCGAAGGTCGACCCCGATGCGGTCGCCCTCCACCGCCCCGTGGAGCTCCTCGTTGGGGACATGCGCCACCAGCGCGTCTCCGTCATCGAGACGCAGCGTCACTCGGGTGAGCCAACCGAGCGACGCCAGCCGTTCGATGACCGCCTTCACGTCTCCCTCTCCGCCGGCGACCCGGATGTCGTGTGGCCGGACGAACGCGGTCGCCGAAGCCCCGTCCTGCAGGTGCGACGCCCCCGGCAGGCGGAACGAGCCGAGGTGGATGTGCCCGTCGACGACCGAACCGTGGAGCACGTTCGCCGAACCGACGAACCCGGCGACGAACGGCGTGGTGGGGTTGTCGTAGACGTCGCCCGGCGACCCGACCTGTTCGACGCGACCCTCGTGCATCACGACGATCTTGTTCGCCAGCTCGAGCGCTTCCTCTTGATCGTGGGTGACGAGCAGGCTCGTGACACCGAGCTCACGGTGGAGCTCGTCGAGCCAGCGGCGGAGGTCGTGACGGACCTTCGCGTCCAACGCGCCGAACGGTTCGTCGAGGAGGAGCACCTTGGGCTGGGGGGCGAGCGCACGTGCGAGCGCAACGCGCTGCCGCTGGCCGCCGGAGAGCTGACCGGGATACCGCTCCGCGAACGGCGTCATGTGGACGAGGTCGAGGAGCTCCAGCACGCGGGCGCGTCGCTTGGCCGGGTCCTCCTTCCGAACGCGGAGGCCGAACTCGACGTTCTGCTGCACGGTCATGTGTCGGAACAGCGCGTAATGCTGGAAGACGAACCCGACGCGACGCTCCTGAACGGAGGTCCGGGTCTGATCTTCGCCGGCGATCGTGATCCGGCCCGAATCGGGGCGTTCGAGGCCGGCGATCATGCGGAGCGCCGTGCTCTTGCCCGACCCACTCGGTCCCAGCAGCGCGGTGATCTTGCCGTCCTCGGCCACGAAGCTGACGTCGTCGACGGCGCGGAACCCTCCGAACGACTTCGTCAACCCCTCGATCTCGATGCTTCCTGCCATCAGTCCGCCTCGGCCGTCCTTCTCCGTTTGAACGTCTCGATCCCGATCAGCAACACGATCGAGAACGTCGCAAGTGTCAACGCCACGATGTATCCCTGCTGGTCCTGGTACTGATCGAACGCTCGCAGGATGTACAGGGTAGCCGTCTCGGTCTTGCCGGTGAGCGTCCCGCTCACGATCAGGACGGCTCCGACCTCGCCGATCGCGCGGGCCGCCGACAGCGCGATCCCATAGAGCAGCCCCCAGCGGATGTTCCGCAGCGTCACGCGGAAGAACGTTTGGACCCTCGACGCGCCGAGCGTCCACGCCGCCTGTTCCTCCTCCATCCCGAGCTCTTGGAGCACCGGAACGACCTCCCGGATCACGAACGGGATCGAGATGAAGATCGTGACGAGGATCATGGCGGGCAGCGCGAACATGATCTGGATCCCGCGAGAGGCGAAGAAGGGCTCGAACCACCCCCCACGGCCGAACAGCAGCACCGCCATGAGCCCGACCACCACCGGAGAGACGGCGAGGGGAAGATCGACCAGCGCCGAGACCAGCCGCTTCCCGGGGAAGCGGTCGCGAGCCAGGACCAGCGCGACGATCACCCCGAAGAACGTCGTCACGACCACGGTGATCGCCATGATCACGAAGGTCAGCAGGAACGCATGGCGAACGTCCGGTTGGCTGAAGGTCCGTCCGATCGTCCCGAGACCGGACCTGAGCGCGTAGATGAAGATGCCTGCGAGCGGAGCCAGCAGCAAGACCGACACGTAGACCAAAGCGACGGCCAGCATCACACCCCGAACGAGCCTGCCTCGTCGTGCATCCGCGTTGCGGAGCCTCGTGAGATCCTCATCACCGGCCGGGATGGGCTTCATCCGTTCGGTCGGAGGCGCGCCCATCACGACCGCTCCTTGCCGACGGAGACGAGCTTCTCGGTGATCAGCACGAGGACGAAGGCCAGCCCGAACAGCACTGCGGAAACGGCGGCGGCGGCGTCGGGGCCGCCCTTGGATCCATAGTGGGTCGGCTGGAGGAGCTGGGAGATGAACACCGGCGCGGTCAGCGTGTCGTTCACCCGGTTGCCGGAAACGATCACGATCGCGCCGAACTCGCCGAGGCTCCTCGCGAACGCCAAGAGGCAGCCTGCGGCGATCGCCGGGCGAAGCGCCGGGAACATCACCCTGCTGAACGTCGTCCATCGGCCCGCACCCAGGACACGGGCGGCCTCCTCCTCTGCCGGGTCGAGCTCGAGCAGCACCGGCTGCACGCTTCGCACGACGAGCGGCAGCGTGACGAACAGGAGCGCGAGCAGGATGCCGAGGGGGGCGAAGATGATGTGGATCCCATGGGCCTCGAACCACCCCCCGACGGTCGAGCTCGGCCCGTACAGCGCGACGAGCATCACCCCGGCGACGAGCGTCGGAACGGCGAACGGCAGGTCGACCACGGTCGAGAGCAGGTCACGGCCCGGGAACCGGATCCGGACCAAGACGTACGCGAGCAACGTCCCGAAGATCCCGTTGATGATGGCCGTCAAAGCCGCCATCTCGAGGGTGAGTCGGATCGCGGCCTTCGCGCCGAACGAATCGAGCGCCTCCTTGAGGTTCGTCAGCCCATCGCCGAACCCGTGCTGCAGGATCGCCACGACCGGCAGCACGATGAAGAGCCCGAGGTAGAGGAAGGCGGCCCCGCGCAGGGACCAGCGGCGGAGGGCAGCGCCCGACGGAGGTCGGGCGCGGCCCTCCGGCCGCTGCGCTTCCTGATCGATCGCGACGGCGTCGGCCACGTGGCTCCTACCCCTGGGCGGCCTGGAACGCGAGCGTGAACGCACCGTTGGGGCCGAAGACGGTGTCGTTCACCAGCGCGTCCCATCCGCCGATGTCGTCGGTCGTGAACAGATCCTTCACCGCCGGCAGGGTGTCGGTCGCCTTGGCGGCCTGCGCCGTGTCGATCGGCCGCGTGTACGCCGTGCTCGCGAAGATGTCCTGCGCTTCCTTCGAGTGGAGGTACTTCACGAACTCGTTGGCGATGTCCTCGACGCAATGCGCCTCAGCGTTCTTGTCGACGACGACGGTGGGGGTCCTGATCTGGACGGTGGATGGAGGCTCGACGAGCTCTTCCTCGCCTCCAGCGGCCTGCGAGGTTGCGACCTGGTAGTCGTACGTGATCGCGACATCGCCGTTGCCCGCCTCGAAGTTCTTGAGCGAGTCGTTGGCGCTCTTGTCCATCACCGTGACGTTCTTGAAGATGCCCTCGAGCAGGCGCTGAGCGTCAGCGGGGTTGTCCTTCGCATACCCGGGCACCTCACCGCGCATCGCCGCCCCGTACGCCGCCACGATGTTCCACCGCGCGCCGCCCGACTGCGCGGGGTCGGGCGTGAGGATCTGGAGGCCGGGCTGCGTCAGGTCGTTCCAGTTCTCGATGTGCTTCGGGTTCCCGGGACGAACGGCGAAGACCACGGACCCGGACTGCACGGTCGAGCCGTCCTGGGCGTTCTGCCAGTCATTGGTGATGAGGCCCGCATCCTGAACCAGCTGCACGTCGGGTGCCGTGGACGAAGCGTAGATGTCCGCCTGCAGCCCGTTGATGATGCTCTGCGCCTGCGTCGTGCTGCCGCCGAACGACGTCAGGAACTGCACGAGCTGGCCGTCGTGGGCGTCCTTCCACTCGGACTGCCACGTGGAGATCAACTTGCCGTACGCGGTGTACGGGTTGCTGTACGCCGCGAGCGTGACCACGGGAGAGGCCGCCGGAGAGGACGAACTGCATCCGGCCGCGCCCGCGCTCGAGCTTGAGCACGCGGCAAGTCCGACGAGCGAGAGGACGAGCGGCGCCGCGAGGATGCGACGCTTGAACCACCGAGGCATGGAGCACTCCTTCCGGTTGGGCAGGCATCGAGACGCCTGCTCCGTACTGGGCCTCGGCCTCCGGTGGTCCGGTCAACCGAACGAGGATGTGGATGGCGCTCTGCGGCTCCTCAGCCGCGATCCACCGACGCGAGGGCTCCGGATGTCCGGTCGCACATCGACGTCCGCGTAAGGATGCCGCGTGGAGGGAGGTGGTGTCAACGGAAAAGCGTCATCGGGTGGTAGCTTCGTGGCCGCAGCTGACCAGAGAACTGGAGGCCGCGGGCGCGCTGCGCGCGCCCGCGGCCTCTTCCGTCGACAGGAGGATGCATCGTGGAGGGAACGCTTCTCCCCGGACCCCACCGCGTAGCATCCGCGTGATGGTCGACGCATCGAAGTCGGCGGCTGACGAGCAGCTCTCCGAGCTCGCCCTCACGGAGGAGGAGAAGCTCGTCCTGGCGAAGGTCGCGGAGATCCTTCGCAAGATCCAGTTCGGCACGGTCGTGCTGGTCGTGCAAGACGGCAAGGTCGTGCAGGTCGAGATGGCGGAGAAGTTCCGTCTGCGCTGATGGCCGACGTGCTGCGTACCCTCGCCGACCCTCCGTCCGCTCCCGCGGAGCCGAAGCTCGCTCTCCGGGATGTCGTCGTCACGCGCCGGACGGCATCGGGCGAAACCATCACCGCGACCGATCGCCTGACCTTCGAGGTCGCGCAGGGCGAGTTCGTCTGCCTGCTGGGCCCGAGCGGGTGCGGGAAGACCTCGCTGCTGAACGTCCTCGCGGGGCTGGTCATGCCGAGCACTGGGGAGGCCCTCCTCGACGGCCGGCCGATCACCGGGCCGGGGCCTGACCGGGCGGTGCTCTTCCAAGAGCCGGCCCTGTTCCCGTGGCTGTCGGTGCTGGGGAACGTCGAGCTGGGGCTCGAGCTCATCGGCGTGCCGGCAGCCGCACGACGCGACATCGCACAGCGATGGCTCGCGAACGTCCACCTGGAGCGATGGGCCGACGCACAGCCCCATGAGCTCTCGGCCGGCATGCGACAGCGCCTCGCCCTCGCCCGCGCGCTCGCCGCGGATCCAGACGTCTTGTTGGGAGACGAGCCGTTCGGCGCGCTCGACGCGCAGGCTCGCGAACTGCTGCAGCGAGAGGTGCAGCGCTTCTGGGTCGAATCGGACGACCGCAAGACCTTCCTGTTCGTCACCCACAACGTGCGGGAGGCGACGCTCTTGGCCGACCGCGTGTTGGTGATGTCGGCCGCGCCCGGCCGGCTGTTGGAGGAGTTCCGGATCCACGCTCCGCGCCCGCGAGATCTCGATGACGTGTTGATCTCGAGGGTCGTCTCTGAGATCCACACCCTCTTGATGCAGGAGGTGGACGCGAGTGTCGCGCGCGAGATGGCTCGCTGAGGAGCTGGGGCCCCCGCTCGCCGGCGTCGCTGGAGTGATCGCGGTCTGGGCGATCGTCGCGGCGCTCACGGACTCCACGGCGGTCCCCTCACCATCGGTGGTCTGGTCCGCGTTCCTCGATGGGATCCGTGACGGCACGTTGACCGACGCAGCGATCAAGACCCTCATCCGACTCGCCTTCTCGTTCGTCGTCGCCGTGGTCTTCGGGACCGCGCTCGGGCTGGCGCTCGCGCTCAACGGCTTCGCGCGGCGGGCGATCAGACCGATCGTGGTGGCGTTGCAGATCACGCCGTTCGTCGCGTGGGTGCCACTCGCCGTGATCTGGTTCGGCGCGACCGAGCGGGCGGTCGTGTTCGTCGCGATCGTCGGATCGTTCCCCTCGATGACGCTCGCCACGCTCCAGGCGATCCGTCAGGTGCCGCCGCTCTACGAACGCGCCGGCCGGACCCTCGGGGCACGTGGATGGTCGCTGTACCGCAAGATCATCGTGCCGGCGGCACTCCCCGGCATGATGGCGGGGCTCCAGCAGGCCTGGGGATTCGCCTGGAAGGCGTTGATGGCTGGGGAATTGATCGTCGCGGCGGCCCACGCCGGGCTGGGGCACCTGCTCGACCCGCGCCGAGGTGCAAGCGTCCCGACCCTGTTCGCTGCGCTCGCGGTCATCGTCGTGATCGGGGTCGCGGTCGACTACCTGCTGTTCGGCCAGCTCGACCGGAGGATCCGTCGCCGGCGCGGGCTGCTGATCGAGGCCTGACCGGCAGCGTTCCCGTCAACGCTCGAACGGGTTCTCCGGCGTCAGCAACTCGACCCGAACGGGCGCCGCGAGGTCGCGGAACCGCTCGCCGTCGCTGCGCGACCCCACCACGAACCCGTAGTGCATCGGCACCGCGATCTGCGGCCGGATCACCTTCGCCAGCCCCGCAGCCTCCTCCGCACCCATCGTGAAGGGGCCATCGCCGATCGGGAGGAACGTGACGTCGGCCTTGACGGCGTCGAGCTCCGGCGCGTGGTCCGTATCGCCGGCGTGGTAGTAGGTCCCACCCCCCAGTTCGACGATGTAACCGACCCATCGGTTCTCCTTGGGGTGCGACTGGAGCCGGTGCTCCACCACGTTGTAGGCGGGCACCGTCGTGAACCGAAGGCCGCCCACCTCGTGCGACTCGCCCGGAGCGACCGGCGTGACGTCGCCGGTCAACTCCCTCGCAACATCATGCGGCGCGACGAGTTTGGTGGACGCGGTCGAGAGCCGCTCGATCTCCTCGGGTTGGAAATGATCGTGATGCGCGTGCGTGATCAAGATCATGTCCGCCGGTGGCGCATCGGCCGGTGTTCCCCACGGGTCGATGTAGATCGTTCGCTCGGCATCTCGCCACCGGAGCGCCGCTTGCCGGAACCAGGTGATGGGCTCGAGCATGCCGTCTCCCTCCAACTCGGGGACGCCCGGTAGTCTTGCAGGCCATGGCGGAACGGGCTGACCGGGAGCGTGCGACGGGTGCCCGCGCCGCCGCCTCCTTGTTGCGGCGGAACCGCGACTTCCGGCGCCTGTTCCTCGCATCGGTGATCTCCCTCGGTGGCGACTGGTTCCTGTTCGTCGCGCTCGGCGGCCTGGTGCTCGAGGTGACGGGGGAGGCCTTCGCGGTGGGCGTCCTGATCATGGCGCAGGAGCTGCCGGTCTTCTTGGCAACGCCGTGGGCGGGGTGGCTGGCCGACCGCTTCGATCGACGCCGTCTCATGATCGCGTGTGACATCGCCCGAACGGCGCTCTGCATCGCGTTCCTCGCCGTCGGGCCGAGCAACCTCTGGCTCGCGTACGTCCTGCTCGCGGCCTTGTCGGTGTTCGCCGCAGTCTTCGACCCCGCGTCGTCGGCATCGATCCCGAACGTCGTGGAGCCGGAGGACCTGCCGACCGCCAACGCCTTGAGCGGCTCGCTCTGGGGCACGATGCTCGCCGTCGGCGCGGCCCTCGGCGGGATCGTCTCGACGGTCTTCGGGCGCGACACCGCGTTCCTGGTCGATGCCGCATCGTTCGCGTTGTCGGCGCTCTTGCTCGCCGGGATCCACCGCCGATTCTCCGAAGACCGCACCGGCGAGGAGCGGGTCGGGATCGTCCGGGCCACGGCCGAGACGGCTCGATACGCGCAACGCGATCATCGCGTTCGAGCGCTGATCTCCGTGAAGGCCGGGTTCGGGCTCGCCGCCGGCGTGCTCGCGTTGGTGGCGGTCTTCGCCCGGCAGGTGTTCCACGGCGGTGATGTCGGCTTCGGCTTCCTGATGGCGTGCCGCGGGGTGGGCGCATTGATCGGTCCGTTCCTCGGTCACCGGCTCGCCGGCCGCGACCACGAGCGCCTGCTCCCGACGATCGCGACGGCCCTGGCCGTGTTCGGGTTGGGATACATGGCGCTCGGCGCGATGCCGACCCTCTGGCTGGCAGGACTCAGCATCCTCGTCGCCCATCTCGGCGGTGGTGCACAGTGGGTCCTGTCGAGCTACGGCTTGCAGCGGCTGGTCCCCGACCGGATCCGCGGCCGGATCTTCGCCTTCGACTTCGCGTTGATCACGTTGTCGCTCGCGGTGTCGAGCCTCATCGCGTCGGCGTTGGCCGACGCGATCGGCCCGCGGACGGCCGTCGTGATCGTGGGCGGTCTGGCGCTCGCATGGGCCGCGCTCTGGTGGTTCCTGACACGGGATGTGCGCGCGACGCCGATCTTCGAGGGGTGCGGAGAAGGACCGAGCGAGCCCGTCGCGCCGCTAACGCTCGCCGTGGAGTAGCGCTACGACGGCGGGGTCGGCGGTGGAGGAGGCGCGTCACCCGGCTCCGACTGAGCGGGAGCGGCTCCGGGAGCCGAGGCTCCGGGCTGCCCGCCGAACGTCACGCCCGGCGCCTCGCCGACGAAGTCGACGTGGGGCACGCCGGCGTCGCCACGCAGCGCCTCGTCCACCTCGAAGAACTGCTCTTCCGTGAACCCGAACGAGCGCGCGATCACGTTGGACGGGAACGACTGGACGCGGCGGTTGTAGTCGCGCACGTTGCTGTTGTAGAAGCGACGGGCGGTCTGCAGCCGGTCCTCGGTGTTGGAGAGCTCGGCCTGCAACGCCAGGAAGTTCTGGTTGGCTTTCAGGTCGGGATAGTTCTCGGCGACCGCGAAGAGCTGGCGGAGGGCAGCCACGAACGGGCCCTCCGCCGCCGCCTGCTCGGCGGGCGAGCCGGTGGCGGCCGTCGCCATCGCACGAGCCTTCGTGACGTTCTCGAAGACCTCGCGTTCATGGGAGGCGTAGCCCTTCACGGTTTCGACGAGGTTGGGGATGAGGTCGTATCGGCGCCGGAGCTCCGTGTCGATGTTCGCCCACGCGTCCCGCACGAGGTTCCGCTGTGAGACGAAGCGGTTGTAGCTCGCGATCCCGCCGAAGACCACCAGCAGGATCAGGGCGAGCAGGACGATCCAGACCCACACGATGCAGGCTCCTTCCCTCGGACCTGACGTCGATG
This sequence comes from uncultured Actinomycetes bacterium, assembly GCA_963765865.1. Classification (GTDB taxonomy): domain Bacteria; phylum Actinomycetota; class UBA4738; order UBA4738; family HRBIN12; genus AC-51. Next base: position 191,781 of record CAVXYE010000007.1, read on the forward strand.
CGACCCCGGCAGCTTAGCCCGAGACGGGGTACAGCGAGAACACCACCTCCGGCACGTGGTCGATGAACCCCTTGGCCGTCCCGATCAGTTGGACGAGCTCCGTCGGGGAGATCTTCGGTCCCGCCACCAGCACCCGGTTCCCGACGACCTCGACGCCGTAGTCGGCCCCGTGCTCGAGCAGCCACTGCATCATCCGGGCGTCCACCAGGTCGTTCGCGAACTTGCGATCGTTCCCGCGGACGTTGAACGCCCGGTTGAAAGCGTCGTCCTCGAACTCGATGTCATGGAAGGAAAGGGCGCCCGCCATCCGGGTGAAGAACGTCTCGCGGCCGATCGACAGCGCGGGACACGCGGCTCCGATCGGCACGATCGCGCAGTCGAACCGAGAGTACGAGCGGCTGGTCCGGCCGTCAGAGTCTGTCGACTCGTCGTAGTACCAGTAGTCGAACGCCCGGAGATCGAGGCCTTGCCAAACCCCCGAGAGGACGTTCTCCAGGCCCCGCCCGTCACCCTTCTGGAACAGCGCGAAGGGCTCACCGAGCAGGCCGAACGGGTCCTCCAGCGAGTACGACAGACCGAGCTGTCGAGCCATCGTTTGGAACCCGAGCCGTCGCCGCTTGGTCGAGAGATAGCTGAGGTACCCGATGAGGCCGACGAGGGCGACCCCACCGACCAGGATCAAGATCAGCGCCCACGGCACGCCGGCGGACGGGAAGACCTCCGGCGGCGGTGCCGGAGGCCGCGGCGTGTGCTTCCTGGCCGCGACGATCGAGAGCAGTTCGAGCGTCACGACCGGAGGCTGGCCGACCGAGAGGCTCGACGCAAGCAGGCTACGCCGCTTCGATCGTCAGCGCGCCGTCCGTGACGTCGACCCGCACGGTGTCGCCCTCGTGGAGCTCGCCGGCGAGGAGCTTGACCGCGAGGGGGTTCTCGAGCTCCCGCTGGAGCAGTCGCCGAAGCGGCCGCGCGCCGAACGCGGGATCGTAGCCCTCGCTCGCGAGCAGGTCGTAGGCCGCGTCGGAGAGCTCGAGGGTGAGTTTGCGCTCGGCGAGCCGCGCCGCCAGGCCGCGCACCTGGATGTCGACGATCTTCCGAAGGTCCTCGCGCGTGAGCGGCTCGAACACGACGATCTCATCGATCCGGTTGACGAACTCCGGCCGGAAGTACGCGCGGACATCCTCGAGGATCGCGTCACGCCGTTTGTCCGGTGCGAGCGATGGGTCCTGGAAGACGGCCGATCCGAGGTTCGAGGTCATGATCACGATCGCGTTCCGGAAGTTGACCGTCCGTCCGTGTCCGTCCGTCAGCCTCCCGTCGTCGAGCAGCTGGAGCAGGATGTTGAACACGTCCGCGTGGGCCTTCTCGATCTCGTCCAACAGGACGACGCTGTACGGACGGCGACGGACCGCCTCGGTGAGCTGCCCGCCTTCCTCGTACCCCACGTATCCGGGAGGCGCGCCCACGAGTCGCGAGACCGTATGGCGCTCCTGGTACTCGCTCATGTCGACGCGAACGATCGCGCGCTCGTCATCGAACAGGTACTCGGCCAACGCGCGCGCCAGCTCGGTCTTCCCGACGCCGGTCGGTCCGAGGAACAGGAACGATCCGATCGGCCGGTTCGGATCCTGCAGCCCGGCGCGCGACCTGCGGATCGCGTTGGCCACCGCATCGACCGCCTCGTCCTGTCCGACGACACGCTCGTGCAGGTGCTCCTCGAGATGCACGAGCTTCTGCATCTCGCCTTCCAGCAGGCGCGCCACCGGGATACCGGTCCAGCTCGCCACGACCTCGGCGACGTCTTCCTCGGTGACCTCCTCGTTGAGCATCTTCCGATCACGTTGCAGCTCGTCGAGTTCGGCGTTCCGTGCCTCGAGCTCCTTCTCGAGCTCGACCAGCGTGCCGTAGCGGATCTCCGCGACGCGCTGCAGGTCGCCTTCGCGCTCCGCTCGCTCGGCTTCCATGCGCGCGGCCTCGATCTGCTCCTTCGTGGTCCGGATCCGCCCGATCAACTCCTTCTCGCGCTCCCAATGCGCCTTCATCCCCGCGCTCTGTTCGTTCAGGTCGGCGAGCTCCTGCTCGAGGCGCTCGAGGCGATCCTTCGAGGCGGAGTCCGTCTCCTTCTGGAGCGCGGCCTTCTCGATCTCGAGCTGGCGGATCCGGCGCTCGATCTCGTCGATCTCGACCGGCATCGAGTCGATCTCGATCCGCAGCCGGCTCGCCGCCTCATCGATCAGATCGATCGCCTTGTCGGGCAGGAACCGCCCGGTGACGTACCGGTCCGAGAGCACAGCGGCAGCGACGAGGGCGGGATCTTGGATCCGGACCCCATGGTGCACCTCGTAGCGCTCCTTCAGTCCCCGGAGGATGCCGATCGTGTCCTCGACGCTCGGCTCGCCCACCAGCACCGGCTGGAACCTGCGCTCGAGGGCGGGGTCCTTCTCGATGTGCTCTCGGTACTCGTCCAGCGTCGTCGCACCGATCGCTCGGAGCTCACCCCGGGCGAGCATCGGCTTGAGGAGGTTGCCGGCATCCATGGCGCCCTCGGCGGCCCCCGCGCCGACGATCGTGTGGAGCTCGTCGATGAAGGTGATGATCTCGCCTTCGCTGTCGGCGATCTCCTTCAGGACGGCCTTCAGCCGCTCCTCGAACTCACCGCGGTACTTGGCGCCGGCGAGCATGGCGCCGAGATCGAGCGCGATCAGCCGCTTGCCCTTGAGTGACTCCGGAACGTCGCCGGCCATGATCCGTTGCGCGAGGCCCTCGACGATCGCGGTCTTGCCGACGCCGGGCTCACCGATCAGCACCGGGTTGTTCTTCGTCCGGCGCGAAAGGACCTGGATCGTCCGGCGGATCTCCTCGTCCCGGCCGATCACGGGGTCGAGCTTCCCTTTGGCAGCCTGCTCGGTGAGGTCGCGACCGTACCGTTCGAGGCTCTGGTACTGGTCCTCGGGGTTCTCGCTGGTCACGCGGTGACGACCCCGCACCTCGGCGAGCGCGGCCAGCGCGGCATCGCGCGTAACGCCCGCGTCGGCGAGCAGCTTGCCCGCGCCGCTTCCGGTTTCGTCGAGCATCGCGAGGAGCAGGTGCTCGGTCGAGATGTACTCGTCGGTCAGGGAGTCGGCCTCCGCGCCCGCCGTCTGGAGCAGCTTCGACACGCCGGCGCCGAACCGCGGCTCGACCTGTCCGCCCGCGAACACCTTCGGGATCCGGTCCAGGGCTTCACCGACACGGTCACGAAGCTCCTTCGGCTGGACACCCAGCTGCTGGAGCAACGGGTAGACGACCCCCTCGGGGTCGGAGAGCAAGGCGAACAGGACGTGCTCCGGAACGATCTCCTGATGGTTCCGCGCCAGCGCCTGTTGGTGCGCACCATCGAGCGCTGCGCGTGTCTTCATCGTGAGCTTGTCCAGGTCCATCTCAGGCCCCCTCTTGACTCCGACCTTCGTGGTCGGCTCGTGTTCTGCCGTATAGGGCGTAGTCGCGAGGTGCTCCGTCCGGCGACGGCCAGAAGCCGCGCATGATGCCCTCCAGTCGGAACCCCGCCTTCTCCGCGGCGCGGCGCATCGCCGCGTTCTCGGTGTCGGTCCCGAGTTGCACGCGATGCGCGCCCTCCTCATCGAACAGATGCCGGGTGATCAACGCCACGGCCTCGGTGCCGTACCCGCGTCCGCGGGTGCCGGCGAACAACCCGATCCCCAGCTCGAAGAGCCCGGGAGGCGCGGTGAGCGGGCAGTGGCGTGCCTGCACGTCGCCGATGAGCTCACCGTTCGTCTCGATGCCGAGGTCCAGGACGTGCTGGTCGCGCCACGATCCCGAGGCCGCCACGCGAGCCTGGACACGCTCACGCGAGATCTCGTCGTCGGGCCATGGGATCTCGAAGTCGCCGCGGTCCGTCGATTCCTGCTGCCAGAGCGTCGCCGCTTCCGGCTCACGGAAGGGCCGGAGCAGGACGGTCTCCCCTTCGATACGGACGCTCACGGGCGGGCCCTGCCGACCCATGGCGGAAGGAACACGCTTCGGAGCGGCACGATCTGACCCTCGCGGCGGCCGGGCGGGTCCGCGGCTCGCAGCTGATCCTCGAGGTCCTGCATCCTGGCGCGCAACGCGGTCAGCTCCGCTTGCATCTCGATGATCCGTTTCACGCCGGCGAGATTGATCCCGAACTCCTGCGTCATCTCTTGGATCTGTCGCAGCAGGTCGATGTCACGCTTCGAGTAGCGCCGGGTGTTGCCGGAGGTCCGCGTCGGGTCGCACGAGGCCCTTGCGCTCGTAGATCCGGAGCGTCTGCGGATGCACGCCGGCGAGTGCCGCCGCCACGCTGATCACGTACACCGCGCGTTCTTCGCTCGGATCCGGTCGATCGACGCGATCTTCGATGTCCATGGGGACCCTCCACACTCACACGCCGAGCCCCGCGCGCGGAGACTCCGTCTCCGCATCGCGGAGCTCGCCGAGCAGCTCCTTCTCTCGCTTCGAGAGCTTCTTCGGAACGTCGACGTTGACCGTCACGAGGAGATCCCCATGACCGCCACGTTTCGGCGCGCCCTTGCCCTTGACCCGGAACGTCTTCCCGCTCGGCGTGCCCGCCGGCACCTTCAGGGTCACGGGACCGTTGAGCGTCGGCACCTTCACGTTGGCGCCGAGCGCGGCCTCGGGATACGACACGGGAAGGTCGACGGTCAGGTTGTCGCCCTTGCGGCCGAAGACCGGGTGTTCGCCGACCCGCACGCGCACGTACAGATCACCTGGCTGACCGCCGGGTCCTCCCGGTTCCCCGCGACCGGCCACGCGGATCCGCGCGCCGTCCTTCACCCCGGCCGGCACCTTCACCTTCACGGTCCGAGAACGCCGGACCGCGCCGCTGCCGTGGCACGTGGGACAGGGCGTCTCGATCGTTCGACCGGTCCCCGAGCAGGTAGGGCACGTCTGCTCCATCTGGAAGAAGCCCTGGTTGACCGCGACCTGCCCGCTTCCGCCGCAGGTCGCGCAGATGACCGGTTGCGTGCCGGGGGCGGCTCCCGACCCGTGACAGGTGGTGCAGACCGCAGGCCCGTCGAGCGTGACGGGGATCGTCACCCCGGCCATCGCGTCGTCGAACGAGAGCCGGACCTCCGTTTCCAGGTCGGCACCGCGACGCTGGCGCGCCTGCGGCCGGCGCGCGCGTCCCCGCGAGCCCCCGAACATCCCGCCGAACAGGTCGGAGAGGTCCCCGACGTCGACGGTCTCGTACCGGAACCCACCGGGGCCCCCGGATCCCGTCCCGCCCGCGCCCGGGAACCCGGCGCCGAAACCGCCGGCGCCCATCTCGCGCACACGGTCGTACGCGGCGCGCTTCTCCTCGTCCCCCAGGACGTCGTAGGCGGCGGAGACCTCCTTGAACCGCTCCTCGGCCTTGGGATCGCCCGCGTTCGCATCGGGGTGGTGCTTCTGCGCGAGCTTCCGGTACGCCTTCTTGATCTCGGCCGCGCTCGCGTTCTTGGGCACGCCGAGGACCTCGTAGTAGTCCTTCTCGAACCACTCGCGGCGGATCTCCTCGGCCACGGTCAGCTCACGTCCTTTCGACCCGCACGCCCGCGGGGCGCAGGACCCTTCCCTTCAACGTGTATCCCGGCCGGAAGACCTCGGCGACGTGTGGCTCGCCGCTGCCATCGCCGGTCTGCATCAGCGCCTCGTGGAGGTTCGGGTCGAACGGCGCGCCTTCGGCGTCGATCCGCTGCAGCCCCTCCGACTTCAGGGCATCCATCAGCTTGGCGTAGACCAGTTCGATGCCCTTCAGGAACCGATCGCGGTCCACATCCTCATGGGCATGGAGCAACGCGAGCTCGAACTCGTCGAGCACCTCGAGGAGGCGGCGCATCACCGGCTCCGCCGCGAGCTCGAGCGTCGACGTCTGCTCGCGGATCACGCGCTTTCGATAGTTGTCGAACTCTGCCTGCAGGCGCTGCAGGTGTTGAAGGTATTCGTCGGCCTTCGCCTTCGCCTCGGCCAGCTCATCGGTCGAGCCGGCGGAGCGTCTCCTCCACGCCGGGCTCGTCCGAACCGGAAGCGGAGGGCCGCTCCGGACCCTCCGCCTCCGCGAGCTTCGCGAACCGACGCTTGTCGGTGACCTTGATCACCGGGGCTTCGTCACGATCGCGGTCGTCCGTCACGACGAACCGCCCTCCTCGACGATCTCGCCCTCGACCACCTCGTCCTCGCCGGACGAGGCGGGACCTTCGGCTCCGGCCTCGCCGCCGCCCGCTGCCGCGGACGCCGGATCGGCCTGCGCCTGCTGGTACATGGACTGACCGATCCGGCTGAAGATGCCCATCACCTTCTCCGAGGCAGCGTTCAGGCTCTCCGCCGTAGCGGCCTGATCCTTCAGGAGCTCCTTGAGCTCGTCGGTCGCCTTGACCAGCTCGTCCCGGTCGCCCGCGGGGACCTTCTCGCCCCACTCGCCGAGCGACTTGTCCACGGTGTAGGTGAGCTGGTCCGCCTGGTTGCGGGCCTCCGCGGCCTCGCGCCGCTTGTGGTCCTCGGCGGCGAAGGCCTCGGCCTCCTTCACCATCCGGTCGATCTCGTCCTTCGAGAGGGCCGTTCCGCCCGTGATCGTCATGGCCTGCTCCTTGCCGGTGGCAAGGTCCTTGGCGGTGACGTTCACGATCCCGTTCGCATCGATGTCGAAGGAGACCTCGATCTGCGGGACGCCCCTCGGCGCCGGCGGGATGCCTACGAGGTTGAAGCGCCCGAGCGAATGGACCGCGGGCGACTGCACCGTCTCGCCCTCCCCCTGCAGGACGTTGATCTCGACCTGCGTCTGGTTGTCGGCGGCCGTGGTGAAGATCTCGGACTTCTTCGTCGGGATGGTCGTGTTGCGCTCGATCATCCGCTGCACGATCCCGCCGAGCGTCTCGACACCGAGCGACAACGGCGTCACGTCGAGGAGCAAGATGTCCTTGACGTCGCCACGGAGCACGCCCGCCTGAACGGCGGCACCGATCGCCACGACCTCATCGGGGTTGACGCCCTTGTGGGGCTCCTTGCCCCCCGTGAGCTTCTTGACGAGCTCCTGGATCATCGGCATGCGCGTGGAGCCACCCACGAGGACGACGTGGTCGATCGCGGAGACGTCCTTGCCCCAGTCCTTGACCGCCATATCGAACGGGCCCTTGCACCGCTCGACGAGGTCTTCGGTCATGCGCTCGAACTCGGCCCTCGTCAGCTTCTGCTCCAGGTGCAGCGGACCATCCGCCGTCGCGGTGATGAACGGGAGGTTGATCGTGGTCTCGGCGACCTGGCTCAGCTCGATCTTCGCCTTCTCGGCGGCCTCCTTCAGGCGCTGCAACGCCATCTTGTCGTTGCCCAGGTCGACGCCGTGGTTGTCCTTGAACGTCTTCACGAGCCAGTCGATGACGCGCTGATCCCAATCGTCGCCGCCCAGCTGCGTGTCACCGTGCGTCGACTTGACCTCGAACACCCCTTCGCCGATCTCCAGGAGCGAAACGTCGAACGTGCCGCCTCCGAGGTCGAACACGAGCACGGTCCGATCCTGCCCACCCTTGTCCAGCCCGTACGCCAGCGCAGCCGCGGTCGGCTCGTTGATGATCCGCAGCACCTCGAGCCCTGCGATCTGGCCGGCCTCCTTCGTCGCCTGGCGCTGGGCGTCGTCGAAGTACGCGGGGACGGTGACCACCGCTTGGGTGACCGTGTCGCTCAGGTACCCCTCCGCGTCACGCTTGAGCTTCAGGAGGATCTGGGCGCTGACCTCCTGCGGGGTCCACTTCTTCCCGTCGATGTCGATCGACCACGACTTGTCGCCCATGTGCCGCTTGACGGAGCGGACGGTCCGGTCGGGGTTGGTGATCGCCTGGCGCTTCGCCACTTCCCCGACGAGGATCTCGCCGTTCTTCGAGAACCCGACCACCGACGGCGTCGTTCGCGACCCCTCGGCGTTGGGGATCACGACGGGCTCGCCCGCCTCGAGGGTGGAAACGACGGAGTTGGTCGTCCCGAGGTCGATACCGACTGCTCGTGCCATCTGGATGCTCCTTCCGGTGACTGCGCGGGGGTCCGCGCTACCGATCCGCTACGTACGCATCCAACATAGAAGTTGAGTGTGGTATTGACAACTTCGGGATCTCCAGCATCCCCGACACCCCAGACCGATTGCGTCCCAACAAGAAGGATGGACACCACTTGTTCGGCGGACGGTTGAACCCCCGGCGAACGCCGCGAGCCACTTCCTCCCAACGGGTAAAGCCAACCGTCAGTCAATCCGAAATGGAACTAGTACCGACGACCACGACCGGACGGACGGAGGAGCACGAGTGCGCGCTCCCGGCACGCAGAAGACCGAGCAGCGCCGACAGGGTGGACACCCGACGGTTCGCCATGCCGTTGAGGTGCTCATGCTCGAAGAGCGCACCCGGTGGGCGATGCAGATCCACGACGGGCTGACCCAGTCGGTCACGTCCGCCGTCCTCGAGCTCCAAACGCTCCGCCACCGGATCGAGACGGACCCGGCAGGGGCCGCCGCGGCGTTGGAGGAGGTCGAGCTGCAGATCCGCGACGACCTGCGACGGATCCGCGAGCTCCTGTTCGACATGACGAACGAAGACCCGCCGTCCGCCGAGCCCGCGCTCGCTGCGCTCGTCCGCGACCTCGGCGTGCGGTGGCACTTCCCGGTCATGGTCGAGGTCGGCGGTGATCTGGAGGGGATCGACGAGCCGGTGCTCGAGGCGGTCTATGCGATCGTCAGCGAAGCGCTGGCGAACGCCGCGAAGCACTCGGGAGCCCCGGAAGCGCATGTGCGCGTGACGGCCAGCGTCGCCGAGATCCGCATCGAGATCGAAGACCGCGGCAAGGGGATCGTCGCGGTGAAGGACGATGACCCCCATTTCGGAGTGCCGATCATGCGGGCCCGCGCCGAGAAGCTCGGCGGGTCCCTCGACGTCGGATCGACCCCGGGACGCGGCACCACGGTGGTGGCCGTGCTCCCCTTCCAGAGAGCAGGTGGATGACATGAGGATCTTGATCGTCGATGACCACGCGCTGGTGCGTCGTGGTCTGAACTACGTGGTGAAGGAGGGCTTCCCGGATGCGGACGTGGTCGAGGCGGAGTCCTCGGCGGTCGCATTGGAGGTCCTGCATGGCGGCGCGGCCTTCGACCTGGCATTGGTCGACGTGCGGATGCCCGACCTCGACGGTCTGGAGCTGCTGCGCGCGATCAGGGCCGAGTGGGCCGACATGCCCGTCATCATGATCTCGACCTACGAGAACGCCCCCTACGTGAAGCGGGCCCTGGCCGACGGTGCGGCCGGATACCTCTTGAAGGACGCCACGCCCGAGGATCTGGCGCAGGCGATCAACGTGGCGATGTCGGGGAGCGGCAACGTCCTCAGCCCGCGCGTGATCCAGAACCTCTTCGACGACCAGGACACCTCCGTCGGCGTCAACGGACACAGCCGCAGGAACGAGTACAGCCTGACCCAGCGCGAACACGACATCCTGGCGTTGCTCGCCGAAGGGCGTTCGAACCGGGAGATCGCGCAGGGGCTCTACCTCTCGGAGAAGACGGTCAAGGCGCACCTCGCCGCGATCTTCCGCAAGCTCGGCGTCACGAACCGGACCCAGGCGGCGATGATGGCCGTGCAGATGGGCGTCGGCCCGGTGCCGGGCGCGTTGCTCGTCGACTGACCGGGTCTCAGCCCTCGAAGTCGCGGAAGGAACGGCTCGGCGTCGGTCCTCGCTGGCCCTGGTACTTGTTGCCCGCGCTGCCGTACGGCGCCTCCGCAGGGGAGGTCAGCCGGAAGAAGGAGATCTGTCCGATCTTCATGCTCGGATAGATCGTGATCGGAAGGTTCGCGACGTTGGAGAGCTCCAACGTGAGGTAGCCGTCCCAGCCCGGATCCACGTAGCCCGCGGTCGAGTGGATCAGCAGGCCCAGACGACCCAGGGACGACTTGCCCTCGAGCCGTGCGACCAGGTCATCGGGGATCGCGACGCGTTCCAGGGTCGAGCCCGAGGACGAACTCTCCCGGGTGCAGGATGAACGGCTCATCCGGTTTGACCTCGACCAGCTCCGTCAGGTCCGGCATCTCCTCCCGCACGTCGATGAACGGGTACCGCGAGTTGGCGAACACGCGGAACTGCGAGTCAACGTGCAGGTCGACCGACGACGGCTGTACGGAGGCCGGGTCGAACGGATCGATCGTGATGCGTCCCGACTCGATGTGCGCGCGGATGTCTCGGTCGGACAGGATCATGCGGGCGATGCTACCCGGCGTTCGAAACCTCGACCCAGCGGTCGAGCGTCTTCAGGGCGTCGCCCTCATCGATCGCCCGGGCGGCCGTCGCCATCCCTTCGGCCAGGTCGGCCGCGAACCCGGCCACCTCGAGCGCGGCCCCCGCGTTGAGGAGCACCACATCGCGGCGTGGCCCCGTCTCGCCGCTCAGGATCCGGCGTGCCAGGTCCGCGGACTCGGCCGGGTCTCCGCCCGACAGATCGCTCGGCCGCGCGCGCGCGAGCCCGACGCTCCTCGGGTCGAGGTGTCGCTCGCGGAGCGAGCCATCCTTCACGTCGAAGACCGTCGAGATGCCCGTCGTCGTGAGCTCATCGAGACCGTCTTCGCCGCGGAAGAGCTTCGCGCGGATGCCTCGGCGCGCGAGAACCTCGGCCATGAGCGGGAGCATCCGTTCGTCCGAGACTCCGACGACCTGCGCGTGCGGTGAGGCCGGGTTCGTGAGCGGACCGAGGAAGTTGAAGACGGTCGGGACGCGGAGCTCGCGGCGCACCGGCCCCGCGTTGCCCATCGCGGGATGGAAGGTGGCGGCGAACATGAACCCGATCCCGGCATCGGCGAGGCACCGCTCGACGCCGGCGGGATCCAGGTCGATCTTCACGCCGAGCGACTCGAGGAGATCGGCGGATCCGCAGTGCGAGGAGGCGGCCCGGTTGCCGTGTTTGGCGACCGGGACGCCGGCACCGGCGACGACCAGGGCCGAGACGGTCGAGATGTTGAACGTCCCGCTCCGATCTCCACCCGTGCCGCACGTGTCGATCACCGGCTCCGGTGCCTTCACCGGGGTGGCGAACTCGAGCATCGTCCGGGCGAGACCGTCGATCTCATCGACGGTCTCGCCCTTCGTGCGGAGGGCGAGTAGGAAGGCGCCGATCTGCGCGGGGGTGGCCTCGCCGGCCATGATCTGGCGCATCGCCTCGGCCGCGTCCTCGGTCCCGAGGTCCTCCCGGCGAGAGAGCCGCAGCAGGAGTTCCGGCCAGAGATCGGGGTCCGGCATGAGGTTCGGGAGGCTAGCAGCGGGTGCGTGCGGCCGTCCCCGCCGGCTCGCTAGACTTCGCTCCGGCTGCTCAACGCGGCCGGACGACGCGGGTGTGGTTCAATGGCAGAACGCAAGCTTCCCAAGCTTGAAACGGGGGTTCGATTCCCCTCACCCGCTCCGGATCAGGAAGGCGCCCACGCGGGATCTATGATCGCGTAAGTGCGGGTTCCCTCGATATCCAGGGTTCGTGGCCTGGCGCGGCGGGCGCTCCTCGGTCTTGAAACACTGATCCTGCGCACTGGTCATACGACCCTGGCCTTCGACAGCCTGAACGCCCGGCGGTCGGCACAACAGTGGCAAGACGAAACGCGAACGCGGTTACGAGTGCCAGATCCGTTGGTCGCGCGTGAGCGTCGGATCTACTCGCAGAACGGTGAAGACGGGATCATCGAGGCGCTGTTCAGCCAGATCGGCATCACCGATCGCTCATTCGTGGAGATCGGGGCCGATGACGGTCGCGAGAACTGCACACGCCAACTTGTTGGATCCGGGTGGAGCGGTGTGTGGATCGAGGCCGACCCCCGCAAGGCGGAGGCTTCGAAGAGGTTCGCTGGCTCGAAGGTGCGCGTGCTGGCTGCCGCCGTTCGCCGCGACAACGTCGTCAGATTGCTCCACGCGGCCGGCGTCCCACCGGCGCCCGATCTTCTCGTCCTCGACATCGATGGGAACGACTGGTGGGTCCTCGATGCCTTGCTGCACGAGTTCCACCCGCGCGTCATCGTCGTCGAGTACAACGCCACCTTCCAGCCGGGACAGTGGTGGGTGCAGCGCTACCGCGCGGATCGGACCTGGGATGGAACGTTCCGGCACGGCGCGAGCCTCGATGCGCTGACCGATCTGACGAGGTCATCGGGCCTCATGTTGGTGGCGTGCGACTCCCACGGCGTGAACGCGTTCTTCGTGGATTCCGGCGCAGCCTCCACGACGGATGCGGCGGCTCCGGGAGACGTTGGATACCACTACGTGGGACCGTGGTTCTCTTCCAGTGTCTGGGGCCACCCGCGTGTGCCGTTGGACGGCCAAGCGATGTTCGCGATGGACCGCGAAGAGCTCGATCGCGTGTCGATCATCCAACCGAGACGTGTGGGGTCGAACGGCCCGGTCGCGCCCGAAGAGCCGGTCACCGTGCGTGTGTGCGTTGACAACCTGTCGTCGGCAACACTGCGGAGCGCCGACCCGGCGCCCGTTCATCTGGGCCTCTCCTGGCGGGAGCTGGGAGACCCGGACGACGAGTGGCGTGAACCCCGGCGTGCGCTCCTGCAAGTTCCGGTGCCGGCACGGCGTCGCCGTCGGCTCAGCGCCTGGCTGCCGGCCCCCTCGTTACCCGGCCGTTACCGACTCACCATGACGCTCGTCCAGGAGAACGTCGGATGGCTCGACCCCGAGCGACCGGGAGGGCAAGCCACGATCGACGTCGAGGTCATCACGTCTGCCCCGACGCGACCGGCGGATCCGACGCCGCTGGCCTGATCCGGTCGGGGGCCCGGCGCCGCCGACGTTGCGGCAAGTACCGCGGAGCCGTCGGACACAAGTCCTTGAGTGGACAGAGCGCGCATCTGGGCGTCGGCGCCTTGCAGATCTCGCGGCCGAGACGGATCAGCCCCACGTGCAACGAGGTCCTCAGCCCGTCGGGAACGAGGTCGTGCAGCAACCGGTCGGCGCGCTCGGCGCTCGCCTTCGCGGGAACCAAGCCCAAACGACGGGCGACGCGGTGCACGTGCGTATCGACCGGGATCGCGTCGCGGCCCAGGGCGAAGGACAGCACGACCGCCGCGGTCTTCGGACCGATGCCGGGAAGGGAGGTGAGGTAGCCGCGCGCCTCCGCGTCCGTCATGCCTCGGAGCCGCGACAGGTCGTAGGCGCCCTCGCGCTCGTGGACCTCGCGAAGGATGGCCTGGATGCGTGGGGCCTTCGTGTTGGCGAGGCCGCCCGAGCGGATCGCATCCGCGAGGGCGGCCTCGGGCGCCGCGACGACCTGACCCCAGGTGGGGAACGCGTCGCGGAGCGACGTGAACGCCCGGTCGGCGTTCACGTCGCTCGTGTGCTGGCTCAAGACCGTGAGGATCAGTTCGTCGAGGGGATCGGCGGCGCGCGGTGGCGTCAGTGGGCCGAAGCGGCGTTCGAGACGCCGGAGGATCGCTCGGACACGCCGAGGCGTCGCGTTCGGGTCCGTCATCGCCCCGGATGGTACGGAACGCGAGCTACTCGGACTGACCGCGCGCGGCGTTGCGGAACTGCGTCAGCGACGGCTCGAAGCTGAGCCGGATGGAGCCGGTCGGCCCGTTGCGGTGCTTCGCGAGGATCAGCTCGGCCTCGCGCTTCTTCTCGTGATCGGAGTCGTCGCGATGGATGAACATGACGACGTCGCTGTCCTGCTCGAGGGATCCCGATTCCCGCAGATCGGAGAGCTGCGGGCGCTTGTCCGCGCGCGCCTCCGGGTTCCGGTTCAGCTGCGACAGCGCCAGGATCGGGACCTTGAGCTCCTTCGCGAGGAGCTTCAGGGAGCGTGAGATCTCGGCCACCTCCTGCTGCCGATTGTCCTGGCGCCGGGTCGCGGGGCTGGTCATGAGCTGGAGGTAGTCGACGATGATGAGCGACAGTCCCTGCTTGCTGGTCTTCATCCGGCGGGCCTTCGCCCGGATGTCGACGATGTTCACGTTGCCCGAGTCCACGATGGAAAGCGGCGCGTCGTGCAGCGTCTCGCCCGCCGACACGACGCGGGTCCAGTCGTCCGGCCCCACCCGCTTGTTGCGGATCCGGTCCCACGGCACCCGGGCTTCGGCGCACAGCAAACGCATCCCGATCTCGTAGCGCGACATCTCGAGGGAGAACATGGCGACCGGCTCATGCGTGACCGCAACGTTGCGCGCGATGTTCATGGCGAGTGAGGACTTCCCGATCCCGGGGCGGGCCGCGATGATCACGAGGTTGCCGCCCTGCAATCCCGAGGTGAGGTCGTCGAGGTCCCGGAACCCGGTAGGGAGGCCGGTGTAGGCGGACTCGCGGTTCTGGATCGCCTCCAGCTCCGACATGGCGTCGTTGACGAGGTCGCCGATGGCCGCGGCATCCTCCGTGTCCTCCCGGCGCGCGACGTCGTAGATCCGTTGCTCGGCCGTGTCGGCGATCTCGTCGGCATCGTGCGACCCCGCGTACGCGACGTCCATGATGTCGGCAGCCGCGCCGATCAAGCGGCGCCGGAGCGCCGCATCCGAGACGATCTTCGCGTAATGAGACGCGCTGGCGGGTGTGGGAACTTCGTCGACCAGGTCCCGCAGGTAGAGGGCGCCACCGACCTCGTCCAGCAAGCCCGACCGGCGCAGCGAATCGACGGCGGTGATGACGTCGACCGGCTCGCCGTGACCGAAGAGCCCGCGAACGGCAGCGTAGATCTTGCCGTGCGCGGACCGATAGAAGTCCTCAGCGTCGAGGATCTCGACCACGTCGGCCATGGCTTCGGCCGACAGGAGCATGGCCCCCAGCACCGACCGTTCCGCTTCGAGGTCTTGCGGCGGGAGGCGATGGCCGGCAGGGATGCGGACGACCTCTTCAGCCGCGCGTGCCACCCCTGGACGCCCCCCTTCCGAACCCCAACTCCGACCGACGCCGGAGGCTACGCTCAGGAGGCTCCGGGCGACAGTGGACAACCCCTGTGGATTGACGAAGGCCAGGTCGTCGCCCGAGTTTCCTTGTCACTCCGCCCCTGAGCAGCGTTTTCCCCATGTGGATTCCTCTGTGGACAATTGTGGATAGCGCCTCTGACATGGTTCGGCCCGTATCCTCCGCAGCCATGGACCCGCCGCCGCTCGAGGCCGTCGTCTTCGACATGGATGGCACGCTGATCGACTCCTCACGGGTCGTCCCGGCGGCCTTCATGGCCACGATCGAGGAGCTGGGCGGTCCGACCCTGGATCGGGATGAGGTGATCGCGAGCTACGTCCTCGGCCCGCCCGCAACGATCATGGAGCACTTCCTCGGCAGGCCGGTCGAGCCATCTGAGATCGACGGGTATCACGCGGGCTTGCGGGCCGAGGCCGAACGTCGCGGCGTCCAGCCGTATCCGGGGATCCCGGAAGCGCTCGAGGCGCTCGCTCGGTCCGTCGCGTTGGCCGTGTTCACGAACGCCGACCTCGGGAACGTTGACGTGCTGCTCGGGGCGGCGGGTCTCCGGGACCGGTTCGCGGTCGTGGTCGGCGCCGACGAGGTCGCACCGAACTTCAAGCCGGCTGCCGACGGGCTCCTCCTGGCGTGCGAACGCTTGGAGGTGCCCGCCGCCCGCACGGCCTACGTCGGCGATTCGCCACAGGACGGCGAGACGGCGCACCACGCCGCAGCTCTGGCGGTCGCGGCGAGATGGGGGCACCTGATGGAGGACGTCGGTGGGTTCGACGTCGTGGCGGATCGACCGACGGATCTGCCGGCGGTGCTGGGTCTCACGTGACGGGTACGGGGGCGGCCTTCGGCCGCCCCCGCGTCAGCCTTCTGCGACGACCTCTACGGTGATCACGGGCTCGACCTCGTGGAAGAGCTTGACGCGCACCTCGTGCGTCCCGATCGAACGGATCGGCTCCTCCAGGTGCACATCTCGGCGATCGACGGCCACGCCGGCCTGCGCCGTCACCGCTTCCGCGATGTCCGCGGCGGTGACCGATCCGAAGAGCTTGCCCTCTTCACCCGCGCGAGCGGAGATCTGCAGAGCGCCCTGCGCGATGAGCTTGGAAGCGAGCGCTTCGAACTCCACCTTCTGCTTCGACAACCGGGCGTTGTGACCCCGTTTGAGCGTCTCGGCTTGCTTGAGGGCGCCCTTCTCGGCCCTGATGGCCATGCCCCGGGGGATCAGGTAGTTGCGCGCGTAGCCGTCGGCCACCTCAGCCACGTCCCCGGGGTCCCCGAGCTTGTCGACGGACTTCTGGAGGATGACCTTCATCGCGCGCTGTAGGGGAGCAGGGCCATCTCGCGAGCGTTCTTGACGGCCGTCGCGACGTCACGCTGGTGCTGGACGCAGTTGCCCGTGACGCGACGCGCTCGGATCTTTCCGCGCTCGGACACGAACTTCCGCAACATGATGACGTCCTTGTAGTCGACGTAGTCGATGTGGTCCTTGCAGAAGATGCAGATCTTCCTCTTCTGCTTCTTCTGCCACGCGGCGTCCTTCTCCTTCTTGCGAGCGGACGACCGCTCCGGCTTCCTTGGTTTACCCGGCATCCAGTGGTGTCTCCTCGTTGTCGGTGGACGCGCCGACCGGCGCCGCAACCGCGGCACCCCAGTCCCCGCCGGATGACGCGGACGAGCTGCGGCTGGTCTTCGTGACGCTGGCGGTCGCCCATTTCAGGCTGGGCCCGAGGTCGTCGGCCTCGATCTCCACCACGGTCCGCTTCTCGCCCTCCTGGTTCTCCCAGGAACGCTGCTTCAGCCGTCCGGTCACCACGACCCTGCTGCCGCGCGTGAGCGTCTCCGCGGCGTTCTCGGCCAGGCTCCGCCAGCAGTTGATCGTGAAGAACGACGTGTCGCCGTCCGTCCAGTTGCCGGCCGCGTCACGGATCCGGGTGGAATACGCGACCCGGAAGTTGGCCACCGCGGCGCCGTTCGCCGTGTAGCGCAGCTCGGGGTCATCCGTGAGGTTGCCGACGATCGTGATCTGGTTGTCGCTCGCCATGGAGCGGTCCCCCTTCTGGGTCTCTTACGCCTCCGTTGAGGCGGGGGAAGCGGTTGTCTTCGCTTTCTCGGATACCTTGTCGGGCAGGAGCAGGATCTTGTGCCGGATCACCTCATCGGCGAGCTTGAGCGTGTGGTCCAGCTCCGATTGAACCGAAGGTTCCGCCTCGAAGCGGACCACCACGTAATACCCCTCGTGTTGGCGCGCGATCTCGTAGGCGAAACGCCTGCGGCCCCAGCGATCGATCGAGTCGACCTTCCCGCCGGTCGGCGCGATGGTCTTGGCGATGCGATCGACCGCGGTTCCCACCGTGGCTTCGTCGGCCTCGGCGGGCAGGATGAGCATGCATTCGTACTCCCTCAACATTCACCTCCTCTGGGCTGGACGGCCCCCCACGAGGGGGAGCAGAAGGATGAGGGCTGTCCAGAGTGTACGGGACGTCCGTCTCAGGCGGCGGGCGCAGCTTGGCGCGCGACGCCGGCGTAGCGGTAGAGCCCCTCCCGCAGCACGTACCGAACGATGCTCGGTTGCTCCGGGCCTGGGAGTCCTGGAACGTCGAGCTCGCGGGGAACAGGACCTTCGGACAGCGGATAGCAGCGGCCATCGAACGGACCCCCCGCCAGGATCCCGAACCGTGCATCCCCCAACGTGAGGAGTTGGGCCCATGGCTCGCGCTGCACGGTGTCGGTCATCCTGATCGCCTCCTGTCTCTTCCTGCTCGTACTGGGGGCACCGTACCCACCGGTACTGACATACGAACGTCGCGCACGGTCGCGATAGACTCCCCGTGGTTCGCCGTGCACTCCAAGGAGGTGCGAGCAGATGACCGTCACGATCCACGATCTCCGTTCCTGGAAATCCGAGGGCAAGCGCTGGGCGATGCTCACGGCCTACGACTTCCCGACGGCCCAGATCCTCGACCGAGCAGGCGTCCCGGTGCTCCTGGTCGGTGACTCCGTCGGTCGTAACGTCCTCGGGTACGCGAACGAGCTCCCGGTGACGATGGAAGAGATGCTCCATCACACGCGCGCCGTGGCTCGTGGCGTTGAGCATGCGATGGTCGTCGGCGACATGCCGTTCATGTCGTTCCAGGCCTCGATCGAGGACGGGATCAGGAACGCTGGACGGTTGGTCAAGGAGGGAGGCGCCCACGCCGTCAAGCTCGAGGGCGCGCAGTTCGATCTGGTCCATCGGCTCGTCGACATCGGCATCCCGGTGATGGCCCACATCGGACTGACACCGCAATCCGTCTACGGGCTCGGTGGGTACCGCGTCCAGGGGAGAGGCGAGGCGGCGGCGAAGGTCCTCGACCAGGCCCACGCTTTGGAGAAGGCGGGGGCCTTCTCGATCGTGCTCGAGGCGATGCCGGCGGACCTCGGCGCCGAGATCGCGAAGGAGCTCCAGATCCCCACGATCGGGATCGGTGCGGGAAGCGGAACGGACGCGCAGGTGCTCGTGATCAACGATCTGCTCGGGCTCAATGAGAAGGTGCCGAAGTTCGCGAAGGCGTACACGGACCTGCGGCAGACGATCACGACGGCCGTCGAAGGGTTCGTCGCCGACGTCGAGACGGGCGCGTTCCCGGACGAGGAGCACACCTACTCCTAGCTCCCGAGCGCCGCCGCGGCCGGCCATACACTCGCCGCGTGAACCAACGGGTCCGCATCGCAGCGGCGGTCGTCTTCGTCGCAGGCCTCATCCTCTTGCTCCCGGAAGCGTGGTTCTCCCCGCGTGTCCAAGTTGCCGTGTCGGCGGCCGCGGCTTCGTTGGCGCTGGCCGTGGCGGCGCTCGCCGGGGCGCGCTATCGCACCGCCCGAGACCCCCACGCTTCGTTCCTGACGGTCGGGTTCGCCGTGATCGCAGCGCAGTCGCTCGTCTTCGGCGTCTGGTGGCCGATCCACTACGGCCAAGATGTCGCCTATGCCCTCACGATCGGGACGACCACGGTCCAGTACGAGCCGTTGCGGTCGTTCTCGGGCCTGGCGCCCGTCTACGCGTTCCAGTTCGGCTGGCTCATCGCCGGGATCTGTTTCATCCTCGGCGTGCCCTGGTGGGATCGACGTGGCCATCGACCGATCCGGGGGTGGCTCGCGGCGCTCGTCGTCGCCGGGATCGTGCTCCTCATCGATCGGCTCCTCGTCGGTTGGTACCGGCGGATACCGATGCCCGGGGACCTCTTCCAGGTCCGGGCCACGGCCGAGCCCGCGACGCTCGGCTGGGTGCTCGGCATGGCCGCCGCCGTCGCGCTCCTGGTTGCCGCATGGCGGGAGCTGTTCCGTCGTCGTGACCCGCCCCATCCGTGGATCGGCGTGGCGCTCGCCGCCGCCGTCGCCCTCCCCCTGAGCGCCATCCGTTCGCCCACCGAGGGACTCGCCTACGTCCAGTGGGCCGACATCCTCCAGCTGGTCGTGCCGGTGATCGCGTTCGCGGCCCTCCTGTCCGCGCAGCGGACCGAGACGTCGCGGATGCGACGAGCATCGGACCGAGCTGAAGAGGTGATGGGAGGCAGGGCCGAGATCGCGAGCGTGATCGCCCATGACCTCCGAGGCCCGGTCTCCTCGGTGAAGAGCATCGCGGCGTCGACGATCGCGAACTACGACCGGTTGTCCGACGCCCAGCGCCTGGAGTTCGTGGGGCTGATCGACCAGGAGGCTGAACACATCCTCGGCGTGGTCCATCAGATGTCGGTGGCGCTGAAGGTCGACGCGCGCGCCCTCGATCTGCACCCGGCGGGGAACGAGCTGGCGGCGGTCGTGCAGCTGGCCCTCACGGACGCGGAGACGCGCGGACACTCCGTGACGGTCGATGATCCCCAGCGGGTCGAGGCGGGCGTCGACATCCGGTGGCTCGCCGAAGCGGTCCGCCAAGGGATCGATAACGCGGCGAGGTTCTCGCCGGAGGGTTCCGCGATCCGGATCTCCGTCATGGGCACGGATGGAGGACCCGCGCAGATCGAGATCGTCGATGCCGGCCCGGGCGTGCCCGCCGAACGGCGAGATCAGGTGTTCGAGCGGTTCACGCGATGGCGTCCCCCCGGATACGAGGACGTCCCGGGGAGCGGGCTCGGCTTGTTCATCTGCCGGGGCATCGCCCGCGCGCACGGGGGCGAGGCGACGCTCGAGGTTGCCCCCCAAGGGGGTACCATCCTGCGCATCCGGCTGCCCCGGAGGCCAAGGTGAGCACGACGAACCGCATCGTCTCCTTGTTGATCTGTGACGACCACAAGCTGCTGACCGATGCTCTGGCGACCGTCGTCGGCCTCGACGAGGAGCTCCTGCTCATCGCGCCGCCCGTCCATACTCCGGAGGAGGCGATCAGGCTCGCCGAGGAGCACCTCCCGAACGTGGTGCTCATGGACATCGTGTTCAAAGGCGACGGCATGAGCGGGATCGACGCGACGCGCCGGATCAAGGAGGCGTCCCCGTCGACGAACGTCGTGATCATGACGGCGCACGACGATGAGCGCCTGCTGGTGGAAGCGGTCGAGGCCGGCGCGTCGGGGTTCCTGTCGAAGGACGAGGCTGCCGTCGAGATCCTCGCCGCCGCGAAGGCGGCCGCCGACGGAGAGGTCCTGATCGACCCCGCGACCCTGACACGGCTGCTCGCCCAGGTCGCCCGTCAACGCGAAGAGCAACGCGACGCGATGGCGCTGCTCGGCGACCTCACCGAGCGCGAGCGCGAGATCCTCGGGCTCTTGGCGCAGGGCAAGCGCAACGACGACATCGCTCGCGAGCTGTACATCAGTCCGCAGACGGTGCAGACCCACGTGCGCAACATCCTGGGCAAGCTCCGGGTCCACTCGAAGCTCGAGGCTGTCTCGTTCGCCGTCAAGCACGGCGCGATCCAGGTCGGCTGACCTCGGCGGCGCGCGCCAGCCCACGACGCGATTACCCGAGTTCGGGTATCGAAGAACGACACCTGGATGTCGAAGTTTGGGGTGCGACGCCATGGAACCTTCCTGGGGCCCACCACCCCCTCGGTGGCCCCCCGGGAGACCTGAAGGCCCGAGCGAACCCCTCCCTCGCTCGGGCCTTCTTCATGGCCCGGGATCGGTGGCTCGCCGGGGGACGGCGGCTCGCCGAAGCTTCCCGGACGGCGTGCGGGGCAGGGCATCCACGACGTTGAGCTCGCGCGGGGCCTTGAAACGAGCGAGGCGCTCGCGGGAGTGCTCCCGGAGCTCCTCGAGGGTCGGAGGGAGCGCCCGATCCACGGGGACGACCCAGGCGACGACCCGCTGACCCCATTCATGATCCGGCGCTCCGGTCACCGCGACGTCGGCGACGCCGGGATGGGACCGCAGCGCTGCCTCCACCTCGTCGGGCCACACGGTCTCCCCACCCGAGCGGATCGCGTCGTCGGACCGTCCGTGCACGACGAGCCGGCCCTCGGCGTCGAGGCCCCCGCGATCCCCCGTCCGCAGCCAGCCGTCCACGGTGAACGCTTCGGCCGTCGCCGCCGGATCACCCCGGTAGCCCTCCATCACGGTCGGACCGGTGAGCTCGATCTGACCCGTCGACGAGATCCGCACCTCGGTCCCCTCGAACGGGATGCCGTCGTAGGCGACGCCGCCGCACGACTCCGTGAGCCCGTAGGTCGTCACGACCCGGCCACCGAGTCGTGCGGCGGCGTCGCGGAGCGCCGGGTCCAGCGCCGAGCCGCCGACGAGCAGCACCCCCAGACGCGAGAGGTCGTGCGCGGTCCCGACCAAGCGGCGGAGCATGGTCGGCACCAGGGCAACGTGCGCGCCGTCGGGTGCCTCCGCCAACAACCGGGCGGGTTCGGAACCGTCGAGCACGTCGACGGGAGCACCTGCCAGCGCTCCACGGAGCAGGACCAGCAGCCCGCCGACGTGCGCGGGAGACAGGCACGCGACCCAGGGGTCGAACGCCGACGCATCAAGGGCCGTCAGCGATCCCGCCACGGCCGCACCGAGAGCCGTCCGGGGAAGCTCCGCGAGCTTCGGCTTCCCCGACACGCCGCTCGTCGCGACGACGGCCCAGGCGCGATCGGGGTCGACCCGCGCCGGGTCGGCGAAGAGCACCTCGTCGTCGGGCGTCACCAGCAGCCGCGGACGTGCCCGTTCGACCGATGCGCGCTGCTCCCGGTCCGACAGCCGAACGTCGATCGGGAAGAACGACGCGCCCGAGGAAGCGTGCGCGGCAAGGATCTCGAGCCAGACCTCGCCGGGAGGCAACGCGTACGCGATCAGCTCGCCGGCGCTCGCCCGGCGATGCGCCGTCACGGTCACGTCGGGTAGCCTAAACCGTTCGAGTACGCGCTCTAGGAGTTGGTGGTCACATGGTCGAGTGGCAGTCGCGCGGCGACTGGACGGACATCCGCTACGAAACGTCGGACGGGATGGCCAAGATCACGATCGACCGGCCAGAGGTCCGCAACGCGTTCCGCCCGCTCACGACCCGAGAGCTGATCTCGGCCTTCGAGCTGGCCCGGGACGATCCAGAGATCGGCGTGGTCATCCTCACGGGCGCGGGCACGGAGGCGTTCAGCAGCGGCGGCGACCAGAAGATCCGGGGGGACGACGGCTACGTGGACGAGCAGGGCATCGGTCGGCTCAACGTCCTCGACCTCCAGATCCAGATCCGGCGTCTCCCCAAGCCCGTGATCGCCATGGTCGCCGGGTACGCGATCGGCGGTGGGCACGTGCTGCATCTGTGCTGCGACCTCACGATCGCCGCGGACAACGCTCGGTTCGGGCAGACGGGACCGCGGGTCGGATCGTTCGACGGCGGCTACGGGATCGGGCTGTTGGCTCGGCAGATCGGCGAGAAGCGAGCGAAGGAGGTCTGGTTCCTCTGCCGGCAGTACGACGCTCAGACCGCGTTGTCGTGGGGATTGGTGAACGCCGTCGTCCCGCTGGACACGCTGGAGGAGACGACCGTCTCCTGGGCCGGCGAGCTCCTCGAGAAGTCTCCGCTCGCGCTCCGGCTGCTGAAGTCCGGCTACAACGCCGGTGTCGACGGGCTCGCGGGCACGCAGCAGCTCGCCGGTGACGCCACGCTCCTCTACTACATGACGCCCGAGGCGCAGGAGGGTCGCGACGCCTTCACCCAGAAGCGCGAACCGGACTTCTCGAGGTTCCCGAAACGACCGTGAGCTCGGCGGCCGGATGGCGGGTGTGGTGGCTCGGGGCCAGACCCCGCACGCTCGGTGCCGGGCTCGTGCCCGTGATCGTCGGCACCGCCGCCGCCGGTGAGGTGATCTGGTGGCGCTTCGCCGCGGCCGCGCTCGTCGCCGCGGGCCTGCAGATCGGCGTGAACCTCGCGAACGACTACTTCGACGGCGTCCGCGGGGTCGACACGCACGAACGCGTCGGACCGCCGCGGATCACGCAGAGCGGAGCGGCGAGCCCGCGCGCGGTGCTCGGCGCGGCCCTGCTGTCGATCGCCGTCGCGGGGTTCGCCGGGCTGGCGCTCGCGATCGCGACGCGGCCCGTGCTGGTGCTCGTGGTCGGGGGTCTCGGGATCGTCGCGGCGTTGCTCTACAGCGGCGGGCCCCGTCCCTACGCGGGACTCGGGCTCGGGGAGGTCATGGTGTTCGTGTTCTTCGGGCTCGTGGCGACGTGCGGGACCACGTTCGTGATGGTCGAGACCGTGACGGCGGCCTCGTGGTGGTGCGCGGTCGTCATGGGGCTGCTCGCGGTCGCGATCTTGGAGGCGAACAACATCCGCGACATCACAACGGATGAGGCCGCGGGGAAGCGAACGCTCGCCGTGCGTCTCGGCGAGCAGCATGCTCGAGCCCTCTACGGAACGATGGTGGTCGGCGCGTTCGGCACGATCGTCGCCGGCGTGCTGGCCCACCTGTTGAACGACTCGGTCGGCCTGACGCAGTGGGGGTTGGTCGGGCTCGCGGCGTGGCCGCTCGCGATCCAGCCGCTGGAAGCGGCTCGGATCGCGAGCGGCCCCGACCTGATCCCGGTGCTCGTCGGGACGGCCAAGCTCCACGCGGCCACCGGCCTCCTCCTGTCGCTCGGCCTCGTGCTCTCCCACACGGTCTAGGCATGGGCCTCGGCGACGTCTCGCTCGCGTGCGCGTCCGCGTTGGTTGATGCGCTCGCACATCGCGGCGTCCGCCACGCGTGCCTCTCGCCCGGATCGCGGTCGACCCCGCTCGCGCTCGCGCTCGACCGCGAGGATCGGATCCGGACCCATATGCACCTGGACGAGCGCTCGGCGGCGTTCTTCGCGCTGGGCATCGCGAAGGCGACCGGCGCCCCGGTCGCGCTCGCGTGCACGAGCGGCACGGCCGCCGCCGAGTACCTCCCGGCCGTCGTCGAGGCGTCCCAGTCGCGGACGCCGATCGTCGTGCTCACCGCCGACCGCCCGCCGCGCCTCCGCGGGACCGGCGCCAACCAGACGATCGACCAGACCGACCTTTACGGGCGATACGCGCGCGCCTACCTCGAGCCTCCCGTGCCGGCGAACGCGGCCGATGTGGGCGCGTGGCACGACACCGGGATCCGAGCGGTCGCGGCCGCGGTCGGCACGCCGGCCGGGCCCGTTCACGTCAACTGCCCGTTCGACGAACCGCTCGTCCCGGAGGGCGTGCCGGTCGCGACCCCGCCGCTCCCCGCGGACGAGACGGAACCGGAGGACCGCGGTATCGAAGAGGACGCGGCGCGCGAGTCGCTCGAGGGCTTCCTGGAGACCTACGCCGGCCGTCGGGGGGTGATCACGCTGGGATCGCTCCCTCCTCCACGGACCCTGTCGCTGCTCAGCCTCGGCTCGCTACTCGGGTGGCCGGTGCTCGCCGAACCGCTCAGCGGGTTGCGACTCGACGCCGGCGGAGCCGGCCGGGCGCTCGCTGCCGGGCAGCTGCTGATCGGAGACCCCGGATGGCTGGAGCGCCACCGCCCCGACGTCGTGTTGCAGGTGGGCGCGGCTCCGACGACGCGCACGACCCAGACCTTCGTCGCCGGATCATCGCTCGTCGTGTTGGATCGAGAACATCTGGACCCCGACCCCGGAGCAACAGGCCGAGCGGCGGATCCTCGTCGACCCGGAGCTGTTCGCGGCGGTCGCCTGGGACAGGCACGCCGAGGACCGGCCGGCCGTGCCGGGTGGGTGGCTCGAGGCATGGCGGCAGGCGGACCTGCTCGCGCGCGCCTCGGTCGATCGCGTGCTCGACCCTTGGACCGAACCGTTCGAGGGTCGCGTGGCGCGCGACCTGGCGGCGTTCCTCCCCCACGGCGCCGTCCTCTGCATCGGATCATCGAGCCCCGTCCGCGACCTGGACACGTTCATGGCGCCGCGACGGCCCCCGCGCGTGTGGACCGCACCTGATCTGCTCCGCGTCGTCGGCAACCGCGGAGCGAGCGGGATCGACGGGTTCATCTCGACGGCGCTCGGGGTGGCGGTCGCGGAGACCGGCCCGACCTACGCGCTGATGGGCGACCTGACGTTCCTGCATGACGCCGGCGCACTGCTGTGGTCGGGCCGTGCCGAGATCGATCTGGTCGTCGTGGTCCTCACGAACGGCGGGGGCGAGCTCTTCTCGTTGCTGCCGCAGCGTGCGCTCCCCGAGCTCGGCGAGCTCTTCGTGACGCCGCACCGAGTCGACCTCGGTGCGGTGTGCGCCGCGGCGGGCGTCGGTCACGAGCGGGTCCTGCGGAGCGAGGATCTCCTGCCGGCCGTCCAGCGGGCCGCGCGCGTTCGCGGGATCCGCGTCGTCGAAGTCATGATCGACCCCGAGCGGGGGCGCGACCGCCGCGCGGAGGTCCGCGCGGCGGTCGCGCGCACGCTGGCCGAGCGATAGCGTGTGACCCATGCGATGGGTCACCCGCGAGCGGCCGAAGACCGACCGCATCGCGTGCCCCTGGCTGATCCGCCGCTTCATCGACCCGGACGCCGAGATCCTCTACGTCCCAGCCGACGATGTCCTCGACGTGGCGAGCCGCGACGCAGCGCGATCGTTCGACGCGCCCGGCGCCGAGTTCACGCATCGTGACGGGAAGATGCAGCTTCGAGGTGCTGATCGAAGACTTCGAGCTCTGGATCCGATCGCGGCGCTCGTTCGTCTCGCACGGATCGTGCACGCGGCGGATGTCGCGGAAGACCGCGACTCCGACCCGCTCGGAGCGGGGCTGGAGGCGATCGGCGCCGGGGGGGTGCTCGCGGAGCCCGATGATCTGCAGCTGCTCGAGAAAGGCGCGTTCGTCTACGACGCGCTGTACGCGTGGTGCCAGGCGCACCTCACGTGATCCCAGGCTGACCGCCTCTCGGGATCAACAGAGCGAGCCACGGACCCGATAGGTCAAGGAGCAACCGGCGGCTGCACCGTCCCACCGATCACCTGATCGGTCGTCATCACGATGACCCTGCCGCTCGCGACCTCTCCTTGGAGCCAGTTCACGAACGACGTGAAGTCCGGAACCGTCATCGAGTAAGGGTCGCACTGGTTGCAGAGGTGGTGGATCAGCAGCTGCACCCACCCGCCTCCGTGCGTCTCGGCTGCGGTCACGTAGCCCTCGACCGTGGCCACGGTCGTCCCCTGCTTGACGCTGGGTGTCATCCGGAGGCCGTACGGATCGAGCGGTGGGATCGTCTCGGCGAACGTCTTCGTGTCGTCGACGCCGGACACGCCGCGACCGCTGTTGTAGCCGCAATCGTGCACGACCTGCTCGGAGCCAGCGTCGTACGAGCCGAACGGGTACGCGAACGACGTGACCGGGAACCCGAATCCAAGGCCAGCGTCCATCAGCGTGACCCGGTCACCGCACACCTCTTGCCGCGCGGCCGCCGTCTTCAGCTTCTTGATGTTCGCGTGATCGATCGTGTGACCGCCGATCTCGTTGCCCGCGTTGAACAGCGTGTGGAGATCGGTCGTCGAGAGGTGGGTAGCGTCCCCGATGAAGCCGCTGTTGATGTAGAAGGTCGCCGCCATGTTGCGCGCGCTCAACAAGCTGAGCGCGTTCAGCTGATCAGCGTTGCCGTCGTCGAACTGGATGGTCACGACGGTGACGGCGCCACTCCCGCCCCCACCCGGCGGCGGTGTGCCCTTCATCTCCCACGCGAACGCAAGTGGAGACGACGCCGTCAGATCGATCGCCGGCTCGACCGTGGAGAACGACTGGACGTCATCCTTGTATACCGCCGTCTTACCGTTGAACGGCGCGAACGCGTCGGAACCGTCGGGTGGGCACGCCCGCATCCCGGTCAACGAACCCGTCGCCGCGAAGCCGTTCGGGCCCTCCACGGCGGCCCCGGCGAGGACCGGCGATGAGCCGTCGAGCGAACCGACGATGTTCGTCACCTGGTGCTGCATGCAGTGCGGGAACGTCGAGCCGTCACCGACGATGAACGAGGAGCCCCAGGCGTTCGCGCCGAGGATGTTCGACAGCCAGCCCATCTCCTGGGTGGCGTAAACGCCCGACCCCACCAGCGTGTCGTACTCGGAGGCCATCACGGCGAGCCCAGCCCCGTGCGACGTCGTGTCGTACGTGTCCCACGGAAAGCCGAACCCGAACGGATCGGTCGCCGCCTGCGCGACGGCTCCATCCAGCTCCTTCTTGAGGTCGCCGAGCAACGCGCTGGGGGTCGTCTCGAGCCCCGGCACGCTGCCGGCTTGCGCGAGCGCCCGATAGAGGTCGTAGTGCGCGAGCCCTGAGACGTCGTAGAGGTTCAAGGTGTCGCCGGCGTCGTTCGGTCCCGTCATGTAAGCGTTCGCCCAGTGCGCGGCTTTGCCGAGGTAGTACGCCGGATCCGTCCGGGCAAGACCGCTCGGGAGACCGCCGGACGCGAGCGCGAAGTAGAGCTCGGTCGCGCCCAGCTCGAGGTCGTCCCGCCATTCGGTCTCGGGGTAGAAGCTGTACGGGATCACCGTCAGCAGCTTCGTCGGGGCCGTGTTCGCCAGATCGAAGATGTGCTCGGCGGCGCGCAAGCACTTCGCCGCGAGCGTCGGCTCGCTCGTCTTGAACACCTGGAAACACATCGCGAACGCGGCCGCGTCGCGCCCCGCCAGGTTGGGGCTCACGAGCGATCCAGGAGGACCCGCGCGGAAGACGGGCCGGTTCCGGATGTACCGATAGAGAGGATCGGTACCCCCGTACCTATCGTCTGCTTGTGGCAGTCGCCAGATGTCGTGGTCACCGCGCGTCTTCGCGTTCCCGGTCCCGATCCCCACCTGGTAGTAGAGCGTGCCGGTCTGGTCGTCCCACATCTTGAGGAGCCACTGGATGCCGAACTTCGCCTCGGCCGTGAAGTTCGAGGTCGTGGAGCCAGCGCCCATCTGCCCGGGCATGTCACGAACCCCGGCGAGGAGCAGATCCTCGGTGTAGCTCGAGGTCTGCACGAACTTCAAGTAGTCACCGGCGTCCCACCAACCACCGGAGGCATCGATCCGGACTCCGAGCGGTGTGAGATCGCCCGTGAAGTGCCCGGTCTGGTTCGCGTGCGGGGTCAGGTACGTCATCGCGTTCTGGTCGTTGAGATGCGCCGGCGCCGTCCGAAGCGCGGACGGGATGTACGCGGCGCCGTCGCGTTCGTTCCCGAAGAACGAGCGGGCGTTCGTGAGCGGTTGCGAGTACAGCGCGGAGCCGGTGCCGATCCTGAACGACGGCGAGCTGGCAGGGATGGGGCCGGCCACCTCGATCGAATAGGTCCCGGCGGTCGAGAACGACGTGAAATCCAGCGCGTAGACGTGTGGATAGGCGGTGCTCCACGCTCCCAGGTCGGCACCGACGCTCCCCGAGAACACGGCCGAACCGCCCGCTCTGAGGCTGAAGGTCGCGCCGGTCTCGACGTCGCTCGCCATGAGGAACGCACGCTTCGCCGACGCTGCCGGGTATCCGACCTGGTTGACCCGCACGAACGCGGTCGCGCTCACCGCGATCGCTGGGACCGTCGCGAACGTCGCTCCGGCCAGCAGCGCCACCGACGCGAGGACGACGACCGATCGGAGACGGACGGTCGTTCCGGATGCCATGAGGGACTCCTTCCGTTCAGCAGCCGAAACACTCGGCCGGGGGTGTGAACGATAGGAAACTTTCCTAACGATGTGTCGAATGCTATGCCTCGGTCGGAAGCCGGGTCAACCGCTGGAACGTCTTCGACGTGGATCAGCCCCACCGGAGCGCGTCGAGGAACGCCCGGAACTTGCGCTCGGTCTCGTCGACCTCGGCGTCCGGCCGGCTGCCGGCGACGATCCCGGCGCCCGCGTACAGCGTCGCGTGGTCACCACGGAGCTCCGCGCACCGCAGCGCGATCGCCCACTCCCCATCGCCGCTCGCGTCCATCCACCCGACCGGCCCGGCGTACGATCCTCGATCGAACGGCTCGAGCTCGGCGATCAGCCCCAGCGCCGCATCACGCGGTTCCCCCGCGACGGCCGGTGTCGGATGGAGGGCCTGGACGAGCTCGAGCACGCCCGGCGCGGGATCTCTGAGGAGCCCCCGGAACTTCGTCGACAGGTGCCACACGTTCGGCGTCTCCAGCAAGGTCGGGACCGGATCCCACGAGAGCTCTCGACAGAAGGGGGCGAGCTTCGCGGCGAGGGCGTCGACGACGATCGCGTGCTCCTCGTGATCCTTCGCCGACGCGAGGAGTCGAGCGGCGTTCTCGCGATCCTCATCGGGGTCGCCCGAACGCGCCGCGGAACCGGCAAGGGGGTTCGAACGCACGACGCGGCCGAAGCGGGACACGAGTAACTCCGGGGACGCGCCGACGAGGATCCCGGTCGTCGGCGCCGCGAACGTGTACGCGTCCGGGTTCACTGCCCGGAGCCGGTGCGCGAGACGGCGGGGATCGAGTCGTCTGCCGGCGTTCACCTCGATCGTCCGAGCGAGCACGACCTTGCGCAGCTCGCCGGTACGGATCCGATCCACCGCCACGGCGACCCCGCGACCATAGTCGGCGGCGCTCGGCGAGTCGCGAAGCTGCTGCCCGGTGAATGCGTCATGCACGACAGGCTCTATCACCCGCTCGAAGGACGGAAGTCTCTGGGGTCCAACCGATTCGTCCCACACGCCGATCTGCAGCGTTTCACCATCCGTGGTCCGTCGGACGGTGCGTTCGCCGAGAAGCAGGTGGCCAGGTCCCGATCGATCGAACGGAAATGTTCCGATCGCGATCGAACGGCCCGTACCGCCGAGTTCCTCGTCGATCCGGGAGAGCCATCCGTGCAGCTCGCGCGCGGAGTCCGTGGAGAGGGGTGCCGTCATGGAGATATCGGCGATGCTCATCGAGACGCCCAGACCGGACCTCTCGAAGAAGGCTCCGCCTTCACGGTCATATGCAGCGAGGAGATCGAACGCGTCGCCGAGGTCCTCGATCCTTCCGGCGATCCGAGAGAAGCCTTCCGGCGAGGTCACGCACGCGTCCCGACGAACAGCTGCGTGACCCCGCCGGAGAGTTGGAGCCGGCGGATCGAGGGGAACCCGACTGCGCGCAACATGCCCACCATCTCGGCGGTGGAGGGGAGGTACGCCATCGACCGCGGGAGGTAGCCATACGCGGCGCGATCGGAGAGCGCGCCGCCGATCAAGGGCACGACCTTCTCGAAGTACAGCGCGTGGCCGGCGCGGAGCACGCGGTTGTCCGGGCGGCTCGCGTCGAGGAGGGCGACGGCGCCCCCCGGTCGCACGACCCGAGCGAGCTCAGCGAACAGCTGCGGGAGCGAGACCACGTTGCGGAGCGCGAACCCGCACGTGACGCCGTCGGCGCTCGCGTCGCGGAACGGGAGTCGGAGCGCGTCTCCCTGGACGAGCGGCGCGTCGGTCTTCGCCTGCCGAAGCATCCCGAACGCGAAGTCGAGCCCGACGGCGCGATAGCCCGCCCGCTCGAGCTCGCGGCAGAGGTCACCGGTCCCGCAGGCCAGGTCGAAGACGAGGGAGCCGCTCGGGAGATGGAGCTCGCGGACCGTCCTCCTCCGCCACCCGATGTCCATGCCGAAGGTCATCAGGCGATTCACGACGTCGTAACGAGGAGCGATCGTGTCGAAGAGCCCGCGCACGGTCCGCGCCTTGTCCTCGCCCTGCGGCAGCGGCGTGCTCACGTCTCGATCCGCGCTTCCGCGGCCTCCAGGACGACCCGGCGGAAATGGTTGGACACGAGCGCGGTCACGGCGGGGAGCAGCTCGCGGAACGCCTCGACCATCTGCGCCGCGGCGACGGGGTCGTCGCCCGAGGTGTCCTGGATCGGCCTTCGCACGTGCTGGTCGAACAGGTCGACGGCGCGCTCCGCGAGTCCGCGGAGCGCGCCGTCCGCATCGCGCGCGAGCCCGAGGAGGTCGCCGAGCGGCAGCCCGAACTCGAGGAGACGGAGCGCCGTCCGGACGAGCTCGGTGTCCGCCGGCGTGTACCGCATCTGCCCATCGACGGGCCGGCCGATCCGGATCCCTTCGCGCTCCACCGCCTGGATCAACGATGCCGGGACGCCACTCGTCGCCGCGAAGTCCTCGAGGTCCAGCGATCGCTGATCCTCGCCGACCTCGCCCCGAGCTTCGGCGACAGCGGCCGCAAGGTCGGCGTCCGCGTCGGCGAGCTCCCCTCGGACGACCCGCCCGATCGCCTCGAGCGTCAGACCCTTCCGCTGGAGATCGCGGATCCGACGGATCCGCTCGGCATGGATCTCGTCGTACCAGGCGACGCGTCCCTCACGTTCGGGCTGTGGCAGGAGGTTCCGCGATTGGTAGTAGCGAACCGTGTCCACCGAGACCTCGCAGGCGGCGGCCAGCTGCTCGACCCGGTACCTCACGACCGTTCACTCTACGAGTGCGCACTCGAACCTTCACACCGGCCGCTCGCATCGCCACCGGCTCCGGTCTCGGGGCTACGATGCGCCGCGTGAAGCACGCGGTTCGCGCCGTCAGCCTCTCGATGGTCCTCGTGTGCGTCGCCGGGACCATGGCGGTCGGCACGGCCCTCAAGTATCGGTGCGCCACAGGGAACTACGACGGGCGGCAGTACAGCGGCCTGTGCTACTCCGACATCGTGCCCCTCCTGGGGACCGAACAGCTCGCGGGCGGCCGGCTGCCCTTCCTGGACCGATGCGCACCGTCACCGCAACAACTGCGACGAGTACCCGGTGCTCACGATGTACGTGATGCGAGCCACGGCGTGGATCTCCGGAGACACGACCGCGGCCTTCTACTACACGAACGCCGTCCTCCTCACCGTCTTCGCCGCGGCCACCGCCGTTGGCTTGTGGCTCCTCGCCGGCCGGCGCGCACTCTGGTTCGCGCTGGCCCCAACCCTGCTGATCTACGGCACGATCAACTGGGACCTCGTGGCGGTCGCGTTCGCGACGCTGGCGCTCGTGGCGTTCGCATCGCGGCGAGACGGATGGACGGGTGTCCTCCTGGGGCTCGGCGCCGCGGCGAAGTTCTATCCGGTCCTGCTCGTGGTCCCGCTGTTCCTGCAGGGGATCCAGGACCGCGAACCGGATCGCTCCGTTCGGGTGCTGTGGTGGACGCTCGGCACCTGGATCGCCGTGAACCTCCCGTTCGCGATCGCTGCGCCGGGCGCTTGGTTCGAGTTCTTCCGTTTCAACTCCGGTCGCGTGGCGGATTTCGACAGCCTCTGGTACATCGCGTGCAGGCACTGGGACGCCGCCTGCATCTCGACCGGGACGGTCAACGCGTGGTCGCTGATCCTGTTCATCGCGGCGTTCGGGCTGCTCTTCCTCCTCAAGTATCGGCGCGACCCGGACTTCCCGCGGTGGACCCTCGGGTTCCCGCTGCTCGCCTGCTTCCTGCTCTTCAACAAGGTGTACTCGCCGCAGTACGGCCTCTGGCTGCTCCCCTGGTTCGCGCTCGTCGTTCCCCGCTGGTCGTGGTTCGCGGCGTTCGAGGCCGCCGACGTGGCGGTGTTCGTGACCCGGTTCCGATACTTCTTCCCGATCTACGTTGCGGGCAGCGCGCTGACGCCCGAGGAACGATGGTTCGAGTTCGCGGTGCTGGCCCGCGCGGCCATCCTCGTCTGCTGCCTGGTGATCTGGGTGCGCAGGGACGCCCCCACGCTGGTGCTCGGGGCTCGGGGATGGAGGCCGCTCCGCGCCCCCGGGCGGGTCCCCGCGTGATCGCGTCCTCGACGGAGTCCGTTCCTCGGATCCGGGATGGACTGCGCGAGTCGCTCTGGGCATTCCTCGGGGCGCGGCTGCTGTTGTTCGCGATCTCGGTGGTGGGCGGCGGGGCCCTCGTCCTGCCGCCGGATCAGCCACCCACCGACGCCGGCTTCCCGATCCCGAACCTGCTCCCCGGGTGGCACATGCTGTTCACGGCCACCCAGCGCCAGGACGCGGCGTGGTTCCTGCGGCTCGCGACCAGTGGATACGCCCACGGTGACGGAAGCGCAGCCTTCTTCCCCTTGTACCCGCTGGCCGTTCGGCTCGTCGCCTCGCTCCCGGCGCTCGGACCGCTCGGCGCGGCACTGATCGTGTCCAACGCGGCGTTCCTCGGGGCGCTGATCATGGTCCATGCGCTCACGAGGTTGGAGCTCGGGGCGGCTGCCGCTCGGCGGACCGTGCTGTTCGGCGCGTTCTTCCCGACGGCGTTCTTCCTCCTGGCCCCGTACACGGAACCGCTCTTCCTGCTGTTATCGATCGCCGCCTTCTGGTTCGCTCGTCGCAACCGATGGATCTGGGCGATGGTCGCCGGGGCCGGTGCGGCGGCGACCCGCAGCATCGGTGCGCTGCTGATCGTCGCGCTCGCGGTCGAGGCGCTCGTCCAGTGGCGGAACGGACGTCTGTTGCTCCCACGGTTGGGCGCCGCACTCGGGGTCGCGCTGGGACCCCTCGCGTATCTGGCCTATTGGCAGGTCCGGTTCGGAGACTTCTGGGCGCCGCTCGACGCGCAACGCAACTGGCAGCGGGAGCCCACGTTCCCGCTCACCGCCCTGTGGCACGCGGTCAAGCTCACCTGGCTGTACCAGACGTGGTGGCTGATCGACGTGATCGTCGTCGGGATCGCCATCGCCGGCATCCTGGTCGCCGCCTTCCGCGTTCCGCTCACCTACACCGTGTACGCGGGGATGAGCGTGCTGATCCCGCTGACCTTCACGTACGAGCAGCGACCGCTGACCTCGATGCCGAGGTTCATGGCGGTCGTCTTCCCTGCGTGGTGGGGGTTCGCCATCGCCGCGGAGCGCCGGCGTCCCCCCGAGACTGCCTTCCTGGTCGCCTTCGCGGCCGGCTTCTCGCTGCTCGCCTACCTGTTCATCAACTGGCAGCCCGTCTTCTAGGTCGTGGACTGCTCGTCTTCCCCTGAAACCGTTTAGGATTGCCGCGACCCGGGGGGGGCGCGCTCCACTCGGGCCTTCTACGGCCGATGGAGGAGCCAGTGACGATCAGGGTCGCGATCGCGGACGACCACTCGCTCGTACGCCAGGGACTTCGGCGCTACCTGGACATGGCCGACGGGATCGAGGTCGTGGGCGAGGCATCGAACGGCAAGGAGCTCTTGGAGCTCATCGGGAACGAGAACCCGGATATCGCGCTGATCGACATCCGGATGCCCGAGATGGACGGTCTGGAAGCCGCACGGGTGATCCGCGATCAACACCCCAAGGTCGGCGTCATCATGCTCACCGCGTACGACGACCGGCAGTTCGTCGTTGAGGCCGTGCGGAGCGGCGCGCGCGGCTACGTCTTGAAGGCTCGCGATGCCGAGCACCTGATCCAAACGGTGCGGCTCGTGGCCGGCGGGAACATGGTCATCGACCCCCAACTCGTGGTCGCCCTCGCCGAAGAGCTTTCGACCGCGAAGGAACGCGATCGCAAGGCGGAGACCCTGACCGCGCGGGAGATCGAGGTGCTGCAGCTCCTCGCGTTCGGCCACACCAACCGGGACATCGCCGAGCGCCTCTACATCTCCCCCGACACCGTGAAGACCCACCTCGAGCACATCTTCGAGAAGCTCGGCGCGTCCGACCGCACCGCGGCCGTCGCCGAGGCGCTCCGCCGGCGCCTGATCGAGTAGTGGCCCCCCGCCGGTCGGGCTAGTCCATCCGGCGGAGCGCGAACGGCTGGCCGGGTGATGGAGCCGGGCATGGCATTCGGCCATCATGAAGGGTCATGGACGCAACGACCTCCCGTTGGCGCCCGCCCGGCATGTCCGTCCTCCTCGTCGGGGTCGCGATCGTCGCGGTCGCCCCGACGCTCGTGACCGGGTCGGGCACGCACCAACAGGCGATGGCGGGGGCGGCGGGCTCGGCGCTCGCCGCGGTCGTCGCCGGGATCCTCATCCGGACGGCTTCGCGAGACGAGGACGCGTGGCCCAGCGCGGCGGGTCTCGCGTGGGCGATGTTCCTGATCGCGGCGGTTTCCTTCGCCTACCTGGCCGCCGGGATCGCCTCGGATACGGCCGAGCATCCCCGACCGGCTGACGCGCTCCTGCTGCTGCTCCTGATCCCGCTCACGATCGCGATGCGGGACGAGCTGCGGGTCCATTTCGACGCACCCGACCGGCGCGAGATCGCGATCGACGTGATGCTGATCGCCGCGTCCGTCGGCTCCATCCTGTATCTGTTGATCCGGCCACCGGGGGCGGGACCGTCCGAGTCTGGCACCGCCGGCGTCATCGCGATCCTGGCCGCAACCGAGTTCACCAGCTTCGCAGCGCTGACGTTGTGGGTGCCGACCATCTCGCACCTCCTGCAGTTCCTGGCGTTCGCCGGCTATTCGATCGCGACGGTGCTGTTCGGATGGGTGTGGACACGCGGCGGCGGCGGGTCCGGCGATCCCCTGATGAACGCCATCTACATCCTCAGCCCGCTGCTGCTGGCGGCCGTTCTCACGCTGGTCCCCCACGGCGTTCCCGTCCCGAGGACGAAGCTTCGGCTCGCCCGTCCGATCTTGAGCAGCGTGTCGATCGTGACGGCGTGCGGCGCGCTGGCGAGCGTCGCCGTGCTCGGCGATGCGAAGGCGATCGGATCGCTCCAGTCCACGCTGCTGATCGTCCTTCTCGGCGGGGGGATCGCCGCTCGCGTGGTGGCCAACCAGATCGCCAGCACGCAGGCACACCAGGCGGTGGAAGAGGCGCTCACGCGGCGGGAGACCGCGCTCCGCGAAGCGGACCTCGCACTCGAGCGGGTCCGGGAAACGAACGAGACGATCCGACGCTCCGAGGAACACCTCCGGCTCGTGTTCGACGCCGCCGTCGACGGCTTCGTCGAGCTGGATCAGGACGACGTCATCGTCCGGGCCAACGAGGCGTTCGCCCGGATGGTCGGGATCGATCGGGCCGCGATCGAGGGGCAGCCCTGGTCGGTGGTCGCCGCGTCGGTCCAAGGCGCCGACACATCCTTCGCCCGACTGCCCGAGACCGGGCAGGCCAACCTCCAGCGGCCCGAAGGCCAGCCGCTCTTCATCGAATCGCGGATCTCGAGGGTGCCGACCGACCCTCCTCGTCGACTGCTGCTTGCGCGGGACGTCACGGCCGCGAAGGTCGCCGACCAGACGATCCGTTCGCTGTTCCAGTTCCTCCAGGATCGCGACGAGGACCGGACGAGGCTCTTCCGTCGCTCGAACTCGGCGATCGAGCAGGAACGCAACCGGATCGCGCGCGATCTGCATGACGGACCGGTGCAGGGCGTGTCCGCCGCATCGCTCTCGCTGGAAGCGGCATTGCTCATGATCAAGACCGGAGACATCGATCGAGGGCTGGACGTGCTGACCAAGATCCGCCAGGAACTCGCGGAGGAGGCCGATTCCCTTCGAAGGCTGATGGCGGGCCTGCGACCGCCCGTGCTCGAGGAGCGAGGATTGATGCCGGCGCTGCGCGAGTCATTGATGCGCTTCGGGACCGATCAGGGGGTCGAGACGGAGTTCAGCGGCTCCATCACGCGGCCGATCCCCGACGACCTGGAGACGCTGGCGTTCCGTGTCGTCCAGGAGTCGCTGACCAACGTCGGCAAGCACGCGGCGGCCACCCGCGTGATCGTCCACGTGGAGTCGGATCAATCGCAACTCCGGATCGAGGTCGAAGACGACGGCGCGGGATTCGAGACGACCGAGGTGCGGGACCACCTGCGCGCGGGTCGCGTCGGCCTCGCGTCCATGCGCGAGCGCGTCGAGTTGGCGAGCGGGACGTTCGCCGTGCGCTCCACACCGGGGCGCGGTACCGCCGTGATGGCGTCGATCCCGCTCGACCTCGCGCTCGTAACCGCCATCCCGCAAGCCTGAATCGGGCGAGCACCGCCCGCGATCCTATGGGGGAGCGCTTCCCTTCGCCGTCGGCGTCGGGCTCGGCTCCGTGCTCGGCGACGCGGTGGGGCTCGGCGACGGTGAGCGGCTGGGACGAGGCGACGGCGTCGGGCTCGGCGTGCTGGAAGGGGACCCGCACGGCTGGCCGCTCCCGGCCGAGCCGGACGGAGCGGCGCACGGGTTCACGGTCGGCGAGGGGGACGGGTAGACGGTACGGCTGGGTCCGACCGTCTTCCCGGCGAACGAGGGGACCGTGAACGGGATCACGGGCTTGCCCTGCATCGCGACCGACATGAAGTCGTGCCAGATGGCTGCCGGGATCGTTCCGCCGTACACCGACGAAACCCCTTCGACGTTCACCAACGGGATCTCACCGGCGGGCCATCCCATCCACACGCACGTCACGATCTGCATCGTGTAGCCGCAGAACCAGGCGTCCACGTTCTCGTTGGCCGTCCCCGTCTTCCCGGCGACGGGGTAGGGCGGGATCGCGGCGTCGACACCGGTTCCCCCCGTGACGACGCCCTGGAGCGCGTTCGTGACGAGGTCGGCGTCGTTCGCGTCGATCACCTGATCCCCCTTCGGCGCCACCGAAGGATCGATCTTCCCGCCACCGCTCTTCACCTGAAGGAGCGGGGTCGCCCAGAACCGCTGACCGTGATCGGCGAGGGTCGCGTAGGCGTTCGTCATCTCGAGCGGGTTGACCGCGACCGATCCGAGCGTGATGGAGCACACCGGCGGAAGGTCCGAGCGGATCCCCAGCGTGTGCGCCATGTCGACGACGTTCGAGGGGCCGAGCTGGGCGACCACCTGGGCGAAGATCGTGTTCACGGAATGCGCGGTCGCCCCGGCCAACGTGAACGTCCCGGCCTCGCCGTCGCCCGCGTTGACCGGATGCCACAGGCCGTCGGGCTGCGTCGGGTCGGTGCACCCCGGAACGGCGAGGGTCGACGGCCCGTTCCAGTACGCGTTGAGGTTGTACCCCGCCTGCATCGCCGCCGCGAGGGTGAACGCCTTGAAGGCAGAACCGGCCTCTCGTCCCGACCCTCCGACCATGGTCGCGAAGTTCACCTTGTTGTGTGCCCAGTTGCGACCGCCTGCCATGGCGAGGATCTGCCCGTTGGCCGGATCGATCGCGACGAGCGCGGCGGCCGGGTCGTTGCGCTTGTCCGGCAGCTCCTGCGCGATCGCGGCCTCCGCCGCGCGCTGCAGACCCAGGTCGAGCGTCGTCGTGACCTGGAGTCCGCCACCGAACACCTTGGCCTCGCCGTAGCGGTCGATCAGGAGCCGGCGCGTGTAGTCGACGAAGTACTCGGATTGGCCGGGCGCCACGATGCGTTCGGTGGCGTTGGTCTTCACCGTCCCGCAGCACGGCTTCGCCTCCAGCTTCTTCTCGGTGACGGGATCGAGGTAGCCGTACTTCGCCATCTGCTGGAGCGAGTAGTCACGCCGGAACTTGTTGTCGTACGGCCGGTCGATGGGGTCGTAGAGCTCCGGTGCATGAAGGACCCCCGCGAGGGAGGCGGACTCCAAGACGGTGAGCTTGCTCGCGGGCTTGCCGAAGTACGTCTCCGCGGCGGCCTGGATGCCGTAGGCACCGTGGCCGAAGTACACGGTGTTGAGGTACTTCTCGAGGATCGTGTCCTTGCCGAGCTCCTTCTCGAGCTTGACCGCCAGCAGGGCTTCGCGGATCTTCTCGGTGACGGACCGCGTGGGCTGGACGTAGGAGCGGAGCCCGGTCGCGGGATCGACCTCGTAGGAGCCCGCGTACACGTTCTTGACCAACTGCTCCGTGATGGTGGAGGCGCCCTGGACCGGCTCCCGCTTGACGAGGTCCGTATACGCGGCGCGGAGGATCCCCGTCACGTCGACCCCCGGGTGGTTGTAGAAGTCGTGGTCCTCGGTCGCGACGACGGCATGGACGATGTTCGGTGACATCTGCGAGAGGTGGATCAGCGTTCGGTCGACGGCGCCGTGCAGCGTCGAGATCTGATGCCCGTTGCGGTCGTAGAGGTAGGTGGTCCGGATGGGCGGGACGGTGTTGGGGAGCTGGATCCGGGCGTACGCGACGTAGAGCGCACTGACCCCCAGCAGGATCAGGACGAGCGGCGAGAGGAGAAGCAGCAGCCACCACCGTCGCCGGATGAAGGACTTCTGCTTCGAGGCCTTCTCCGTCGCTTTGGCGGGGGCATGTCTCGGGACGTAGTCGTCCCTGCGTGTGCGGGATCTCGAGCCGGTTGCCACGGTCGAACGATGCTAGCAACGCAAGCGCTTCCGGGTGGAGGCAGGTGTGCTGGTTGCGTGGAGTTCGGGAGATCGGCGGTCAGCCGGTAGCGGTGTGCCGGCCGGTGAAGGCCTCGCGCAGGTGGTTCCACTGGCACGAACGGCACACCTCGACCACGTAGCAGCAGGTGCCCGGGTCCGCCGCCGCCATCCGCATCCCGGTGTCGATGGACCAGACACGGCCGTTCTCCTGCTTCAAGCGGTCGCCGTAGACGTAGGCGAGGAGCACCAGCTTGTCCTTCTTGCAGACGGGACAGTCGCTGCGGGTGGGCTCGCCCACGTACTTCGCCGCCCGCATCAGCTCGGGGTGGGCATCGCAGAGCTCGTTGACCGACTGGAGCCCCGCCTGAGCATCGCGCAGGAGCGCGCGCTTGGCGAGCGTGTAGTCGATCACGTTCAGCTGGGACCGCTTGGAGCGGCCGAACGTGGGACGTGGCGCTCGCTGCGGGTCCGTCGGCTTCCTCTGCATCGTCCGGCGATGGTACACCCGCGTTCCGACGAGTGGATACGCCGAAGGTCCTCGGTCGCCCGGAGGGCGGCCGGCATCGGGGGTAGCCTGCGCATGGCAGGAGGCGGAGCACGTGGACCCGTACGGCAGTCTCGATCCGGGCTCGGACGATCGGGAACACCCCGCGCCGCGACTGCGGGAGGTCGGCACCTTCCGCGTCTTGGTCCGCGGCGCGCGGAAGCGGTGCCCGCGCTGCGGCGAGCGGAAGATCTTCGACGGCTTCTTCAAGCTCACGCCGCGGTGCCCCGTCTGCGATCTCCGATTCGAACGCGAAGAGGGCGGGTTCCTGGGGGCGATGGCCCTCAACTACACGGTCGCCATCGCCTTCTGGCTCGTGGTGATGGCGGTCGG
This sequence comes from uncultured Actinomycetes bacterium, assembly GCA_963765865.1. GTDB lineage: Bacteria > Actinomycetota > UBA4738 > UBA4738 > HRBIN12 > AC-51. The sequence goes on from CAVXYE010000007.1 coordinate 232,050, forward strand.
GATCGCCCTGACCGTTCCCGTGGTGCCCGTCGCGCCGCTGCTCGTGGCGAGCATCGGTGTCCTGACCGTCGTGCCGGTGTGGTTCTACCCTCGTTCGAAGACGCTCTGGGCGGCGATCGAGTTCCTGGTCGCGCGTTCCGAACCCGACTACCGCTCGCCCCCCTTGGTCCGGGATCCGCGGACGAAGGACCTGGAGTGATCGTTCGCGCCTTCCGAAGCGGCCATCACCCGCCCGGCAGGTCGACCACGGCTCGTGCGCGCGCGACGACGACGCGCACGCCGGGGAACAAGAGCAGATCTCCGGTCGTGACTTCGACCATGACGACCGCTTCGAACGTTCCTGTGGTGCACGTGCATGCCGTGAGATCGGCGCCGTTCCGCGTGGCGTACTCGGCCGCGAGCGCGGCGGGGTCGGCTCCCGTCGGCAGCGCGAGCTCATCGGCCGCGGCGAGTGCCGCGGCATCGGCCGCCGTTCGAGCCTTCGACCGCGCGATCAAGACCCGACCGACGTCGGTGACACCCAGAACGAGCACGAGGACGACCAAGATGCCGGCAGCGAGGAGCACGGAGACCGAGCCACGTTGGCCGCTCACCCGAACTCCTGACGAGCGGCGGCCTCGGCCGTGAGCGTCACGCCCGCACCGACGAGCCAACCCACGAGCGGCACGCGGAAGGACTCTGCGTAGAGGAAGCGAACCGTGACCGGAGAGCCGCGCTCGCCGACCCGCGTCGTCTCGACCGATGCTCGAGCCGGGTCGAGGCCGGGCGCGGCGGCCAGCGCGGCGGACGTGATGGCGGCGGGATCGTCCTGGACGGCGGCGGCGCGCGCGGCAGCGCGCGCCGCCGCCTCCACGAGCAGACGGTCGCGGACCAACAACCCGACCTGGACGAGGGCGAGCACGACGACGAGCACGAGCGGCAGGACCAACGCGAACTCGACCGTTGCGGACCCGACCGACCCACGCTCGCTACGCGGCATCGGCGTTCCCGATGACCGTATCGATGATGTGGTCGAAGAACGCGGGGAGCTTGCCCGACGAGCGCGCCCATGCGATCAGGACCACCGCGATGGCGGCGGCGGCAAGGATCACGAGCGCGTACTCCGCCGTCGTCTGCCCCTCCTCCCGACGGAGGAACGCGGTCGTTCGGACCCACAAGGCGATCCAAAGGGGCCGGATGAACGACATGGCTTCACCTCCTCTCAGCGGATGGACCGGACGGTGGTGAGCAAGACCGGAACCACCGTGAGGAGGAGGAATGCCGGCAGGATCAGGAAGACGAGGGGGAACAGCATCTTGACGGGCGCCGTCCGAGCGCGCTCCAACGTGGCCGCCCGTCGCGCTTGGCGAACGGTCGCTGCGAGCTCGCGAGTAGCGTCGGCGAGCGAGGCGCCCAGACTCTCGGTCCGCTGCAGGACCGCCATGGTCCGGATGAGGTCGACCGAGCCGGTCGCGATGGCGTAGGCATCGAGCTCGTCTCGCCAGCGGGCGCCGAGATCCGCGAGATGCGCCACCCCGCGCAGGTCTTCACCGAGCGGGCCACGCAGCGCTTCGGCCGCCCTCCGCACCGAGAGCTCGGCCGACAACCCGGCTGTGGAGCCTGCGGCGAGCAGATCGAGGAGCTGCGGGACCTCGCCCTCGACCTGCCGCGCTCGTCGTCGGCTCGCGCGACGCCCGGAACGGGAACGACGATGGTCCCGGTCGGCGGGCTCCGCTGCGATCGCGATGTGCCTCGGGCGGAACGCCCCGAACGCCGACAACACGGCTGCGGCCGCGAGGACACCGGCGAGGACCCGCACGTCACGTCACCTCCAGCAACGAGCGGATCCAGAAGAACGCTCCGAGCTCCAGCCCGAGTCCCACGAGCACAGACGCGAGACCGGCAGGTGTGCCCAGCGCGCCCTCGATGTCTCGCCGTGACGTCAACCAGAGGAAGGCGAAGAAACCGATCGGCAGGACGCCGAGGATCCATCCCGAGAGGCGGGCCTGGGCGGTCAACGCGCGCACCTCCCGGCCGACGGCGACCCGCTCTCGGATCGTGGCGGCCACCTGATCCAGGACCGAGGGGAGATCGCCTCCGCTCCGACGGTGCAGATCCAAGGCGCCCGCCACGAGCTGCACGTCGCGGCTCATGCTCCGCTCTGCCCATGCGTCGATCGCTTCCCCGAGCGGCACGCCGACCTCGATGTCGGCGACGACGCGGCTCAGTTCGGCGCGGACGGGAGATCCGGCTTCGCCCATCGCGTAGGCGATCGCCTGCGGCACGGACATGCCGGAACGAACGGCCGCGGTCAGCGACCCGATCGCATCGGCGAGCTGTTCGTCCCTGCGATCCGCGAGGCTCTTGCGGCTTCGACGGCCGCGGATCCGACGGGCGGCGAGCGCCCCGGCCGATCCGATGAGCCCGCCGAGCGGCCCCGCGAGCATCAGTCCGACGCACCCGACCGCGAGGGCCAGGAGGACCGCTCGCGCCTCGATGTGGACCCGAGGAGGGCGCTCACGACGCTCGGTCCTGCCCTGGGCATCCCGCAAGATCTGACGCCGGCCCGCGGAGCGCGTGGCCCGATCGGAGCAGAGGGCCGCGAGACCGAGGAGCGCGACCGCCAGCGCGCTCAACCGACGTCCTCTCCAACGGCGAACAGCTCCTCCCCCAGGTCCTCGCCGCGCTGACGCAGGACGTCGAGGAGTGCCGGGATCATCCCGCTCGCGCTGAACCGTCCGGCGCCCCCGTCGCGAGGACGGAACCGGAAGACGGGCTCCACCACCGGCTCACCTCGGCGCGTCCCTTCGACGACCGCTACTTCCCAGATGACGCGCCGCCCGTCGCGCAGACGAGCGAGCTGGACGATGACGTCGATCGCCGCCGCAACCTGCGAGCGGATGTGCGCGGCCGGAAGATCGACGTCCGACATCATCGCCATCGTCTCCAGACGCCACAGGAGATGGCGGGTCGAGTTCGCGTGCGCTGTGCTGAGGCTGCCCTCGTGTCCCGTGTTCATCGCTTGGAGCATGTCGAGCGCCTCACCGCCGCGAACCTCACCGACGATGATCCGATCCGGCCGCATACGAAGCGCGTTCCGGACGAGGTGGCGGACGGTGATCTCCCCGCGTCCCTCCACGTTCGCCGGACGGGCCTCAAGCGAGACGACGTGCGGCTTCGCGAGCCGGAGCTCGGCGGCGTCTTCGATCGTGATCAAGCGCTCCTCGTCGGGGATGAAACCCGACAACACGCCGAGGAGTGTGGTCTTGCCGCTCCCGGCGCCGCCGCTGATCACGATGTTGGCGCGACCCCGGACGCAGGCCGCGAGGAACCGGAGCGCCCTGGGGCCGATGCTGCAAGCGCTCAGGAGATCCCGTGCTTCGATCGCGACCTGGGAGAACCTGCGGATCGTCAGGACGGGACCGCGGAGCGAGAGAGGCGGAACGATCGCATGGACCCTGGAGCCATCCGGAAGTCGCGCGTCCACCCAAGGTGACGCTTGGTCGACCCGAAGACCCAGCGGCCCGACGATACGCTCGATCAGGTGCAGAACCGGCTCCTCCCCCTCGAATAACCGGTCCGGCACCCTCTCGAGCCGCCCCTCCCGCTCCACGAACACGTCGTCCGGCCCGTTGACCATGACCTCGGTCACCGACGGATCCTTCAAGAGGAACTCGATCGGTCCGAACCCGACGACGTCATCGGAAACCTGGTTCACCACCCGCGCGAGATCGCTCGCCGGCAAGATGGCGCCGCGTTCGCGCAACACGGCCATCGCTTCCTCGCGGACACGCAACCGTCGCTCGGTCGGCGGCGCGGCGGCGAGCCCGCGCGCGTCGACCCGTTGCCGGAGCTGGTCACGGAGCTCGCGACGGACCACCGTCAACGCGTCCCGGCTCACGAGGCGACCTCGGCGACCTCGGCGGGTCTCTCGAGGACGCTCCCCGCCAGCCGATCGAACGCACGGCCGATCCGCCCGCGGGGAGGGGCGAGTCGCCCGTGATCCTGGAGGCGACCGACGGCGCCATCGAAGGGCAGGACGACCAGCGCTTCACGTTCGAACACCCGACGGACGTCGCCGGGGGTGATCTCGCTCCGAGCGGCGCGGTTGACGACGAGCCCGAAGCGGTCGTCGATGCCGAGCGGGGCGAGGATCTCGATCGCGCGTGACGCAGCTCGGAACGACAGAACGTCGAGCGACACGACCTCGATGACGCGGTCGCTCTGCTCCAGGCACCACCGCGTGAACCCCGAGAGCTGACGAGGCAGGTGCGCGACGACGACCTCGGCCGACGCGGCGGCCAACCCGACGGCGGTCCGCAGGATCCCCTCCTCCACGGCGTCCACCATCGACGCCTCGCAGCCGAGCACGACGTCGAACCCGGCGTCGTGATGGACCCTGATCCCATCGAGATGCTCGACCGTGAGCTCGTCCCCCACCGGGATCAGGTCCGCCATCGTCCGGACCTCCTGCTCGGCGAACCCGAGCACCTGGGTGAGATCGGCGAACGTCGGATCGCACTCGAGCAGCAGACAGGAAGGGCCGCGTCTCGCGAGTGCCTGCGCCAGATGGGTGGCGACGAAGGTGCAGCCGGAGCCGCCGCGCGCCGCGTGCACGGCCACGACCGTCGCGCGGCGCTCGGGCACGCGGCGCGCGGCGGCGAGCGCGAGCACCTGCCCCAGGAGCGCCTGGCGCTCCTGGGGCCACACATAGAACCCTTGCGCGCCGGCGCCGATCGCGGCGCGAAGCGCCGCGATCGACTCGCGGGTCGCGAGCGCCAGCAGCGCCGCGCTCCCCACGCCGGCCGCCGCGATCGCCGGTTCGGCGACCACCGCGTCCGGCTCGAGCTGCCGAACGGCTTCGGCGAGCTGGCGGTCGTCCGCGGCGGTCGCGACGACACGTGCGCGACCGCTGCGATCGAGGAGGTGGAGCACCTCCTCGGCGACCTCTTGCGACCCGATCGCAAGGATCACCCGCGCGACGTCTTCCATCGTCGTTCCCTTTCGCGTGCGTGCGCCAGCCACGAGGGGAAGGAACGAGGGGGATCGTCGGGAGGAGGGAGGTCGTTCGCTCCGACGACCGCAACCCTATCCCCGAGGCTGCGGCCGGAACCATCCCCAGACCGGCCCATCCGCCGGTCTTGTCGGGGGATTCGCGTCAGCGATAGACGCCGTTATGACCGAGGCTGAACCGACCCGGTTGCGGGAAGTACGCGAGCCCGTGCGGATCCCCGCCGACCTCGATCCGCCGGATCACGTGTCCATCCGTCGTGGAGATCGCCTCGACCGTCGTGCCGTATCGGTTCGAGACCCAGATCTGCGATCCGTTCGGCGTGACCTGCACCATGTCCGGGCTCCCGCCGACGTTCCACGTGTGCACGACCTTTCGGGTGGAGAAGTCGATCACCGAGATCGTCCCCGCGAGCCGGTTCGTGACGTAGAGCTTCGTCGTGTCGCGGCTGATGGCCATCCCGTGGGCGCCGTTGCCCGTCGGGATGAAGCCACGAACCTTCATCGTCACAGGGTCGACGACCGAGACGCCGCCGAGCCCCTGGTTCGCGACGAAGAAGACCTTGCCGTTCGGCGAGAGCTTGACGTCGACGGGAAGGCCGCCGACGTGGATCGTTCCCACGACCTTCATCGTCTTGAGAGCGACCTTCACGACCGTCCCGTCGAACTCGCACCCGATCAACAGGTACGAGCCGTCCGCCGAGAAGTCCAGGTGGTCGGGGCCGTTGCACGGCATCGTCAGCGGCTTGATCAGCTTCCACGTGTGCGGATCCATGAAGTCGAGCCGGTCGTAGTACTCCGCGACGTCGATCGCCTTCGAACCGTCGGGGGTGAAGTAGAGGTTGTACGGGTGCTCGACCCCGTGGATGATCCGTGCCAGCTTGCCCGTGCGCGGGTCGATCACCGCCAGCTCGTTCGTCCCATCGACGTCGACGTAGAGCCATCGCATGTCCCACGACGGCGTGACGTGCTCGGGGAACGACCGGTAGCCGAGGTCGATCGTCCGCACGATGCGGAACGTCTTCGGGTCGATCACCTCGACCGTCCCCGGCAGGCCGTTCGGCACGTAGACGAACGAGGGGTCGTTCGCCACAGAAGGACGCAACCGCTTCGTCGCGATCGCGGCGTAGACGTTGCGGCCGCTTCCGTGCGAGGCCGAGCCGCCGTTGCCCTGCGACGTCGGCGTTGCGGTCTCGGCGCGCAGGGACGCGAGGAGCACCTTGCTCGACGTGGAGGTGTTCCAGCCGCCGATCAGCAAGATGCGGCGGCCGGCCGCGACGGCGGCGTCGGCGACGGGCTGCCCGAGCGGTGGCTCCGCCTCGACGTGCCAGGTCGTGGGGTCGATCTCGCTCGCCCCCGCGAGCGCCGCGTCCGACGCGTTCCGCCCGCCGACGACGTAGATCCGCCCGCCGAGGGTGAACGCCGCCGCATGAGCGACGGGGGCGGGAAGACGAGCCGTCAAGGTGGTCGCACCCGAGCTCGGGTCGAACGTGTAGACGTGGTTGACGGGGCCGCTCGATGCGAGCCCCCCGGCGATCACGAGCCGTCCGCCGACCTGGGTCACCGCCGGGTAGCGCAGGCCGACCGGGAGGTGTCCGACCGTCGAGAACGTCGTCCCGTCCGCGGTCGCGTAGATCTCGGAACGCGGCTGGGTGCCGTCGTACCCACCGACCAGATAGGTGACGCCGCCGATCTGTGCCGCGGCCAGATCCGAAAGGGCGACCGGCAGGTGGCCGACGACCGAACCCGTTCCCGTCGCCGGATCGAAGGCCTGGACGATATCGCTGCCGGTCCCTGTGCCGCCGGCGAAGACGTAGAGCTTGCCGCCGATCATCGCCGCCGCTGCGTCGTGCACCGGTTGCGCGAGGGAACCCAGCGGGGTCAGCCGTCCCGAGGTCGGGTTCATCGAGAAGACGCCGCCGACGGTGGTATCCGCAGCGTCGAGTCCACCCGCGATGTAGATGACGCCGCCGTCCCAGACGGCGACGCTCCGTTGGATGGGCGCGACGAGCTGATAGCCGGCCGATCTGACCGTCAACGCGGCGGCCTCCGGCGCCGCGGTCGGAGCGGCGGGACCAGGCGCCGTGGAGGGGGCTGTGGTCGGGAGGTCCGATGTCGAAGAGACGGCGCCCGTGCACGCGACCCCGAACGCGGTCATCACCGCGACGAGCGACAGATGAGACGCTCGAGAGCGCAACCGTGAGGAACCTACGGGACCGATGACGCGGATGATAGTGGTCACGTCCTGAACGAGCGCTGAGTCTCCGACGCGTCACGAAACCCTCACACGGAACCAACCATGTCCTAACCGTTCGACGGAGAGCCTCAGACCGCCCCCTTGTCCTAACTCGTGACCCTTCGTAGGGTCGAGAGGACTCCATGACCCCCGAGGGAGGGAACACCATGTCGATGATCCGTGCTCGGACCGTTCGTGGCCTGGCTTCGTTGGTCGCAGGCTCGCTGCTCGTCCTCGCGATGACTGCTGGAGCGGCGCACGCAGAGACCACCGTTCATGTGCTCGTTTCGTTCGACGAGTCGGCCGGCCAGAACACGGAAGGCATGGCGATCGACCGCACCGGCGCGATCTACGTCAGCGTCTCGCCGCTCGGCGACCTCTGGAAGATCCCGCCGGGGTCGACGCAACCGCAGCCGTTCGGGCACGTCGACGGGATCCTGCCGGGCGACTTCGGGATGCTCGGCTTGGCGGTGGACGTGTTCGGCAACGTGTACGCGGCCGTGCAGTCGGCGAACCCCGATGCCGACGGGGTGTGGCGCTTCGATCGCGGCACCGGCGAACGCGACCCGCCTGCAGGGCACAGAGTCGGTCGCGATCCCGAACGGGCTCGCCTTCGACAAGCAGAAGAACCTGTACGTCACCGACTCCTTCACCGGCGCGATCTGGCGGATCCCGTGGGGCGGCAGCGCACAGGTGTGGCTGCAGGATGCGGCGCTGACCGGGGACGGCAGCCTCGGGCTCGGGGTCTTCCTCGGCGCGAACGGGATCGCGTACCGCAACGGGCTCTTCACCGTGACCAATACCGAGCGGCGTACGGTGCTGCAGATCCCGAAGGTCGGCGGACAACCCGGTCCGATCAGCGTCCTCGCCAACCTCCCGCCGGGCGACAACCCGGACGGGGTCGCGATGGACGTCCATGGGGACGCGTTCGTCGCGATGAACCTCCAGAACGCGATCGGCGAGGTCCACCCGGACGGTTCGCTGGACGTCGTCGCGAGCGGCGACCCGCTGGACTTCCCCTCGAGCGTCGCGTTCGGAACGGCGCGCGGGGGACGGACGAAGCTGTACGGAGTGAACTTCTCCATCAGCGAGCTCTTCGGGTTGCCGTCCGGCTCCGGACCTGGGGTCTTCTGGCTGGATGCGGGCGTGCCGGGGATGCCGGTGCCCTAGAACCGAACGAGCATCATCCTGCGCGGGTTCCGGACCACGCAGGACGATGGTTCACGCTCACCCGCCGAAGGCGTCGTAGCCTCGTGGTCCGATGACCCGGGTCACCCGCGCGCAGGCGCGTCGCCGGCGGACGTTCACGGCGCTGATGAGCGTCTCCGTCCTCGCGCTCATCGTGATCCTGTGGCCGAAAGGCCAGACCGATCAGGTCGCCGCGCCGTCCCGGACGGCCCCCGCCGCCTCGGCGACCGGCACGCAGGCGCCGTCGAGCCAGCCGCTCCCGGCATGGCTCGCCTGGATGTCCGGCGGATTCCCGTCCACGTTCCGCGACCGGATCCGGGGGGCGGACGGGCTCACCCGGACCGTGGTGGTCGCTGGAGATACCCGCTGGATGACGGCTTCCCACGACGCGGGCGGCGACGTCGTCGACCAGCCCACACCTCCCTACATGATCCCGCTCGACGCCTTCGCGGTCGAACCTACGGAGTACGCTCCGTTCCTCCCCAGCCGACCAACGCGATGCGATCGTGACGGCCCTCACCAAGGGCGAAGCGGTGCTCGGCCAGACCTCATCGGAGCTCCGAAGGCTCGGCCCCGGCGGTTCGCTTTCGTTCGGCAACGTGACCGTCCCGGTGGGCGCCGTCGCTCCGGACGACGTCGTCGGGTGGTCAGAGATGCTCGTGAACCGCGACGTGGGGCGGCGTCTCGGGATCACGGACGAACGCTACCTGCTCGCGTTCGCGGACCCCGCCATGACGCTTCCGCGATTCACGACGGACGTTCGATCGCTCCTGCCGGCCGGCAGCTACCTGCGCACGGTCCCGCCAGGCGGCACGCGCTTCGTTCGGGTCGCGTCCGGCGTGAACCCCCCGGTCCTGATGAAGACGGTGTTCGGCGAGTTCGACGCGTATCCGCGGAGCGACGATCCCGCGTATCTGAACATGGACCCCGCGTGGTACGACGCGCACATCCGCACGCGAACCGTCCCACTCCTCGGCGCGGTCACCTGCAACGAGCAGCTGTTCCCCGCACTGATCGGCGCCCTCACCGATGTCGAGGCTGCGGGGTTGGGAGGAGCGATCCACGTCTATTCCGGTTGCTACGCGCCCCGGACGGTCGCGCGGTCGACGACCGCCCCACCCTCGAACCACGCCTACGGAGCCGCGATCGACATCAACGCGCCCGAGAACCCGTACGGCTCGACGCCCACGATGAACCGCGGCGTCGTGAAGATCTTCGAACGCTGGGGGTTCGACTGGGGTGGGAAGTTCCTGATCCCGGACGGGATGCATTTCGAGTACCGGACGCCGCCGGTCGCGAACGCGTGACGGCGGGTCGCGATAGGCTCGCCCGAGATGCCCGTCGTGATCCTGCGCGCACCGCTGAAGGACCTCGCCGGAGGGAACCGCGAGCTCCGGCTCGAGGGGGCCGACGTCCGTGCGGTCATCCGCTGCCTGGAGTCCTCGTGGCCCAAGACGGCCGGCTGGATCCTCGACGACCAGGGCCGCGTTCGTCAGCACGTCAACGTCTTCCTCAACGGGGAGCGCGTACGGGAGGACGCGAACGTCGCTCCGGATGACACGCTCCACGTCCTTGCATCCATCACGGGAGGGTCCTGAGACATGCGTGAGCTATTGGTGGGAACGAAGAAGGGATTGTTCGTCCTCCGCGGTGAGCAGCCGGATGCCCTGGCCGTCGCGACGCGGGCGTTCGAGGGCGACGTCGTCGAGTTCGCGATGCGCGACCCTCGAACCGGTCGCTACTTCGCGAGCGTGACGAGCGGCTTCTACGGACCCCGTGTGATGTGGACCGACGATCCTCTCGGCGAGTGGCAGGCAGCGAAGGGGCCCGCCTTCCCGGAAGGGACCGACACGTCGGTCGACCGGATCTGGGTCATCACGCCAGGGGAGGCCGACGGGGTCCTGTACGCCGGGGTCGCCCCGGCTGCACTGTTCATGAGCACGGACGGAGGAGCGTCCTGGAGCCTGAACGAGCCGTTGTGGAAAGAGCGGATCGCGGGCGACTGGCAACCGGGGTTCGGCGGGCTCGCCTTGCACTCGATCTGTCCGTGGCCCGGCGAGCCGGAACGTCTGGCGGTCGGGGTGTCCGCGGCCGGCGTGTGGCTGACGGAAGACGGCGGCGTCACGTGGTCCACCGGCTACACCGGCCTCGTTCCCCGCTACCTGCCGGAGGAGGCTCGCACGGGGACGAACACCCTGTGCGTTCACAACATGCATCGAGCGCCGACGGCGCCGGAGCGACTCTTCATGCAGTTCCACGGCAGCGTCTACCGCAGCGATGACGCCGGCTCTTCCTGGAACGAGATCGCCGAAGGACTTCCGAGCGGGTTCGGGTTCCCGCTGGCGATCGACCCGGCAGACCCCGACAGCGCCTTCGTGATCCCGCTCACGGCCGACGCTGACCGCGTGACACCCGACGGGAAGGTCCGCGTCTTCGAGACGCGCGACGCTGGCGCCTCGTGGACGGCGCGCGGCGACGGTCTGCCCGGGGGCGACGCGTGGCTCACGGTCCTCCGCCAAGCGCTCGGGCGCGACGGCGAGGGCTCGGAGCTCGGTCTCTGGTTCGGGGCTACGAGCGGCGAGGTGTTCGGAAGCGCCGACGCCGGCAGGACCTGGACGACCGTGGCCCCGCGTCTGGCACCGGTGACGAGCGTCCGCGCGTCGTAGTCATCGGCCCGAAGGGGTCGGGCTGCAACGCGAGCGCCGTTCCGTGTCAGACCCCGTCGGTACGGTTCGCCCATGGGTGACGTGGTCTCCTTGAGCGACTACCGCGCCGACCGGGAGCGCGGCGCCGGTGCCTTCGGGCGCCTGGATCGGGCGGTCCAACGGCTGGACCCGCTCGTTCGCGCTCGGCTCGACCGCTTGAGCCCCACGATCCAACGCGAGCTGGTCGCCATCGCTCGCGCGGTGTCCGCCGGACGGCCCGCCCGGGCGGCCGAGCGTGCCGAACGGCTGGCAGGCATCCTCGAACACCCAGCCGCCTCGGGCTGAGCAGCTCCCGGCCCGTACCGGGGTCCGGCTTACACTCGGCCACGGCCCATGACCCTGGACGATCTGACCCGCACGGCGCTCATCCGAGGGGCGACCGCGTTCGCGGTCGTCCTCGTCGTCGGATCGACCGCGGTCTACACGTCGGCACGCCTTCGGGGCGACTCGGAGGGTGCCGCCTCGCCGACCCCGGTCAGCCCGTCCCCGGCGCAACCACCCGTGACCGGGACACCCGAGGCCTGGCTGGCCTGGGTACCCGGCGGACTCCCGGACGGCTTCGGCGCCAGCATCACGGCGATCCCCGCGATCGCCGACACCACCACCGCCACGGCAGACATCGCGTGGCTCACGGGATCGTCCGACGCCCGAGGGCGACCCGTCGACCAACCGGTCGCTCCGTACATGATCCCGATCGACACGACGGGGGTGGAGCCCGGGTTCGCGTCGTTCCTCCCCCAGCCGGAACGACGCACTGGTCGCGGGGCTCAACCCGCGGCAGGGGATCCTTTCGGAATCCGCCGCGAAGCTCCGACACCTCGGCGTCGGAAGCACGCTGACGTTCTCGACCGGGGTCGACGTCACGATCGTCGGCACCTTGCCGGACGTGCTGATGGGGGATTACGAGCTCCTGGTCGACCGTGCGACCGCCGATCGGATCGGGGTCACGCACGAGCGGTACGTGCTGTTCCAGGTACGAGCGTATGCGCACCCATCGGCCGAACAGCTCGCTCAGCGGTTCATCCCCTATCTCCCGATCGATGTCCCCTACCCGGTGGTCGAGGTTCGAGCCCCCGGGGAAACGAGGTACCTGCGCGCGAATGACCGGGAGGCTCCCCCGATCGTGCTCAAGGAGCGGTTCGGCGAATTCGATGCGCACCCGGACCCGACGAAGGCAGGCGCGCTCACGATCGACCCGGCGTGGGTGCAGACGCACATCGCCTCGGAGGATCTCCCGGTCCTGCACACCGTCACGTGCGATACGCGACGTGCTGGATCTCCTCCGGCGCGCGATGAACCAGCTCGCGTCCGCGGGTCACTCGAGCGATGTCTCGAGCGCCGGGCTCTGTTACGACCCGGTCGCCGATCCGACGGATCCGGACGGGCCACTCACCGCGAAGGCGTTCGGCGCTGCGATCGAGCTCAACCGAGGCACGAACGTCCCCGGGACCGCCCCGGAGCAGACGAAGACATTGATCGCAACGATGGCTCGGTGGGGATTCGGCTGGGCGGGTCGCGATGCCTACCCGCAGGGAGCGTTGTTCCGCTTCCGCGCGCTGTCCGTGGCGCGAGACTAAGCGCGCCCCGTTCCTAAGGATGGCTCCCTTGCAAGGCGAAGGGAGCAGGTATCAGGCGCTTGTCCGCACGTGCCCCGGGAGCCGGGACCACGTCCCGGGTCCTGGGGCATGCCTCCGCGGCATGACTCGCGCGTGGGTTCTGCTCCCCTCGCGGATGCCTCTCGGCATCCGCGAGAACCGTACACCCGACGTCGTCGTTGCCGCAACGGTCGCTCCGTTGACGTCGTCAATCGGACACGCGACGATCCCGTGATCGGAGCGCCACCCAACCGAGCACCGCTGCGACCGCGACCACACCGACCGCCCCCGCCAGGTAGCTCGTGCGTGCGGACGGAACCGCAGAGGCGATCCGACTCCGCAACCGCACAGGGCTCCGGAAGTCTCGTGTTTCCCAGCCGCGATCTTCGGCCTCACGTCGCAGACCCTTGTCGGGGTTCACGGCAACCGGGTGACCGACCGCGTCGAGCATCGGGAGATCCGTGAGGGAATCCGAGTAGGCGTAGGAACCGGCGAGGTCGAGTCCGTCGCGAACCGCGAGCTCGCGGATCGCGACGGCCTTCTGCTCGCCGTAGGCGTAGAACTCGAGCTCGCCGGTGTACCGGCCGTCGTCGCCGACCGCCGCGCGCGTCGCGATCACACCCGCTGCGCCGAAGTGTCGGGCCAGCGGCCGGACGATCTCCTCGGGCGAGGACGACACGATGTAGATCAGTCGGCCTTCGCTGTGGTGCAGGGCGATCAGATCCAGGGCTTCCTGATACACGTACGGATCGATCACGGCCAAGATCACGTCCTCGACCAGCCGCTCGAGCTGCGATCGATCCCAGCCCTTCGTGAGCTGAAGCATGCCCTCCTTCAGGCGCTCCATCTTCTGCTCGTCGGCGCCCACCAGGAGGTACACGAGCTGGGCGTAGGCGCCACGCAGCAGCTGCCCGCGCGAGACCATGCCGGCGCGGTAGAGGGGTCGCGACAACGCGAGCGAGGACGACCGCGACACGATCGTCTTGTCCAGGTCGAAGAAGGCCGCTTCCATCGCCCCGACATCCTAGGCGCGCGAGAACGGCCACCCGGGAAGCCCGACGGATCCCAACGAGAACATCTCCTGGTCCGGGACCCGATACGCTCGAAGGTGGAGGCGTCTGGGTTCCTGGTGGGCCCCGCGGTCTTCAAAACCGTAGAGGGGGCGACGAGCTCCCTGGCGGGTTCGATTCCCGTCCGCCTCCGCTGCGTCTGACCGCGAGGTGCGCTACGCGTCGGGCATCTTCTCCACGATCCGTCCCGTGTCGAGCCCGAAGTGATAGACATCGATCGCCAGCGGCTCCACACCGAGCGTCGTGAGCGCTGTGCAAACCTGACTGCGATGGTCGGTGCCGTGGTGCAGGGCCTGCGCGAGCCTGAACCCGACGGGAGCCCACCGTTGATACCCGTCGGTCTTGTCGACCTCGAGCACCATCGCGTCGGGGTCGAGCGACCGGGAGATGTACTCGGTCCATCCGGAGCCGTTGCGCTCCATGATGACGCGAGCCTCGGCGAGCGACACGTGTTCTTCGTCGATGTCGGATGCGACGTTGCCCGTCAGGAAGAACAGCTCTTCCGCGTCGCTGAGGACGATGTGGCGAAGCGTTTCGAGCATCGGCCCGCGCGTGCCGAGGACGTCGGTCTCCAGCTCTTCGACGCTGAGATCGAGACACGCATCGATCACGCGCGAGGTCGCCCAAACGTGGTGTGCGAACGCCGCTTCCAAGAGCGAACTGCTCATGACGATCTCCTCTCATCGACGCCGGACGTCGACGACTGACGGGTCAGTCGTACGGGAAAGAACCGATGTTCAACGGGCCGTTCGTCGACTGGGACGTTCTTCCGTCTCCGCCGGCCGACGCGAGGGTCATGACCCCGGTGGTGCTCGATGACGATCCGGTCCTCAGCTCACCGCTTTCTTCACCAGCGCGGCGATCTTCTTCTCATCGGCGGCGGTCAGCTCCGTCAACGCGAAAGCGACGGGCCACATAGCGCCTTTGTCGAGGTTCGCCGAATCGTTGAAGCCGAACATCGCGTACCTCTCTTTGAACTTGTCAGCGTCGCGGAAGAAGCAGACGACCTTGCCGTCCTTGGCATACGCAGGCATCCCGTACCAGGTCTTCGGAGAGAGACCGGGCGCGCTGTCTTTGATGATCGTGTGGAGCCGCTTGGCGATGGCCCGATCCGATCCCGGCATCTTGGCGATCGCCGCGAGCACGTCCTGTTCCGCCTCCGCCTCGTTCGCGGCCGCCTTCAGCTCGCGGGCGCGTTCCTTCATCGCGGCTCGTTCCTCGGCCGTGAATCGCGTGGACGAGTTGCGGGGCGCGGTGGTGCGCTTGGCGGCTCTCCTTCGTGCCCTTCTTCGACGGTTTCCTCTCAGCCATCGGTTCGATCTCCTCCGTTCAGCTCAGCGCATCTCCTGGATGCGGATCAGGTTGGCCCGCGGGAACGTACAGACGCTGCGCCGCGGCGGGTCCTGCTGGTCACGTCCGCTAGCATGCCACGTCGCGCCGGAGGTGCCGAGGTCCGCCGAACCGCGATTCGACCCTGATCCGGCCGGCTGCCATGCTCCGCGGATGAGCGAGCGATCGCGGATCTTCCGCGCGGTCATGACCGACCCGAACCTGCGTCGCGTCGAGCTCGCGTTCCTCGGTTTCAACATGACCGAGTTCGCGACGTGGATCGCGATCCTCGTGTACGCGTTCGACCGCGGTGGAGCGGGGGAGGCGGGGATCGTGGCGCTGATCTTGCTCGTGCCTTCGGCGATCGTCGCTCCGTTCGCCGCCTACGCCGGCGACCGTTTCCGGCGCGACCGCGTCCTGCTGATCGACTACCTGGTGCAAGGCGTCGCCATGGGAGCGACGGCGGTGACGTTGTTCGTGGATGCGGCTCCTTGGGTCGTGTACGCAACGGCGACGATCGCCTCGATCAGCATCACCTTCACCCGGCCGGCGCAGAACTCGCTGATCCCTGCGCTCGCGGAGACCCCGGACGACCTCACCGCCACGAACGTGGTGACGGGCGTCGTCGAAGGGGCGGGGAAGATGCTCGGGCCGCTCGCGGCGGGCGTGCTCCTCGGCCTTTCGGGACCCGGCGCTGTGTTCGCCGTCTTCGCGGGTGTCACGCTGCTCGGTGCAATCTTCGTGTCGCGGGTCCGGGCCGATGTTTCCGCCGTCACGCCTCCGGGCCGGGTTGGGGCGAGCGACGTCTGGCGCGAGACCCTGGCCGGGTTCACGACGCTCCGGCGGGAACGAGAGCCCCGCCTGGTCGTGCTTCTGCTCGCCTCCAGCGACATCGTCGTGGGGGCCCTCGACGTGCTGTTCGTCGCGACGGCCATCGACCTCCTCGGGATCGGGCAAAGCGGCGCCGGCTATCTGGGCGCAGCGTTCGGTGCGGGAGCCGTCATCGGTGCCGCCGCGACCGTGGTGCTCGTTGGACGCAAGCGGCTGACCCCGCCGCTGGCCGCGGGAGCGGTGGTCTTCGGGGTACCCATCGGGCTCGTGGCGGTAACGCCCTCAGCCGTGAGCGCACCGATCCTGTTCGCGGTCGCCGGCGGTGGGCGCACGCTCGGGGAAGTCGCAGGCCGCACGCTGCTGCAACGCATCTCCCCGAACGAGGTGTTGTCGCGCGTGTTCGGGGTGCTCGAGGGTTTGAGCATGTTCGCCCTTGCGGTGGGGTCCGTCGGGGCCGCGGTCCTCATCCAGGTGTTCGGCGTTCAAGCGGCGCTCGTGGTGATCGGGGCGTTCCTGCCGCTCGTCATCCTGGTCTCGTCGAGTCACCTCCTTTCGATCGATCGCCGAGCCCTGGCACCGGATGCGGCAAGGCTTGCCCTCGTTCGGAAGATCCCCTTCTTCGCGCCGCTCCCGGCGCCCGCGATGGAGCGGGTGATGGCGAACATGAGTCCCCTGCAGGTCGATCCGGGAACGGTCTTGATCCGGGAAGGGGACGCCGGCGATCTCTTCTACGTGATCGTCGAGGGCGAGGTCGAGGTGACGAGCGGCGGCACGCACCTTCGCACGCTCGGACCGGGCGCCTACATCGGGGAGATCGCGCTGCTGCGCGACGTGCCGAGGACCGCCACGGTCGTCGCGAAGACCCCGCTCCGTCTGCTCGCACTCCAACGAGAGCCGTTCCTGCTCGCCGTCACGGGACACCCGCAGAGCGTTCGCGCAGCGAACGCCGTCGCCGACGCTCGCCTGGGCTAGCTCCTCCCGGTTCCCGTTCGGATGATCGTCAGGCCGACGACCCTTCGCCCCAGAACCGTTTGAGCGCGGCCGAGCTCAGGCGAGGTTTGGCCCCCACGCCGATCTGAGGGCCGGCAAGCTCGAGGGCCATCAGGGCGGCGCCCACGACCGGAGGGATATCGAGCAGCGCCAGGTGTGCGCCGGGCGCGGCGCGGCGCGCCTCCAGCTCGAGCTGGTCGAGCAGGTAGCGGTTCGGCGTCCGGAAGAGGTTCCCGGAGCACACGACATCGAACTCGAGGTCGCGCATCTCGAGGCGGGTCGCGACGAGACCGGCGGCCTCGCCGAGCGCTTGGCCGATCCGCTCGAGGATCGACCGCGCGACGAGGTCGCCGCGCTCCGTCGCTTCGAGCACGAGCGGCGTGAGGATCTGCACCTCGGGCGAGCGGATCCGCGGATCCTCGCGGCAGAGCTTCTCCAGCATCGCGGCCACGGACTCCGCGCCCAGGTGCTCACAGAGCATCTCGGACAGCGCGGTGGAGGGACCGCGTCCCGTGTACTGGTCGGCCACCGCGCGGACGGCGAGCTCCGACACGTCGAACTCGTCGCCGAAGTCACCGAAGATCGCGCCCTCGCCCAGCGTGCGGAACTCATCGCCGGCCGGGATTGCGGCCGGCGGCGACGGTGCCGGTGCCGGCGACCACCACGACGCCCCACGGCTGGACCGTTCCGGCGCGGAGCGCCACGAAGGCATCATTCAGGATCCGGCACGGCCCACCGAGCCCGAGCGGGCCGATCGCTCCGAGCAGCCGATCGACGTCCGACGGCCAATCCACGCCGGCGAGACCGAAGACCGATGCGTCGATCGCTCCGCGCGCGATGCCCGCGTCGGCGAGCGCACCGTCGGCCGCTTCGGTGATCGCGTCGCGAGCGACGTCGACGCCGGCCATCTCCCAGTTCGAGGGTCCCGCCGCCCCGGCACCGAGGAGCGTGCCGAACGCATCGACGACGGCCGCGTAGGTCTTGCGTCCACCCCCGTCGACCCCCAGGACGGTGGTCACGCGTCATGACCCGCCGACGCGTATGCGCGCTCCACGACCTCCATCACGACGCGACCGTCGTCACCCGAAGGCCGCGGAGCCCTCGCTTGTTCGATCGCGCTCAGGAACTCGTGCATCTGGGCCGTGTACATGAGCTGGGAAGTGTGATCGTAATCCTCGCTCGGCTCCTCGCGAGGGAAGATGCGCGCGTATCCCTTCGTGCCGTACACCTCGGTGTCGGCCTCCATCCCTTCCTTGTGCGGGTGCCACCAGCCCGATTCGACCACGCTGTTCGTCCGGTTGGACCAGCCGATCAAGATGATCCCGTCGTCGTCCACGCTGTAGGTGCCGTACCGCGTCCCGACGGCGGCGCAGACCCGCTCGGGTATCGGGTCGCCCAGGACGAAGCGCGCCGTGTCGATCGCGTGCACACCCATGTCCACGAGCGCGCCTCCGCCCGCGAGCACGGGATCGACGAACCAGCCCTCCGGGCCCCAGCCTGCGTGGACGCCGTAGCCGCGGGTCTTGACGATCTCGCCGAGCTCGCCGGCCGCGATCCGGTCCCGCATCGCGATCACGTCAGGGTGGAACCGCCAACAATGGGCAACCATCAGCGAGGCGCCTCCGCGATGGGAAGCGTCGATCATCGCGTCGCACTCCGCGACGGAGACCGCCATCGGCTTCTCGACCAGCACGTGCTTGCCGGCTCCGAGGAAGGCGATCGACTGCTCGGCGTGGAGCGCGTTGGGGGTGGCGATGATGACCGCCTGGATCGCGTCCCCCTCCGTGAGCGCTCGCCAATCCGTGGTCACGCGCGCGATCGAGTACCGCTCCGCGAGCGTTCGAGCGCTCTCCTCGCGATGGTTCGCTATCGCCACGAGCTCGGCCCCCGGATACGCCAGCACACCGCGTGCGTGGAAGTCCTGGATCCAACCGGATCCGATCAGCGCCACCCGCACGGGGTCAGCCTTTCACACCGGTCAGCGTGACGCCTTCGATGAATGCCTTCTGAGCGAACAGGAACAACACGATCACCGGCAGCATGAACACGACCGAGGCGGCCATCTGCTGGTTCCACAGGACCCCACGATGGATCGTGGTGAACTGCTGCAACCCGACCGAGAGCGTCCAGATCTTGTCGTTGTTGAGCGAGTAGATCAATGGACCGAAGAAGTCGTTCCATGCGTAGAGGAACTGGAAGAGCGCGACGGCCGCGATCGCCGGCTTCGCCACCTTCACGACCACGTGCCACATGATCTGGAACTCGTTCGCGCCGTCGACGCGCGCGGCATCGACGAGTTCGCCGGGGATCGTCAGGAAGAACTGTCGCAGCAGGAAGATCGAGAACGCGTCACCGAGGAACGCGGGCACGATGAGCGGTTTGAGGGAACCGATCCATCCGAGCTGCTTGAAGAGCAGGAACAGCGGCACGATCGTGACCTGGCTCGGCAGCATCATCGTGGAGATCACCAGCAGGAAGACCGCGCGCTGTCCGCGCCACTTGATGACCGAAAGGGCGTACGCGACCGGCACGGAGGAGAGCACGACGCCGAGGGTGGCCAGGCCGGCGTAGACGAACGTGTTCCATCCGTATCGGAGGAGCGGCTCCTCTTTGAAGATGTCGATGTAGTTCCGCCACTGGAAGGGGTGCGGTATCAGGTCGTGCGTGAGCGCCTGCTGCTGGGTCATCAGCGAGGTGGTCACGACGAAGAAGAGCGGCAGGACGAAGGCGGCGGCAAGCGCGATCGCCAACGAGTGATTCGCGACGGCGGTCAAGAAGGACTTGCGCCGAGCCTCGGCGGTGCGACGCCGCGCCTGCGGGGCGACGGTCGCGACGGCGGCGCCGCTCACCGGAATCCGCCTTGATAGAAGACCCACCGGTTCGACGACTTGATCAGGACGAGCGTGCAGGCCATCACGATCACGAAGAGCATCCAGGCCATCGCGGACGCGTAGCCCAGATGGAACCCCTCGAACCCCTGCTGGTAGAGCCAGATCGTGTAGAAGAGCGTCGAGCCCTGCGGAGACCCCAGTGCGCTGCTCGAGCCGCCCGCCGCGCCGCCGACGCTCGCGCCGACGACATAGGCCTCGGTGAAGTACTGGAACCCGTAGATCACGCCGATCACCGCAGTGAAGAAGATCACGGGGCTGATCATCGGCAGGGTGATGTGCCGGAACTTCTGCCACGCGCTCGCGCCTTCGATGTCGGCGGCCTCGTACAGGTGCGTCGGCACGTCGAGCAGCGCCGCGAGGAAGATGATCATCGTGCTCCCGACGCCCCAGAGCCCGATCACGACGAGCCCCGGCTTCGACCACTGCGCGCTCAGGAACCACAGCGGCTGAGGGAGGTGGAAGAACCCCAGGATGTGATCGATCGGGCCGCCGGCGTTGAGGAGGAACAGGAACGCGACGGCGGCCGCAACCGCGGGCACCATCGTCGGCAGGAAGAAGGCCGTTCGGTAGAAGGCACGGCCCCGGCGCGGCTTCGTGAGGACGTACGCGGAGCCGACACCCAGCAGCGATCGCGAGCGGAACGCTGACAGCGACGATCCAGATCGTGTTGCGAAGGGAAAGCCAGAAGTTCGCGATCGTGCGCGAACATGAACCGGTAGTTGAAGAGGCCGACCCATCGTGGCGCCAGCCTTGCCGCCGTCGTACTTCGTGAACGAGTAGTACAACGTCTTGAACATCGGATACACGTACAGGAGCAAGAACCCGACGATCCACGGGGACAGGAACGCCACGACCGTCAGGTACCGCCGGCGGGTACGGCGCCGGCGTGCCGGCGCCGTACCCGCCGCCCGTGCGGCGATGGTGTCGGTCTTCGTGCTCACCCCAACTGGAGCTGGTTGTCGATCTGGGTCGCCAGGTCCTGCAGTCCTTGCTGCAGGTCGGCGACCCCGCCGGATTCCCATTTGTCGATGAAGGAATCCCACAGGCTGGAATCGGTGTCACCGATCACCGTGAGTGGTTTGAAACCGGAGTGCTCGTTCCCGAAGATCTGGAGGAACGTCTTGAAGTGCTCGTCGCTGTTGAGCCCGGGGTCCTTCAGCGACTCGAACGTCGTCGGGACGTTCTTCAGGATCGTGGCGAGCTTGACCTCGGCACCGGTGTCGAGCGCGAGGTACTTCAGCAACAGCCACGCCGCGTCCGGGTTCTTCGCGTTCGACGGGATCCCGACCACGTCTCCGCCGATCTGTCCGGCGCCGTAGAGCTCGGGGGTGTCGTCCGCGACCGGGAACGGAGCGGTCGCGTAGTTCACGGTCGCCCCGTCATCGGTGATGAACGCGTTCCGCCATTCCCCGTCCATCATCATGGCGACCTGCTCGGTCTCGAAGCCATGGGCGCTCGACCATTCGGAGTCGGCGCCGCCGAGCTTGGAGAAGAACTCCTGCAGCTTGTTGTATCCGTCGGGGCCGTACACGTCCGTGATGAACGCCTTCTGCCATTCGAGGAGCTTCGCCCAGCTGGGGTCTGACGCGAACGCGGAGTTGCCGTTCTGGTCGTACCAGATGCCGCCGCTGTAGTCCCCGTTGTAGAGCTGCGTGCTCTCGTAGAAGCCCTGCAGCGGGACGTATCCGGCCACCTTGATCGAACCATCCGGGTTGAGCACCGTGAGCTTCTTCGCATCGGTCTGCAGCTCCGACAAGGACTTCGGAGGAGCCGTGATGCCCGCCTTCGCGAACATGTCCTTGTTGTAATACAGGCCGTACGCGTCCGAGAGCACCGGCAGCGAGCACTGGTCCCCGTTATAGCTGGAGTAGCGGAGTGCGGCGTCGGGGACGATCGCCGCAAGATCGATGTTGTCCTTCTGGAGATACGTCGCGAGGTCCGTGTACGTGTTGCGCGGAACAGAACTTCGCGACGTTGTCGGGGCCTGAGGTGATCACCATGTCCGGCGCGGTGTCGGAGTTGACGGCGCGGAAGATGTCCTGGTCGGACTTCCCGCCCGTGTGTTGGATGGAGATCCACGGGTACTTCTGATGGAAGTCCTGGAGCACCTCGCAGTACTTCTTGAACTCGCCACCGCTGTAGAAGCTCCAGAGCTGGATCGTCACCGGCTGCTCGCCGCTCGGGCCAGCACTCGGCGCGCCGACGTCCAAGCCCTTGGTGGTGCACGCTGCCGGGGTCAGCGATCGAGCCGCTGACGGCTGGAGTCCGGCGCCGGTATCGCTGCCGGACGAACACGCTGTGGCAACGAGCGCCGCGACCGTTACGACCATCAAGAACCGTCTCATGTCGTTCCTCCTCGCCTGTGCCCTTCGTCCGACCGACTCATACCGCAACCCTTCGACCCCCGTCCGCTCGCGAGAACAGACGATCCTGCGCCGCATCGAGCGCCAGCGACACCGCGCCCATCAGCTCGGCATCCTCACCCAGGGACGAGACCTCGATCCGCGGGCGGAACGGCGACAGCGCACGCAGCTCCCGCTCGAGCGGCTCTCGGAGCAGATCCGCGTTGCGACCGATCCCACCGCCCAGGATCACGAGCGCCGGGTCGAGGACCGGAACGATCGCGGCGATCCCGAGCGCGATCCCCTCGGCGACCGACGCGACCGCGCGCCGAGCCTTCGCGTCGCCGTTGCGTGCAGCGTCGAACACCGCGGCCGCCGTCGTCCCGCCGCGGAGGCCCGCGCGCTTCGCGGCCGACATCACGCCGTCCGCTCCGATCGCCGTTTCGAGGGCGCCGCGCCGGCGGTTGGCCTTGTCGTGGGGATCGGCCGCCGCGAGCGGGAGGTACGCGACCTCACCGGCCGCGCCGTTCGCCCCCTTGTACAGCTCGCCGCGCATGACGATCCCGAGACCCACACCCGTTCCTACGTGGAAGTACACGAAATCGTCGACGTCGCGGCCCAGCCCGCGCCAGCGCTCACCGAGCGCGGCGAGGTTCACGTCGTTCTCGAAGACGACCGAGGTGCCGAGCTCCCGCCGTATCTCGTCCAGCAGCCCCTCACGTGTCCAGCCGGGGAGGTTATGCGCGAGCAGAGGATGTCCGGCCGAACCGAACACGCCGGGGCTCCCGACGGCCGCCACCGTGACGCGACGCCATCCGATGCCCGCGGACTCCGCTGCGGCTCGCGCGACCGCGCCGATCGTGGTGATCAGCGTCCGTGCGCTCCGAGCTCGCGCAGCCTGGCGCCGTTGGGCAACGATCTTCCCGGTGAGGTCGGCGGCGGCGGCGCGGACGTACTCCCGACCCACGTCGATGCCGATCACCCAACCTGCGGCAGGGTTCAGCTCGTAGAGCAGCGCCGTCGGGCCCTTGCCGCCGGACGTCCGCCCTGCCTCACGGACGAGGCGGGCGCGTTCGAGGGTCGACAGCGCCTGGGAGACCGTCGGTTTCGACAGGCCCGTCTCCCGGGCGATCTGTGCGCGGGAGACGGGCCCGGAGCGCCGGATCCGTTCCAGCACCGTGCGTTCGTTGATCGCCCGAAGCAAGCTCGGCGTTCCCGTCGCGTACGTCTGGGTCGCGCCCGTGATGTCGGCTCCTCGTTGAGACGATCCGATCAGTCAGGAAACTTTCCTAACGAACCGAGGGGATGCTAGCCTCGCGTCGCCGGGCGGGTCAAGACACCCGCCCGAAGGATGGATCGATCTGAAGGAGCCGGACAGCATGCCAGAGCTCGCGATCACCGGTGGCGCCCCCGTCCGCTCGGAGCCGTACCCGGAGTGGCCCCACGGCGACGACGAGGACGTCGCCGCCGTCGAGGAAGTGGTCCGGAGCGGCCGATGGGGCGGGTTCCCCGAACCCGGCCCGAAGGCCGCGGCGTTCGAGCAAGCGTTCGCCGCCTACCAGGGCGCTCGGTACGGCGTCCTGATGGCCAACGGGACCGTCACGATGGAGGTGGCCCTCAAGGCGCTCGGCATCGGCTGGGGGGATGAGGTGATCATCCCGGCGCTGACGTTCGCAGCCACCGTGTACGCCCCGATCGCGGCCGGCGCGCTTCCCGTCATCGTCGACGTCACCCCGGAGACGTGGACGATCGACCCGGCGCTGGTCGAGGAGGCGATCACCCCCCGAACGCGCGCGATCATGCCCGTGCATCTTGGGCACCAGATGGCGGACATGGATCGGATCATGGAGATCGCTCGGCGCCACTCACTCGCCGTCGTCGAAGACTGCGCGCACGCTCACGGACAGCGCTGGAACGACCAAGGCGCCGGATGCATCGGCGACTTCGGCTCGTTCAGCCATCAGTCCTCGAAGATCATGACCGCGGGAGAGGGAGGGTCGCTGCTGACGAACGACGAGCGCCTGGCTCGCCTGGCTCACTCGATCATCGACTGCGGGCGCCCGAAGGACGAAGCGGAGAAGGAGTACACGTTCGGCGCCAACTACCGCTTGGGTGAGCTCCAGGCCGCGCTCCTGCTGGTCGCGATGCGGCGCTTCCCCGAGCAGCAGACGCAACGAGCCGAGCTCGGGTCGTACTTCGAGGAGCTGGCCGGGCAGGTCCCGGGGATCCGCGTGATGCCGCACGATCCGAGGATCAGCCGCTGGAGCTTCTACCGGTACGTCGTCGCGATCGACCCCGAACGGTTCGCAGGTCGTACCAACCAGGTCGTCTGCGACGCGCTGGAGGCCGAGGGGGTGGGCGCGTGGACCGGGTACGAGCCGATGTCCAACTACGACCTGTTCCAGCCGTCGCTCTCGCGACTGCCGGTCGCCGTGGACCATGCCGACCGCTTGGATCCATCCCGGATGTCGTTCCCGGTCGCCGAGGCCGCAGGGCTCCGCGAATCCGTCTACATCGATGAGAACGTCTTCCGCTCCGATCGCGCGGGCGTCGAGCAAGCGATCGAGGCGCTCGCGAAGATCCAGCGCAACGCGGCCGAGCTGCCCGGAGGCTAGTCCGAGAAGAACCGGGGCAGATGCGCGCGATTGGCATCCAGGAGGGCGTCGAGCATCGGAGCCGCACGATCCACGTCTCCGACGAGCGGGTTCGTGAGCAGCGCCTTGAGCGCCGTGTCGCGCGATCCGGTGAGCGCGGCCTCGATCGTCAGCCGCTCGTACGCCTTCGCGTGTTGCACCAACCCGAGCATCTCCGGCGCGAGGGGGTCGGTCGGCTGGGCGAACGCGCCGGCGCGATCCACGCGACAGGTGAGCTCCACCACGTCGCCGGGCGGCACGTTCGGGATCGCGCCCTCGTTCAACACGTTGACCACCTGCTCGTCGCCCGTGCCGGCGTGCAACGAGGCGACGAGCGCCGCGGCTGCGTCCGAGTACCACGCTCCCCCCCGTTCCTCCAGGAGCTTCGGCTTCGTGTCGAGAGCAGGATCGCGATAGAGCTCGAGCAGTCCCGCCTCGATCTCGAGGACCTCCTCGGCGCGGGTGCGGTGCGACCGTTGGTGTTCGAGGACCTCGCTCGTCCGGTAGTAGTAGCGCAGGTACGAACTGGGGATGGCCCCCAGCGCGCGGACGAGCTCGATCGGCGCGGCTTCGGTGAGCCCCTCGGAGCCTTCGGCCAGCAGCTCGGGCAAGCGGTCCACGCCGTCGACCGACACCGCGCGAACCCAGGAGAGATGGTTGAGACCGACGTGATCGAGCCGGACCCGGGCCGGCTCGACGTGGAGATGGTTCGCGAGATCGCGCTGGACGCCGATCGCGACGTTGCACAGCCCGCACGCGCGGTGGCCTTGGTCCAGCAGGGCCTGCGTCACGAGCCCCGTCGGATTCGTGAAATCGACGACCCATGCGTCGGGAGCACCGACCTCTGCCGTCCGCTCGGCGAGCTCGAGCACGACCGGCACCGTCCGGAGCGCCTTCGCGAAGCCTCCGGGACCCGTGGTCTCCTGGCCGATGAACCCGAACCGGAGCGGGATCGTCTCGTCCAGGAAGCGCGCCTGGTTCCCTCCCACGCGGAGCTGCACGATGACGAAGTTCGCTCCCTCGAGCGCCTCGGTCGCCCGGTCGGTCAGCCGGACCGTTCCGCCCCATCCGGCAGCACGCACCATCCGTTCCGCGAGGGCGCCGACGATCGCGAGTCGCTCCGGATCGACGTCCAACAGGACGAGCTCGTCGACCGGGAGCCGGTCCCTGCGCGTGACGAATCCCTCGACGAGTTCCGGCGTGTACGTGCTCCCGCCGCCGACGACCGCCACCTTCACACCCATGCGCCGGGCATCGTACACTCCGGCCGATGAAATCGTTAGGAAACTTTCCTGACCCATTCATCGCCGAGATCGCCGGTCAGCCCGAGGCGCTCCGGCGGGCCGGGAACGGTGCGATCGAGCAGACGGAAGCACTCCAGGCCGCTGCGGCTCCCGCTCGTCGGGGTCGCATCGTGTTCTCGGGGATGGGCAGCTCCTACGACGCCTGCTACCCGGCCGTGACGGCGCTGGCCGCCGAGGGCGTCGCGACCCTGATGATCGACGCGGCCGAACTGCTGCATTTCCGTCTGCCCATCCTCCGCGAGGAGGACCTCCTGGTGCTGGTCAGCCAATCCGGCGAGAGCGCCGAGACGGTGGGCGTCGCTCGCTCCCTCCGCGGAGCGGCGCGTGCCCCGACGATCGCGTGCGTCACGAACGGGGCCGGCAACACGCTCGCCTCCCTCGCCGACGTCGCGCTCGACACCCGCGCGGGCGAGGAGACGGGCCCGTCGACGATGACCTTCGTCTGCGCGCTCGCGGTGCTCGCCGCGCTCGCGCGCACGATCGCGGGGACGAGCGCGCACGACGCGGCCTCGGCGATCGCGCTCGAAGCCGACCGGACCGCCGCCACGATCGCCGACCTCGTGGCCGATCCGGCGCTCCCCGATCGCCTCGTCGCCTGGCACGGCGGCCGCGCGACGACCGTGATCCTCGGTCGGGGCGCCGCGCGCGCGGCCGCCGAGATGGGGGCGCTCACGCTCAAAGAGGCGGTCGGGATGCCCGTCGAATCCCTCCAGACGGCCCAGTTCCGGCACGGACCGCTCGAGCTCGCCGGTCCCGACCTCGCTGCGATCGTGCTCGCCACCGAGGCCGAGACCGGCGAGCTCGATCGGTCGCTCGGCGCGGACCTCGCGAGCCTGGGCGCGGCCGTCCTCCTCGTGACGACCGGCGGCCCGGCGCCCGCCGGCACGATGTCGATCCCGATCGGGTCGCTCGACCGCTTGCTGAGCCCCGCTGCGGCCGTGGTGCCCGCCCAGCTCCTGGCGTGGCGTCTCTCCGTGGAGCGCGGTCGAACCCCGGGCTCCTACGTCCACGCCTCGAAGGTGACCACCCGTGAGTGAGCCCGCGCAGGTCGCACTGACCTTCGATGCGGAACATCCGGACCGATCATGGTGTCCGCCCGGCGCCGCCGAACGGATCCTCGACATGCTCGCCGGCGCCGGCATCCCCGCGACCTTCTTCGTCCAGGGTCGATGGGCCGAGGCGTACCCGGCGACCGCCCGCCGGATCGCCGACGAGGGACACCTCGTCGGCAACCACTCGCACCATCATGCGAGGTCGCCGCTGTTCTCCGATCGCGGGTTGCGCGAGGATCTGGACGCCGCCCGCGACGCCATCGTCCGGGCCACCGGCCGAGACCCCCGGCCATGGTTCCGCTGCCCCTTCGGAGACGGCGCGGACGACCCCCGTGTGCTCGCCGTCATCGCCGCCGCCGGGTACCGCCACGTCGGCTGGCACGTCGAGGTCGAGGATTGGGAACCCGCCCGGACGCCCGAGGCGATCGCCGCCGATGCGGTCGCGGGCATCCGGCAGCACGGCGACGGTGCCGTGCTGTTGCTCCACACCTGGCCCGGCGGAACGGTCGAGGCGCTGCCGCTCGTCCTGGAGGACCTGCACGAGGGGACCCGATTCGTCACGGTCGATGCCCTGGAGGAGGTGCCGTGAAGCGGGCGGCGGTCCTCGCGGTCGACGGCGGCGGCAGCAAGGTCGACGCCGTGCTGATCCGCCGCGACGGAACGATCCTGGGCGCGGCCCGGATCGCGACCGGCGCCGCCTCGGACGGCGTCCCCGGCGAGGACGAGCACATGCGCCCCATCGTTGAGGCGACGCGCGCGGCCGCGAGGGTCGCGGGACGCGACCCCGCGGCCGCGCCCCTCGCCGACCTCGGCGTCTTCTGCCTCTCGGGGGCGGACCTTCCGGTCGACGATCGCAGGATCGTGCGATGGCTGCGCCGACACGAGATCGCGATCGAGGACGTTGTGCGCAACGACAGCTTCGCCGTCCTGCGGGCGGGGACGGAGCGGTCGTGGGGGATCGGAGTCGTCTGCGGCTTCGGAACCAACTGCTCGGGCGTGGCGCCCGACGGTCGCGTGACGCGGTTCCCCGCGATCGGCCCGGTGAGCGGGGACTTCGGCGGCGGGATCGAGCTCGGCACCCTTTCGCTGTGGCACGCGATCCGCGCCGAGGACGGCCGGGGCGAGCGGACGATCCTCCGAACCCTCGTGCCGACGCATTTCGGCATGCGTCGTCCGAGCCAGGTCATGGAGGCGCTCTACCGAGGAACGCTCGGGGAGCATCGGCTCACCGAGCTGACGCCCGTCCTGTTCCGCGCCGCCCGCCGGAACGATCGCATCGCGCGCGACGTCGTGTGGCGCCAGGCCGACGAGATCGTCGCGATGGCGACCGTGGCGATCCGGCGCCTGCGGATGCAGAAGCTCGACGTCGATGTCGTCCTGGGTGGC
The DNA here is from genome assembly GCA_963765865.1 of uncultured Actinomycetes bacterium. GTDB lineage: Bacteria > Actinomycetota > UBA4738 > UBA4738 > HRBIN12 > AC-51. The sequence goes on from CAVXYE010000007.1 coordinate 260,591, forward strand.
GGGGTCTTCCAGAGTGGCTGGCAGCCCTTCCTGGAGCGGATCGAGTCGGGGGTCCGAGCGTTCGCGCCTGACGCGCGCGTGCTCGTCTTGGACGCGCCGCCCGTGGTCGGGGCCGCGCTGATCGGCCTCGATCACATCGATGCACGGGAGGCGGCGTATCACAGGGTGCGCGCGAGCTTGACGCACGAACGGTTGGCGGCGAAGACTGCCGCTCGGCGCACACCGCGTCCTCGACGGGATGCGCCACGAGCACGTCGACGGGAGGAGTCCTGATGTCGAGGATCGTCTTGGATCGGATCACCAAGCTCTTCGGCGACGATGTGGTCGCCGTCGACGATGTCTCGCTCGAGATCGCGGACGGGGAATTCATGGTCCTCGTGGGTCCCTCCGGATGCGGGAAGTCCACGATCCTGCGGATGATCGCTGGACTGGAGGAGGTCACCGCCGGCGAGATCACGATCGGCGACCGCCAGGTCACCGATCTGGAGCCGAAGGCGCGAGACATCGCGATGGTGTTCCAGAGCTACGCCCTCTACCCGCACATGACGGTCGAACAGAACCTCGCGTTCGGGCTGAAGCTCCGGAAGACCCCGAAGGCGGAGCTCAAACAGCGCGTGTTCGATGCCGCGAAGATCCTCGGGCTCCTCCCGTTGCTGGAGCGGCGGCCGGCGGAGCTCTCGGGCGGACAACGCCAACGGGTCGCGATGGGCCGCGCGATGGTGCGCGAACCCCAAGCGTTCCTGATGGACGAGCCGCTGTCCAACCTCGACGCGAAGCTCCGCGTGCAGATGCGGGGTCAGCTCATGCTGCTACACGAACGTCTCAAGACCACGACCGTGTACGTGACGCACGATCAGGTCGAGGCGATGACCCTCGGCGAGCGCGTTGCCGTGCTCCGTGACGGGGTGCTGCAGCAGGTCGACACCCCACAGCAGCTCTACCGCCATCCCGCGAACCTGTTCGTCGCGGCCTTCATCGGCTCGCCACCGATGAACCTCGTCGAGGCGAAGGTACGGTCGGGCCGGCTGCTCTTCGGCGGATGGGATCTCCCGAGCGGCGAGGGCGTCGACCTCTCGGCGTACGAGGGCAAGAGCGTGATCCTCGGCGTGCGTCCCTCGGACATGGAAGACGCCAAGGTCTGGCGCGACGAGTCGCTCCCCACGATCGAGGTCATCGCCGAGGTGACCGAGGAGCTCGGGTCGGAGGTGAACGTCCTGTTCGAGGTCGACGAGCCGCCGGTGACGGCCGAGGAGATCAGGGCGGCCACCATCGAAGACGGCGACGACGAGCTTCTCCTCGCGGCGGAGGAGGCCAAGTGCATCTTCTGCGCGAGCGTCGATGCACGCACCACGGTGAAGCCCGGCAGGTCGATCACCCTCTCCCTGGACCCCTCACGGTTCCATTACTTCGATCCCTCGACCGGCCGCGCGGTCGAGGCGACCCGGGCGGAGGCTTCGGTCTGAGGGAACCCGTCAGACGCCGAGCGCCGGGTCGCCGGTCCCGACGTCCAGTGGAAGCCAGCATTCCACGGTCGTTCCTCCGCCGGGCGAGCTGAGGATCCGGGCCCAACCGCCCGCGAGCTCCGCCCGCTCGACGATCGTGGACAGACCCAAGTGACCCGGCGCCGGCGCGGCGTCCAGATCCGGCACGAACCCACGCCCGTCGTCGCGTATCCGCAAGGTCACCCCGTCCCCCGCGGAGACGGCTTCGATCCGGACGCGCGACGCCTTGGCATGCTTGGCCGCGTTGGCCACCGCTTCCTGCGCGATCCGGTACAACAGGGCTCGCATGTCCGGATCCGGTTCCTTCGTCATCGCGTCGACGACCTCGACGACCCAGTCGCTGGCTTTCGCCCTCCGCTCGAGGTACACGCGGAGGGCGGGAACGAGGCCCTCCCGGTCGAGGGCGGCGGGACGGAGCTCGAAGAGCATCGAGCGGAGCCGCTCGATCGCCGCATGCACCTCTGTCTCGATCCCCGCGATCGCCTCCGGCGTGACCGAGCCCGGGAACTCGGCGAGCGTCTGCAGGCGCATGTCGATGGCGCTCATCACCTGGATCGGATCGTCATGGATGTCCGCCGCGATCCGCTGACGCTCCGACTCCTGGGCGTTCTGCAGGCGGCGGGCAAGCTCGCGTCGTTGCTGCAAGGTCCGGCGGAGCACGTCGAGGCTCCATCGAAGCTTCTCCTCGGCCTCCTTGCGTTCCGTGATATCCAGCATCACCCCGCGCCAATACAGGAGCGTGCCGTCGAGCCCACGGACGGGCGCCGCTTCGTCGCGGATCCAGACCGTCCGCCCGTCCTTGGTGATGATCCGATACTCATCGACGTACCGCTCCGCATTGCGGTTGGATTCCTCGTTCGCGAGTGAGACCCGATCGCGGTCCTCGGGATGGATCGAGGTCCTCCACAGCTCCGGGTCCCCCATCCATTCCTCCACGGAGTACCCGAGCAACGACTCGATCTGGGGGCTGGTGTAGAGGTTCGTCGACAGCTCGTCGGGTCGATCGATGTAGAGGATCGCCGGGACACCCTCCACGAGCATCCGATAGGCGTCCGGGTGCAGCTCGTCGAACCGCCAAGCCACGTCCTCGCTCATACCCTGGTGATCACTCCCGCCAGCAACGCGATCCGTGGAACGATGCTCTCCAGGTCGAGCCACTCGTCGCGGCTGTGCGCGCCTCCGCCGACCGGTCCGAGGCCGTCGAGGGTCGGACAGCCGGCCGCGCTGGTCGTGTTGCCGTCGGACGCTCCACCGGTCGCCGCGTCGGAGAGCGCGAACCCGAGCTCTTCCGCGACGGGAACGGCCACATCCACCAATCGCTGGGACGCGCGGCTCTTCTCCATCGGCCGATGCCCGGCGTCGGACCGGACCGAGATCGTCACACCATCGCTCACGGGTTCGGCACAGATCGCTTCGATCGCTCGCTTCGCCTCCTCGAGCGTCGCGAGCTCGGGCGAACGGAGATCCACCTCCAGGACGGCCTCCTCGGCCACGACGTTCGACCTGGTCCCACCGCGGAGGACGCCGATGTTGCACGTAACGCCGGGCCACCGCCCATGGATGTCGGCGATCTCGATCGCCTTGTGCGCCGCCTCGATCACCGCGCTCCGCCCCTCGTCGGGTTCCACCCCTGCATGCGCGGCGCGGCCGTGGATCCTGATCACGTAGTCGGTGGTTCCTTTCCGGGAGGAGACGACGTCGCCGTTGGCACGACCGGATTCCAAGATGAGCGCCGCGTCGTGGTCCGCAGCGAGTCGCCTGATCGTCGCGGTCGAGGATGGCGAGCCGATCTCCTCGTCGGGGTTGCACACGTAGGTGATGCGCTCGAAGCCGTCGACGTGGGCGTCGCGGAGCACGTCCACAGCGAAGAACCCCGCCAGGAGCCCTCCCTTCATGTCGCTCACGCCCGGTCCATAGGCGCGCTCCCCGTGGACCGAGAACGGTCGCTCGGCCGCCGTCCCGTCGTCGAACACGGTGTCCATGTGGCCGACCATCAGCACCCGGGCTCGGCCGGCGCCCCGGAACGTTCCCACGAGCTGGTCACCGAGCTCCGGTTGGTCCCCCTCGGGGGTCGGGCCGATGCGTTCGACGTCCCAGCCTCCCTCGCGGAAGCGCGCCTCGCAGAGGTCGGCGATCCTGTTGACGCCAGCCCGGTTGAACGTTCCGGAATCGATGTTGACCATCGTTCGCAGCGCAGCGAGGTATCGGTCCCGTTGGGCGGCCGCGAGGTCACGGATCGCGAGCACGTCCATGAGCCGGACGCTAGCATGCCGCTCGTGGCCGGGGGCGAGCTGAACCGCTGGTGGCGCATCGGCCTCCCGATCGTCACGCCGTTCGTCCGACTGATGTTCCGGACGCGCGTCGAGGGCCTCGAGCATCTGCCGTCGAGTGGAGCGACCATCGTCGCGTTCAACCACATCAGTGCGCTCGACGGGCCCGTGCTCGCGATCGAGATCGGCCGTCGCATCAAACGGGAGAGCCGCTTCCTGGTTGCAGCCGAGTTCTTCCGTCGGGGGTTCTCCGGATGGATCCTGCGTCGGTACGATCAGATACCGATCCATCGGGGCGAAGGTGACGACTCTGCGCTCGAAGCCGCCCTCGATGCGGTGCGGGAGGGCGTCCTGCTCGCCATGGCGCCCGAGGGAACGGTCAACGCCGATCCCGACACGCTGATGCGGATCCGGAGCGGCGTCTCACGCATCGCGCTCCCGAGCGGAGCTCCGGTGGTCCCGGTCGGGATCTGGGGCACGCACCGCCGCTGGCCCAGGTCGGGGTTGTCCTGGGCGCGGCCGTGGCGACCACGCCTGGCGATCGTCTTCGGCGAGCCGCTGCTTCCCTCCGGCGATGACGACGACGATGCCGAGGTCGAGGCGTTCGCCGCACGGCTCCGGAGGCATCTCGTGCGGCAGGTCGAGCGAGCACGCTCGCTCAGCGGGGAACCACCGTGATCGATCGCGATGGCCAGGTTCCCGAGCTCAGGCGGTGCCCGTCCAGCCGGGGAGGCGAACGCGACGGGAGGGCCGGCACCGAGGTGCCGGCCCTCCCGCAAGGCCAGGTCGACGGCGGGGGTGCGAGGGTTGGAGACCAAACTCCCGCCGCGGGGGGATGGGGTCGCTTGAGTCGTCCCGGCCTGCGTCCTTCCTCTCCGAGAGCGCTGCCCGCGCCGATCGTCCGAAGACGATCAGAGGCTTTCGACCTTCCTATCGCTCAGCGGAGACGATATGTACGCCCGACCGTGAAGGATCGGGTCGGCAACCGGGCTCAGTGCCCGTGCGAGTTGGGCGGACGCGACCCCTCGGGTCCGTTGTTCCCCGACCCGTTGTCGTTGTGGGGCCCGTCGTTCCCGGTGCCCTGGTCCCGATCGTGAGGATCGTCGCCGGGCTTCGTCGTGCCACCGCCACCGCTGCCACCGTCGACGCCGCGCGTGGTCGTTCCGGGTCCGCCGGGCGAGGACGAGCCGGCGCCGGAGGGGCCTCCGGCGGAGGGCGACCCCGCGCGTGCGTGCGGAGCGTGCGCGCTTCGTCGGTCGTTCGATCCGGCTCCGGCGGAGGGCGGAGGGACGAGGATCGGGGCGGATACCGCGGGCGACACGGTCGGCGATCCACCATGCGACCCCCGCGATGCGACCGCGTACGCGATCCCGGCGAACGCGAGCGCGGCTGCAACGGCGATCGACAGGGTCCTGCGCGCCCGCGGACGGCGCAGCGGGATGACGGGAGCCGGGACGTCGATCTTGGCAAGGAGCGCCGCCCACCCCGACTCGGCAGCCGGCACCGCGACGGCCGCCGCGGCGCCCGTCAGACGGTCGTGGACCTCGAGGATGGACGCGGCGGCCGACCCGTGCACGGCGAGCAATCGTTCCCGGGAGAGCTCCTCCCGAGCCCAGGCTCCGAGATCGCGATCCAGCTCGGTGTTCACCTCCGCTCCTCCAGCACGTCGGCGAGGGCCTTGAGCGCCCGCCACTGCTTCGCGTTGATCGCCCCGGGCGTCGTCCCCATGGCCGCGGCGACCTCCTCGTTGGTCATGCCCACGAGGTACTTCAACTCGATCACCTGGCGTTGCTCGGTTGGAAGGTGCTCGATCGCACCGCGCAACGTCAGGATCTCGGCGGTCATCGGCTCGACCCCCCGGTCGGGAAGGACCTCGCGTGGCTCGTCGCGCCCCCGCTTCCGGAGCGAGTCGATCGCCACGTGCCGGGCGATCCCGTAGAGCCACGCGGCGAACGGAACGCCGGTGTCTCGATAGGACCCGAGCCCTCGCCAGGCTCGGAGGAACACCTCGGAAACCGCATCCTCGTCCTCGGCGCCCAGCCGGAACCGGACCAGCCTGGACACGGCCGGCAGGTGGGTGCGATAGAGCTCGCCGAAGGCATCACGATCACCGTCCTGAGCTCGCCGGACGAGGGCACGCTCGTCCTCCCGCCCGTCGGGCTCGTATCCACCCTTCCCATCGTTCGAAGGGGGCGAGATGTTCGCGGGGGTACTGCCGCGGAACTGCGAGACCTCCATCCCGTCTGAGTCATCGGCAGCCACGGGCAGGCGGCTGAACAGCGAAGGGGCCGCCCCGAGGGGGCGGCCCCTTCGAGCCTGCTGAGGTCGAGCTCGGCGGCTCAGCCGCCGAGCGCGACCGCGTTGATCAGGTTGGAATCGCGGAGCTTCCGCAGCGCCTCCCGCTCGATCAGCCGGACGCGCTCCCCGGACAGACCCAGCACCTTTCCGGTCTCCCGGAGGCTCAGCGGCTGCCCGTTCTCCAGGCCGTAGCGCAGCGCCACCACGTGGCGTTCGCGCTCATCGAGCACCTTGTCCACGGCCCCGCCGATCTCCTCGCGGAGCAGCTGATCCTCGACCTCGTTGAACGCCGCGTCCGAGTCGACCTCCTCGATGAGATCGCCGAGCTCGGTGTCCTCTCCGACCGGGGATTGCAGCGACAGGGGCTCACGGCGACCCATCTCGGTCAGGTCGTCGATCTCATCCACGGTGGTGTCGAGCGCCTTGGCCAGCTCCTCGCGGGTGGGCTCGCGCCCCATCGACTGCGCGAACTGGAACCTGGTCCGATTGAGCTTGCGCAGCCGGTCGTGGATGTGCACCGGAAGGCGGATCGAACGAGAGCGATCGGCGATCGCCCGCGTGATCCCCTGGCGGATCCACCATGTGGCATACGTGGAGAACTTGAAGCCGCGGCGCCAATCGAACAGCTCGACCGCGCGCATCAGGCCGATGTTGCCTTCCTGGATGAGATCCAGCAGGGGAAGTCCCTGACCCTGGTACTTCCGGGCCACGGAGACCACCAGCCGGAGGTTGGCCATGATGAATCGCTGGCGCGCCGCCTCCGCCTTTCGGACATCGGCGCGGGCCTTCGCGATGCTCTTCTCCGAACGGAGGCGGCCGGCCCGGAGGCGATCCTCGGCCTCCTTGCCGCCCTCGATGGTCATGGCAAGCTCCACCTCTTCCTCCTTGGTGAGCAGCGGCTCGCGGGCCGCAGCCTCCAGGTAGAGGCGGAGATCGTCAGCGTCGTCGGTCCCTAGGGGACGCGCCGGCTCGGGCACTTCGTATCACGCTCCTCCTCGGGACCCGTTGCACCGCACGGCGCGGCACGCCAGGTCATCGAGAAAATCGGGTCATCCCTCGCGAGCGGCTTGGTGTGGGCAGGCGCACGTTGGGCAAACGCCTTGGCCGCTCGTTTTCCATGGTAGGTCGTGGTCCTACTTCTGTAAAGCTCAGCCCGTGTGTACGGGTGTGGAGGTCGTGTGAAAGCCCTGGTCGGACCCTGCGTGCGGTCCTTCCGGACCACCAACCCTCCCCAGCTCTACGCCACCGACCCCTTCAACGTTCGAAGGACCCCGTTCTATGCCCGACGGCGGCTTCGACCGCCTCGGTAGGCTCCCGAGGTGCTCCTCGAACTTCCCCCGATGCAGACGATCGACCTCGACGGGCCGGTCGTCTACCGGTCGTGGGCCGGGCCATCCGACACGACGTTCGTCCTCGTCCACGGGCTCGGAGGATCACACCTCAACTGGCTCCAGGTCGCGGAGGGGCTCTCGGGGCTGGGCCGGGTCGTCGCGCTCGATCTCCCCGGGTTCGGCCGGTCACCCGCGGCCGGGCGTGGGACCCGGGTGATGGATCTGCGGCGCTCGCTCGCCCGGTTCATCGACGAGGCGGCGAGCGGTCGCGTCGTCGTGGTGGGGAACTCGATGGGGGGGCTGATCGCCTCGGTCGAAGCGGCGGTCGAACCCGATCGCGTGACCGGCTTGGTGCTCAGCGCCTCCGTGTTCCCGTGGACCCGCGGGAGCCTCCCCCACCCCGCCGTCCTCGCCGCGTTCTCCCTGTACGGCCTCGACGGCGTTGGTGAGCGCCTGGTGCGAGCCCGCCGCCGGTCGATGAGCCCGGAGGCGTTCGTCCGAGTCGGCCTCCGCCTACTCACCCCCGACCCCGGCGTGATCCCCGAAGAGGTGATCCGGCTGCAGGTCGAGCTCGTGCGCGAGACGCGGGACGATCCCGAACAGCCGAAGAACTTCATCGAGGCGGCACGGTCGATCGCGACCTACATCCGAACGCCCTCCCTGGGGATCAGGACGACGGACGGGATCCGGTGCCCGGTCCTCGTGATCCATGGACGCCGCGATCGGTTCGTCCCCCCGGGGTTCGCCGAGGCAGCGCTGGCGGCGAACCCGGCGTGGCGAGGACGGATCTTGCCCGGCGTCGGGCACGTGCCTCAGATGGAAGCGCCGGGTCGCTGGTTGGGTGAGGTCGCGGACTGGTACGCCGCGACCCTCCGTTAGCGAGCCCTCGCGGCCTTCTTCGAGGCCGCCGCGGCCAGATCGTCGATGCCGCGTTCGATGCCGCGCGCCAGGACTTCGATGTCCTTCAGCGTGTCCCAGTCCGCCGTCAGCCCGAATGCCATCGTCCCACCGAGCGACGTGCAGCCGATCGACAGCCCCCCATGCTCGCCGAGCGGCATCGCGGGGTGGTTCGCGACGAGCCTGGCGCCCCCCAGGTACAGGGGCATCTGGGGAGCAGGGATGTTCGAGACGACGAGGTTGAACCACCGGCCGCGCGAAACGACGCGGGCGGCCATGGCGTGCAGCGCCGGCGGGGCGAAGGCCCCGAGGCCGATGATGGCATCGGCCGATACCGCCATCGACGACGACTTGAGATCCTCGGTCGCCCGCCGTACCTTCGCCAGTCGCGATCGAGGACTCATGCCCCCGATCGGGATCTCCACGAACGCTGGAGCGACGCGGTTCCCCACGTCTCCGGCCTCCGCCTTCGACCGAACGGAGACGGGAACCAGCACGCGGAGGCTCCGGCCCTTCGTGGACTCGCCGCGCGAGGCGAGGAGCTCGTGCAGGCCGATCGCGACGGCCGTGAGCACGACGTCGTTGATCGTGCCCCCGAGGACACGCTTGATCGTCCGCAGTCCGTCGAACGGGACGTCGGCGGTGGCGAAGCGTCGCGCGGGTCCGGTGGGACCGTCGAAGGGACCCCGGGGCGCAGCCCCCATGCCCGCCAGTGCCATCGCGCCGGAGACCGTCCGAACGACGGTCTCGATCGCTCGTTGGGGGGCGCGCGCCGCGCGCGCGAGCACTTCTGCCGGATGGGACGTCATCTCCTCGAAGGCCGCATGGACCAGATCATCGCGAGGCGGGATCGGCTCAGGTCGCCACGGGGCGGCCGGCGGCGCTCCGAGCGGTGTGTCCGCCTCGAGGTCGAACAGAGCCGATCCGATCAACATGCTGCCGATCCCGTCCGCGAGCGCGTGGTGAAGCTTCAGGAGGACGGCCGTCCGTCCCGCATCGACCCCTTCGAAGACGTAGAGCTCCCAGAGGGGCTTCGATCGATCGAGCGGTCGGGAGAGGACGCGGCCGACCGATCGCTCCAACTGGAGCCGACCGCCGGGGGACGGAACGGCCGAGCGGCGGAGGTGGAAGTCCAGATCGAACCGGTCATCGTCCACCCACACCGGTCGGCCGATGTTGCCCGGCACCGGAAGGACACGTTGTCGCAGTCGGGGTGCGAGATGGATCCGGGCCTCGACGACCCGCTGCACATCGTCGTACGTGAGCGGCCCGTCTTCGCGTGGCGCGAAGATCGACAGGCCGGCGACGTGCATGTGCAGAGCCGGGGTCTCGAGATAGAGGAAGCTCGCATCCAAACTGGAGAGGCGTTCCGCTGGCATCGACCCATGCTAGGGTCCGCGCCGATGGGGCGACGACCCGTGCTGCACGGCATGCTGGCCGTGACGGCGCTCATCTGGTTCTCCTCAGGTTCGGTCGCGACCGCACAGCAGGATCAAGGTGGCTCGGCGGCTCCGCGACTCCCGCCCGGTGTGGGACCCGGACGGGAACCGGTGCCGACCGGGTACGCGGGAACGATCCGCGTGCCGCAGGACTTCGACACGATCCAGGCCGCCGTCGATCACGCGAAGCCGGGCGGGATGGTCCTGGTCGCCCCCGGGATCTATCGGGAGTCGGTGACGGTCACGACGCCGTACCTCACGATCCGGGGGCTCGATCGCAGCCGGACGATCATCGACGGCGGATTCGAGCGCGCGGACGGGGTGCAGGTGTTCGCGGCCGACGGCGTCGCGATCGAGAACCTCACATCTCGGAACAACCTCCATGACGGCTTCTCCTGGCACGGCGTGCACGGCTACTGGGGTCGATACCTGACCGCCTACGACAACGGGGGATCGGGCATCGCCGCCTATGGCTCGGACGACGGCCAGCTGGACCATTCCCTCGCGAGCGGCTCTCCCCGTTCGGGATTCTCGGTGCAGGGTTGCTCTCCGTGCCGGGCGGTCATCACGGACGTCGTCGGCACGGATAACGCCGCGGGGTTCAGCGGGACCAACGCCCAAGAGGTGGCGATCGTGAACAGCGAGTGGACGAACAACATGTCCGGGATCGTGCCGAACACCCAGGACGCCGAGGTCGGCGCTCCCCAGCGCGACCTGCTGATCGCCGGGAATTACGTCCACGACAACGGCAACCTCGCCGCACCGGCGCTCGCGCTCACCTATCCGTCGTTCGGGATGGGCATCGTCGTGGCCGGCGGCCTGGACAACCTGGTCACGGGGAACCTGATCGAGGATCAACGGACCTACGGGATCGTCGTGGTCCCGATCCTCGATCGGAACCTCTGGCCGACCTCGGGCAACGAGGTCCGCGACAACGTCGTTCGCCGGAGCGGGCTCGCCGATCTTGCGTTGGCGGCGCCCTCCTCCGGAGGAGATTGCTTCTCGGGCAATGGATCATCGACGAGCGAGCCTCCGGCGATCGAGCTCTTGTACCCCTGTGCCGGTTGGCGCCCGATCCCCGCCGGCGGTGGCTCGCCCGCCGTCACGATGGAGGCGCTGACGCGTTCCCTCGATGCGACGGACGGCAGCTTCGCTCACGGCGACTGGAGGACGCAGGGGGCGCCGCCGGCGCAGCCCGGCATGCCGGGCGATGCGGCGGCGGCGCCCCCCACCCTCGCCATCCCCGGCGAGTCCGTGCCGCAGCCGTACCGCATCCGCCCCGTCGATGAGATCTCCTCTTCGACGGGGCCGACCGTCTCGGAACAGCTCAGCGTGATGGGTCTGCCGCTCGCGAGCTCGTGGTGGAGCCTGCTGATCGGCCTCTACGGCTACGTCTTGCCGTTCGTCCTCTATGCGACCTGGGTCGCGGTCGCGCTCTGGGACCTGATCCGTCAGGAGTCCGAACCGATCCCGTATCGGACGCGCTGGATGCTGGTCGTGCTGGTGGTGCCGTTCATCGGCCCGCTGTTGTACTTCGCGTTCGGCCGCTCGCCGATCCCGCGACAGCTCCGGCTGATCCTCACGGTGGGCGGCATCGCGGTCTACGCCCTGTTCGTGCTCCTGGGCGTCGCGTTCGGCGCCTGAGCGGTCCCCGCCGGATCGGAGGCCGATACACTCGCTCCAGTGATCGCGTGCGGGCGCTGCGGCGCATCCAATCCCGAAGATGCGCGATTCTGCGTTTCGTGCGGGTCGCGCCTCGGCCTCGTGTGCTCGTCCTGCGGCGCGGAGCTCAGCGGGCCGGTGCGCTTCTGCCCCTCGTGCGGCGCGAACGTGACCCAGGTCTCGGCGGACGAGCAACGCAAGGTGGTCTCGGTCCTCTTCGCCGATCTCGTCGGGCACACCAGCAGATCTGACGGCGCCGACCCCGAAGACGTCCGTGACGTGCTCCGCGAGTACTACCGCGCGGTCAGGGCCACGATCGAACGGTACGGGGGGGTCGTCGAGAAGTTCATCGGCGACGCGGTGATGGCGGTCTTCGGCACCCCCGTCGCGCGCGGCGACGACGCCGAACGGGCGGTCCGCGCGGCCCTGGCGATCCCGAAGATCATCGAGCAGCTCAACGAAACCTCCTCGTACCCGGATCTGGAGATCCACATGGCGGTCAACACCGGCGAGGCGGTCGTCACGATCGAGCCAGGTTCCCCCGATGGGGAGCTCCTCGTCGCCGGTGACGTCGTGAACACCGCCTCACGGCTCCAAAGCGCCGCGCCTCCGGGACAGGTCTTGATCGGCGAGGAGACCTTCCGGGCCACGCGACGGGCGATCCGGAGCGAGCCGGTCCCGCCGGTTTCCGCGAAAGGGAAGCGGGAGCCGATCCCGGCGTGGATGGCGATCGAAGCGCTCGTGCCGCTCGCGGTCCGGCCGGCGCAGATGACGTTCATCGGTCGTGACAGCGAGTCGGGCCTCATCCGCGACATCTGGAGCCGCGCGGTCACCGAGCGACGACCGCACCTCGTCACGATCCTGGGCGAGGCGGGCATCGGTAAGACGCGACTCGCTGAGGAGATCTCGTTCGACGTGAAGGCCTCCGGCGGTCAGGCGTTCCACGTTCGAGAGCTGCCGTACGAACAGAGCTCGGGTTACGAAACGTTCGTGCAGCTCATCCGAGAGGTCGCCGGCATCTTCGAGTCGGATGCGAATCCGGTGGCGATGTCGAAGCTCGAGGCCTCCTTGGATCGCCTCGGTCTGGAGGACCCGGCGTTGGTCCAGCTCTTGTCGGTCTTCGTCCGAACCCCCGAAGCGGTGGCGGACGACCGACGGTCGCTCTTCGAGGCGGCGCGTCGGTACGTCGAGGCGCTTGCCTCGGCGGGCGGGACCTTGATCGTCTTCGAAGACGTCCACTGGGCGCACCCCAGCACGCTCGACCTCATCACCTCGCTCGCAGGACGTGCGAGAGAGGTTCCCGTCCTCTTCCTCGCACTCTCGCGCCCGGAGCTCCTCGACCTCCGTCCGGCATGGGGCGGCGGGCTGTCGTCGTCCACCACGATGCGCCTGGAACCGCTCCCATCTGCCGCGGCTCATTGGCTCGCCGCGGGGCTCGTCGGAGAGGGTCAACCCGAACTCGCCGAGCGGATCGAGACCGCGGCGAGCGGCAACCCATTGTTCATCGAAGAGATGGCCGCGTGGATGCTGGAACGCGACGGCGGTTCCGATGATCTGCCCACCACGGTGCGGGCGATGATCGCCGCGCGGTTGGATGTCCTTCCCCGCGAGGAGCGCGACGTTCTGTTCGACGCCTCCGTCGTGGGGAAGGTGTTCTGGATGGGGCCGCTCGCGTCGCTTCGAGCGGACGACGGCGACCTGGACGAGATCCTCGGGTCGCTCGAGCGGCGCGACCTGATCAGGATGGAACGGACGTCAGCGGTCGAGGGAGACCGCGAGTACGCCTTCCGCCACATCTTGATCCGCGATGTCGCCTACGCGACGATCCCGCGGCGGGCTCGACGTGACCGGCATGAGGCCGTCGCTCGGTACATCGAGGACAGCGCTCCGGACACGTCGGCGGTGGCGACGATCCTCGCGTACCACTGGCGAGAGGCCGGCGACCCCGAACGCGCGGTCACGTACCTCTTGACGGCGGCGGAACGCGCCGAACAAGCCTGGGCGTACCCGGAGGCCGTCGAGCTCTACGAGGACGCGCTCTCGTTGATCCCGAAGGATGATGAGCGGCGACGGTCGATCGGTCTGCGTCGCACGGTCGCCGGCATCCGTCACGAGCACACGGTGATGGAGGAAGAGCAGCTGAAGCGGCTCGCCGGCGACGGCTCGGGCTAGTGCTTGCGGAAATCGTCGGGGTCGACGTCGCCACCGATCTCGAAGATCACCTCGATCGTATGGCCACCCAGCGCTTCGGCGTGTTCATGCACGAGTGATTCGCTGGGCGATCGATAGATGCAGAACGTCTTGACGTCTCCATCTGGTGTCGTCACGACGTGGCTGTGTTCCCAGGTGATGTCGGTGAACCGGTTGTCGATGAGCTCGGTGCTTCGGGTCGAGCGGATCTTCATGTGCTCGTCGTCGACCCTTCCGAAGTTGCGTTGTACGAGGTAGCGGGGCACGGGTATCCCTCTCTGTCGGGGGCGTTGAGCGTACGCTTCCGCGGCGGGGCTGGTCAACGAGACGGCGAGGCAGCCGATGAGCCCGGTTCTCTACGATCCCTCCAGCTGGATCCGCATCCGCTTGTTGGCCTTGCCCTTCGATTCGGTCTTGACGACGCGGACCCGCCCAACCTCCCCCGTCGATCGCACGTGCGTCCCGCCGTCCGCCTGTTTGTCGATCCCCTCGATGTCGATCACACGGATCGGATCGATCGACGGCGGAACCAGGTTGATCTTCGTTCGGATCAGATCGGGATCCCGGAGCGCCTCGGCGCGTGGGAGGAGGACGACGTGGACCGGCCGGTCCTCGGCGAGCCGGGCATTGAGCTTGGCTTCGACCTCACGGCCGAGCTCGGCGCTCATGGACTCGAGCTCGAAGTCCATCCGTGCGGTGCCCCCGGACTCCATGTTCCCGCCGGTCACCTTCGCGCCGTAGTCGGCGAAGATGATGCCGGAGAGCGAATGCAGCGCGGTGTGCGTCCGCATGTGCAGGTAGCGTCGCGGCCAGTCGATGTCGCAGGCGACGGCGCTCCCGACGGGAGGCGCGTCACCCTCGACGAGATGAACGATCTCGCCCGTCTCGCGCGCTTTGACGGTGTCCGTCACGGGCGTGACGTGCTCGCCCCAGCGAAGGACGCCGGTATCGCCCGGCTGTCCCCCTCCGCGCGCGTAGAACACCGTTCGATCCAGCACGACGCCGTCATCCGTCGCGTCGACGACCGTTGCCGCACAGGTCGCCAGGTACGCATCACGTGAGAAGAGGTCGTCGGTCACCGTTCGCGGATGCTATCGCGGCGTCAGAGATCCGGCTCGACCACGCGCGCGCCTCGAGCGAGGGTGGCGACGACCGCCGCCGCGAGGATCAACGCCACCGCCGACGGCCGTCGAGGTCGAGATCGGCTCATCGAGGAAGACGGCGGCGAGCACCGCCACGCTGAGGGGTTCGAGGACGCCGATGATCGCGTTGCGCACCGCACCGATCAGGTGGAGGCTCGCGATCATGCAGACGAACGCACCTGCGGTGAACGCGCCCATCCCGAAGACACGCAGCCCCGCGAACGAGCCGGTCGGTGTGCTCCAGCCGTGGAAGATGATCGCGTAGGTCAGATTCGCCACCGACGCTCCCGCGGCGAGCCACGCGGCGGTGGTGAGCGGGTTCGTACGACGGATCACCCGGTCGGCGGCGGTCAGGTACCCGGTGTAGGTGAGCGAACAGAGGATCGCCAACACGATCCCGATGGGTGCGATCTCCACGCCCGACCCGCCGACCACCACGATCGCGCTACCCCCGATCGCCATCGCCAGCGCGGCCACCAGGCGTCCCGCCGGGATCTTGCGATCGAGCGCGATGGCCAGCAGCATCACCCAGACCGGGTACAGGTAGAAGAGGAGCGTCACGGTCGCCGCGCTCCCGTGGTTCAGGGCGGCGAAGTACAGCGCCGATTCCGACCCGTACCCGATCGTCGCCGCGAGGGCGAGGCCCAGCCGTTCGCCGGGCTTCGGGGTGAGCGGGCGGCGCGTCGCGATCACCACGACGGCGAGGATCACGGCAGCAACCGCGAATCGGAAGAACAGCAGGGCGAACGGCGGCTGCCCTCGGAGGAGGCCCTTCCCGAGGATCACGACGAACGAGAACTGCACCCCCATCAGGACGGCCAGCCCCGAGCCCGCCACGTCGTCGTTCGGACGACCGAGAGCCCGACACCGGTCGATCACTCATCCGAGGAACCGAGCCACCCGGTCGACCAGCTCTGGGATGGACCCGTACAGCTCTTCCTCCGAGCCGAGCATGATGAGCTCGCTGTTCGGGATCAGCTCGCCGAGGACGCGGCCGAGCTCGGCCGGGTGGATCGGATCACCTTCTCGCGCGATCACGAGCGTCGGTGCGTTCACCCGCCGCAGCAGCTCGCGATCCGCGATCGCGACATCCAGCGTGACCTCACGGAGCGCGCGGGCAACGCCGAGCGGTTGGAGGTCCTGCCACAGCAGCATGTCGACGTCTCGGAGCCACGGACGATCCTCATACTCACTCGCTCGGCCCGAGCCCCGCAGGATCTCTTCGATCGCGTCGTCGGTCGGAAGCGTCTCGAGCAGATCCGCGGTGCGTTCGAACCCGGCGACCTCGGTCTCGGAAAGCGGCACGTCCAAGGCGGCGGGCAGGATGAACACGAGCCGTTCGAAGCGATCCGGGTCCTCGGACAGCAGCCGGGTGATCGCTCCCTGACCCAACGAGGTCCCGACCGCCCGGGTGGCGCCGTACGCGCGCGCGACGGCATCCACGTCACCCGCGAAGTCGGCGAACCGGTAATGGCCGGCCTCGGGCGTGCCGGAGTGTCCGTGGCCCCGGAAGCAGAATCGAACCTTCGTGCCCGGGGCCATCGGGGTGAACGCGGACAGCTCTTTGCACGAATTGGTGAGGCCGTGAGCCAGCACCGTCACGGGCTCACCGGCGCCGTCGATCTCGACGTGGAGCCGCGTCCCGTCTGACGCGAGGACCTCGGCCACGGCTCAGGTTTCGGTCGACGCGGCGAGTTCTGCCGCCTCCTCGTCCACGAGGTCGTCCTGCGGCGCGAAGTCCGAACGGATCCGTCGCGACCAGGCGGCGACCATCGCGGTGAGGACGAGGAAGATCGCTCCGGACGCCAGGAGGATCACGCGGGTCCGCGCGGCATCTCCCTCGATCCAGACGACGGACAGGATCGCCGCGGGAACGATGAACCCGAGGTTGTAGGCGATGTCGTACAGCGCGAACGCGCGCCCACGGAAATCGTCCGGCATCGCTTGCTGGGTGATCGTGTCCGTCGAGATCTTGCCGAGGAAGAACGAGAAGAAGCCCACGAACAGGAGCGCCGCGAACGCTGCCACGGTGAGGATCGCGCCGAAGACCACGGTCGCCGCGCCGAGCAGAAGCATCGAAGCGAGCAGCAACCTGATCGGTGGCACCCGGTCCTTCAACCGCTGCGCGACGATCAGACCGAGCGCGCCGCCGACGAGCCCCCCCACCCCGGAGAGGATCTGCGAAAGGGTGTCGGCGTTGCCGCCCTGCACGAGGTTCTTCGCGTAGAGGGCGAAGGTCATCAGGACGAACCCCCAGAACTGGTAACGGAGCATCTGGAACGCGGAGAGTCCGAGCGCCGCCGCCGGCCGTCCGGCGACCTCCCGGACACCCGCGGCCACCGTCCGAAGGATGCGACGCACCTCCTGGCCGAGGCTCGTGTCCCGATGCCGGGCCTCGACCCTCCGCATCTGCCTCGAAACCACGGCCCCGACCACGAGCACCCCCGCACCGAACACGACCCCGATCCAGGGCGAGACCTGCCCCGCCACGATCGTGCCCACGCCGATCCCGAAGACCTGCGCGAGCCCGCCGCCGGCCTGCGAGAGCCCATTGCCCTGCAGGAGGTCCTTCCCGGAAAGCACGTCGGGGAGCGCCGCGGACTTGATCGCGAGGGCGATCCGAGCGACCGATTGCGCGACCAGCAGCCCGAGGATCAAGCCGACCGTCGGCCCGACCTCGCCCTCCGGCGAACCCGATCCCAACGGGAGGATGACGAGGATCACGATCAACGTGACCAGCGCAGCGCTCACGATGTCGGCCCACCACGCGACCCGCCGTCGCTCGAACCGGTCGATGAACACCCCGACGAACGGCGACAGGAACGTATAGGGGATGTAGAGCGCGAGGACGACCTTGAGGAGGTAGTCCGCCGACGGCGCCACCGAGATGTCGAAGCCCTTCTCGCCGCCGAACACCAACGCTTTGAAGATGGCTCCCTGGACGACACCCTGGCCGGCCTGCGCCAGGAACTGGTAGCCCATCAGGACGGAGTAGTCGCGGTTCGAGAAGACCGCGAACAGGTTGTTGAAGAATCCGCCGAACGCTTCGAGCAGACGGCGCAGCCAGGCATCGCCCAGCCGGAGCGCCGCGCCGAGGCCGATCGCGACCGCGACCACGGCCCACCCCTTCCCCGTCGAGAGGGGTCCGCGCCAGATCGCGAGGGTTCCGATCCCGGCGAGCATGATGAGCACGACGGAGAGCCCGGGGATCAGCGCGAACCGATCGATCGTCGACTCGAGCCCGAACCAGCGCCCGGCGAGCCAGCCGGGCACGACCAGGAGCAGCGCGAGGATCGCGATGACGAGCAGCGTGTGCGGCAGGTTGGCGAGCGGGCCCGGGTGGTTC
This sequence comes from uncultured Actinomycetes bacterium, assembly GCA_963765865.1. GTDB lineage: Bacteria > Actinomycetota > UBA4738 > UBA4738 > HRBIN12 > AC-51. The sequence continues at coordinate 278,668 of CAVXYE010000007.1, forward strand.
ACGAGGGACTCGACGGTGGCGTTCGCGACGGTGTTCGCCTGCGCGACCACGTCGGGCGGCGGCGACCACAGCCCCGGCTCCTTGACGACGACCACGTCGGGACCGATCGCGACCCCGTGCGCGAGCGCGTCATCGATGCGGCTGCTGCCGCGATGCCTCGGTGCAGGTCTCGACGCCGTTGCACAGCCCGCCGTAGTACTCGCGGACGATGAACACCGCCGGCGGGTATGGATAGGTCTGCTCACGCAGCTGGAGCTCTTCGAAATGGCTCTCGGCCGCTCGGTCATAGCCGATGCTCCCGTGCGTGCTGGTGGTCACCCGGTCGGCGAGGAAGTTCTCCAATGAACCGAGGTAGGTCGCCTGGTACTTCGCCGAGGAACCGGGGAGCCCCGTTCGGAAGACGTTCGTGTAGGTCTTGGCCCACCCGTACGCCGTGTTGGTATGGGTCGCGGGATCGTCCTCGTCGTCGTCGTTCACGATCAGGACGAGCGGTCGCACGCCCGCGGCTTCGGCCACGACGTCGACGGCGGCGAGGGAGCCGCGGACGGACTCGTCGGGATACTGGTTCGCCGCGCTGACCCAGCGGTGCTGGACGCCGTCGATCAGCAGGAAGCCCAAGGAGCCGAGGACCAGCGCGGACGCAGCGGCGACGGCGACGATCCGGCGGGTCTGGTCGCTCCGGACGAGCGCGACCCCCGCGAGGCCCGCGATCGCGGCGACGGCGGCCACACCGAACGCCCACGGAGCGATCTGCGGTTCCGTCAGCTTCGCCGCGTCCACGAGCCACGCGACCACGACGATCCCGGCGACCACCGCGAAACCCCGGAGGAGCGACCGGCGGTCCCGCTGGGTTCGCGCCCACCAGATCAGCGCGAAGGCCCCGAGACCCACGAGCGCCATCGGCGCGGCGGTGGCGTTCATGAACCGGTAGTAGGGGACGACCGGGGAGTTCGGATCTCCGGAGACCTGGGTGCCGGCGCCGAGCACGACCGACGCGATCCCGAGCAGCGGGAACAGCCACCAGCTCGCGGTGACGTCGAAGGTATCCGCGGGGAGCCGGCGGCGTCGCGCGAGCAGGATCGTCGACCCGATCGCCAGCGCGATGAACGGCACCACGATCACGGGCTGCATCGAGCCGATCCATTCGAGCAGTCGGTCGACGAAGAACGCCTTCGTGTACGGAGGTGGGAGGGCCGCTTCCTTGAGGCTGGCCGTGGTTCCCCAGATGCCGACGACCCAGCTGGCAAGTCCCACGAACATGCCGAGCCCGACCGAGAACAGCATCGGCCCGTCGGATCGGAGGGCTTCCCCGAGACGGAACCGGCTCGTCACGAAGTGGAACCCGAACACCGCCAGGAGCGTCGCGCCGAAGAGCACGCAGGTCGTTGGGTGGGTGAACGCGGCCGCGATCCCGATCAGGAAGAGCGCGGTTCGTGCGCCCCATGACGTCCGCGCTGCGCCGAGGAACGCCAGCATCAGGCTCAACAGGAAGAGCACGGTGATGTTGTCGAGGTAGCCGACGTAGGGCGTGGTGAGGAACAGCGCCACCGTTGCGAGCAGCATCGTGAGGAAGGCGACCGGATCCTTCCGGCTCCGCGCCGCGCCGGCCCCCAACGCGAGCCCCGTCAGGATGGGCACGCCGAGCATCAGGAGCTTGGCCATCGAGTAGGTGTCGATGCCGGCGACGCGCTGCAAGAGGGCACCCTCGAGCGGAACGGTCACCCGGTAGCCGCCCGAGAACAATCCGTCCGGTCCCCAGTCCCCGACGACGGAACCCGGATCGTCCTCCATCACGACGTTCGCCCGCCACGTGTACCAAGCGGGGTCACGGGTCGGTGCCGCCAGCGACGGGTCGGCGACGAACCGCCAGCCCAACACGCTCAGCATGAGGAGGGTGGCGGCGGCGAGGACCCACCAGGATCCGAGGCGGGCCGCGGCGACCGGCGGGCGGAGCCCGCCGGTCGCCGAGGCCGGGCTCACCTGTCGGTCGGTCGAGGTCATGGGTTCTCCGGTCGGGACTCTGCGCACGCCCACGGGCGGCGGGACGCCGACCGCGGGCGAGTGTACAGCCCGACCTCTCGCGTCACGCCTTCGCTCAGTCCTTCCAGGGATCGACGGCGGGCCGGGGCCGGCGAGACGGAGGCGGAGGCGGCGGTCGTCGTCGGAGGAACCAGACCGCCCCGAGCAGGACCAGCGCCGCGAGGATCGCGACGACGATCGAGCCGTTGCGCGTGCCGGTCGAACGAGACGGAGGCGCGGTCGCGCCGACCGGCGACTGACCGACCGCGAAGAACCCGAGGCGGCCGACCGCCGCGTGCACGGACTGTTGGGCGATCGCATCGTCGCTCTGGATCGCGGACCACGACCGCTCGTCCGTGGACCGGAGGATCGTGTCCGTGAACCCCACGCCCTGGAAGAGCAGCGGGTACACGAGCCCGAGCTCCCCCCGGGTGCGGAGATCGCCCACGGACGCGCCGCTCGGCTCGTACGTCGCCGTCACCCCGATCACGTTGCCGGCGATCTGCACGCCGGCGGGAAGGGTCGCGTCGGGCTTCGGGGCGAGGGGGGTCATGACGAGCTGCACCTGGGTGTCCTGCCCGTGGGGGGCGATGGCACCCTGCCCCAGCGCGAGGCTCGCCTGGAAATCCCGGGTCGAGAACACGGTGGCTGCCGACCCCTTGGTGGGGTCCAGCGCGATCATCGAACGGCCGGCACTGGGGGGTTTGTTCGTCGAGGCGAGCGCGGGGGGAGGGGCCACCCACCGGTACAGCGGCGGCGGCGCCAGCCCGTCGAGGATGGGACGACGCGACGCGGGCCCCAGCGAACCACTCACCACCGCGCCGACGAGGTAGGCGAGACACAGCGCCGCGCCGGCGACGGCGGCACGCCGGCGCGCGCTCACGGCTCGATCCGGATCGCGGCGATCGGTGCGGTCGCGAACCGCTGCGGCCACACCACCGCCCGCACCCCGGGGCGAACCCATTCCCAGATCACGCTCATCGCTCGGAGGTTGGCGCCGGGGTCCGGGGACCCCGGCGGCGCGAACGCGAGACCGCTGCCGTTCGGGAGCTCGCCGATCGGCACCCGCATCCGGAGCGCCGCGGCGGCGGCGGCCTCGGGTGTCATCTGATCCGCGGCGGGAAGCACCATGTGGAACAGCGCCCACGCCGCGGAGAACCCGGCGAGTGCCGCCGCGCTCATCTCCTGGTGGTAGCGGCCCTCGTACGCGGTTGACGCGCGGTCGAGCAGCACCCGACCCGAAGGGGTCAGACCCGCCGGATCGACGTATTCGCTGTCGAGCTTGTCGGAGGAGAACAGCCCGACCGCCTCGCGGCCGAGCGCCGCACCGAACGCCGGCATGCAGTAGCTCGACGACGTCCCGATGTTGGTGATGAGCCGCAGCCCCTGCCGCACCATCTCCCGGCGGAGCGCGATCCCGTCGCGGACGTACGCCGAGACGAACAGGACGTCGGGGTGCACCCTCGCGATCCGCCGGATGACCGCGCGGGCATCCAAGTGGGCCGCGTCATAGACGAAGCGGCCGACGAAGGGCAGCCCCAGCGATCTGATGCGGGCGATCGCGCCGTCGGCGACGGCGCTCCCGTACACGTCGTCCACGTTCGCCACGGCGAACCGCAACGAACGGGGGGATCGGCGGAGCATCGGGAGCAGCTGCCGATCCACGAACGAGATCGCATCGCTCCCGAGCAGTTCCCCGCTCGGCGCAACCCGGAAGAACAGCTTGCCGCCGCTGGAGGGGGACGAGGACCCGACCGCGCCCGTCTCCCAGAACAGGACGTCTCGCCGGGCGGCCTCCGCGGCGGCCGGTTGCGAGATCGTGCTCCCGTAGCTCCCGAGGATGAAGCGGATCCCTTGATCGGCGAGGTTGTCCACGGCGCCCGGGGCGGCATCGCCACCGGCGACATCCAACGGAGCGAGCTCGATCGGTCGCCCGCCGATCCCCCCGTCGGCGTTCACCAGATCGGTCGCGAGCGAGACACCGCGGAACTCGTCCCGTCCCCCGGGGCCTTGGGAACCACTGAGGGGGTAGATCGCACCGACCCGGATCGGCTCCGGGCCCCTCGAGCACGAGACGCCGCCGGCGAGCAGCGAGGAGACCGCCAGTACCGCGAGCGCCCTTCTCATCGGAGGACGGCGACGAGGTTCGCAACGACGTGCGTCGTCGCGGGCGCGCCCCACCCCCCCGATGCCCATCGCTGCCACGACAACAGGAGCCCGGCTCCGAGGTCGACCCAGAAGACCGCCGGACCGTAGATCGGAACGTGGAGCGCCGCGAACAGGAGCGCGGACCCGCCGATCGCGATCGCCGCCCCGAACCGCACGAGCCCGCCGTAGACGAGCCGCCGGAAGAACAGCTCCTCCGACACGGCGGCGAGCGAGTTGAGCAGCAGGACCTCCGGGCCGTGCGGGACGGGGAAGCCGGGGCCGACGAGCCACGCCGCGAAGGCGATCGCGGCCACCCCCGTTGCCGTGACGATGAAGGGCGAGAGCGATGATGCATCACCCCGCGTGACCGTGGCCGCCAGCGAGGCCGAGCCCAGCACCACGTACAGCGCGGCGAACACGCCCACGGTCACGGGGAGACCGATGAACGAGGTGCGGACGAGCAGCAACGCCGAGCCGGCGATCACCGCGAGGACCATCGCCAGGTCGGCGTCGGTCGCTCGCGACCGACGCGCGTGGACCGACACCGCGATCAATGCTTCACCTCGAACGCGACCTGGGCGATGACGCGCGGGTCGAACGGAAGGTGGTCGGAGGCGACGAACTCCACGCGCAACACGTGCAGGCCGGGTTGGACGGCCGTGAGCTTGGCGCTGGTGGAGAAGTTCATCGATTCGATCTGATCGTCGAGGTACAGATGGAGATGCCCTTGATCGGGCGTGATGTTGGTGGTCGTCACCGGGACGATCGTGGCGTTCTCCAGCCGGACCTTCACGTCGACGACCGATCCGTGGACCACCTCACCGTCGGTCGGCGTCACGATCTGGACCTTGGCAGGACTGCTCGGCCTGGCGCCCGGGAGGGAGTCCGAGGCGCTGGTCGCCGACGAGCACGCGGCGCAGAGCACGAAGAGCACCAGCCACCCGACGACCGGTCGACGATCAGCCACGGAGCGTATCGGCCCCCACCTCCGCGGCGCAATCGGCGCAGAGCCCGAGCAGGTCCAACCGGTGGGAGACTCGAGCGAACCCCGCACGCTTCGCGATCCGGTCGAGCGTTCGTTCGAGCGTTCGCTCGAGCTCCTCGGGAACGTCCACATCACGCATCTTGCCGCATCGCGAACAGACGAGGTGGTGGTGGTGGCCGATCAGGTCCTCGGCCAGCTCGTACCGCCCGAACTCCTCATCCGTCACCAGCCGGCGCACCACCCCGGCCTGCTCGAGCGCGGCGAGGTTCCGGTAGACCGAGCTCTGTTTGAGACCGGAGCCGCCCGCGAGGATGTCCGGGATCGACACGGGGCTCCCCGCGTCGGCGAGCAGCTCGATCAATCGCCGACGTTGCGTCGTGTACCGCTGGCCGGCTGACCGGAGCCTCGCCGTCGCGGTCGCGTCGAGGTCGAAGCTCATCCGTGTTCCTCTCCGCGGAGCTCGAACAACGCCTCCGGGTACCGGACGCCGAGGCCGCGAGCTGCGTGCCGCGGGCCGAGGCCCGCGGGACGCAGCCCGCGCGCCCACCGCGCGATCGCGTTCCGGACGGGATCGGCGCGGAGCGCGACCAGGTCGTCGATCGCCTCCAGGTACACCGCAGCGGTCGTCGCGGGCGCCAGCGCATCGCGCGCGTACGCCCCCGCACGGTCGCCGATCGCCGCTCGACCCTGCGGGTCGCCGGCGAGTCGATCGATGACGTCCGCGAGCTCTTCCGGATCGGGCCGTCCCGGCCCGATCCGGACCACGACGTCGTCGGGGACCTCGAGGTACGTGCCGACGCCGCTCACGATCGTGGGCGTTCCCACCTGGAGGGCTCGCACGAGCGAGCCGCTGGACTCGCCCCGGTGCGGATACCGGAGGTTGACCAGGATGTCGAAGGCGCTCAGCCACGCGAGGAACTCGTCGTCGGCGACATCCGCGAAGACACGTACCCGCCCCCCGACGCCGGCGTCGCGGATCGCGGCGTCGACGTCCCACCCACCTCGTCGTCCGACGAGGACGAGCCGGACGGTCGAACGGACGTGTGCGAGCGCTTCGAGGAGCTGCGGGATCCCCTTCGTGGCGTTGAGGTCGCCCGCGACCCCGACCACGACCTCATCGGGACCTGCCACGCCGGCACGAAGCTCGTGCCCGCGGACCCGAGCACGCTCGATGTCCGCTTCCCGCTCAACGGTGGGGTGCGGCGCCACGAGGACGGGCGTCAGGCATCCGACCCGGTCGAGGTAGCTCTTCGCGAAGCCCGAATGGACGATGACGGCACGTGCGCGTCGAACGAGTTGCGCGCACCAAGGGACCCCGAGCGGATCGTCGTGATCCGCTCCCCTCGGCGTCGCGGCGATCGCTTCCTGGCGCGCGGGCGCGGCGAGCGGGCTCCTCACCTCGCCGAGGCCCCAGATCAGACCGTCGACCGCGAGGTCGTGGAGCACCACCACCCCCGGATGCCAGACCGACAGTGCGTAGATGTCGCCGTGGAACTCCACGTTGTTGCCGATCTGGTAGATGCCGACGTCGGCTGCGCGGACGCGCGCGCCGGCGTCGGGTTCGAACGGCGACACCGGATCGATCATGTGTCCGGACGCCGCGTCGATGTGGTCGAGCCCCTCGAGGACGGACGCCGCGTACGTCGCGATCCCGGTCTTCGCCGGAGGGAGCGGCGAGACGAACGCGACCGTCGCCATCAGCCGAGGAGACGGCGGACGACGCCGGGCCAGTCGGGCATCTTCTCGGCGACGAACGTTCGGCCGGCCGCGCCCAGACGTTCCCCTCGCGCGCGATCGTGGAAGAGCTCGTCGAACGCCGCCGCGATCTGCTCGGGCTCCGGCTCCACGATGACCCCGGTCTCCTCGTTCCGAGCGAACTCGAGCGGGCCACCGGAGTCCGTGGTCACGATGACGGGCCGGCCCGCGGCCATCGCCTCGATCGTCACGTAGCCGTAGTCCTCCTCATAGGGACCGAAGTAGACGCCCAGCGCGTCGCGATAGAGCTCGATCAACTCGTCGTCCGATACGCCGACGCGGATCTCGACGCGATCGGCCAGCCGCGCGTCCGCGATGCGCGTCCGGATCTTCTCGAGCTCGGTTCCCGACCCGACGAGCAACAACCGGACGTCCGACCGCACGTGCTGCATCGCATCGACGGCAAGCGCCTGCCGTTTCAGGGGGTCGAATCGGCTGGGGAACAGGAGGTAATCGCCTCCACCGTCACCGGGATCACGAGCCAACAGACGCTCGGTGAGATCGGAGCGATGGTAGAGGACCTCGCCGCGCACCCCGAGGGATCGCTCGAGCCGGCCCTTCACGTTCTCGGAATTCGTGAAGATCCGTTCGGCCTCCCCGAACGCGAGACGGTCGGAGGCGACCACCAGATCCCGGATCGCCGATCCGTCGGGAGCTTTGGAGAGATCGCCGAAGCCCGGATGACCCCACAGCTCATAGGCCGTGCGTTGCTGGTGGATGAGCCAGATGATCTTGCGCGGATGGTTGACCAGGTATGCGGGAAACTTCATCGCGACGACGAGGTCGATGGACATCCCGTTGGCTTCGCGCAGATCGAGGCTCCGCCAGAGCCCCATCTGGTGCACCAGCTCCGAGGGTGGTGCCCACTGGAACGGGATCGTGGCGATCTCGGCCTCGTGACCGGCCTCGCGCAAGGCGCGGATCAATCCGTTGGCGTGCGTTTCGGCGCCGCCGGACATGAACGGGGGCTGGGGATGGCACACGAGGATCCGCATCAGGGCTTCCTCGCGATCAGGGCGTAGTCCTGGGGTCGTTCGTCCTCGTCGGCGTTCATCAAACGAACCTCGGCCGAATCGAAGCCGGCGAAGCCGGCCATCACGCGGAGCGTCTCGGGGTTCGCGGGCCAGGTGTGGGTGATGTCACCGAAGAACCATCTGGCGAGCGCATCCACGTTCAGAGGGTAGATGGTCTCCACGACCAGGGCCCCGCCCGGGGCGAGCGCTCGTTGCGCATATTGCAGGAGCGGGAGCCAGGACGCCGGCGGAAGGTGTTCGACGACCTGGATCGCGCTCATCGCCGCCGGAGCCTCTCCCTCGTACGTGAGCAGGAAGTCGGGCAACGTCCCTTCGACGGCATCGATGCCACGCTCCTCGCACGTCGCGACGGCCTGCGCCGAGATATCCATGCCGAGCACCCGCCAGCCCCATCCCTGGAGCAGCGCGAGGAACTGGCCCTCCCCGCATCCCAGATCGAGCCACAGCGGCGTACCTCCGTGTTGCGTCCGCAGCTGATCGGCGAGATCCCGATACTGGAGCAGCTTCTGCTCGATCGACTCCTGCGAGCCGCGGAGCGCGGCTTCGAACCTCCAGTAGAACGCGTCCGGCAGGGCGGCCTCGGGATGGGGGGCCGGTGCCGCCGCGGCTGCCGGCGTGGATGCGGGCGCCGAACCGGTCACGCCGCCCGCCGACGCGAGCCGTCGGGACAACGCTTCGAGCTCTGAAGCCGCCGATCCGATCCGAACATCGTGTTCGTGGGCGACGGTCTGCGATGCCCGTAACGCCGTTCGGACCTCGTCCCACGCCGCCTCGGCCCGGCGAAGATCGGACCGGAGTTCCTGGAGCTCCGACGTGAGGCCGGCGATCTCCTGGCGGGCCGCCTCGAGCTCCCGGGACGTCTCGAGTCCGAGCAGCGCCAGGTCGGCGCCGATCCGGTCGTACCGGCGCATCAACGGACGGAGCAACCGGAAGGTGAGCCGCTTGATCCTCCGCTTCAGCGGGCGACCCATCTGGAGGATCTGATCGTCCGGGAGCGGTCGGGAAGCGTGATCGCGACGAAGCGTCGCCTCCAGCTCCCCCCAGCGGATCGCGAGGTCCGACGTTCCGTCGGCCGATCGGGATCCCGGCGACGAACCGGACACGGGTGGCGCCGCCCAGTACAGCTCGCGGGCGAGTGAATCGGCGGCGGTCTCCTCCGTCGTCGACGTCCGTGCCTCGTCGCCCGTCACGAGCTCATCCCTCCGGTCGGGTGGCGGCCGAAAGGCTAAACGAATCGGAAGACCGACCGGGTTCGCGGTTCGAACGCTCCGACGGGTGGTTCACGGGAAGGCGGAACGAGCGGCCACGCCGCTCGACGATCCCGTCGCGGACGAGTCCGGTGACCGCCGACCCGACGCGATCGGCTCCGAACCCCGTCGCCGCGGCCAAGCCCAAGAGACCTGCCGACGGCCGCTCACGCAACACCGCCACGATCCGCCCGCGGACCTGACGGTTCGATCCCTCGAAGGGCGACTGCTTGGGGGCGACGGCCGACCTCCCGGGCCTGCCGGCGCTGCGGAACCGGCACCACGGCTCGAGCGGACACACATCGCATCGAGGCGTCGGGCGGCACACCTCGCGCCCGAGGTCCATCATCGCCTGGTTCCAGGTCGCGGGGTCACGCCGATCGAGCAGGACCCGAGCGGCCGCCGCGATCCGAGGACCGTCACGTTCCTCCGGCTCGCGACCGAGCACGACACGCGACGCTACCCGACGAACGTTGACGTCCATCGCGACGACCGGCCGGCCGAACGCGATCGCTGCGACGGCCGACGCGGTATAGGGACCGACCCCCGGGAGCTGCTGGAGCGCTCCCGGATCGTCCGGCACCTCTCCACCGTGGACCCGGACGATGGTTCGAGCGGCCTCCTGCAGGGCGACGGCACGCCGGTGATACCCGAGCCCGGACCATGCGCGGAGCACGTCGGCCGGCGCCGCGGCCGCGAGGCTCGATACGTTCGGGAACCGCCGGAGGAACCGATCGAAGGCCGCAGCGACGCGGGCGGCCTGCGTCTGCTGCAGCATCACCTCGCTGACGAGGACCGCGTAGGGACCGATCCCGTCCCGGCGCCAGGGGTACCCCTCGCGCCGCGGGCGATACCAGGCGCGCAGCGCTCGTCGAAGGGGGCTAGGCTCAAGAGCGGTCATGCCGGCCATCCGCGAGCTCATGAGCATCGATCTCATCTCGGTCCCGCCCACGGCGACCGTCGCCGAGGCCGCCCAGGTGATGAGCCTCCAGCACGTCGGCGCTGCCCTCGTGATCGACGGTGAGGACCTGGTCGGCATCTTCACGGAGCGGGACATCGTGCGGGCGCTTGCCGCGGAGCACGACGCGGCAACCCATGAGGTCGGGGAGTGGATGACCAAGGACCCGGTCACCTTGGACGCCGACGCGTCCGCTCAGGAAACGCTCGCGCTGATGCTGGCCAAGGGGTTCCGTCATGTCCCCGTGACGGAGACCGGGCTGCTCGTCGGCATCGTGTCGATGCGTGATCTCTCCATCCGATGACGGGCGGCTCCGTTGCCGGCCCGTGACGCCGTTGCTAGAAGCCGGCCCGAGACTCGGAGTTGATCATGGCTGTGACGACCTCTTGGAGCGCCGCGTGGACGGCGCGGAAGATGTCCGCCACCTGGTCCGGCGTCGCCGTCGCGGCCGAGCCTCTGGCCGCCATCGCCGTGATGTCGCATGCCTTGTCGAACACGTGCCAGTCGCTCTCGCGGGACATCGGATGTTCCTCCTCGTGGTTCCGCTCGTGGATGGGAGATCCTCGCCACCCAGGCTAGCCGAAGAGCATGGACATCGAAGTCGAGGACCTCGAACGATGTCGGAACCGCCTTCGGCCGTTCGTCAACTAGGGTGAACGGGCGGCATCAGGCCGGCCTCGGCCCAGGAGGGTGTGCATGAAGTATGCGTTGTTGATCTACGCGGACGAGAAGGCGTGGGCGTCGGTCCCACACGATGAGCAGCACGCGATCTACGAGGAGTACGACAAGTTCGCGAACGAGCTCGTCGAGCGCGGCGTGATGCGCGGCGGCGACCAGCTCGCGGACAGCCCGGCCGCCACCACCGTCCGCGTGCGGGACGGCCAGCAGCTCGTCACCGATGGTCCGTTCGCGGAGACGAAGGAGCAGCTCGGCGGCTACTTCCTGGTTGAGGTCGACGACCTCGACACCGCGATCGAGCTCGCGGGCAAGCTCCCGGGGGCGCGGCACGGCTCCGTGGAGGTGCGCCCCATCATCGAGGGATGACCGACGCGCTCGGAGCCCTCGAGCGATCCTTCCGGCAGGGCTCCGGGCGGGCGGTGGCGGCCCTGATCCGGGTCACGGGGGACTTCGACCTCGCCGAGGAGGCGGTCCAGGACGCGTTCGAGGTCGCGCTGCGCACCTGGCCGAGCCGCGGCGTGCCGGACAACCCTGAGGCATGGATCGTGACGACCGCGCGCAACCGCGCGATCGACAAGCTCCGGCGTGAGCGCGTCGGCCGGGCGAAGACCGAGGCCGCCGCGCAGATCGCCGAGCTGGAGACCATCGGAGCCGACGTGCAGGAGATCCCGGACGACCGCCTCCGGCTCCTCTTCACGTGTTGCCATCCGGCCCTCGCGATGGACGCCCGGGTCGCGCTGACGCTCCGAACGGTCGCGGGGCTGTCGACCCGCGAGATCGCGCGGGCATTCCTCGTTCCGGAGCCGACCCTCGGGCAACGTCTCACCCGCGCGAAGCGCAAGATCCGCGACGCCGCGATCCCGTACCGCGTGCCGCCGAGGGAGCTCCTGCCGGAACGTCTCGACGGCGTGCTCGCCGTTCTGTACCTGGTCTTCAACGAGGGATACGCCGCGACCCAGGGCGAGCTGCTTCGAGCCGAGATGGGCGACGAGGCGATCCGGCTGGCCCGGCTCGTCGATCGGCTCCTCCCGGGGGACGAGGACGTTCGCGCCCTGCTCGCGCTGATGCTGCTCCAGCACGCCCGTCGCGCCGCTCGAACCGACGGGGCGGGCGACCTCGTCCTGCTCGAGGACCAGGACCGCTCCCGATGGGATCACGTCATGATCGACGAGGGGCTGTCGTTGCTGTCCGAGGCCGCGCGGCGCCCGGGCGCCTATCGCGTGCAGGCCGAGATCGCCGCGTGTCACGCCCGGGCGCCGCGCCCCGAAGACACTGACTGGCCCGAGATCGCGACCCTGTACGGCCGTTTGGCGACGCTCCAGCCGTCGCCGGTCGTCGAGCTCAATCGGGCGGCCGCCGTCGCGATGGCCGACGGGCCCGAGACCGGGCTGCGGATGCTCGTGCCGCTCCAAGCCGACCTGGATCGCTATCACCTGTTCCATTCCGCCAAGGCCGATCTGCTCCGTCGCGCCGGGCGGACCGACGACGCGGTCGAGGCGTACCGGCGGGCGCTCGACCTGACGACGAATGACGCCGAACGTCGCTTCTTGGAGCGACGGCTGACTGCGCTGCAGCGAGCCTGAACTCCGCCTCACGCTCCGGACCACGTCCGATGCGTGGCGTAGCATCGTCGGCGCGATGCTCTTCCCCACGACGGACTTCGCGATCTTCTTCTGCCTGGTCTTCCTGGGCCACTGGTGGCTGAACCACAACCCGCGGTTGTGGAAGCCCTTCATGATCGCCGCGAGCTACGTCTTCTACGGCTGGTGGAACTGGCGATACGTGTTCCTCCTCGCCGCTGTCTCCCTCATCACCCAGATCGCGGCGATCGCCATCGACCGCCAACGAGAGCCGAGGCGCCGGTCGGTCGCCTTGGCGCTCGGCGTCGCCGCGACGATCGCACCCCTCCTGTACTTCAAGTACTACGGCTTCTTCACCGTCAACGTCGCGAACGCCGCCACGACGTTCGGGCTGCACGTCGCCCCGCCGCTGATCCAGGTCGTGCTGCCGGTGGGGGTCTCCTTCTACACCTTCATGGCGATCGCCTACATCGTGGACATCTACCGCGGCGACTTCGAGGTCGCGAGCTGGGTCGACCTGTACCTCTACCTGTCCTTCTTCCCGCACCTGGTCGCCGGGCCGATCGTTCGTCCCAACGAGCTCATCCCGCAGCTCGACGTGCGGCGCGACCCCAGACACATCGACGTCGCAGGGGCGATGTGGCTGATCCTCGGCGGGTTGTTCAAGAAGGTGGTGATCGCCAACTATCTGGCGGGAGCGATCGTCGATCCCGTGTTCGGCGACCCTGCTCGGCACAGCTCGCCGGAAGCGATCGTCGCGATCGTGGCCTACGCGGTCCAGATCTACTGCGACTTCAGTGGGTACACGGACATCGCGATCGGGATCGCGAAGTTGCTCGGGTTCCGATTCCCCCAGAACTTCGACCGCCCGTACAGCGCGCGCTCCGTCCAGGAGTTCTGGCGCCGCTGGCACATGACGCTCTCCCGGTGGCTGCGCGATTACCTCTACATCCCGCTCGGGGGGAACCGGAAGGGAACGACGCGCACCTACGTCAACCTGATGATCACGATGCTCCTCGGCGGTCTGTGGCACGGCGCGGCCTGGCACTTCGTCGTGTGGGGGGGCTTGCACGGCGTGTACCTCGCGGTGGGCCACTGGAAGGACGGCAAGCGCGAGGCGGGGCAGCTCGCGGAACCCCCGGAGACGGCGCTCGTCCGCGGGATGCAGCAGCTCGCGACGTTCACGCTCGTGTGCATCGCGTGGACGCTCTTCCGAGCGGATTCCGTCGCGACCGCCCTCTCGTTGCTCGCGCGCACCGTGACCGCCTGGGGGCTGCCCTCACCGCTCGTCACCGCCCCTGTCCTGCTGGCCATCTCCGCCGGGCTCGTGACGCAGTTCCTTCCCCATCGGCCCGCGGAACGACTCAAGGTGGCTCTCTCGCGGCTGCGCCCGGTCCCGCTGGGGGTGACCGTCGCGGTCGTACTCTTCCTGATCACGACGCTCGGACCCCGCGGCGTCGCGCCGTTCATCTACTTCCAGTTCTGAGATGACCACCGACACCCAGGAACGCACGACGACGCGTGAGCGGCCCGAGAACCCCGGCGACGGTTTGCCTCCGGGCCGCCGGGGCATGCCCGCCGGGCGGGTCCTCGTGGTGCTCCTCCTCGGGCTCCTCCTGTGGAGCCTGCTGTACGCGCCCGAGCTGAAGCGATCGTCGGAGGCGCAGCCGGACGGTCTCCGGCGGACGGTCTCGCTCGCCGTCTTGGACCCGGTCGTGTGGGTGGAGGACCGCGTCGGCCTCGCGAGGCTGATCGACAACGCCACCCAGGCGCTCGGTCGCCACCCGAACGAGGCGGTCGGGGGCGGCATCGACGTCGACCCGCTGCCGAGCGTTCCCGCGCCGGCACACCCCGTCGGACATCCGCAACGAGACACGAAGATCCGTGTGCCCACCGTCGCCAAGCCGTTGCGCGTGGTCGTCGTCGGGGACTCGCTGGCGCAGGGCATCGGGTCCTTCGCCGAGCGCGTATTCAAGCCGTCGCTCGTCGACGTCATCAAGCAAGGGCGCATCTCCACCGGGCTCGCTCGCCCCGACTACTTCAACTGGCCGGCACAGATGCGGACCATCGTCGATCGCTCTCGTCCCGACCTGACGATCGTGATGCTCGGCGAGAACGACGCCCAATCCCTGGTGACGCCGGCCGGCCAGGTGGTAGCCCAGATCGGCACCGGGGATTTCCCTCCCGCCTACGAACAGCGGGTCCGTGCATTCGCGAGCCTCGCGACGTCGGAGGGCGGCCACGTGATCTGGGTCGGGCTCCCCAACCCACGCGACTCGCGGCGCTGGGATTTCATCGAGCGACAGAACGGCGCCTTCCAGGCGGTCGCCGACGAGCTCCCGAACGTGTCGTTCTTCGACACGTGGAGCACGTTCGCCGCGCCGGGCGGCGGCTACACCGCGTATTACCACGACGGCAAACACCTCACGCTCGTGCGTGCTGATGATGGTGTGCACTTCAACGCCGACGGATACACGATCTTGATGCGGTTGGTCGCCCAGTTCGCGACGGATCAGTTCCGGTTGGATCCCAAGACCTACGAGGGATGACGGGCGGATCCGTCGGTGAGCTCCTTCACGACGTACGTGCACACCCCTGCCACGGGAAGGGCCATCCCTTCGTCCGTCTCGAGCCGAGCAGCCTGTACGAACGGTCCGTGCGCGAACACGTACCCGAGCCGCCGGTAGAGCGAGCGCGCCGGCGCGGAGTCGTCCTCGACGCCAACGCCCAGCCCCAGCCGGGCGAAGCCCGCCGAGCGCGTCTCGCGCTCGGCTGCGGCGACGAGCGCCGTCGCGATCCCGCGACGGCGCCGGGCGGCCGCGACCCCGAGGTCCCGGATCTCCGGGCATCCCTCGCGATAGGCGGACGGCGACCACTCCGGGTGACCGGGGAACACCACCATCGCCTTGCCCGCAGGCTCGTCTCCCACCCAGGCGACCAGCTGCACGGCGAGGCCGCGCTGCTGGAACGCGAGCCGCTTGGCGTACTCGGTGGTGTTCCAGGCCGGCATGCCGGCCTGGAACGGCGCGAGGTCCGCCGGCGCGAGCCGGCGGACCTCCACCGACGCGGTCACCCGCCGAGCGAGGGTGCGTCCGGGAGGTCGGCCAGCGCGGCATCCTCCGCGGCTGGATCGAACTCGAAGTCCGGCAGCCGGCCGTTGAGGTAGTCGTCGTAGGCCTGCATGTCGAAGTAGCCGTGCCCCGACAGGTTGACCAGGATCACGCGCTCCTCGTCGGCCTCGCGCGCTGCGTCGGCCTCTTCGATCACGGCCTTCAGCCCGTGCGCGGACTCCGGCGCGGGGATGATCCCCTCGGCGTGCGCGAATCGGATCGCGGCGTCGAACACCTCGTTCTGGGTGTACGCGCGCGCCTCCATGTGGCCGTGCCGCACCAACAGCGAAAGCGACGGCGAGTCGCCGTGATAGCGGAGACCCCCGGCGTGCACGGGCGCCGGAACGAACGTGTGCCCGAGCGTGTACATCGGCAGCAGCGGCGTCATCCCGGCCGCGTCGGCGAGGTCGTACGCGAACACGCCTTTCGTCAAGGTCGGGCATGCCGCCGGCTCGGTCGCGATGAACCTGGTCTGGGTGCGCCCGGCCAACCGATCCGCGATGAACGGGTAGGCGAGCCCGGCGTAGCTGGAGCCGCCGCCCACGCACCCGATCACGACGTGCGGGTCGCTCTCACCGGCGAGCTTCATCTGCTCCTTCGCCTCGAGCCCGATCACCGTCTGGTGCAGCAGGACGTGATTCAACACCGAGCCGAGCGAGTACTTCACCGCGCCGTTCGACGTGGCCGCCACCTCGACCGCCTCGCTGATCGCGATGCCGAGCGACCCGGTCGAGTCGGGATGGGCCTCGAGGATCGCCTTGCCGGCCTGGGTGGTCGGCGACGGGGACGGGATCACCTCGGCGCCGAAGGTCTCCATGAAGATCCGGCGGTACGGCTTCTGCTCGTACGAGGCCTTCACCATGAAGACCTGGCATCCGATCCCGAAGAACGAGCACGCCATCGAGAGGGCAGAGCCCCACTGCCCGGCGCCCGTCTCGGTCGCGATCCGCTTCGTGCCGGCTTCCTTGTTGTAGAACGCCTGAGCGACCGCGGTGTTCGGCTTGTGCGAACCGGCCGGCGAGACCCCCTCGTACTTGTAGTAGATCCGGGCCGGCGTCTGCAGCGCCTGCTCCAGGCGAACGGCGCGATGCAGTGGCGAAGGCCGCCAGAGCCGGTACACGTCGAGGATGCCGCCGGGGATGTCGATCCACTCCTCGGTCGCGACCTCCTGCATGATCAGCGCCTCGGGGAACAGCGGCGCCAGCAGGTCGGGCGTGACGGGTTCCTTCGTTCCGGGGTGCAGCGGCGGCAGCGGTTGGATCCCCGCCTGCACGAGCGAAGGCATGATGTTGAACCACGCGGTCGGCATGCGTTCCTGCGACAGGTCGAACCGGGTGGGCTCCATCATGTGGCGACCTCCTGTGGGACGAGCGCCGAGCCTACCGCCCCGCCGGTCGGCGAGGGAAGCCGACCTAGCCGACCGGTTCGGCCGAGATCTCGACCCAACCGTCGACCTCGCGGGCGGTGAACACGGCCAGTGGATCGCGCGCCGGGCCCTCGAGCGGCTCGCCGGTCTCGGCGTCGAACACGCTCTCGCACGCCGCGCAGAGGAGCCGATCGGATCGATCGTCGAACGAGCCGTCGGCGAGCGCGCACCCCTGGCCCGTGCAGGTCTCGCTGACGGCGAACAGCCGTCGCTCATCGTGCGTCACGACGACGCGGCCCGCCGGGACGTCGTAGGCGCGAAGCTCACCCTCCGGGATCTCCGCGAGCGCGCCGACCCGGACGAACTCCGTCATCAGGCGCCTCGGAGCGCCGAGTACACACGCTGCACGACCGTCACGGTCCCGAGGACGGAAAGGAGCACGAGCACCGGCAGCATCGCGCCGGGGATCACCAACCCGATGATCAGCGCGAGCACGCGCTCGAGCCGCTGGAACAACCCGTCGCTCAAGAGGACCCCGGCCGCCTCCGCCTCGGCGCGGATATGGCTGACCACGAGGCTCACGACGAGCGTGATCAACGCGAGCGCCGCCTCCAGGCTCTTGCCATCGGCCGCCAGACGCCAGAACAAGCAGGAGAACAGGATCATGTCGGAGACGCGGTCGAGCACGGAGTCCATGAACGCACCGGCCCGCTTGGCCTCGCCCCGGTGTCGGGCGACCGACCCGTCGAAGACGTCGGACGCGCCGGCGAGGATGAGGACGCCTCCGGCGGCCAACCACGCCCCGGTCACGATCAGCACGCCCGTGACGACGTTCAACGCGAGGGACAGCAGGGTCAGTTGCCACGGCCGGACACCCGTCCAGATGAGGAACGCGAGGATCCCTCGGTACGGCCACGCGAAGACGCGCTGCATCGCGCCACCGGCCGCGCTCTCGTTCTTCCTCGGTGCGGGCAGGTCGCGCACGCGCGGCGCTTCCCGGACCGGTTGCCCGCGATCTCGCCCGTGGACCGTCATGACCGGCTCAGCCGGAGATCGGCTCGAACGAGACAACCCGGTAGCGGAAGGTTCCTCCCGGAGCCTCGTAGGAGACCTCGTCTCCTTCGGATGCGCCCATGAGCGCCGAACCGAAGGGCGACGAGGTCGTGACGGTCCGTGCTCCGGGCGCCTTCTCCTCGGCGTGTTCCGCCAACAGGTAGGTCTCGTCCTCGTCTTCGAGATCGAGCGGCTTCACGGTGACGATCATGCCGGGACCGACCTCGTCCGCGGAAGCGGGCGCCTCAACGATCTCGGGGTCCCGCAGCATCGCCTGGATGTTGCGGATGCGCGCCTCCATGAGTCCCTGCTCGTTCTTCGCGGCGTCGTACTCGGCGTTCTCGCGGATGTCGCCGTGCTCGCGCGCGGCCTTGATGCGTTCGGCGATCGTGTCACGGCCGGAGATCGTGAGCTCCTCCAGCTCCGAACGGAGCCGGGTGTAGGCGTCTAACGTCAGCGTCGCCGTCGGCTCCTGGCCGGCGGGGCGCGGTGGACGATTGCGCAGCTCCTCGGGGAGTTCGGCCATCCGCCAGAGTCTAGCCAGCAGCGTCTAGCCAGGTGCGAAGGGTGCGTCCTGCGGGGCCGGCGCGTCGCCCGAGGGGAGCCAGACCAGGAACGATGCCCCGCCGCCATCCCGCTCCTCGGCCCAGGCCTTGCCCCCGTGCAGCTCCGCGAACCGCGCCACGAGCGTGAGTCCGATCCCGGAGCCGGGAGCATGCGTTGCGGCGTTCACCCCTCGTTCGAAGGCGCCGAAGACACGTTCGCGGTCCTCGGGCAGGAGCCCCGGACCATCGTCCTCGATCGCCAGGATCGCGCCGCCGTCGCCGGGCTGGACCCGGACCCAGATGTGAGCGTCGGGGGGCGTGTGCCGGGCCGCGTTCACCAGCAGGTTCTCGACGATCCGCTCGACCTTGGGGACATCGATCGCGACCGTTGTCGTGATCGCGTCGACGGTCACCACTCGGTCGGCGACCGCATCCGATTCGGCGACCACGTTCCGTACCACGTCGGCGAGGTCGACGGTCGCCCGCTGGGGTTCCAAGAGGCCCTGCGAAAGCCGGTCGAGGTCCAACAGATCCGTCACGAGTCGCAGCAGCTTGCGCGCGTTGCCGGCGATCCGGCGGACGAGGTCCCGCTGGACCTCCGGGTCGAGCTCGACGTCCTCACGCTCCAGCGTCAGCGCGCTCCCGAGCAAGGTGGTGAGCGGTGTTCGCAGGTCGTGCGAGACGGCCTGCAGGAACGTGTTCTTCAGCTCATCGAGCGAACGGAGGCGGGCGGAGGCCTCGCGCTCGATGTCCAATGCGCGAGCGAGGTCCTCCTCCGCTTGCTTCAAGGTCGTGATGTCGAACATCACGCCCGACCAGAAACGGGGTTCGCCGTTCTCGTCGCGCACGACCTGGGCTTGGTCGAGGACCCAGACGACCCGGGTGTCGGGGCGGTACATCCGGTATTCGATCGAGAACGGCTCGAGCGTGCGTTCGGTGCGCTCGTCCTCCGCGTTCACGCGTTCCCGGTCGTCGGGATGCACGAGCTCGAACCACATGCGCCGGGTCATGAACTCGTCGGGAGTGACCCCGAGCATCTGTTCGATGCCCGGGCTCGTGTACAGCGGGACGTAGTCCTCCCCGATCACGTTCACGTAGACCACGGCGGGGATCTGCTCGACCAGCGTCCGATAGAGCTCTTCGGTCTCGCGCAGGCTCCGCTCCGTCTGCTGCCGATGGATGGCGGCCCCGAGCGTTCCGGCGGCCGCGCGGAGGGCGTCGATCTCGGCGCTCGTCCATCCGCGCTCGTGTTCGCAATCGTCGAACCCGATCGAGCCCCACCACTCCTTCCCGGCGAACACGGGCATGTCGAGGAGCGAGACGATCCCCTGCGACGCGAAGTCGTCCTTCGTTGCCGGGGGAAGGTCGGCGACGTTCACCATCCAGGGCTCGCCGCGGCCGAGCGCTGCGCGCCATTCGTCCTGGGAGGGATCGAAGGCTTGGTCGATCGTCGCGGGGTTCCCGATCTGAGGCTCCACGCCCGGTGCGCACCACTCGAAGCGATTGGTCGACCCGCGCTCACCGCTCGACAGCACCACGTTCTCGAACACGTGCGCACGCGACACCGCCGCTCCCTGCCCGAGCCGTCGCAGGACCTCATCGATCGCGTCCTCCCAACGGTCGGCCTGCAGGAACAACTGTGCCGCCGCGCCGATCGTTTCGAGGATCGCATCGCGCCGACCGAGCGCCAGCTCCTGCCGGACGGCCGCCGAGGCGTCCGTGAACGACGCGATCAGGTGCGGCTCACCGTTCAGCTCCGTGAGTCCGACCGCCATCCGGGCGACCGCGTCGCGCCCGTCGGGCAGCCGATAGTGGATCCGGGTGACGAGATCCCTCGCGTCACGCTCGTCGAGCGCGGCGACCTCGCGGAGCACGGTCGCCGCGTCCGTCGCGTCGATCAGGCCGATCTCATCGGGCCGTCGCCCGAGGAGATCGGCCAACGACCGGCCGCTCGCACGTTCGAAGGCCGGATTCGCAGCAACGAAGGTCAGATCGTGCATCCGAAGGACGCACATCGACGACGGGTGATCGCGGAACGTGGCCTCGTAGACCTGGCCGAGTGACTCTCTCGTGCGGGCATCCTTCATCACGGCCACGCCCCCGGGAGCTCCATCGGATGCATCGTAGACCCGACGCCGCCGCGCAGGATCAGCCGAGCGTCGCCTTGAGCACGCGGCATGCGCGAAGGGTCACCCACTTGCTGGGACCTCGGCCGGGATCAACGTCCGTCCACAGCCTCCCGCGGTACGGATGCTCGTTCCGCCATCGACCCTCCGGATCCTGCTTCGACAACACGAGCTCGATCGCGTGACCCAGCCGGGGATCCTTCGCACGACCGAGCTCCGCCAGCACCTCGAGGTTCTGCAGCGCGTCGGCCACGTAGCCGGACGGGAAGCCGAACCGGAACCAGTTTCCGCTGACCGCGGTGTCGGTCGGGTAGTCGGCGATCGCCGGGTCACGGGAGAGCAAGAGCTCGACCCCGGCGCCGATCGCGGCGCGGACGACGCGCGTCCGCCGCCTCGGCGGGATCGCCGCCAACCCCCGAAGCGCCTTGATCGCGCCCCAGGCGCACGGCTCGGCACCGTTGATCCCGCACCGGAATCCTGGTCCCGCCGTGGCCCAGCGGTAGTAGCCGTCGAACCGCTCACCCGTGATCGAGCGCGCCTGCCAGTCGACGGACGCACGCACCGAAGGATCGTCCAGGAGGCCGAAGTCGATCAGGGCGCGCAGGATGTTGCCGTTGAGGCAATGCACCACGCCGCCGTCGCTGTTGCTCCAGCCGAACCCTCCGTTCGGAGCCTGCGTGTGCTCAAGGACGTATCGGCACGCACGGCGGACGCGGCGGTCACGAGGATCGGCGCCCATCTGGTCGAGGAACATCAGGGACCAGACCGTGCCCGTGTACTTCGGCCCGTACCCCGGCCCCGGCTTCACCCAGTACCCCGGCGCCTCCTGACCGTCGAGGATCGACGAGATGGGCGGCACGCGCATCGCCGCGGCGCGCGCACGCCGGACCGATGGAGCATCGGCAGGTTCGTCGAGGAGCTCGCGCAGCGCCAGATGACGGATCGCGGGGTCCCCTCGCTCGAGCAGCCACGGGAGCGGGTCGCCGCGCAACGGGCGCTGCCACGCATCCAGCGCGAGTCACTCCTCGTTGAAGTAGATGTTCTTCACTTCGGTGTACAGGGCGGCCGCGTGCATGCCCATCTCCCGGCCGAACCCGCTCTGCTTGTAGCCCCCGAACGGCGCCTCGGTGAGGACGCTGCTCGAGGAGTTCACGCTCAGCACGCCGGTCCGGACCCCTTTCGCCACGCGGATCGCGCGACCGATGTCACGGGTCCAGATCGAGCCCGACAACCCGTAGGGAGAGTCGTTCGCGATCCGGATGGCCTCGTCCTCGGTATCGAACGGGATCATGGCCACCACGGGACCGAAGATCTCCTCGCGGGCGACGCGCCACGCGTTGTCGACGTCGGCGAGCACGCACGGGCGGAGGAAGTACCCGGCGCCGTCCGGGACCTCGCCCCCGGTGACGAGCTTCGCGCCCTCCTGCACACCGACCTCGATGTAGTCCAGGGACGTCTGCCGCTGGCCCTGGCTGATGAGCGGACCCATCTCGGTCGCCTCCTCCAGCGGGGGACCGACGCGGATCGCCTCGGTCCGCTCCGCGAACCGGGAGATGAACTCGTCGTACAGCGGTCGCTGGATCAGCTGACGCGATCTGGCGCAGCAGTCCTGCCCCGCGTTGTCGAAGACCGACCAGAGGGAGCTCTCGACGCACGCATCGAGGTCGGCGTCGGCGAACACGACGTTCGCCGACTTGCCACCGAGCTCGAGCGACACGCGGGTGATGTTGTCCGCCGCCGCCTGCATCACCCTCGTGCCGACCTCGGTCGAGCCCGTGAACGAGATCTTCGCCACACGCGGGTCGGCGATCAGCGCGCTCCCCGTCGTCGAGCCGGGACCCGGCAGGACGCTGAGCGTCCCCTCGGGAAGGCCGGCCTCGGTGAGGATGTCGGCAACGGCAA
This sequence comes from uncultured Actinomycetes bacterium, assembly GCA_963765865.1. GTDB lineage: Bacteria > Actinomycetota > UBA4738 > UBA4738 > HRBIN12 > AC-51. Next base: position 301,174 of record CAVXYE010000007.1, read on the forward strand.
GGATGGTGAGCGGCGTCTGCGAGGCCGGCTTCACGATCGCGGTGTTCCCACACGCGAGCGCCGGCGCGATCTTCCAGCTGGCGATGACGGTCGGGAAGTTCCAGGGCGCGATCAGCACACAGACGCCGACCGGCTCGCGAAGCGTCACGTCCAGACCGGGTGGCACGACCGGGATCGTTTCGCCGAAGATCTTGTTCGCGGCACCGCCCCAGTACTCGTACACGTTCGCGACGAGGTCGATCTCGGCACGGGCGGCGCTGATGGGCTTCCCCACGTTCCGCGCCTCGAGGCGGGCGAGCTCTTCCTGACGCTCGCGGATCAGGAAGGATGCCCGCGTCAGGACGCGGCCGCGCGCGCGTGCCGCCATGCGCGGCCACGCGCCCTCGTCGAACGCGCGCGCGGCGACACCGACGGCCCGTCGCGCGTCCTCGGGGCCCGCTTCGGCGACCTCCCAAGCGGGCTCGCCGGTCGCCGGCTCGACGACCTTCGTGGTCGCTCCTTCCGCGGCGCCGACGCGCTCGCCCCCCAGCATCAGCAGCTCCGTCATCGTTCGTTCCCTTCGTTCGCCGGCATCTCAGACCGTGTTCGCCCGTGACCACGTCGCTCGCGACGCTCTCGGCCTCCCCGACCGTACCGTAGGCTGGCGCGGGTCTGCTGCCCAGGGCTGCCCACGCCGCGGCCCGATGCCATCGCCGAGGGAGGGTGCATGCGTCTCGAAGGCAAGGTCGCACTGATCACGGGCGGCGGCAGCGGGATGGGCAAGGTCGCCTCGGAGCTCTTCGCCCGGGAGGGCGCCAGCGTGGTCCTGACCGATGTGAACGACGAGGCGGGGCGGGCGACCGCGTCGGCGATCGGGAACGATGCGCACTACGTCCACGCGGACGTCTCGCGCGAGGCCGACGCGCAGGCGATGGTGGCGGACGCGGTGGAGCGCTTCGGACGGCTCGACGTGCTCTACAACAACGCCGGGGTGATGCTGCCCGACGATGGATCGGTCGACACCACCGACGAGACCATCTGGGACACCACCCTTGCGGTCAACGTCAAGGGCGTCGCCTTCGGGTGCAAGTACGGGATCCCGGCGATGCTCGGCAACGGCGGAGGCTCGATCATCAACGTCGCGTCCTTCGTCGCGTGGATGGGCGCGGCGACGTCGCAGACCGCGTACACCGCCTCGAAGGGCGCGGTGCTGGCGATGACGCGCGAGATCGCCGTGGAGTACGCCCGCCGGGGTATCCGCTGCAACGCCTTGTGTCCCGGACCGATCGAGACGCCGCTCCTGATGCAACTCCTGTCGGACGAGCAGAAGCGGCAACGCCGGTTCGTCCACATCCCGATGGGACGGCTGGGTCGGGCCGAAGAGCTGGCGAAGGCCGCGCTGTTCCTCGCGAGCGACGACTCCAGCTTCATGACCGGCGCCTCGCTGATCGTCGACGGCGGCATCACCGCCGCGTACGTAACCCCGGAGGACTGAATGACGGTGGACGAAGTCGTATCGGATCGTGACGGGTTCGCGGAGCGGGTCTTCGCCTCGTCGCTCGGCTACTTCGACATCCTGTCGATCCATCTCGGCCTGCGCCTCGGTCTGTATCGCGCGCTCGCGGACGGCGGCGCGATGACGTCGGACGAGCTGGCGAGCGCGGCCGGCATCGACGAGCGCTACGCGCGGGAATGGCTCGAACAACAGGCGACGCGAGCGATCCTCCTCGCCGATCGCGGTGCCGAACCGACCCGGTTCACGCTTCCGCCCGGGCACGCCGAGGTCCTCCTCGACGGCGACTCGCTGTCGTTCCTGGGCGCGAGCGTCGGCCAACTGATGAGCCTCCCGACCGCGTTCCACGCGGTCGAGGAAGCGTTCCGCACGGGGGGCGGCGTCCCGTACGACGCGTACGGGAAGGAGAGCGTGGAGGGCCAGGGCGCGAGCAACCGTCCGACCTTCCTCACGACGCTCCCGAACGAGTGGCTGCCGGCGATCGACGCGATCCACGACCGCCTCTCGGCTGGACCCGCGCGGGTCGTCGACGTCGGCTGCGGCACCGGGTGGTCGTCGATCGCGATCGCGCGCGCGTACCCGTCGGTCGAGGTCGACGGGTTCGATGCGGATGACACCTCGATCCGGATGGCTCGCGATCATGCGCTCGAGGCGGGGATCGCCGACCGCGTCCGCTTCCATCGTGCGGATGCCGCGGAGCTGACCAGCCAGGGACCGTTCGACGTCGCAACGGCGTTCGAATGCATCCACGACATGGCGCGACCCGTCGAGGTGCTCGGCGCCGTTCGGGAGGCCCTCGTGGATGACGGGGCGATGCTGGTCGTCGACGAGCGCACGAAGGATGCGTTCTCGGGCGAGCCCGACGACCGCGAGGCGTACTTCTACGGCTGGAGCGTGTTCGACTGCCTCCCGACCGGCATGTACGAACAACCGTCGGCGGGAACGGGCACGGTGATGCGGGCGTCGACGCTCCAGCGCTATGCGAACGAGGCCGGCTTCACGAGGTTCGACGTACTCCCGATCGAGCACGACGCCTTCCGGTTGTACCTGCTGCGCCCATAGAGGGCAGCCGTCGATCCGTTCGCCGCGGGCCGTCAGGCGTTGAAGACCGGGCGGAGCGCTTCGTACACACTGCGATAGCGACCGTACGCGTCCTCGTACAGCTCGCTCGTCTCGGGGTTCGGCTCATGCACATCCGGCCGGTAGGAGACGAAGGCCTCGACCGCATCCACGATCGAGGCCCGTACGCCGGACGCGACCGCCGCGAGGATCGCCGCGCCGGTCGCCGTCGTTTCGATGGAGGTGGGAACCCGGACGGGGAGGCCGGTGACGTCCGCTTTGATCTGCCGCCACAGCGGGCCCTTGGCCCCGCCCCCCACGATCGTCAGCCGTGCCACGTCGAGTCCGGCGTTCTTCATCGCGTCGAGGATGTCCCGGAGGGCGAACGCGCTTCCCTCCAGGATCGCACGCGTCATGTGGTCGCGGGTGTGCGCGAGCGTCAGCCCGTAGAAGACCCCCCGGGCGGCGCCGTTCCATTCCGGTGCCATCGCGCCCTGCATGCACGGGAGGAAGACCAATCCTTCCGAGCCCGCCTCGACGTGCCCGGCCTCCCGCGACAGGAAGTCGTACGCGTCCCCCAGTCCGACCGACTCCGCGTCCCGTTCGATCGGGGCGAACTGGTCCCGCCACCATCGCAGGTTGCCGCCGGAGACGAACCCCGGGTTCTCGAGCAGCCAGACGTCGGGGTCGGCGTGGGGGTGGCATTCGACGAGCATCGTCGGATCCTCGCGCGGCTCCGCGCTCGCGGCGCATACCGGCTCGGCCGTTCCGACGACGTCACAGACCTCACCCGGAGCGAACACGCCCGCCCCGAGGGTCGCGGCCATCTCATCGCCGCATCCGACCGCGACCACGGTGGAAGGCTCGAGTCCGGTTGCCTCGGCGAACGCGGGCGTGATCCCGGCGATCGCCGCCGTCCCCTCGACGACCGGGGGCAACAGGTCCGGGTCGATGTCGACGGCGTCGAGGACCTCCTTGGACCACTCACGCGTCCGAGGATCCAGCAAGGCGAGGGACGAGGCGTTCGAGTAGTCGACGCGAAGCTCGCCGGTGGCGTGTCGGAGCACGTAGGAGCCGGGCGGCATCAGATGCGTCGTCGCCTTCCATGAAGCGGGCTCCTCGTCGCGGATCCAGAGGGCCTTGAACACGGCGTGGGACGAATCGAGGTTCGCACCGACGGCTCGGTAGAAGGCCGACGGGGCGATGCGTTCGGCGACCGCCGCCGCCTGGGCTTCCGCCCGCCGATCCATCCAGATCATCGCGGGGCGCACCGGGCGACCCGCCGCGTCGCAGGCGACCATGCCGTCGAGCTGTGATCCGAAGGAGAGGCCGGCGATCGCCGCCGCGCCGCCGGGACAGAGCTCGATCAGCCTGCGGCACGCCTGTTCGACCCCGGTCGACCACGCGTCGGGGTCCTGCTCGGCCCACCCCGGCTGCGGGAAGGACAGGTCGTACGGCTCGTACGCCGATCCGACGAGCGTGCCGTCGGCGTCGTAGAGGGCGCCGTTCGTCCCCTGGCTCCCCACATCGCAACCGATCACGAACGGTCCGCTCAGGGGAGGATCACCATCTTCAATCCTGTCCCCGACCGGATCGTCTCGAACGCTTCCGCGATCTTGTCCAACGGGAATCGATGCGTGACCACGCGCGCGAGGTCATCCTGACGGCGATCGAGATAGTCCATCGTGATGCGGTACTGGCGGTGCGTGGCGCCGTAGGCGCCGAGGATCGAGAGCTCCTTGTAATGCAGCTCGTTCATGTCGAGCGGACTGACCGGGTCGTGCTTCGGGAGTCCGGCGAAGTAGACGACCTTCGCCCGCTTCGATGCCATCTCCAACGCGGCCTGCTGTCCCGCCTTCGCCGGCGCCGCGACGCTGATCCGCTCCGCACCGGCGCCGTCCGTCCGGGCCAGCAAGTCGCCGACGCCGTTGTCGTCTCCGGCGACCCACGCGTCGTCGATCAGATGACCGACCGCATCGGTCGCGACCTTCAATCGTTCCGCGGAGACGTCGGTCATGTAGACGCGGGACGCGCCGCGATCGCGCGCCATGACGGCCTGCCAACAGCCGATCGGCCCGGTGCCGATGATCATGACGGCGTCCCCGAGTCGCACGTCGAGCTGCTCGATCCCGTTCAGGGCGCACGCGAACGGATCGGCGACGGTCGCGAGGTCGGAGGGAAGTTCCGGTGGAAGGCCGATCAGGTTCTTCGTCGCGATCGGTGGCACCGCCGCGTACTCGGCGTACGCGCCCGGATACGGGTCGTAGCCGTACAAGAGATGGTGTTCGCACAGGTTCTGGAAACCTTCGACGCACCAGCGGCACGTTCCGCAGGTGAGGATCGATCCGAGGAAGACGCGATCACCGAGCGAAACGTCGGACGGGAGTTGCGCCTGGGGGCCGACGCTCTCGAGGACGCCGACCGGTTCGTGACCGAGCTGCCACGGGGGCGGAGCCTTCGGATCCCCGTTGAAGAAGGTGCGGGCGTCCGTGCCGCAGATGCCGCAGGCCTCGACGCGAAGGACCGCGCCGGCAGGATCGAGCTCCGGAGGCGCCACATCCTCGCGGACCTCCACGGCGTCGACCGCCGTCATGAAGGCTGCGCGCATCACCCGTCCTCGTCGCTCATGGCCTGCAGGGCCTTCGCCGCGGTCCACCGCTCACGGATGACCCGCGCGAGGGCCCGGGTGATCGCCTCGGGCCGCGTGTGCATGAAGATGTTCCTCCCGACGGAGCACCCGATCGCCCCCGCTTCCATGGCCTGTTCCATCCGGTGGAGCAGCTCCGCATCTTCCAGCCGCGATCCCCCGGCAAGGACGACCGGAACGCCGCTCGCAGCCTCGACGCACCTCGCGAACGACTCTTGATCCCCCGGCCAGTTCGTCTTGACGATGTCGGCCCCCAGCTCCGCACACAGGCGGACGTTCCGGCGCAGGTACTCGAAGCCGTACTGCTGCTTGAGCGCCTCGACCGTCGCGTACGTGGTCGGGAACTCGGCCTCGGCGATGAACGGCATGCCGAGGGCGGCGCATTCGCGCCCGACCGTGGAAAGGATGTCGACCATGCCGGCCTCGGTGTCTCCTCCGAGGGCGGTGAACAGCACGACCGCATCGGCGCCCAGGATCAGCGCTTCCTCGACGTCGGCGATCTGCACGATCTCCGGACGGTCACCGCCGGGTCCCGCACTCGCCGACAGCAGCAGCGCCAGCGACGTCGTCGGAGCGAACGCCTCCTGAGCGACGCGGATCATGCCCTTGCTCATCATGATGACGTTCGCGCCGCCGGCGACCGCCTCTCGGGTCCGCGCTTCGATGTCGGCGAGTGGCTCGAGGAACGTCGGCGACGTCATCCCGTGGTCCAGCGCGCAGATCACCGACACACCGTCGGGATCGATCACCCGCTTGAGCCGCATCGCCTTCCCGACGTTCGCCGTCATGGGATCCTCCTTCCCGGTCCGCGACGGACCACCGTGAACTCGAACGCCTCGGCGAGGTGGTGCTCCTCGGAGAGGAGCACGGGGTCGCCGAGCTGATCGAAATCGATCTGACGGAGGAAGAGCGTCGGTACCCCCGGCTTCCCCTTCAGGAGCTTCGCGAGCGCTCGATCGCTGACCGTGGGCTCGATCGTCACGATACCGTTCGCGACGGCGTGACCGACCCGTTCGAGCACGTCGTACAGCGACCCGTCGACCGGCATGCTCGCGACGTCGCTCGCGGCGACGCGGGACGTCGAGACGAGATCGCGGGAGAACACGACGGGTCGGCCGTCCGCGGTTCGGACCCGCTCCAGGACGACGATCGGATCCCCGACCACCAGATCGAGGTCCCCGGCCACCTGTTCGGACGCGGCCTCGGTATGCACGGCGATCTGCATCGTGCCGGCGCGCATCCCCGCCGCTCGGATCGCCTCGGTGACGCCGAAGTTCACGTCCAGGTTGTTCCTGAGCCGAGGTCGTCGCGTGGCGTAGGTCCCCGCACCGCGGGTCCTGGTGACGAACCCGTCCTCCTCGAGGGAACGCAGCGCTTCTCGGAGGGTCGCTCTGGATACCCCGAGCTCTTCGGCGAGGTCGGGCTCGGCCGGGAGCTTCGCGCCTGGGGCGACCCGACCGGAGGCGATCCGGGCCGCGAGCTCCTCACGGACCCTGAACGAGAGTCTCTTCTTCACCCGCCCTCCTTGCGCCGACCGAGGGTAGCTTTGTCTGACAAATAACGTCAAACCGGGCGCCGGCGTGGGCCACCGTCGGCGTAGGCTGTGGGGGGTGGACACGCTGCTCGCTGTCGGTGGTCCCCGGCTCGATGCGCTCGGCGGTGGATGGGACGCCTGGCCGATCGTCGGGATCGTGATCGCCCTCTGGATCGGACGGCGCATCCTGCGGATCTCATGGGGTGCGCCGCTCCTCATCGCCGCGCTCGTAGCCAGCCTTGCCTTGCCGCCCGCGATCCACGCGTGGGGGGTCGTGACGACCGCTGGGGTCATCTTGGTGCTGACGATCGCTCTCCTCGTCGGGCGTGCGAGCGGTTCTGCCAAACGGAACCGCGCCGTTTGACAGACAAAGCACGATGTGGCTCCATACCCGCCGAGAGCCCGGCTGCGGTGAGAGAGGAGGGGCCGATGTCGGAACGCAAGGTCGGGTCCGTCACCTACCAGGAGGTCGGTGAGGACTACTTCAAGCAGCGCGGCCTCCGGCGTCACGCCGGCGTGGTGTCGCTGTGGGCGCTCGGGGTCGGCGCCGTCATCTCCGGCGAGTACTACGGCTGGAACTTCGGCCTCAGCACCGGTGGTTTCGGGGGCCTGCTCCTCGCCGGCGTCGTGATGGCCGTCATGTATTACGGCCTCGTCTACTCGATCGCCGAGATGTCGCCCGCCCTGCCCCACACCGGCGGCGCCTACTCGTTCGCGCGTTCGGCGATGGGACCGTGGGGCGGATTCCTCACCGGCTTGGCCGAGAACATGGAGTACGTGATCACACCCGCGGTCGTCGCAGGGGCGATGGCCCTGTTGATGCAGACGATCGTCACGGGCCTGTTCGACGTCGGTGGGACCTTCGTTGACGGGAAGCTCACGGACATCGCGTGGTGGAACAGCCTGCCGGTGTGGATGGCCGTGTTCTACGTCATCTTCGTGTGGATCAACATCGTCGGGATCGAAGCCACGATGCGATTCACCGTCACGATCACCGTGCTCTCGATCGCGGTGCTCGTCTTCTTCTTCCTCGCGACGATCTTCTCCGGCAAGTTCGACTCGAGCTTCTGGACGAACATCCCGAAGGATTGGGACGGAGAGTCCGCGTTGCTCGCCGGGGGCGGTGGACCATTCCTGCCGTTCGGCATCGCCGGGATCTTCAAGGCGCTTCCGTTCGCGATCTGGTTCTTCCTCGCCATCGAGGAGGTACCGCTCGCGGCCGAGGAGTCGATGGATCCCCGGCGCGACGTCCCGAAGGGGTCGGTGCTGGCGATGCACACCTTGTTGATCGCCGCCATCCTGACCCTGTTCCTCAACACCGGTCTGCCGGAGGGGGCCGGCTTCTACGGCTCGTCCGCGTTCCCGCTCCTGGACGGGTTCACGGCGATCTTCGGAACGGGAAAGGTGACCTACCTCCTCGGGTTGCTGTTCATGATCGGGTTGATCGCGAGCTTCTTCACGATCATCTTCGCCTATGGTCGGAACACGTTCTCCCTGTCGCGGGCCGGCTACTTCCCGAAGTTCTTGTCGGTGACGCACGGGGAGCGGAAGACCCCGCACGTCGCCCTGATCGCAGGCGCCATCGTCGGGTACGCGGTCGCGGTACTCGTCTACATCCTCCAAGAGAAGGCGCTGGGCGCGAAGATCGTCGCGGCCTTGCTGAACATGGCCGTCTTCGCCGCGGTGATCTCGTACATCTTCCAGATGACGTCGTTCGTGGTCCTCCGGAGGAAGCTGCCGAACATCGAGCGACCGTATCGGAGTCGTTGGGGGATCCCCGGGGCGGTCATCGCGGGGGCCTTGGCCGCGACCGCCCTGGTCGCGATCTTCTTGAACGACGCGTATCGACCCGGCGTCTATGGGGTCGCGATCTACTACGTCCTCGGGGTCTTGTACTTCGCGATCGCGGGACGGAACCGCCTCGTGCTTTCACCGGAGGAGGAGTTCGCGCTCACGCAGGGTTCACGCGGCATCCCGGGCCAGGAGGGCTACGTGACCACGGCCGCCGAACAGGAGGCGATCCTCGGTGGTGGTACGGCGAGCGCACCCCCGCCCACGTCACCTCCACCGATGTCACCGCCGTCCGAGTAGTCCCGACCCATCGCGGGGCGGCGGGCGATCCGCCCGCCGCCCCGCGACCGTGACGGCGAGGAGGCGAGATGCAGCGGCAGGGGATGCTCACCATCGAGGAGCTCCAGGAGCTCGCCCGGAACAACCGGATCGACACCGTCCTCTGCATGTTCACCGACCTCCAGGGCCGGTACATGGGCAAGCGGGTGCTCCCGGACTTCTTCATCGAGGAGATCTTGGGCGCGGAAGGCCTGCACGCCTGTCTGTACCTGCTGGCGATCGACATGGAGATGGAGCCGCTCCCCGGGTACCGGTACGCCAGCTGGGAGACCGGCTACGGCGACTTCCGGATGATCCCGGATCTCACGACCCTCCGCTGGTGCCCGTGGATCGACAAGACCGCGATGGTGCTCTGCGACATCGCCGACGAGGACACGAGCGAGCCGGTCGCCGTCGCTCCTCGCCAGATCCTGAAGGACCAGATCGCGAAGGCCGCCGCCCAGGGGTATCAGGTCAAGACCGGGTCGGAGCTCGAGTTCTACCTCTTCAAGGACTCGTTCGACGATCTGGCGGAGCGCGCCTACCGAGATCCACGGCCGAGCTCCCCGTACATCATGGACTACCACATGCTGCAGACCACGAAAGACGAGTGGTTCATCCGCCAGGTCCGCAACCACATGCGCGGTGCCGGTGTCCCGATCGAATTCTCCAAGGGGGAGTTCGGCAAGGGCCAGCACGAGATCAACATCACCTACTCGGACGCGCTGTCGAACGCCGACCATCACGCGATCTACAAGCACGGTGCGAAGGAGATCGCCGCGCTCAGCGGCGTGGCGCTCACGTTCATGGCGAAGTGGACGATGGCCGAGGCCGGTTCCTCGTGCCACCTCCATTCCAGCGTGTGGGACGTGGACGGTTCGGAGTCGCTCATGTGGGGCGGCGACACGCCGCCCCACATGAGCGACACCTTCCGGTGGTACCTGGGCGGCCTGATGACCACCGCGCGCGAGATGGCCTGGATGTACGCGCCCTTCGTCAACTCCTACAAGCGCTACCAGCTGGGATCGTGGGCACCGACCGCGATCGTGTGGAGCCGCGACAACCGCACGTGCGGGTTCCGCACGGTCGGCGAGCACACGGGGTTCCGCGTGGAATGCCGGTTGCCGGGCGCCGACGCGAACCCGTACCTCGCCTTCGCCGCCACGATCGCGAGCGGGATGTGGGGGATCCGCAACAAGGTGGAACCACCGGAGATGTTCCACGGCAACGCCTACGAGGCCAAGGACGTCCCCCGTGTCCCGACCTCGTTGCACGAGGCGGTCGAGACGTTCCGCGGATCGACGGTCGCACGCGAGGCGTTCGGGGACTTCGTGTTCGAGCACCTGTTGAACACGGCCGAACAGGAACAGATCATCTTCGACAACACGTGCGTGACCGACTGGGAGCTGGCCCGGTACTTCGAGCGCGGGTGAGCGCGATGGCAGACCTGAACGTCATCCCGTACCGACCTGAGCGGAGCGACTACGCGTGGACGTTCGGTGGCGCCGATCCGGTGATGACGGTGAAGCCCGGGGACGTGCTCGAGCTCTGGACGGATGACTGCTTCACGGGACTCGTCAGCACCGTCGACGACCTGGCGTCGGAGAAGATCACGTTCCCGTTCCTGAACCCGCAGACGGGACCGTTCTTCGTCGAGGGGGCGGAGCCCGGCGACACGCTGGCGTTGCATCTCGTCTCCCTCGAACCCGCGAGGGACTGGGGCGTCTCGACGACCTTCCCGCTGTTCGGCGCGCTCACCTCGACCCTCGCGACGGTGACGCTGCAGGATCCGCTCGAGGAGCTCGTCTGGATCTACGAGGTGGACGCGACGCGGCGCACCGTCCGCTACGAAGCCCGGCGCAGCGACCACACCGTCGAGCTCCCGCTCGAGCCGATGCACGGCACGGTGGGCGTGGCGCCGGCCAACCTCGAGGCGCGCTCGGCACTGGTTCCCGGCCCGCACGGCGGCAACATGGACACGCCGGAGATGCGCGCGGGCACCACGTGTTACCTCGGCGTCAACGTTCCGGGCGCGCTGTTCTCGATCGGAGACGGCCATTACCGCCAGGGTGAGGGCGAGACGTGTGGCGTGGCCGTCGAAGGAGCGATGGAGACCACGTTGATCGTCGATCTGATCAAGGGCCGCCAGACGCCCTGGCCGCGCTTGGAGGACGAGACCTACATCATGTCGACGGGTTCCGCGCGCCCGCTCGAGGATGCGTTCCGGATCGCCCACGGCGACCTGGTCCTGTGGCTCGTCGAGGAGTCCGGCCTGGACAAGCTCGACGCCTACCAGTTGGTGACGCAGATCTCGGAGAGCCCCGTCGCGAACGTCTGCGACCCGAACTACACGTTCGTCGCGAAGGCCAGGAAGGAGTACCTCCCGGGTCGCGAGGTATACGGGCAGACGCACGGCGGCTCGTGGAGATGGCAGTCGGCGTACCGGCGAGGCCCGAGGGAGCGAACCCGCTCCCTCATCCTGACGGAGTACGTCCGAGGATTTCGCCTCGAGCGACGGCTGGACAGGCCCGCCCTCCGGTGCAACGATTCGCGCGACGTCAGCTGGTGGGGAACGCCCGCTCGACGGGCGCCTCCACCATTCGGGAGGGGGTGCCGCATGGCAAGCCGAACCGACGAACAGGCGATGATCTCGGAGAAGGTCGCGCCGGTCCTCGTGGCGAGGACGCTCGGGCCGTTCGACCTCGTCGTGATCTTCGTCGCGATCGTCCTGTTCATCAACAACGCGGCGGGGGTGCAGGCCGCGGGACCGTCGATCTTCGTCTTCTGGATCCTCGCGTTCGCGACGTTCCTGATCACCGGCGGGTTCATCACCGCGCAGCTCGGCCGGATGTTCCCCGAGGAGGGATCCCTCTACGTGTGGACCCACAAGGTCCTGGGCCCGTTCTGGGGGTTCTTCGCCGGGTTCGTCGCCTGGTGGCCCGGCCCGATCTCGCTCGTGTTCATCGGGATCCTCGTGGCCAACTTCCTCCAATCGTTCGCGTCGTTCTTCACGTGCAACGGCGCGCCGTGCGAGATCCTCACGAAGAACTGGCAACTCGGGCTCGTGGTGCTCGCCGTCCTCTGGTTCAGCGCTTCGATGTCGTACCTGAAGATGCGCGTGACGCAGAACTACGTGAACGTACAGTTCTGGGCGTACGTCTCAGTGATCTTCTTGATCGGCCTCTCCGGCGTGATCTGGCTCCTGAAGGGGAACCCGTCCTCGACCTCGTTCGCCACGGGGTGGAACCCGTTCCAGGGCGAGCACGCTCGCGCTCGGACTTCCCGCGAACCTGACGTTCTTCTCCTTCGCGATCCTCGCCCTCCTCGGGATCGAGACGCCCCTGAACATGGGGGTCGAGGTCACGGGCGGCGAGAAGGCGATCAGGACGTTCCTGTTCTGGGGCAGCATCATCGTGATGGCCGCCTACCTCTGGGCTACCTGGGGCAACATGGTCGTGATCGAGGCCGGAGGGGCGAACGGCACGACGGGCGGCGCGGAGACCGTCGGGCTCGCGATCGGCAAGTGGGCGGGAGCGCATCGTCTCGATCGTCATGGCGTGGGTGTTCCTGACCGTGGCGGTCGTCTACAACTACTCCTTCGGCCGACTGCTGTTCGTGTCCGGGCTGGAGAAGCGCCTCCCCCACCAGTTCGGCAAGGTCAACCGGAACAAGGTACCGGCGAACGCGATCACCTTGCAGACGGCGATCTCCACGATCCTCGCGATCTTCGTGTTCTTCATCGTGGGACGCGGAGAGGCAGACCCGTATAAGGCCTTCTACGTCCTCTACGCGGGCGTGACGATCGTGTGGTGCATCTCGACCGCGTTGTTGTTCCTCGACATCTTCTTCGCGAAGCGAGCCGAGCCGGAGCGGTTCGAGCAGGAGCGCCGGATCCCCGTCGGATGGCTCTTCGTCTGCGGCGCGGTCGGGTTCGTGGTCAACGTCCTGGCGGTGATGTTCATCTTCGTTGGGTCGTGGTACCCGACGGGATTCCCGGTCCTCAAGGTGTGGAACGAGTGGATGCTCGCGTTCACGGCCGTCTCCGTGATCTCGGGGATCGCGATCTACCTGATCTCGCAGCGCACGCGTCGCGGGAAGACCGACGTGGAGCTCCTCGGCGAGGGTGCGGCGACCCAGGAGATCGCGGAGGACACGTCCATGGCGTGACCCGCTTCGACGCACGGAGGGCAGTGATGGGGCCCCGCCCGAAGGGCGGGGCCCCATCGCATCCGGGAACGTCCCTCAGCCGCTCAGGCCGTGCAGGCCTCGACAGCTGTCGCCGAGGATGAGCTCTCCGAGGCGGTGGGCCTCGTCGACCGCGACGTAGTCGCGGTCGACGAGGCGCCCGAGGACCCGTTGGAGCGCGGCCCGAGCCATCAGGGCCGCGACCCAGAAGCCCTCGGGCTCGCCCGCCTCATCCGATCCGTACATGATCTTCGCGGCGGGGACGGAGCCCACGATGAGGTCGAGCGCGGGCTCGACCTGTCCCCACCCCCACGGGATGAGCTCGGAGAGCTCGAGGTAGACGTTCGGCAGGACCGAGGCGATGAACGCCCCCTCCTCGACCCAGGGGAACCCGCTGTGCACCAGCACGACCGGTTGGTGCTGGACGTCGACCAGCAACGGGAACAACCCCTTGGGCGACGCGTGCTCCAGGTCGATGTCGGGGTCCCCGCCGCCGCAGTGGAAATGGAACGCTCGGTCGTGCGCCTTGGCGACCGCGAGCGTTCGCCGGATCAGGAAGTCCCTGACCGGTTTCGCGTGCGCCCGCGTCTCGCCCCAGCCGTCGGCGCGCCAGCGCGTGAAGGCCTCCGCCGCCTCCGACGGCGAGGGATCGCCGACGTCCAGGCCGGTCCGGTACGCGACGATCGACTTGTACGCGACGCAGTTCGGGTCGGAGGCGGCCTCGGTCGCATCGGCCTCCACGCCGGCGACCAGGTCATCGAACGTCCCTTCGCGTCTCGCGAGGATCCACGGCTCCAGGCGCGCGACGCGGTGCACCGGCACGCCGATCGTCCCGGCGAACTCCGGCGCGGGGATCGGCGGCTGCGGGTAGCCCTCATCGGCGAGGACCGCCACCACACCGGCCGCATCGAGGAGGCTCTTCGTGTACGCCACGGGGTCGGCGCGCAACGCGACCTCGCGCGCGGCCGCGACCGCCTCGCGCGTGGGCTCGCACTCGAGGTGACGCGCGAGCCAACGCACGATCGTGATCCCCATCACCGTCGAGTCCGTCAGCCGGTCCGCGGTCGGCCACAGCTCCGGATCCAGCCGCGACGACGAGGAGAACGACTCGCCGAGGAAGGTCGCTCGGGTGTCGAAGCCTTCGGACCCCTTCTCGAGCAAGTCCTCCATGCGATAGGGATGCGTATGCGCGTCGACGATCTGGAGACCCGACAGGTCGACGTCAGCCATCGAGCCCTCCGCTCAATACCGCCATCGATGCGCCCGAACCATGTCGGCCGGATCCATCGCAGCGAACAGGGCGTTCTCGCCGCGTCGGGTCGCGAGGAACGCGTCGAACAAGACGTCTCCCATCGCGCTTCGGATGACGGTCGATCGTTCGAGCTCGCGGATCGCGGCGCCGAGCGAGGACGGGAGCTGCCGGATCCCCAGCGAGCGTCGTCGCGCCGCGGGGATCGCCGCCGGATCGTCGAGGATCGACTCGGGGAGCGCCAGCTCGCGTTCCACGCCGTCGATGCCGGCGGCGACGATCGCGCCGAGGGCGAGGTACGGGTTGGCCGCGGGATCCATCGACTTCAGCTCGAGGTTCGCCGCGTCCGGGCGGCTCCCGACCATCCCGGTCACGAACCGCAGCGCGGCCTCCCGGTTCTCCCGTCCCCAGACGGCCCACGGACCGCTCCATCGGTGTGGCTGGAGCCGCTGGTAGCTCGCGACCGACGGAGCGGTGATCGCCGTGAGCGCGGGCAGCGATCCCAAGACGCCGGCCGTGAAGGCCTCGGCCTCGCGGGTCATGCCGTCCGGTCCACGGCCGCCGTTGAAGATGTTGCGACCGCGCCGGTTCCACAGGCTGAGGTGCAGGTGCGCTCCGTTGCCGACGAGCCCCGGGAACACGACCGGGGCGAACGAGGCGACGAACCCGTGGCTCCGGGCGACGGCGCGGATCGTCTGCCGCAGGACCAGGTTCGTATCGGCGACCGCGATCCCGGTGCCGTGCGGGATCGACACCTCGAGCTGTCCGGTCGAGTACTCCGGGTGGAACTGCATCACGCCCGTCCCTTGCTCCTC
This sequence comes from uncultured Actinomycetes bacterium, assembly GCA_963765865.1. Taxonomy (GTDB): domain Bacteria; phylum Actinomycetota; class UBA4738; order UBA4738; family HRBIN12; genus AC-51. The sequence continues at coordinate 316,264 of CAVXYE010000007.1, forward strand.
GAGGGCGCGGATCAACGCCGTCGCGAACGGCTCGACCTCGGCGAGGGCGATCGCGCTGTAGGCCGGCCCCGGGTGTGCGGGCTGCGGATCCTCCTGCGATCCATCCGTGGTCCGATGGCCGAGGAAGAACTCCATCTCGTAGGCGCCGCGCAGCTCGAGCCCGAAGCCCGCCAGCCGCTCGAGCATCCTCCTCGCGAACGTCCGGGTGCAGGCCGCGTACGGCTCTCCTTCTTGATCGAGCTGGTCGACCGGCGCGATCGCCCAGCCGGGGCTCGCCGCGAGCGGCGTCGTTGCCGCGGGGTCGGGCATCAGGCGCGTGTCGCCAGCCGGCCCGCCGAGGTCGGGCGACGACGTGATCGAATCATCGACGAGGAAGACGGAGAACACGGGCGACAGTCCGATCCCGAACCGGACGGCCTCCTCGAAGCGGTGCAGCGGGACGCACTTCACGAGCGTCACCCCGGCGTTGTCGACCATCGCGAGCGCCACCATCTCGACGCCGGCGGCGGCGAGTCGCCGCGCCGCCTTCGCGGCAGCGGCGCCCGCGCCGCCACCCGCCGCTCTCGAACCGCCAGCCATCGGGCTTAGAACAGCTCCAGGTACTCGGCGCGCTCCCAGTCCGTGACCGAGTCCGTGAACCGGGAAAGCTCGTAGCGCCGCATGGCCGAGTACACGGTCACGAACTCTTCGCCGAAGAACTCCTTCGTCGCCGGCTCCTGTTCGAGCGCTTCCAGCGACTCCTCGAGCGCGATCGGGAGCTTCTCGAACGATGGATCCTCCTCGGCCGGGACGCCCGGCGTGGCCGGCTCGGGTGCGGGCAACCCCTCCTCGATGCCGCGCAGCCCCGCCTGGATCAACGCCGCCCCGACGAGGTAGGGGTTCGACAGCGCCGACGGCGCGCGGTACTCGATGTGCTTGTGCTCCGGGCCGCCGCCTTTCACCCGGACGAGCGCGGAGCGATCCTCGAGGCCCCACGAGATGTTCGACGGACTGAACGTATGCGGCCGGCGCCGCCGGAGACAGTTCACGGTCGGAGCGATCACCGCGTCGAACGCGCGCGCGTACTTCAGGATCCCGGCGATGAACGAGCGACACGTGTCGGTCATCCCGTACGGGTCGTCGGCGTCGCCGAACGCGTTCTTCCCCGAGTCCGCGGAGAGCAGCGACAGGTGGGTGTGACACCCGCTCCCCGAATGATCCGCCCACGGTTTCGTCATGAACGTCGCGAGGTAGCCGTCCTGCTTCGCGATCTCCTTGACCCCGTTCTTGAACGTGAAGGCGTCGTCCGGACCCGCGAGGCCGCGGCCGGGCGCGAAGTTGATCTCCCACTGCGACCCGGCGTACTCGCAGTTCGCGGTGATGATGTCCACCCCGACCTTCGGCATCTCCTCGATGATCCGGCGGATCGTCGGGACGTAGTCGTTCCGGACGGTGTTGAAGATGTGATAGCCGTCGAAGAGCGGCTCGTGGGTGTCCCCCGTCAGGAGATAGAACTCGAACTCCGAGCCCATCAGCGTGTCGAACCCCATCGCACGAGCCTTCTCGAGCGCACGACGGAAGACGGAGCGAGGGGTCGCCGCCAGCGGCGTCCCGTCGTACCACTGCGCGTCACAGATGAACCTCGCCGTTCGGTCCATCCACGGGATCACCGCGGCCGAGTCCGGGTCGGGGAACAGCAACTGGTCGCCGTACCCCTTCTTGTCGTGGTACAGGGTGCCCGGGACGACGTCCGATCTCGTGTCGAGGACGCTCGCTCCCCCGTACATGTTGAGCCCGCGCTCGGCGTAGTCGAACGCGTGGGCGATCGGGATCGTCTTCGATCGCGAGATGCCGTGCATGTCGGGGAGCTCGAAGCGGACGAATCCGATCCCGTCCGACTGCCAGCCCCCGAGGATCTCCCTGACGTCGCTCATGCCGGCTCCTTCCGTCCCGCGCAACGGCTCCCGGTGTGGTGGGTATACCTTGACGGCCCATTGGTCCGCAACGGGGCGTTGCCCTACGCTAGGCGGAAGGCGGGACCGTGCGGGCAGGCACGGCCCGCGTGAAGGGGAGCCGGATGGCCGACGCGTCGATCCAGAGCGAGCGAACGCACGTCTTCCCGCTCGAGCTCGGACGGGCCATGCCGGTCATCGCCCGCGGCGACGGCGTCTGGATCGAGGACACCGCCGGTCGTCGGTACCTGGACGCGATGAGCGGCGGTTCGATGGCGGCGACGCTCGGCCACGGCCGCCGCGACATCATCGAGGCCGCCCGCGTCCAGGCCGGGAAGCTCGCCTACGCGCACAACGAACGGCTCACGAACCCGCTCCAGGAACGGCTGGCGAACGAGCTGATCGCGGTCGCTCCGGAAGGGTTCGGTCGCGTGAAGTTCACGGTCGCCGGAGCGGACGCCATCGAGATGGCGATCCAGCTCGCCCGGAGCTATCACGTCGAGCGAGGCGAGGGCGATCGCTGGCAGGTGATCTCGCCGGCGCAGGCGTATCACGGCCCCACGATGGAGACCCTCGCCCTCACGGGACGACCCGGGCTGCACGGCCCGTTCGGCCCCTACCTGCCCCAACACCTCCATATCCCGCCGAGCACGTGGCGGTTCGACCCGAGCGGCGAAGCGGCGCTCGAGGCTCTCGATCGCGCCCTCGAGCAAGCAGGTCCGGGGAACGTCTCCGCGTTCTTCTGCGAGGCGATCAGCGCCGCCGCCCTGCCCGCCTACACCCCGCCACGCCGCTTCTGGGAGGGCCTCGCCGAGCGCCGCGAGCGCTTCGGCTTCCTCGTGTGCTTCGACGAGGTCGTGACCGGCGTCGGCCGCACGGGGAACTGGTTCGCCGGCGCGGCGACCGCGTGCGTCCCCGACATCATCGCGACCGCGAAGGGGCTCGGAGCCGGCTACGCGGCGATCGGGGCGGTGCTCGTCCGCGAGCACGTCTACGACGCCGTCGCCGGGGGATCGCGACGCTTCACCCCCGGGCACACCTGGGACGGGGCCCCGCTCGCAGCGGCGGTCGGTCTCGCGGTGTTGGAGGCGCTGCGGTCGGAGCGGCTCGTGGAACGGGTCCGGGACCGGGGACCGAGCCTGCGGGATGAGCTCGAACGCGCGCTGGCCGGCATCCCCTTGGTTCGCGAGGTGCGTGGCCACGGCTACCTGCTCGGGGTGGAGTACGTCGATCCGCGCGACAACACCTCGTTCCTGCCGCGCGAGCTACGGGTCGCCGGACGGATCGACGACGTCGCGTTCGAGCGGGGCCTGATCACCCTGTCCACGCAACCGACGCGCGACGGCTTCGCGGGGGATCAGTCGTTGTTCGCCCCGGCGTTCACGGCGACGGACGAGGAGCTCGCGGAGATGGTTTCCCGGTTCGCCGAGGTGGTCGGTCACGTCGCGGAGGACGTCGAGCGAGAGCTCTCGATCCTGTCCACCAGCGGAGGTCCCCGATGACCCCTCCCGATGCGACTGCCACCCCGATGCGGGCCCTGATCCTCCAGCACGAGGAGCCCACGCCGCCGGGCCTCGTCACCGAGTGGCTCGGTGGCCACGGCGCGAGCGTCGAGACGTTCCGGATCGACGTCCACGACCGCGAGGTGGATCCGACCCGCTACGACCTCATCGTGTCGCTGGGGTCGGAGTTCGCCGCGTTCGACGACACGAAGCCGTTCGTCCCCCGCGAGGCGAGCCTGCTGCGACGAGCGGTGGACGCGGAGGTGCCGGTGCTCGGTCTCTGCTTCGGCGGTCAGATGCTCGCGCGCGTCCTCGGCGGCGAGGTGTATCGCTCGTCCGACTCGGAGATCGGCTGGCTCCCGGTGAAGAGCACCGACCCCGAGATGGTGCCGGAAGGACCGTGGTTCCAGTGGCACTTCGACACGTTCGCGCTTCCGCCCGGAGCGACCCTGATGGCCGAGACGGACGTTGGCCCACAGGCCTTCGTGATGGGTCGGAGCCTCGGGCTGCAGTTCCATCCCGAGGTCACGACCGACATCATGACCGACTGGGTGCGCGAGTACCGCCACGAGCTCGACGCGGACGGCGTGGATCCGGACGCCCTGCTCGAGGAGACGAAGCGACGTGCCGTGGACAGCAAGCGGATGTCGTTGCGGCTCATGGACTGGTTCCTCCGCGATGTCGCGCGACTCCACCCGGGCCGTTCGCGGGCGACCCTCGGCTGAGGAGACGACGATGGAGGGGGCGGTCCGGTCGGAGGACACGAAGGTGTTCCCCCGCTTCCTCGACCTGCCGTACCCGAGCATCGAACGAGGCGACGGGGTCTGGCTCACCACGACCGACGGCCGGCGCATCCTCGACGCCTGCTCCGGCGGCGCCATGGTCGCGTGTCTGGGACACGGTGTCCCCGCGGTCGTCGCGGCGGCGGCCGGACAGGCCGAGGCCATCTCGTACTTCTACAACCACCATTTCACGAACGAGCCGCAGGAGCGGCTCGCCGACCGTCTGCTGGAGATCGCGGCCCCGGAGATGGCGCGGATCCGGTTCGTCTCGGGTGGCTCCGAAGCCAACGAGACGGCGCTACAGCTCGCGCGGCTCTACCACGTGGAGCGAGGCGATGCGGACCGCTGGCGGGTGATCTCCCCCGCGCAGGCCTACCACGGTTCCACGATGGGAACGCTCGCCCTGAGCGGCCGTCGCACGCTGCAGGAGCCGTACACCCCGTACCTCGCGCACCACCTGCACCTCGAGCCATCGACGTGGCGGTTCGACCCGACCGGCGAGGCCGCGCTGCGACGACTCGACGAACTCCTCGACGAGGCCGGGCCGGAGACGATCGCGGCGTTCTTCTGCGAGCCCGTGAGCGCAGCGGCGTTGCCCGCCTACTCGCCGCCGGAAGCGTTCTGGCGCGGGCTGGACGAGCGGCGCGCGGAGCACGGCTTCTTGATCTGCTTCGACGAAGTGGTCACCGGGATGGGACGCACCGGGACGTGGCTCGCCGCTCATCAGCTGCCGATCGAGCCCGACATCGTGACCGTCGGCAAGGGCCTCGGGGCCGGATACGCGCCACTCGGCGGGGTGTTCTGCAGGCAGGACGTGTACGACGCGATCGATCGCGGGTCGCGCGAGTTCGACCTGGGGCATACGTGGGACGGCGCCCCGGTGTCGTCCGCCGTCGGCTTGGCGGTCCTCGATCTCCTCGTCGAACGGGCACCTGGTGGAACGGGTCCACGACCGGGGACCCCGCCTGCGCGACGAGCTCGAAGCGGCGCTCGAAGGCTCCGAGATCGTCAAAGAGGTGCGGGGGCGCGGGTTCCTGCTGGGTGTGGAGCTCGTCGACCCGCGCGACGGCGAGTCGTTCCTCCCGGTCGAGCTGGACGCGGCGTCGCTCGTGGACGACGCCGCGTTCGAACGTGAGCTCCTCGTCACGTCGACCCATCCACAGGCCGACGGCTTCGCCGGCGACCAGACGCTCCTCGCTCCCGCGTACACGAGCTCGGACCACGAGCTGGGAGCGATGGTCGACCGTTTCGCCGCCACGATCGAGGACGTGGAGGGCGCGATCAAGGACGCCTTGACGAGGACCGCATGAGCGCCGGCTCGGGTGAGGAGTTCGTCCTCCTCGGGATCCCCGACGTCAACGGCTCGATCCGAGGGAAGGCGCTCCGGCCGGATGCGTTCGACTCGGCCGTCAAGCACGGAACGGTGATGACGGACCTGATCCTCGGGCTCGATCCCGTGGACACGCCCATCACCGACTACGAACGCTTCGGGATCCGGACGGGGGCAGCGGACCTGATCGTTCGCCCGGACGTCGAGACACTCCGGGATCTGGCGTGGCGGCCGGGCTGGCGTGTCTGCCTGGCCACCCCCAGCTGGCCCGACGGTTCACCGTGCGACTTCGCGACGCGCGAGGTCCTCCGGCGGGTCCTCGCCGACGCGGAAGATCTGGGGTACGAGGTGATGTCCGCGATCGAGTACGAGATCCGGATCTGGGATGCCCAGGGAAGCCCGACGTCGAGCGGTATCAGCTACAGCCTGAACGAGATCGGAGGCTACGACCGATTCCTCGACGAGCTCGTCCGCGCCGTGGAAGGGCTCGGGATCGAGCTCTCCGCGGTCCATACCGAGGCGGGCCCGGGCCTGTTGGAGCTCAACCTCGGCGCGCGGCGAGGGCTCGCGGCTGCCGATGACGCCGCCCTCCTGAAGTTCGGGGTCAAGCGGCTGGCCGCATCGTTGGGCTTGCGCGCCAGTTTCCTGGCGAAGACCGCACCCGGAGAGGAGGGGTCGAGCGGACACGTCCACATGTCGTGGTGGCAGGGCGGAACCAGCGCGTTCGCATCCGGCGGCCGCGATGCTGCGATCCCCGCTGTGTTCGGGTCGGCGATCGCCGGCGTCCTGGAACACCTCCCGGCAGCCTCCCTGCTGTTGAACCCGACGATCAATTCGTACAAGCGCCTCGTTCCCGGATGGTTCGCGCCGATCAACGCGACCTGGGGCTACGACAACCGTTCGTGTGCGGTGCGCGCGATCCGCTCGGACCGACCGGAGCTCTGGCGGTTCGAGTGCCGTCGGCCCGGCGCCGACGCCAACCCCTACCTGGCGCTCGCCGCGATCGGCGCGTCGGCGGCGGACGGGATCCGCAAGGGGATCGATCCGCCGGACCCCGTCGTCGGAGACGCGTACGCCAGCGAGCTCCCCGAGCTGCCGTCCTCGCTCGAGTCGGCCCTCCGGGCCTTCGAGACCGACGACGTGTTGCGGGGGTCGCTGGGGAAGGACTTCGGCGACTACTACGCGACGTCTCGGGGATGGGAGCTCAAGGCCTGGCGCGAGACGGTCACGGACTGGGAGCGCGCGCGGTACGACCGATCCGTCTAGCGGCCGCGCTCGCTACGTGAACGCGCGGATCCCGGTGAGGAGCTGGCCGATCACGAGGGTGTGGATCTCCTCGGTCCCCTCGTAGGTGAGGACGGACTCGAGGTTCGTCATGTGGCGCATGATCGGGTACTCGAGCGTGATGCCGTTCGCTCCGAGGACCCCGCGGGACATCCGCGCGATCGCGATGGCCTCACGGGTGTTGTTGAGCTTCCCGAGCGACACCTGTTCGGCGCGGAGCCGGCCCTCCTCCTTCATCCTGCCGAGCTGGTAGGCGAGGAGCGTGCCCTTCGTCAGCTCGACCGCCATGTCCGTCAGCTTCTTCTGCGTCAGCTGGAACGAGGCGATCGGCCGGTCGAACTGCACGCGCTCCTTCGCGTAGGTGAGGGCGGTCTCGAAGCACGACCGCGCCGCGCCCATCACTCCCCACACGATCCCGTACCGCGCCTCGTTGAGGCAGCTCAGCGGGCCGCGCAACCCTTCGACGCCGGGGAGGATCGCGTCCGCGGGGAGCCGCACGTCATCCATCACCAGCTCCGAGGTCACCGAGGCGCGCAGCGACATCTTCCGGTGGATGTCGGGCGCGCTGAACCCGGGCAGGTCGCACGGCACCAGGAAGCCGCGGATCCCGTCGTCGGTGTTCGCCCAGACGACGGCCACGTCGGACACCCCGCCGTTCGTGATCCACATCTTCGTTCCGCTCACGATCCAATCGTCGCCGTCGCGGCGCGCGGTCGTTCGCATGGATCCCGGATCGCTCCCGCTGTCGGGCTCCGAGAGACCGAAGCAGCCGATCGCGTCCCCGCTCGCCATCCGCGGCAACCAGTGCGCCTTCTGCTCGTCGGAGCCGAACGCATGGATCGCGTACATCGCCAGCGCGCTCTGCACGGAGACGAACGATCGCAGCCCGGAGTCGCCGGCCTCGAGCTCCAGCTCGACCAACCCGTAGGCGACCGCGCCGAGGTCCCCGATCCCCGGCAGCTGCATCCCGAAGAACCCGAGCTCGCCGAGCTCCTTGGCCAGCTCCCGCGCGGGGAACTCGCCGCGTTCGTACCAGTCGTCGACCTCCGGCAGGATGCGGTCGTGCACCCATTCGCGGGCGAGGTCCCGGATCTGGCGCTCCTCGTCCGAGAGCAGCGCATCCAGGTCCAGCAGATCCGACGGCTTGAGGTCGCTCATGGCTTCTCCTTGGCGTTCCCGGAGTTCTCCCCTGCCGGGTTCTCCCCTGATGGTCCCACGAGAGACGTCCTTCTCGCGCGCCCGGCCGAGGACCTCGCCGGTGTGCTCGCCCAGGGACGGCGGCGGCAGGTCGTAGCGGATCGGCGTCAACGACATGCGGAGCGGGTTGGCCACCGTGTCGACCTCGATCCCGTCGCGACGCTGAAGCGTCGCGACGGGATCGAGGCCGACCGTCCGGGCGTAGGCGAAGGCCTCGGCCACATCGTGGACGACGCCGCACGGGATCCCGTCCCGCCGCAAGAGGTCGACCCAGGAGGCCGCGGACGCGGATCGCAGGCGCGCCTCCAACGCGCCGACGAGCGCGTCCCGGTTCGTCACCCGATCGCCGTTGGTCGCGAAGCTCGGGTCGTCGGCGAGCGACTCGACGCCCAACGACCGGCAGAGCGTCCGGAACTGCCCGTCGTTGCCCACCGCGATCACGATGGGCCCGTCGGACGTGGCGAACGTCTCGTAGGGGGCGATGCTCGGGTGCCGATTCCCCATCCGATGGGGGACGACGCCCGCCGTCAGGTACCCGCTCGCCTGGTTGACGAGCGAGAACAACGTGGTCGACAGCAGATCGACCTCGACGAGCTGACCCTCGCCGGTCCGTTCACGGTGGCGGAGCGCTGCCACGATCCCGATCGCCGCGTGCAGACCCGCCATCACGTCCACGAGCGCCACGCCGACCTTCCGAGGCTCGCCCTCGGGATCACCCGTGACGCTCATCAGGCCGCCGACCGCCTGCGCCAGGAAGTCGTAGCCGGCGACGTCCCCGCGACCGATCCCCAGGATGCTGCAGTACACGACGGCTGGGTTCGAAGCCCGGACCGCCGGCTCGTCCAGACCGAGGCGGTGCATCACGCCGGGTCGGAAGTTCTCGATCACGACGTCGGCCCGCCGGGCGAGATCCTTGGCGGCGTCCAGGTCCGTCGGGTCCTTGAGATCGAGGGTCACGCTCCGCTTGTTCCGGTTCAGCCCCAGGTAGTAGCTGGCATCGCCCTCCGGGGACCACGGCGGGCCCCACGCGCGCGTGTCGTCGCCGCCGTCCGGGTGCTCCACCTTGACGACCTCGGCCCCGAGGTCACCGAGGATCATCGTCGCGAGCGGTCCGGCCAGGACGCGGGAGAAGTCGGCGACGAGGACGCCGTCGAGAGCGCTCGGTGGTCGAACCTCGTCAGGCACGGGTCAGACTGTATCCGTGCGCCCCTCGATGGGGCGTGCCCGGTAGGCTGCGACGGTGAACGTCGTCGTGTGCGCGAAGCTCGTCCCGACCGGCACGCCGACCCTCGGTCCGGATCACCTCGTGGTGCGAAGCGGCGTCGAGGGGATGCTGGACCCCGGCGACGAGTACGGCTTGGAGCTCGCGCTGCAGCTCACCGAACAGCACGGCGGGGACGTGACCGTCGTCTCGATGGGGCCCGAGGAAGCGGGACAGGCCCTCCAACGCGCGCTCGCGATGGGCGCTGGCCGCGGGATGCTCGTGAGCGATCCGGCGCTCCGCGGAGCGGACGCGCTCGTGACCGCCCGTGTCCTCGCCGCGGCGATCGCGACGTATCCCTTCGACCTCGTCGTTGCCGGCGTCGAGTCGACCGACGGGTACACCGGGACGGTGCCGGTGACCGTTGCGGAGATCCTCGGGATCGCGAGCGTGACCGCCGTCCGGCGTCTCGAGCCCTCCGACGCAGGGGCCCGCATCGAGCGGATGACCGAGCGCGGATACGACGTCTATGAGTGCCCGCTCCCCGCCGTCGTGACGGTCACCGCCGGCTCGGTCGAACCGCGGTATCCGAGCCTCAAAGGCATCATGCAGGCGAAGCAGAAGCCGGTCGACCGGCCGAGCCTGCAGGACCTCGGACTGTCGGACCTGGCCGCGACACAGACCGTCACCGCGGTGACGGACGCGCCGACCAAGGCCGGCGGCGAGGTCGTGCACGGTGACGAGGCCGTCGGAAGGATCGCCGACCTCCTCGCCGAGGCGAAGGTGATCTGAACCGTGGCCCGGGCCTGGGTGTACGCGGAGGTCACGCCGGATGGCCCGCACCCGGCCGCGCTCGAGCTGCTGACCCACGCCCGGTCGTTCGACGAAGAGCCGGCGGCGATCGCGCTGGGTCCCGGCGCGACCGAGGCGGCAGCCGAGCTCGGGGCGCACGGCGCCGCCACCGTGTACGCCTCCGACGATCCGGTCTTCACCGAGCATCCCGGGCGGCCGGCCGCCCACGTGCTGGCGGGCCTGATCGAGGCCGAGACTCCCGACGTCGTCCTGTTCGCGCAGACGTACGACTCGCGTGACGTCGCCGGCCGGCTCCAGGGGAGGATCGGATCGTCCCTCATGGGCAACGCCACGAGCATCGCGGATCCGCGACACGCGCGCGCGGAGATCTTCGGCGGCACGAAGATCGTCGACGTCGAGCTCGCCGGGCCGGCGCCGACGCTCATCCTCCTGCGGCCGAAGAGCATCGCCGCCGAACCGACGGGTGGCACGGCACGGGTCCTGCCGGTCGACGCCGAGGTGCCCGAGGACGTCCGGGGCGCGCGGGTCGTGGAGCGCCACGAAGAGACGGCGAGCGGGCCCCGGCTCGAGGACGCGAAGGTGGTCCTGGCCGGGGGGCGCGGATTGGGTGGGCCCGACGCGTTCGCGATGCTCGACGAGCTGGCGAGCGCGATCGGCGGCGCGGCCGTCGGTGCCTCTCGCGCCGCCGTCGACGCCGGGTGGGTGCCGTACAGCTACCAGATCGGGCAGACGGGCAAGACCGTCAAGCCCGAGGTCTATCTCGCCGCCGGGATCAGCGGCGCCTTGCAGCACATCGTGGGGATGAAGGGCGCGAAGCGGATCGTCGCGATCAACAAGGACGCGGACGCTCCGCTCCTCGCGATGGCCGACCTCGGCGTGGTCGGCGACCTGTTCCAGGTGCTCCCCGCCCTCACGGAGGAGATCCGCCGACGCAAAGGCTCCTGAGCGCCCTCGCCCTCGCGGCCGTCCTGACCGTGGCGGTCACCCTGTTCTGGAAGCGCGCCCGCGCGCGGCTCGACGTCCTGCGCGCGGCGCGGCCCGCCGCGCGCACGGACCACCCCGGCGCGCGGGCGCGCCGGGAGCTCTCCCACGTGCTCGGGCAGCGCAAGCTCTTCCAGAAGGCCGCCCCCGGCGTGATGCACGCGTTCATCTTCTGGGGCTTCCTCGTCCTGTTGCCCACGATCGTCGAGGCGATGCTCGCGGCGATCGACCCCCACTGGACGCTCCCCTACCTCGGCCACGTGGCGTGGTTCGCGTTCCTCCAGGATCTCTTCGCGATCCTCGTGGTCCTCGGCGTCGCGATCGCGTTCACGATCCGCAAGGTCCAGCGGCCGGACCGGTTCCGTGGCTCGCACATGGAGGAGGCGGACCGGATCCTGCTCGCGATCCTCGGGATCGTCACGACGTTGTTGCTGTGGAACGCGAGCCGGATCGCGCTCGGGTTCGCGGATCATCCCGCCGCCGCGCCGGTCGCCGACGCGCTCTCCGGCCTGTTCGGTGGCGGCCGAGGCACGGAGGTGGCCGAGCGCGTCCTGGTGTGGTCACACCTGCTGATCGTCTTGGGGTTCCTCACCTACCTGCCGCGGTCGAAGCACCTGCACATCATCACGGCGGCCCCGAACGTCTATCTCGCGAAGAACCAACCTCGCGGCTACCTCGAGCCGCTCCGGATCGACCTCGAGGGAGCGGATGCGGACGTGCGGCTCGGCGCGTCGGTCGCGACCGACCTCTCGCGCAAGCAGGTGCTGGATCTCTTCTCGTGCACGGAGTGCGGTCGCTGCCAGGAGGTCTGCCCGGCCTGGGACACGGGGAAGGCGCTCTCGCCGAAGCTGCTGATCATGGATCTCCGCGACCAGGTGGCGAACGAAGCCCCGCTGATCACCGCGGGCGGCGCGGGGATCGTCGAGCTGCAGCCCCTCGTCCCGAACGCGGTCGCCGATCAGGTGGTCTGGGACTGCGTGACGTGCGGCGCGTGCGTCCGCGAATGTCCGGTCGACATCGAGCACGTCGACACGATCGTCGATCTTCGTCGGAACCTCGTGATGGCCGAGTCGCGGTTCCCGCGTGAGGCCGAGGCGATGCTCCGCGGGGTCGAGACGGCCGAGAACCCGTGGGGCCAGCCGGCGAGCGCGCGCACCGACTGGACGGCTCCCGTCGAGGACATCCGCGTGCTGCAACCGGGCGACCCGGCGCCCGAGGTCCTGTTCTGGGTGGGGTGCGCGGGTGCTTTCGACGAACGCGCCCAACGGACCACCCAGAGCATCGCTCGGCTGCTGACGGCAGCCGGTGTCGACTTCGCGATCTTGGGACCGCGCGAGCGGTGCACCGGCGATCCGGCTCGCCGGATGGGCCACGAGTACCTGTTCCAGATGCTGGCGGAGGCCAACGTCGAGACCCTGAACGGCGCGGGCGTGACGAAGATCGTCGCCAGCTGCGCCCATTGCTTCAATACGCTCGCGAACGAGTATCCCGACTACGGCGGAACGTACGAGGTCGTGCATCACACCGAGCTGCTGTCGGCGCTGGTGGCCGAGGGGCGGCTCGCCCCGAAGCCTGCCGGTGATGGGGGCTCCGTCACCTACCACGACGCGTGTTACCTCGGCCGCCACAACGGGCGCTTCGACGCTCCCCGCGACGTGGTCCGCGCCGCCGGCGCCGCAGCGATCGAGATGCCTCGGAACCGCGAGCGCGCCTTCTGCTGCGGCGCCGGCGGCGCCCGGATGTGGATGGAGGAGACCGAGGGAACGCGCATCAACGACACGCGCTTCGCGGAGGCGAAGGCGACGGGTGCCGACACGGTCGCGACGGCGTGTCCGTACTGCTTCGTGATGCTCGACGACGCAGCCAAGGCGGCAGGGTCGGAGGTCCGTGTCGCCGACGTCGCAACGCTCTTGGCCGAAGCCACGCTCTCGGGAGCCACCGACTGAGCGGCATTACACTCGCCGGGATGAAGCCGATCCTGCTCGTTCGTTGCGACGCGTTCGAGACCTACGGCGTCGCCCCCTCCGCCCTCGGAGCGGCGGGAGCGACGACGCGGATCTGGGACGCCACGGACCCCGCCGAGGAACGACCGAACCTCGGAGACGTGTCCGGCGTCGTGCTGTTCGGCAGCACCTCGAACGTCGAACAGGCGGACGAGCGACCGTTCATCAAAGAGGTCGCCGATCTGACGCACGAGGCCGTCGAACGCGGCGTGCCGTTCCTCGGCCTGTGCTTCGGGGCGCAGGTGCTGGCGTGGGCGCTCGGCGCGGACGTGATCAAGGCGCCGGTCCGCGAGCTCGGCTTCGAGCCGATCCGAACGCTCGCTGCGGCGGCCGATGACCCGGTGCTCAGCCACTACGCGGACGGCGACCCGGTGTTCCACTGGCACGAGGACACGTTCGAGCTCCCCCGGACGCGACGCTCCTGGCCACCGGTGAGGCGGTCCCGAATCAGGCCTACCGGGTCGGCGAGACGGCGTGGGCGACCCAGTTCCACGCAGAGGTCGACGCCGTGGAAGCCGAGATGTGGGTCACCGAAGCGAGCGCCCAGCAGGATCTGGAGGAGGCGTGGGGCAAGTCCCCCGCGCGGGTGCGTGAAGAGATCCGGCTCCACATGGCCGGTCACGAGCGCCGCGGCCGCGAGACGTTCCGGCGGTTCGTCGAGGTCGCGCGGGAGCGGTCATGACCTACCGCCCGCTCGTCGCGGTCGTCGCGTACCACCTCGGGGACGATCGTGTCGCCCGCTGGCCCCACGGCGGATACGGCGTCCCCGGCCCGTACATCGAGTGCCTGCGCCGCGCCGGAGCCAGGACGGCGATCGTCTCCCCCGGCGAGGACGGCGCCCCCGAGGAGCTCCTCGAACCCTTCGATGGGCTCCTCCTCGTGGGCGGCGGCGACATCGATCCGGCCCGATACGGGGGCGATCCCCGCGACGGCCACCTGTACGGGGTCGAGCCCGATCGCGATGAGCTGGAGATCCAGCTGCTCCAGGCGGCGGACCGTTTGCGCGTGCCGACGCTCTGCATCTGTCGCGGGATGCAGGTCATGAACGTGGCGTTCGGGGGCACGTTGCATCCCCACCTGCCCGACCTGCCCGGGATGGTCCAGCACGGCGTCCCGGTCCTCGACACGCAGACCCTCCACGACATCGGGGTCGAGCACGCGAGCCGGCTGTTCGCGACCACGAAGGTTTCCACGCTGGCGGCGTCCTCGCACCACCATCAGGGGGTCGACCGTGTCGGGGGCGGACTGCTCGTGTCCGGTCGGACGTCCGACGGCCTCGTGGAGGCGATCGAACGCGACCACGACCTGGACGCCGACTGGGAGCGGTGGATGGTCGGGGTGCAGTGGCACCCCGAGGACACGGCCAACGACGACCCCGCCCAACAGGCACTCTTCGACGGTCTCGCGCTCCTCGCGAGGGTGCGCGGCTCGAAGGCCGAGCATCACGGCGTCGGCCGGACGCGCGCGTATTCGATCGTGCAGCCGGACCCGGCCTGGCCGGAGCGTTTCGAGCAGGAAGCCGCTCGCGTCCGGGTCGCCCTCGGAGCTCAGGTCGTCCGGATCGAGCACATCGGCTCGACCTCGGTCCGGGGGCTTCCGGCCAAGCCCATCATCGACATCTCCGTCGGGCTCGCCTCGATGGAGCCCCGAGGTGCGTACGTGCCGGCGTTGCGACGGTCTGGGGTACCGAACGGTCTTGGATCCCTGCGACCCCGACCACGAGTTCGCCAGCCTCGATCTGGACGGCGAGCGGCGCTTCCACGTGCATCTCTGCCTGGCCGGGAGCCGGTTCGAACGCAGGCACCTCGCCTTCCGGGACTGGCTCCGAACGCATCCGGAGGACGCCGCCGCCTACGGGGAGCTCAAGCGAGAGCTCGCGGCAACGCATCCGAACGACGTCCATACCTACACCGAGGCGAAGACCGGGTTCATCCGATCGATCGAAGCGCAGGCGCTCGCCGCCGCCTCCGGAGCGGTCTGAGCGGTCGGAGAGAGGACTAGTCAGTTCGGCCCGATACCTGGATAATCCCCGCCATCGCACGGGGCGGTGGTCCGGACGGATCACGGCTCCTCGGCACGGGAGGGCACGTATCCACGGTCGAGCGCGCTCGTTGGCGGATGATCTCCGGCGTAGACCGGGTCACCAGTCGTGGCACCGATGCGCGGCCGACACCGAACCGATGACCGGGCCGAAGGATAGGCTCACCCTCGGCGTGCGCGACGAGGCTCGGGAACGGTGAGCGAGATCCGGGTCGTCCACGCCCGCGGAGACGGTTTCTCCCGCGGGATGCAGGTGGGCGCGGAGCTCCAGGACCTGATCCAGGACTCGATCTCCTTCTACCACCGGTACCTCGACCGACGTGGCGTGTCGTCGGAGCAGCTCCAGGACCTCCTCACGCCCTACCTGCTGGCGGCGGAAACCGCCTACCCGGACATGATGAACGTCCTCAAAGGGATGTCGGTCGCGGCGCTCGTTCCCGTCCTCGAGCTGTTCGCGATCAACGCCTTCGAAGAGCTCGAGCCCCTCCTGGAGTCTCCGGAAGGCGAGCTCCTCTTCCTCCAGAAGAAGGAGGGGTACACCCAGCGTCCCGCGGCTCCCGATCGATGCTCGAGCATCTCGGTCCGGACGCCGGACGGGGGAACCCTGCTGGCGCACAACGAGCACTGGCTCGCCGGCGATGCCGGAAACGTCGCCGTGGTCGTGGACCACCCCGCAGACGGACGTGTCTCGGTCGCGAGCCCCACGGTCGTCTGCTGCCTGCCGGCGGTCGGCGTCAACGGGCACGGGGCCGCGCAGGGGATCGGCTCCCTCACCGCCTCCGACGACGGGGTCGGCGTGCCTCGGGTCCTGGTCTCGCGGAGCTCCCTCGAGGCGAGGGACCGTCGGGACGCGGTGGCTCGCGGCGCGATGCCCGGGCGGGCCGGCGGCTACGGTCATGTCTTCGCGTTCGCGGACGGCGACTGCTTCACCCTCGAGACCTCCGGGCGCGAGCACCGGCTGGTCGATGGAGCCGCGCCGCACACGAACCACTACCGGAGCGACCTGGCCGAGTTGGCCCCCGAGCCGTCGGAGGGCTCGGTCGCACGGTTGCGGCGGCTCCTGGAGCTCGTTGAGGAGGAAGCGCCGACCTCCGCCGAGGACCTGATGACGATCATGCGCGACCACAGCTCGGCGCCGCAGTCGATCTGCCTGCATCCGGACCCGAACGAGGGCGACGAGGCCTCGGCGGTCATGTTCTCGATGGTGGCCGACCTGGGAGCGAGACGGATGTGGGTCGCCCTGGGAAACCCCTGCGAGCACGAGTACGAGAGCATCGACATCGCGGAGCTGTCGGCGTGAGGGCGCCGGTCGGGTGCCGTGCTGTCGACAGGTCGACCGGCGATAGCTCAGCCGGATGTCTGCGTTGCAACGTAAGAACCGTAGAAGCCATGATCCAGGAGCCCGGGGAGAGAGAGGAGTCGGCATGTTGGACCGCAAGAGGGCAGTGAGAACGCCGCGTCTCGGTTCGACCATCGTGGCCACGTGCATCGTGATGGCCACCTTGGTGGGACCCGCGTTCGCACAGTCCACGACACCCTCGGGCAGCGCGACGTCCTCCAGCGGCGCACCGGTCACCTTCACCTTCGCCGACACGAGCACACCGGACTCACTCAATCCCCTCGTCGGTTACCTGGGGACCGACTACACCCTGTGGGCCATCAACTACGACCTCCCGATCAACTGGAGTACCCAGGACTTCAGCCCGGACTTCGACCACTCGTTGGTGACGAGCGTGGACGCGAGCCCCGACGGCCTGACCTCCACGTATCACCTCCGTCCGGGAGTGCTCTGGTCCGACGGCCAGCCATTCTCCTCAGAGGATGTCGCGTGGACGCTCAACTACTACCTCGATAACAACGTTCCCAACTACTCGTCGGACCTTGCCCTGGTCGACAAGGTGACGGCGACCGACCCGAACACGTTCGTCATCACCTCCACCCAGCCGACATCCTTCTATTCCGGCGCGTCGGTCTTCCTGTACGAGTACATCCTCCCGAAGCACATCTGGAGCAAGTACCAGAACGACTACAACGGTGCTCGTCACGTCACCGATATGGAGACGCTGGGCGTCGGTACGGGCCCGTTCAACTTCACGAAGTACGTGAAGGGCCAGTACGTCGAGCTTGACCGCAACCCGAACTATTGGGGCAACGCCGTTGGGCTCACGCCTCAGGTGGACAGGATCATCTACCGCATCTACAACAACGAAGACGCCGAAGCCGCGGGGCTGACCAACGGTGAGATCGACTTCGGCTACTTCGACTCGGCGAACATCCTGAACACCCTCAAGACGAAGCCGGGGATCTCCGCTCGAGGCGCCGTCATCCCGAGCTTCGACGAGATCGGATTCAACACGGGCTCGGCGTATCAGACGGACAAGACGGGCGGGTTCAGCCCACACGGGGATGGAGCACTCGCGCTGACCGACTACCGCGTGCGGGAAGCGATGCGGATGGCGATCGATAGCCAAACCCTCGTGGACAAGGTGCTTCTCGGATACGGTTCACCCGGGATATCGCCGGTCCAACCCACCGCAACGACCGGTAACTGGCAACCCGGTCCGAACGACCCGGATCTTTCGTTCAGCATCGCCAACGCCAACGCTCTCTTGGATCAGGCCGGGTACACGATGGGGCCGGACAACGTCCGGATCGACCCGAAGTCCGGCAAGCCGCTCGAGTTCCGCTACTACACACGCGAGTCGGACGAGACGACGATCAAGACGGCACCGTACGTCAAGGACTGGCTGTCGCAGATCGGCATCAAGGTCGACGTGCAGACCATCACGAGCGACAAGCTGTCGACCTACCAGGTGGCCGGGACCTACGACCTCTACGACTGGGGTTGGTATCCGAACCCCGACCCGAACTACATCCTCGGCATCTTCACCTGTGCCGAGCGTCCGCCGGATGCCGACACCTACCGGAACAGCGACAGCTACTACTGCAACCCCGCGTACGACAAGCTGTACAAGCAGCAACAGACCGAGATCGACCCCGCGAAGCGCGCTGACATCGTTCATCAGATGCAAGCGATCCTCTGGAAGGATTCGCCGTACGTGGTCAAGTGGAACGGCGCGCTGCTGGAGGCGTACCGCAGCGACCGGTGGACCGGGTTCCAGCCGCAGCCGACAGGAGATACCGGCGATCTGCTCGCCACGTATGGGCCGCTGTCCTTCGTCAGCGTCCGTCCGATCGCAGGAGCCGAAACCGCGGGGAGCTCGGGTTCGAAAGGTCTCTCTGCCGCGGTGTGGATCGGGATCGGGGTCGTGATCGTGCTCATCGTGGGCGCGTTCGTCGTGGGGCGGCGACGCGGCGTCAGCGACGAGGATCAAGCGTAGGACTGGACGTCACGAGAAGGCGGGGCAGGCGAGGGTGAGCACGCGGAGGTACCTCTTCTCCAAGATCGCGCAAGCGTTCCTCACCCTCGCCTTCGTCCTGGCGTTCAACTTCTTCCTCTTCCGCGGGCTCGGCGATCCCGTGTCGTTGCTGCTCCACGGACACGCATCGCTCACCCCGAGCGCGATCGCAGACCTCAAGCAGCAGCTCGGGCTGGACCTTCCCCTCCCGCAACAGTTCCTCCACTACATCAACGAGACCCTCCACGGGAACCTCGGGTACGCCTACGACGGCACCCCGGTCTCGACCGTCATCGCGTCGAAGGCATGGCCGACGCTGCTGCTCATCGGCCTCTCGACGATCGCATCGATCGTGATCGGCATCTGGGTCGGGATCAAGCAGGGATGGAAGCGCGGCACCGGGTTCGATCAAAGCATGCTCGGGGTCACGCTGGTCCTCTACTCGATGCCCGAGTTCTGGTTCGGGCTGCTGATGATCATGCTCTTCGCGGTGACGTTCCAGATCTTCCCCACGGGGGGGATGACGACGCCCGGCGCCGACTACACGGGCGCTGAAGCACGTCGCCGATGTCATGAATCACATGGCCCTGCCCTTCTTCGTGTTGACGGTTGCGTATCTCGCCGAATACTCCATCATCATGCGTTCCTCATTGCTGGAGACGCTCGGGGAGGACTTCATCACGACGGCTCGCTCCAAAGGCATGATGGAGAAGCGGGTCCTCTACCGGCACGCGGTGCCGAACGCGCTGCTGCCGACGATGACCGTCACGATCCTCTCGCTGGGATTCGTGATCTCGGGGGCGATCACGATCGAGATCATCTTCAGCTGGCCGGGTCTCGGCCTCGAGACGTACAACGCGATCCTGAACAAGGACTACTCGATGCTCCAGGGGCTGTTCCTGCTGTTCAGTGCCGCCGTGATCTTCGCGAACCTCGTCGCCGACCTCCTCTACTCGTACCTCGATCCACGAGTGAGAGCGGCGTGACGTGAAGCCCACCATCGAACGACCGGCGCCGGCGCCCGAGCCCGAGCCGCTCGGGGACCAGGTCAAGCTGCCGAAGAGCGTGAAGGCGATCGCTCGGACGCGACGGAAGGAAGCGGCCCTTCGCACGTGGCGGCAATATCGGAAGAGCAAGATGGGCATGGCCGGGCTCGGGATCTTGATCTTCTTCGTCCTGGTGGCCATCTTCGCCCCCGTGCTGGCGAGCAGGTGCGAACTGTCTCCGACGTGCGCGTCGGGGCCGATCCTTTCACCGCCGTCCTGGCAATACCCGTTGGGGACCGACGACCTGGGTCGTTCCGTCCTCGCCCTCGTGATCTGGGGGTCACGCATCTCGATCGTCGTCGGACTGGCGGCGACCCTCATCACCGTCGTCATCGGTACGTCGTTCGGTTTGGCCGCCGGCTACTACGGGGGTTGGCGCGAGTCAGGCCTGATGAGGGTCACCGACTGGTTCCTGGTGATCCCGTTCCTGCCGCTGGCGATCGTGCTCTCCGTGATCCTGACCCCGTCCCTGACGACGGTGATCCTGGTGATCGGGATCACGTCGTGGGCGAGCACCGCCCGAGTGGTCCGCGCGCAGGTCCTCTCACTCAAGACGCGCACGTACGTGGAGCGCTCGCGGGCACTCGGCGCGAGCCACTGGCACCTGATGTCCCGGCACATCTTGCCCAACGTCGGACCCCTCATCTTCGCGAACACGGTCCTGATCGTTGCGGTGGCCATCCTGTCGGAAACGACGCTCTCCTTCCTCAACCTGGGTCCCGACCCCGCCACGAACATCTCCTGGGGCACGATCCTCGAATTCGCCTTCGGGGGCGGAGCCGCGTTCTCGAACGACTGGTGGTGGATCGTTCCCCCCGGTGTCGCGGTCGTCCTCGTGGTGCTGGCGTTCACGATGATCGGATACGCGCTCGACGAGATCCTGAACCCCAAGCTGAGGGCTCGATGAGCCTGCTCTCGGTCGATGAACTGCACGTCACGTACCGGACGCAGGGGGGACCCGTACCCGCGGTCCGCGGGGTCGCCTTCGAATTGGCGCGCGGGGAGGTGTTGGGGCTCGCCGGTGAATCCGGCTGCGGCAAGTCAACGATCGCCGGCGCGATCCTGCGGCTCTTGCCCAAAGGTACGGACGTCTCCGGTCGGGTGCTGCTGGACGACCAGAACGTCCTCGAGCTGAAGCCGGGGAAGCTCCGCGCCGTCCGGTGGACGGAAGCTTCGATCGTGTTCCAGGGGGCGATGCACGCGTTGAATCCCGTGCAGAGGATCGGGGACCAGATCGCAGAACCGATCATCCTGCACGGTCAGGCGGGCGAGCGGGAGGCACTGGTTCGAGCGGGTTCGCTCCTCGAGCAGGTGGGCCTGCCAGCGAGGCGGTTGCGGGACTATCCGCATGAGCTTTCGGGCGGCCAGCGCCAGCGCGTGATGATCGCGATGGCGTTGGCGTGCAGTCCTCGTCTGATCATCGCCGACGAACCCACGACGGCGCTCGACGTCATGGTCCAGGCGCAGGTCTTGCGCCTGCTCAAGGAGCTTCAGCGCGAGCTCGGGCTGGCCATGATCTTCATCACGCACGACCTCTCGGTCCTGGTTGAGACCTGTGATCGCCTGGCCGTGATGTATGCCGGGAGGATCATCGAGGAAGGCGCCGCCGATACCGTCTTCCGGCAACCCGCCCACCCGTACACGCGAGCGCTGTCCGCGGCGTTCCCCGAGATCGGGGACGCTCGCTTCCGGATGCACCCGGCCGGTCTCCCGGGCGATCCGCCCTATCCCGCCGATCTCCCCACCGGCTGCACGTTCCATCCACGATGCCCCGACGTGTTCGATCCGTGCTCGACGGTCGATCCGCCACTCTTCGACGTGTCTCCCGGACGTCGAGCCGCCTGCCTCCTCCTCGACGCCGGGCGGGCGTCTCTCCGGACGGCCGCACGGGCCGACGACAACGACGACGATCTGCCTGCCGAGGGGCAAGGTTGAACGATCCCGTCGAGGATCCGACCCCTTCGTCGGAGGCGGGGCCCCTCTTGGAGGTGCGGGACCTCCACGTGTCCTTCACGGGAAGGCTCGGCCTCGGTGCCGGCCTCGTCGGGAAGAAGGCGGCCGTCGCGCGCGCCGTCGATGGCGTGAGCCTGAGTCTCCAGAAGGGTGAGGTTCTCGCGCTCGCCGGCGAGTCCGGTTGCGGCAAGACGACGGCTGCGCGAGCCATCATGGGCCTGGAGCGACCCCACCAGGGGGAGATCCTCTACGAGGATGAACCCATCTGGAAGGATCTCCGTGCCTACCGCCGCAAGGTGCAGATGGTGTTCCAGGATCCAACCGGTGCCCTCAACCCGCGGGAGACGGTCTTCGAATCCGTCGCGGAAGGACTGCGGATCCACCGGGTTCCCGGTGATGAGCGAACGCAGGTCGCGAGGGCACTGTCGAGCGCCGGCCTGCGGCCCCCCGAACGCTTCTTCCTGAATTACCCGCACGAACTCTCGGGCGGACAACGTCAGCGCGTCGTGATCGCCGGCGCGCTCGTTCTCGAACCGCACATGATCGTCGCCGACGAACCGGTCTCGAACCTGGACGCCTCCGTCCGCGGCGAGATCCTGGCGCTCTTGATGGATCTCCGTCGCCGGCTCGGGTTGACGATCTTGATCGTGACCCATGATCTGGGGCTCGCGTGGATGGTCGCCGACCGGGTCGCCGTGATGTATCTCGGCAGGGTCGTCGAGATCGGGCCGGCCGAGGACGTCCTGGTGCATCCCAAGCACCCCTACACGAAGGCGTTGCTCGACGTGGTGCCGGAGGTCGGCGGTGGTGGACGGCCGATCCTGAAGGGAGAGCCGCCGGACCCAACCAGGATCCCCGCGGGGTGTCGGTTCCACCCGCGGTGCCCGGTCGTCGCGAGCGGCAGGGCGGAGCGGCTCGGCATCCTCGGCCGCTGTACGGGCGAAGATCTGGGACTGGAGGAGAAAGCGCCCGGTCACCAGGTCGCCTGCTACCTGACGGAGCTCGGCGAAGAGCCGTAGCCTCGCGTTCAGCCGGTCGCGGGCGTTCCGCTCGGCTCGGGCAGCTCGTCCTCGGTCTCGGTCCTCTCGTCCTGGTGATCTCCGGACGCCCCGCTGGGTGAGACACCGCCCGCCTCGGCCTCTTCGGCCTCCTCGCCCTTGAGGACACCGAGGATCGCGGCCATCTCGGCGTCGCCGACGGGAGCGTCGGACCTGACGTTGCTGCCGCGCGCGGATGCGAGGAGCGAGCGAAGGTTGGACTCGGCCATCTCGGCCCGGCCTTCGAGCTCGCGGGCGCGCTCCGACGCCGAACGCGCGCGGCGCTCGGCCTCGTCCATCCGCGCCCGAGCGTCCCGGGTCTCCTCGCGGAGCTGCCGCGCCTCGGCGCGGAGCTGCGCGTTCTCCCGGCCGAGCTCGACGACCTTGTCGGCAACCGCCCGGCCCAGATCGGAGTACGCGGGTGAGCCGCCCGCGGCGCGCTCGCCGCGCGGCTTCGCCGCGCCGCGAGCGCGCCGCGGCCGCCGGCCGATCGATTCCTTCTCCCCGGCGTCGACGGGACGGGCGTCCAGCAGACGGTAGGAGCCGTTGGCCGGCTCCAGCCGGCGGCGGGCGATCAGCGCACGCACGGCCCTGGCCGTGGAGAGGGCGTCGGGCAGCCCGAGCGCTCGCCCGATCTCGGCCGGCGTGTCGGTCATCACTTCGCCCACTGCCACACGCTCAACGACTGCAGCAAGGAACGCATTGGCCCGCTGGAGGCTCTCCTGATTCATAGGCGCCAATCATCCACGATTGGACAGCCCAAATACCAGTTGTGCGGCGACGAACCGGCTAGCAATCAGTTGCGCAATCCAGGTAGATCGGCCCGACGCTCGTGAATCGGCCGAGGTCGCCGTCGGGTCGAGCGGCTTTCGTGGGGGCCCCGCCATGGCCGCTCGCGAGCTGGACCCTGGCGATCAGCAGCGGGATCGTCGCCCTGAACCCCCCCAGGTCCTGCGACCCGGTGGGAACCGCTCCGATCTCCGAGAAGCGAAGGACGAGGCGACCTCCCGACACCGCGCCGGTGACGGCCAGCGTCACGGTTCGGGTTTGCACCTGCGCCACGGGGAAGTCGCAGCCCCACCCCCGGAGGGCGGCGCGAGCCTGTCCCTCGGCGGAGCCGTCCGGACGGATCGTGACGCGTCCGGAGGTATGCCAGCGGCTCCGGCAGGAACCCCCGACGTGCAGATCGTGACGCGTCGCGCTGTTCATCGCCAACGACCATCGCTGGCTCGTCGACGCACCACTCGTCGGCGTCGGGGTCGTCGGTCGCGACCCGGGATCTTCCACGCCCGGCGGGAAGGGGTTCGTGTGCGCCGCGACGAATGCACCCACTCCGGCGCAGACGCCGAACACGCCCAGCCAGAGCGTCAGCTTCACCCAGCGAGGCACGACCGGAGCCTAGCGGCTGCGATGACGCACGTAGTCGCGCAGGACGAACTCGCCGACGTTGCGGTCATCCATCAGGAAGACACGCCCGCCGGTTCGCTCGGCGAGCCGCTCCATGAACCGAGCGAGCCCATCGGAGTCCTCGAGCATGAAGATGTTGAGCGTGACCCCGCTCCGGGACAGGCGCACCGCCTCGGCGAGCGTCAACCGGATCGTCTCGGGCTCCGGTGGCCAGGCGAAGAAGGCCTGCTCGCCCTCGAGGTGGGCCGTCGGTTCCCCGTCCGTCACCATGATCACCTGACGGGCGGCTCGAGGATGCTGCGCCAGCAGCCTCCCGGCCATCAGGAACGCGTGTTGCATGTTGGTGCCGTACGTGCGCTCGAAGCCCGGGGTCGCGAGCTCCTCCGGCTGGAGCCGACGCGCGAAATCGCTGAACCCGATCAGGTAGAGCGTGTCGTGGGGGTAGCGGCCTTCGATCAACGCGTGCAGCGCGAGCGCCATCTTCTTCGCGTGCACGAGATGCCCGCGCAAGGGCATCGAGAACGAAAGGTCCAGCAGCAACGCGGTCGCCGTCTCGGTCCGCTCCTCGGCTTCCACCAGCTCGAAGTCGTCGGGATGGAGCCGGACGACACCCTCGGATGCCGCGCCCCGCGTCACGGCGTTGAACACCGTCCGCTGCACGTCGATCTGCCCGTGGTCGCCGAAGCGCCACGGTCTCGTCTGCCCGGTGGGCTCGGCGAGCCCGCCCGGGTCCCGCGCCTCGTGCGTCCCCTCGCGGTCGCGCGTCAGACGTTCGAACACGCGCGTGAGCGCGCGCTCGCCCATCTTCCGCGCTCCACGCGGGGTCAGCTCCAAGCGGCCGTGCCGCCGCTGCACGAGCCCCGCGTCCTCCAGCATCTTCTCGATCTGCTCCAGCCGGCGGAGATCGCGGACGGCAGGTTCCCCCATCGTGCGCCGGAGCGCCTCCTCGTCGACGTCCTCGAGCGAGGCTCCCGGATACGACCCCTCCAGCGTCCGATCGAGCTCCTCGTAGTCATGCATCCGCTCGAGCGCGTCCACGGTGGCCGACATCGGCATCGCGTCCTCGCCGACCCCCCAGCCCGGCTCGTCCCACCCGGCATCCGGGAAGGCGCCCGAGAGGTTCGACCCGAGCCGGTCGAGCTCGAACGCCAGGTCCATGTCCTGCATCACCTGGTCGACGAGCTGCTGCAACTCCGCGCGCTGCTCGTCGGAGAGGGACGCCAGGAGCCGCGACATCGCCGCCATCCGTCGGGCCATCTGCTCGAGCAATTCGTCCAGCGTGCGTGGCCGCTCGGGGAACAGGTCGCCGTACCGTTGCATGAAGTCCTCGAACGCCGGCTGGACGTCCTCACCGCGCTCGCGTCGCTCGAGCATCTCGTTCAGCTCGGCGATCATGTCCTTGAACCGAGCGAGTTGCTCGGGATCGATGTTCTGCATGCCTTGCGCGAGCTGCCGGAAGTACGAGCCGAGCACCTGCTCCTTCAGATGCTCCATGAGCTCGTCGAACATGCGCTTCGCGTCGGGATCCACGAACCGGTAGTCCTGGAGCTCGCGGATCTGACCGGGGACGTCGGGCGGGAGGGCGTCCAGCGAAGCCTCACGCATCCGCGCATCGTCTCCCGGCTCGAACGACAGGCGTGAACGCTCGCGATCCAGGATCTCGTCGAGGCGCCGACGGAGCTCCTCCAAAGGACCTGCGAGGTTCAACCTCGTCTGCTCCTCGTCGCGCAGCTGCTGGAGCCGGCTGCGGAGCGAGTCGAGACCGCTGAAACGGCCCTGCATGCCGCGCCGCATCAATCGGCGGAGCGCCGCGTCGGGCGAGTCGCCCATCAAGATGTCGTCGGAGAGCTCCTCCAGGACGTCGGACGCCGGCATGTCATCCGCGAACGGATCCTGCGAACCGTCCCAGCGGGAGTAGCGGAAGCGAGCCACCCATCCAGGGTACGGCGGTTCATCCGAAGCCGAGGCCCGTCATCAACGCACGCCCGGCGAGCCCGAAGCAGATGAATGCGGCCGCCGCGAACACGACCCACGGCTGCGACAGCCGCCCGCCGGGTTCGCCGGCGTGGACCTCGCGCGCCATCTGGTGCGCGATCAGGAAGACGACGATGGGGCCGAACCCGTAGACGTAGTGGAGCCACGTGTCCGGCCGGTATCCGAGGAGCAACAGGATGAGGCCGATCGCGGCCTGGATGCCCGCGATCGCCTGCGCGACGACCAGCCAGGTCCAGAAGCCCTGCCCGGGCTCGCGCCTCCGGATCAGCGCGACCAGCCCCCACACCCAGCCCACCGTGAAGACGGCCTCCACGAGGAACCCGACGTACTTGTGGACCTCCGGCATCGGGCGGGGAGTCTACGGTGGGTGACCTTCCAGGGCGCCGTATCCTCGTAGACCGATGCACGCACGGCGCAACGATGTGATCGCGCTCGCGATCCTCGGCCTGTTCCTCGTCCCCATGCTGGCCCTCATGGGCGTTCGGCGCACACCGCCGGTCGACCTCGACGTCTACCTCCGAGCGGGCAGGATGTTCGCGACCGGCGGTGGCCTGTACGGACCGAACTGGGGCGCGCCGTTGGCGCACCCGCTTCCGTACACGTATCCGCCGGTGTGGGCCGCGATCGTCGCTCCCATCGCATGGTTCCACTGGCGCGCCGTGACGCTCGGCTGGACGATCCTGAACCTCGGCGTGCTGTGGTGGATCGTGCGCCTCTCCTATCGCACGGTCCTCGATCGGGTCGGCGCCACCCGCGGGATCGTGGTCGCGGCGCTCGTCGTCGCTGTTGCGATCACGACGCCCCTGGCCAGCGTCTTCTGGTTCGGCCAGGTTGGGATCCTGTTGGTCGGCGCGTGCTTGGCGGACACGATCCCGGCGCGCACCCGCCTGCCTCGCGGCATGCTGGTGGGCTTCGCCTTGGCCGTGAAACTCACCCCCGGGATCTTCATCGTCTATTGGTTGGTCACGAGGCGATGGCGTGCCGCCGCGACGGCCGTCGCGACCGCCGTGGGTCTTTGGCTCGCGACCGCGCTCATCCGGCCGG
The DNA here is from genome assembly GCA_963765865.1 of uncultured Actinomycetes bacterium. Taxonomy (GTDB): domain Bacteria; phylum Actinomycetota; class UBA4738; order UBA4738; family HRBIN12; genus AC-51. The sequence continues at coordinate 343,169 of CAVXYE010000007.1, forward strand.
AGCTGTCTCGCGAGTTCTGGACGGACGTCGTGTTCCGCACCGGCCGCGTCGGCGACCCCAGCGTCGTCAGCAACCAATCGATCTACGGATGGCTGCTGCGATCCGGGTGGTCGGATGCGCTGCTCTGGGTGATGCTGGTCGCGGTGGTCCTCGTCCTCGGGATGCACCGCGCGCGCATCGCCCATGCGTCCGGCGAGGAACTCATCGCGGTGACCATCGTGGGACTCACGAGTCTCCTCGTGTCACCGGTTTCGTGGATCGATCACGCCGTGTGGATCGTTCCGGCGACCGGCGTTCTCCTGGGGGACGGTCGCGACGTCTGGCGACGAGGCGCCTGGATCGCGCTCCTCGGCCTGTTCGTGTTGCGGCTTCCCGACTGGGCCGCGGACGGCCGGCTTCCCGTCGGACCCTGGATCGATGCGCTGCTCGAGAACGCGTACCTGTTGGCCTACGCCCTGCTGCTCGTCTTCCTGCCGCTTCGGACGTCGTCGCGCGACCCCTACCCGGCGGTCGAGTCCTCGGCTCCCGCGTAGCGCGCGATCCCGCCGTCCTCGTCCTTGTTGAGCCGCCGGGACAGGTGGAGCCCTTCGAGGGCGAACTCGAGCGCGCTCGCAGCCACGCCGGGACTCTCCTCCTGCACGCCCAGGCGCTCGAGCAGCTTCGCCAGCCCGGGAAGGTCGCCCACCTCGCCCAGGAGATCGGACGCCGGCGTCAGCTCGGAGGTGTCGACCGAGAACGACGGATCGTCGAACCGGCCGAGGAGACCCGAGAAGTCATAGCCCGAGAGCCTGCGGCGGAAGACGTTCAGCTCGGCTTGCCGGAGCGCGCGCGCCAGGATGTCGTGTTCGCGTCCCTCCTCGACCGTGTCGAACTCGACGCGACCCTCCGAGGACAACAGCACCGCCGAAAGGTCGATCGGGCGGGGCACGGCTTCCGGCTCATGGGCGCGCGCCGCTCGACGGACCGCGGCGGCCTGCAGCGTTTCGAGGTTGCCGATCGAGTAGCGCACGCTGATCCCGCTCCGGTGGTTGATGTTGGGAGATCGGCGGAGCTCCTGCGTGAGCGAGGCGACGACCTCCTTCATGAACACCGGGATCCGGACCGGGACGGTCCCGGTCAGCGGCCGTGACTCCTGGTCCATGATGCGGATCTCTTCGGACGGGCTGTCGGGGTAATGCGTCCGCACCTGCGTCCCGAACCGGTCCTTGAGCGGCGAGACGATGCGGCCACGATGGGTGTAGTCGTCGGGGTTCGCGGTCACGACGAGCAGGATGTCCAGCGGCAGCCGGATCCGATAGCCGCGGATCTGCACGTCGCGCTCCTCGAGGATGTTGAACAACGAGACCTGGATGCGCTCCGGGAGGTCGGGCAGCTCGTTGATCGCGACGATCCCCCGATGGGTGCGCGGGATCATGCCGTAGTGGATCGTGAGCTCATCCGCGAGGTACCGTCCCTCGGCCACCCGGATCGGGTCGACGTCGCCGATCAGATCGGCAACGGACGTGTCGGGGGTCGCGAGCTTCTCGCTGTAGCGCTCGTCCGGCGTGAGCCAGGTGATCGGTGTGGCGTCACCTTCGGCCGCGACCAGATCACGGCAGCGAGCGCAGATCGGACGGAACGGATGATCGTTCACCTCGCAGCCGGTGATGGCCGGGACGGAATCGTCAAGGAGGTTGACGATCGCGCGAACCAGCCGGGTCTTCGCCTGGCCGCGCTCGCCCAGGAGGATCAGATCGTGCCCCGCGAGGATGCCCCGTTCGAGACCGGGCAAGACCGTGTCGTCGAACCCGAGGATCCCCGGGAAGAGCTCTTGGCCGAGCTCGAGCCGGTCGAGGAGGTTGGCGCGGAGCTCCTGCTTGACGGTGCGGTCCGGATACCCGGAGGCGCGGAGTTCGCCGAGAGTGGTCGCCTGGGTCATGCAGACCAGGGTAGCGGGGTCTGCCGATATGACGACCTCAACGGCGCGCGAGCGCCGACGCGAGCATCGCGGCAGCGAGCAGCGGCACCGCCAGGGAGAGCAGGCGGAGGGCTCGCTCGGGCGTTCCTCGGAGCCACGCGTTGTCGAGCCGTTCGTCGGTCCCGTCGTCGTAGACGGCTCGACCTTCGATGGCGACCGCGTTCCTCCGGAGCCGCCGGACCGGTGTCGACAGGACACGCTGCGCCGCCGACAGCGCCGCGCACGCCGCGGCGGCCAACAAACCGGCCCACGTGAGGCGGCCGAGCTGGGCGAACGCACCGGTGAGAGCGGGGAACGCACCCCAGCCCAGTGCGAACCACAGGTCCGAATGGAACGTGCCGTGGAACCACTCGAGGTTGTACGCGAGCGCGATGAACGCCCCGATCGACGATGAACCACAGCATCCACGGCGAGACGATGACCGCACCGTAGACGCCGAGCACGACCGCGCCGGTCAGCCCCACGAACGCGATCGCGACGAGCACGATCGATGGGATCGCGGTCCGGAGGGGTCGACCGTTCAGCTCATCGAGGGCGTGCGCGCCCAGACCGACCGCCCCGAAGAAGGCAAGCACCGACCAGGCGAGGTACCCGAGGTTGACGTCGGCGACCGTGCAGGCACCGATGACGACGTACGAGAGGTGCCACAACGTGTACGGCGGGTGGAGCAGGGTCACGTAGTCGCGCCATCCGCCGGACGGGAGGGCATAGAACGCCGGTCGTTCCCCCTCCGGCGTCATCGCTTCAACCCCCAGGTCACGATCGCGGCCCCGTTGGACATCGTCCGCGTGTGGACGCTTCCGATCCCGGCCGCATCCCACCAGCCGAGCTGTTCCTGGAGCGGGTGGACGCGCCAGTGCTCTTCGATCGACCGGCTCAGGAAGCGCCCGGTGCTCGCCCATGCCGGTGAGACGATCGATCCGACGAGGGGCATGACGTGACGGGTGTACGGGCGCCACGCCGATCGGGCCCACCTGGCTCCGGGCACGTGGAACTCGAGCGACGCGACCACCCCCCCGGGCGTGACCACCCTCGCGAGCTCCTTCATCGTGGCGGCGGGGTCGTCGACGTAGCGCAGCAGGTAGGTGAAGGTCAGCGCCGCGAACCCGGCATCGCCGAACGGCAGCGACTCCGCCAACGCGACCACTCGAGGGCCGGCCGCCTCCCCCGAACGGAGCATCGGCTCACTGGCGTCGATCCCGGTGACCCGGTAGCCGCGGGCGGCGAGCGCTCGGGCGACCAGCCCGGTCCCGGTCGCGACGTCGAGCACGGACGCGCCGCGAGGCGCATCGACGCGACTCACGAGGAAGCGGCGCCAACGGGGGTCCTGGCCGAACGACAACACGCCGCCCATCCACTCGTACTCCGGCGCGATCCCCTCGAAGAGCGCTTGCGCGTGTCGTGTTCGCGTGGTCATCGAACGCCTCGGACCCAGTCGGGCACGTCGGCGAGGGAGTCGAGCACGACGTCGGGCGACCCCTTCGCGAGGTCAGCCTCTCGGAACTTGCCGGTCCGGACGAGCACGCCGGTCATGCCGGCGGCCCGCGCCCCCTCGATGTCGTTCGTCACATCGTCGCCGACCATGACGGCGCGGGCCGCCGGCACGCCGAGGAGCGCCAGCGCCGCTTCGAAATACGTGCGAGCCGGTTTGCCGCAGATCACGGCGTTGGTCCCGGTGGCTTCCTCGAGGCCGGCGATGTACGCCCCGCCATCGAGCTCCCAGCCCTCGGAGGTCTTCCAGTACAGGTTCCGGTGCATCCCGACGAGTGGGACGCCCTCCATCAGTCGACGGAAGATCCCGTTCATCGTCTGGTACGTGAAGGCGTCGCTGGCTCCGCCGATCACGATGACATCGGCCTCTTGCGGTGTTCCTGCGATCGGCACCCCGGCGAGGTCCTCGCCGGGCGCGCCGTCGGTGAGGACGAACGCACGACGTCCAGCATGATGCTCCTGCAGATAGGAGGCGGTCGCCGTCACGGCCGTCACGATCTCTTCCCCGTCGACCTCGAAGCCGGCCTCGCGCAGGGTTGCCGCAAGGTCGCGTCGCGTGTGGGTCGTGGTGTTCGTGATCAAGCGGAACGGGATCCCTTCGGCCCGCAGCGACGCCATCGCTTGCACCGCACCGGGCAACGGCTCCCACGACACCGCGAGCACGCCATCGATGTCCAGCAGCAAGCCTTCGATATCGCTCACCCGCGCGGCCTCGCCGGGCGCAGGGTCGGGGTTCGCCGACCCTGCCGGACCCAGTCGTTGTACGGCTCGATGTAGCGGTACTTGGCCGGGAGCAGGGGACGTGCCGCGCGCATCAGCTGCGAACGTCGAGCGAAGCGCAGCCTCTTTCACCCCGTTCCAGCGGATCCCGTACATCTCGCGCAGGTGCGGGGAGAGCGTGCCGAACGCGAGTCGAGCCACCTGCGGAAGGATCGGTCGCCATTCGGCGTCAACGGGCGGATCCATGAACAGCCCCGCGACCCGGCGGGCCCCATCGGTCACGGCGAGCTCGCCGCGATCCTCCACATCGGCGAGCCACGCACGCAGCGCCGGAACCGTCGGCGGGATGGACTCCTTCGGGATCCGGACCAGCTCGGCCGCGAGCATCTGCTCCTCGTGGAACCGCTGACGGCCTTCGTCGTCGAGCCGACCGATCGTGAGCTCCTCGTAGAGCAAGGCCGAGTCCACGAGCGTCGCGTGGACGTACAGGAGCAGATGCGGATCCAACGCGTCGTACCGCGTGCCGGTGACCGGATCGATCCCGTTGATCCGGGCATGGACCTCGTTGATCCGGTCGGCAGCGGCGTGAGCCTCGGCCTTCGTGCCGAAGGTGATCGTGTACGTCAGCATCAGCGTCCGTTGGAGCCGCTTCCACGGGCTCCGGTCGTACATCTGGGTCTGATTCACGCCGGCGACGACGAGCGGGTGCGCGGCCTGCATCAGCAAGGCTCGGGCGCCGCCGAACAGGACGGTGACCTCCCGGTCCACCTGCCAGCTGACGCTACCGGGCCCGAAGTACCCGAGATCCGCGTCTGACCCGTCCATCTCCTGAAGCGTACCGACGTTCGTTCGGATCACGTAGCGTGACGTGGACGACGCGGCAGGGCACGATACGCGCATGTCCCCGATCCTGGCGGTGATCGGCCTCGCGATCCTCGCCGGCCTGATCGCCGGTGGGAGCCTCCGCAACTTCGAGCGCCTCCACGTGCACTGGTGGGCGCTCGTGTTCATCGGCCTCGGCCTCCAGATCGTGGCCGTCCCCCGATTCGGCTCGGTACCCGTTTGGGCGATCGGGGCGGGCCTGCTGATCGCCTCCTACGTCTTGCTGCTGGCGTTCCTCACGGTCAACCGGTGGATCCCCGGAGCAGCGGTCATGGCGGTCGGGCTGCTGATGAATCTCACCGTCGTGGTGGCCAACGGGGGGATGCCCGTGAGCGCCGCTGCGGTCGAGACCGCCGGCGGGACGGCGGCGGCCTTGGCCACGGACGCCGGGGCCAAGCATCACCTGATGAGCGACCGAGACCTGTTCGCTCCCCTGGGTGACGTCATCCCGATCCCCCCGCCGGCGGCCGTGGTCCTGTCGATCGGCGACGTCCTGCTCTACGCCGGCATGGCCTGGTTCGTCTTCCAGGTCATGCGGGGACGGAATCGCGAGAGCCCTCGGCCGATCGCGATGTGGTTCCTGACGTATCGGGGGAAGCACGCTCCGGGCCATTGGCGGATGGCGGCTCGCTACCGGGCTGCGCATCCCGTTGGAGCAGAGCGATCGGGAACCGAACCGTGATCGTGGTGCCCTCACCGACCGCGCTCCGGACATGGAACGAACCACCACCGACCTTCGCACGCTCGCGCATCATCGCCATCCCGTAGTGGCCCTCGGGACCGGGAGCGCCGGCATCGAAGCCCGAACCGTTGTCGTCCAGCTGGAGCACGATGTCCTCGCCCTGTTCGGTGACCGACACCGACACGTCGGTCGGGTCGGCGTGCTTGACCGCGTTCATGATGCCTTCGCGCGCGATGTGGAAGACGAGCAGAGCGATCGGCGCGGGGAGCTCGATGTCTTGCACGTCCCGGTGGAACCGGATGTGCGAATCACGCCCGACCTCGTCGGTGAACGACTCGAGCGACTCGGCCAGACCTCTGGCGCCGAGGGGCGAACGGTGCAGGTCGCGGATCAGCGCACGGATCCGATCCGACGTCTCTTGCTTCGATTCGCGGATCTTGTCGAGCTGCATGCGGACGTCATCGACATCGCCCTTATCCAGCAGTTTTCTGGCGATATCCACCTGCAGCGATAGTCGGAACAGGACCTGGGCGAGGTCGTCATGGAGGTATCCGGCGATCTGGAGTCGCTCGTCAGCCCGCTCCTCGGCCATGGTGTTCGAGAGCTCGCGGAGGATCTCCTCACGCTCGGTCAGTTCGACGTGCGCCTCTTCGAGAGCGTGTGATCGAAGGAACATTTGGCGCGCAAACAGCAGTGGAGCAATGACCGTGAGCACAGCGAGAAATTGCACATTGGGAACCGAGAAAAGCTCGGCGAGCACCACACCAAGAACCGCGAGCCCTGCATAACTCACCAGAAACTCGCTGAGCCTCGGTAGCGTGCGAGCGAGACGCAAGACCGAGGTGCGGTACATCAGGCTCGTCGCAAAGACCACAATTCCAAAATTGGTGACGTAGTCGACCAATGCGGCTACGAGTGCTGCGGCGATGACTCGACTCGTTGGGTCATCAATGGAAGCAAACGCGTGAAACGTGGCGCTAGAGAAGAAGACGGCCAGAGCCACTTGGCAACGATTGAAGATCGCCTTCAGGAGGGTCGTTTCGTGTCGAAATTCAGCGGGATCTGTCGAGCCAATCAGAGCTACGGCCGCGGCGAAACCCGGAGAGTACGTAATGGCCACGGCTGTGAGAATCGGGAAACCCAGGCTCACGTGAATCCCGCGCCAGGCAGGTGCAGGCAGTAGCTCAACGGCGCTGACTAGGAGCGTCCAGAGAGCCAACTCGAAGATCAGATGAGGCGTGATCAATTCCCGCTCGCGCCACACTGAGACACAAATGAGTTCGATCACTGGGACCGCGACGGCGAGGGCAAATAGGGAAGCCGGGTTCAAGTCACGAAATGTGATTTCGCGCCGCTGGGTCCCACTCGGCTCATCCATGTAGGCGTATCTTGACTCGCGAAGGTGCCAGCGAAAAGCAGGAAATCGCTGAGGTACTTCTTTCTACGTAGTCCAATCGCCCAGCTTGTCCCCCTTCCAGGGGTCACCCGATACTGCCCGCGTGTCCCCCCCATGGGGCTCGGAAGCAAGGTCAGAGGGCTTCGTCGAAAGACGGGCCCGTAGGAAGGGAGCGAGTATGAGACTTGCCAGGCGAGTCGCGATCGCTTTGGGCTCACTTGCCGCGCTGCTGATGGCCGGCGGGGCTCACTTCAAGGTTTCCTAAGCAGAAAACTCAAGATCTGCAAAGCGAGCCCGGTATTTCGGGCTCGCTTTGTTAGTTGGTACCGGGCGGAATCGGGCCTGCAGGGAAGCTCGCTGAAACTCGCGCACCGGAGCCAGGTTGAGAACGTATATCGATGATTCCGCCCGCCATTGACACTCGTTCCTTCATTAGCGCCAGGCCGAAGTGCTTGTCGTCTCGCTGATCCTCGGCATCAAAACCCACCCCGTTATCGACAACCTCCAGATCGATTCGCCCACCCAGCCGACGCAAGGAGATCCATACCGTCTCGGCGGACGCGTGCTTAACCACATTCGAGAGAGCCTCTCGAGCTACCTGGTAGATGAGAAGCTCGAGCTCTGCCGGGCCCTTCAAAGTGGTATCCAAGTCAGAAACGAAGACGATTCCCGATTCATCGTGGAGATGGGCAACAAGTAGGCCGAGCGTGTCTATGAGCCCCGCGTGACCAATCCTGGACCTCCGCAGACCAAAGATGACATCGCGGAGCTCGTCGGCGGCTCGCTCACTCGCTGCAATCACCGAGGGAACTTCTGTCTCGAGGTCCAGCAACCGACCCGATCGATAACACTCTCGGACAACGTGGGCGCGAATCGTGACATCAAACAGGCTCTGAAGCACATCATCGTGCAAAGCCTCCGCTATCCGAGCCCGTTCATCTTCACGTTCCTCTGCGATTCGCTCGTCAACCCTCCGCAGAGCATCCCGACGTGCGGCCGAATCCCGCTCAATCGCCGTTGCCCGCCAGGTTTGGCGAAAGGCCTCACGTGCTAGGAGCAGTGGGGCCACGAACGCACCAACTCCCAGGAAACCAATCGCTCCATAGACCTCGGCGATAAGAATGCTCGATAAGCCAAAGGCCGAATAGGTAAGTGCGAAGCGGCGCGCGTCGCCAATCCTCATCGAACTCAGCACGGAGCGGACCCCGCGTCCAGTAGCCAATGACGTCATCAAGGCGACTGATCCGTAATTGATAAGCACGTCGGCGCCCAATGCCACCGTCGCGCAGAACAAGGCAGCCGGCCAGTCGCCTACCTCTCCTCCCAGAGCTACAAATACGGCACCGCCAACCATCACACTCAAGCTGACTTGCGCGTGATTCCAAGCTGCGCGGGACGGCGAGATTGTTCCGCGAATCTCCATTAGGTCAACCGCTGCAACGAGCGCCACAAGACCCGCCGGGATAGGTCCCTTCACAAACGAACACGCGAGTAACACTGGAAGATCCATGGACAAGCCCGGTTGATTTTCGACCACGGATATCGTCGCCAGACTTGCCACGATCCCGAGGGCTGCCCATCCAAGAAGAGAAAGGTCAACTTGGGATCTTGCTTCCGAATCAACCATCAATGCCGGTCACAATGATTCCAAGCACCAGAATCGAGCCGAGGAGCGAGGCGATACGAACCCTGACGCTCTCTCGAGCGTGAAGCGGTACCTGCGTTCTTGATTGATCGCTCGTCGTTGCCGAGGCCATTCCCCTCCCTCCCGATCCAACTCGCCCCGGCTCCCGGCGATTCTTACGCCCGAGGGTTATCCACAGGCAAGGTGTCGAGCGTTGAAAGAGTGACAAGCAAAGCGAACGCGCACGTCAGACGGCCGTGGGGGTTCCTGTATTCGAACGAGCCATGAGAAACTCGCGGGCATGGACGAGCACTCCCATCGTCGGGATGTCTGGGGTGACGATCCCGAAGAGGTAGACGCTTCCGAGACCGTTGCCGAGCTCGAGGTCGTCGAGCCGGAAACTGCTCGCCGCTGGCACGAGCACCCCGCGTTCGTGCCGGTCAAAGTCGTGGCGCGGTTCATCCAGCGCAGCGGGAAGCGGATCGCTGTGACCAGTCGCGGGCTTCGCCGTTCTGCTCGCCGGTATCGCGCTCCTGGTGCTGCCAGGGCCGGGATGGCTGCTGATCTTCATCGGCCTCGCGATCCTCGCGACCGAGTACGTATGGGCGGAACGTCTGCTCGACGGCCGCAAAGCGCAAGGCTGAGCAGGCGAAGGACGTCGTCCTCCGCAAGAAGAACCGAGACGACACACCTTCGGTCTGAGGTGGCTCGATGACACCGGGCTCGATCCTGATCGGCACCTCGTCGTGGACCGACAAGACGCTCATCAAGGACGGGCACTTCTACCCGCCCGACGCGAGGACCGCGGAGAAACGCCTCCAGTTCTACGCGTCGCAGTTCCCGCTTGGTGGAGGTCGACTCGACCTACTACTTCCCGCCGTCGGAGAGCAATTCGGTCCTGTGGATCGAGCGAACCCCGAAGAACTTCACGTTCAACATCAAGGCCTACTCGCTGCTGACGAACCACCCGACGCGCCCCAACTCGCTCTACAAGGACCTGCAGCCCGCCATCCCCGAGGGCAAGCGCAACGTCTATCGGGAGCAGCTCCCCGACGAGGTCGTCGACGAGGTCTGGCAACGCTTCCGCGACGCGCTCATGCCGCTGCATTCGGCCGGCAAGATGGGAGCCGTGCTCTTCCAGTTCCCGCAGTGGTTCGTGATCTCGAAGAAGTCGAAGGCGTACATCGACGAATGCGTCGAGCGGCTCCCGGACTTCCGCGTGGCGGTCGAGTTCCGTCACAAGAGCTGGATGGAGGAGCGGAACGTGGAGGAGACGCTCGGGTTCCTCGAGGAACGCAACCTTCCCTACGTGTGCGTGGACATGCCGCAGGGCTTCGACTCGAGCATCCCGCCGATCGCAGCGGCGACCGCGAAGGACCTCGCGATGGTCCGGTTCCACGGACGCAACCGCGAGACGTGGCAGGCGAAGAGCGACACGGCGAGCGCCCGGTTCCGCTACGACTACCCGAAGGAAGAACTCGAGGAATGGGTTCCGAGGATCGAGTCGCTCGCCGGTGAGACCCGGGAAACCCACGTCCTGATGAACAACTGCTATCAGGACTTCGCGGTCAGGAACGGTCGCGAGCTGGGCGACCTGTTGGGGCTCGACCTCGGCTAGGTACCGCCGTCACCACCTCCACGAAACACTGAAGTACCCTCGATGGATGCCGATCGGGAATCGGTTCAAGGTCGCCTCGGTCCGAGGGATACCGATCTACGTCGCGTCGTCGTGGCTGTGGGTCGCGGCGCTCTATTCGTTCCTCGTCTACACGAGCTTCACGAACTCGATCTGGCGACCGACGCCCGTCGGGGCGGCCGGGCTGACGTTGTTCGAAGGCGTGCTGTTCTTCGGTGGAGTCTTGCTCCACGAGTCCGCGCACGCGATCGCCGCCCGAGCGTTCGGTCTTCCGGTGACGGGGATCACGCTCGTGTTCTGGGGCGGCGCGACCGAGACGCGGGCGAACGCGAAGGGGCCGCTCGCGGAGTTCGTCGTCTCCGCGGTCGGGCCGCTGACGACCCTCGTTCTTGCGGGCATCTTCGCGGCGGTGGCCGTGGCGATGGGGCCAGGGTTGATGCGGGAGATCGTGCGCCAGCTGGCCGGGCTCAACCTCCTGATCGGTGTGATCAACCTGCTCCCGGGGTTCCCGCTCGACGGCGGACGGATGCTGCAGGCGGCGACGTGGGGCGCGACCCACGACCGCCGGACGGCGGTCAAGGTCGCGGGGTACGGAGCCATCGCGGTCGGGGCCTTGATGATCGGCGCCGCCGTCTTGAGCTTCTCGAACGGCACCGGCCTGTGGCTGTTCCTGGGGTACATCGGGTTCGTCATGCTCTCCACGGGGCGAGGCACGGCCCAACGCCTGGCCCTCCGCGATCTCCTGTCGGTGGGGACCGCCGCGGACGCGATGCGACCGATGCCCGACCGGATCCCCGCGACGATCAGCCTGTCGGAGGCGCTCGACGGCTGGTTGCGTGCGAACCCCGAGCGTTCGTTCCCGGTCGTGGACGCCGGCCGGGTGATCGGAACGGTGTCGATGGAGTCGGCGCGCAAGGTGGGCTCACGCGATCCGCTCCGTCCGGTCCGCGACGGGATGGCGCCGTTGTCGCAGACGCCGGTCGTGGCTCCGACGGATCCTCTCTACGACGTCTTGGAGATCACCGCCGGCCGGGATGGTGTCGTGCTGGACGACGGGGTCCTGGTCGGCGCGATCGGCACCGCGGACATCGACCGGTGGTTCCGCGACCGGAGCCAGGGCGTCGCGACCGCATCCGGCGAGGTGCCGCCGCGCCCCGATCTGTAGGTCGTGGGCAGGCCCCGGGACTGTCGGCGGCTGCCGGTAGCATCGGCTCCATGGAGGCCCCGTCCTTCTCCCCCGATCCCTCGCAGACCCAGGTCCTCGACCACCCGGGGGGGACCCTGTTGATCACCGGCCCCGCAGGTACGGGCAAGACCGCCGTGCTCCGCGAACGGTTCGCGCGGCTGATCGAGGCCGGGGCCGAGCCCGAACGGGTCGCCCTCGTCGTGGGGTCGCGTCGCGCGCGCGATGACGCGCGCGCGACGCTGCTCGCCAGGCTCCACGCCTCGCTCCCGGGTCTGCGCGTGCTGACCTTTCACGGGCTCGCCCTCGCGCTCCTGAAGGAGCGCGAGGGCGAGCCCCCCGAGGTCCTGTCGGCAGCCGAGCAGTTCGCGAAGGTTCGCGAACTGCTCGCCACCCAGGACGCGCGGGAGTGGCCGGCCTACGGCGGTCTCCTCGGCCTCCGCGGGTTCGCCGACGAGGTGCGGCAGCTCCTGTCGCGGATGCAGGAGTCGCTCCGGACCCCGGAGGAGCTCTCGGAGGCCGCCGCGGCCGCCGGGCTCGGCGGGTGGGGTGAGCTCGCGCGTTTCGCGGCGGAGTACCTCGGCGTGCTCGACGCCGCGAACCAGGTGGATTTCGCCGGGCTCCTGCAGCGGGCGGCGCTCGCCGCCCCGGATGGTCCGCCGCTGTTCGACCACATCCTCGTGGACGACTATCAGGACACGACGCTGGCGGCGGAGGCGGTCCTTCGCGGTCTGGCCGCTCCCGACCTCGTCGTGGCGGCCGATCCCGACGCGCACGTCTTCTCGTTCCAGGGCACGACGCGTCTGCCCCTGGACCGGTTCGCGACCGAGGCCTTCCCCGGCGCAGAGCGGATCCAGCTGAGCACCCGCCATCGATCCGTGGCCGAACCTGCGGTGACGGCATGGATCGCGCCGCACACCTCCGAGGAGCACGCCGCGGTGGCCCGGGAGCTTCGCCGCCTCCACGTGGACGAGGGGGTCGCCTGGAGCGACCTGGCCGTCGTGGTCCGGCGCCAGGGCGCGCACGTCGGCAACCTGCTCCGCGCCCTCGACGACGCGCAGGTGCCGCGTGTCGTGCCCGAACGCGGGCTGTCGCTGGGCACCGCGCCGTCGACGCACCCGTACGTGCTCGCGCTCCGGTGGCTCGTCGCCGGCGGGCCGGAGCGCGACGAGCTCGTCGAGCCGCTCCTCACGTCCGACGTGATCGGGCTGTCGCCGGCGGCGGCGCGAGGCCTGATCCGCCGCGCGCGGGTGGAGGGGCGGGCGGCGGCCGAGGCGCTCGATGTGACCGAGGGCCTCGATCCCGCCGAGGCCGACGCCGTCGTCGCGGCGCGGGAGACCCTCGCGAAGGCGTCGCTCTTCGCCGGGATGTCCGTCCAGGACGCCTTCCGCGTGCTCTGGGAGGAGCTGCCCTGTTCGCGCCGGCTGGTCGAGGCTGCGGGATCGGAGGGCGCGGACGATCGGCGCGACCTCGACACCGTGGTCACGTTCGCCAACGCCGTGGCCGAGGCGAGCGAGGGTGGCGATACCGGCGTGCAGGGGTTCCTCGAAGCCCTGGACGCGGGTGAGCACGGACCGGGGTGGACCGCGTGGGACCGCGCGGGTCCCGATGCCGTCGCCGTGCTCACCGCGCACGGCACGGTCGGACTGGAGTTCGACACGGTGATCGTGGCGGGCGCCGCCGAAGGCAACTTCCCCTCCCTCGGCCGGCCGGAGCCCATGTTCGACCTGGCATCGCTCGAGCGGACGCCGTCGCGGTCCGAATCCGTCCGCGCCCGGCTGGAGGACGAACGCCGGCTCTTCCACGTGGTGGTCGGCAGGGCGCGTCGCGGCGTCGTGCTCGTCTGCTCCGACACCCATCCCGACGCCGACGAGCTGACCCTCCGGACGCGGTTCGGCGGAGAGCTCGGTGCCACCTGGCTGCCGGCGCCCGGCTCGCCGTTCGATGAGCCGGTCTCCACGCGCGAGGCGACGGCGCTCTGGCGCCGACAGCTCGCCGATCCCTCCGCGGAGGACTGGCGCCGATTGGCCGCGCTCGACGGGCTCCAGGCGCTCGGCGCAGACCCGTCCAGCTGGTGGTTCCAACGCGATTGGACCGAGACCGGGCGACCGCTCCACGAGCAGCTGCGCCTCAGCTACTCCCGGCTGTCCACCCTCGAGAACTGCGAGCTGCAGCACGTGCTCGGCGGCGAGCTCGGGCTCGGCCGCACGGCGGGCTACCAGGCGTGGGTCGGCAAGCTCGTGCACGGCCTGATCGAGCAGTGCGAGAAGGGTGAGCTCGACAAGTCGAAGGAGGCGATCCTCGCCGCGATCGCGGAGCGCTGGCGCGACCAGGAGTTCCCCTCCAAGGCGGTCTCCGTGGCGTACCGGCGCCTCGTCGAGGACCGGATGCTCCGGAACTGGTGGTTCAACTACGGCGAGGGCGAGTCGCTCGCGGTCGAGGAGTTCTTCGAGTTCGAGTTCGACGGCGTGACGATCGTCGGCGTGATCGACCGGATCGGCTCGCTCGCGTCGGGTGGCACCCGGATCACGGACTTCAAGACCGGCAACCCGGACAACGCGCCGAAGGCCGAGGAGAGCCTCCAGCTCGGCATCTACTACCTCGCGGTGAACGAGTCGCCGACCCTGGAGCGGTTCCGGCCGGTCCGCGCGGTCGAGCTCGCGTTCATCAAGGGCCATTGGAAGGCGCCCCACGAGATCGTCGTCAAGGCGTGGCAGGTCTCGCACCGCAGCGCCGAGCAGTACCAGACCGTGGTGCGCGAGACGCTCTCGGCGTTGATCGCCGAGCAGAAGCGCCTCATCGTCGAGGAGGTCTACCGGCCCAACCCCCAGGCCGACTGCTTCTGGTGTGACTTCCGCACCCTCTGTCCGATCTGGCCGGAGGGCCGGCAGGTCTTCGAGGTCGGCACGCGATGAGCGCCGTCCGTCCAACCGTGGTCCCGCCGCAGATCACCGCGGCGATGGGCGCCGAGCCGACCGATGAGCAGTGGCGAGCCATCTCGTGGCCGCTCGAACCCTGCGTGCTGATCGCCGGCGCCGGCTCGGGCAAGACCTCGGTGATGGCCGCTCGCGTCGTCTACCTGGCGCTCGCCGCCCTCGGTGGGATCGACGGCGTCGACCCCGAGCAGGGCGTGCTCCCGGGCAACGTCCTGTGCCTGACGTTCACGAACAAGGCCACCGACAACCTGCGGCTGCGCGTCCGTCGCGCGCTCTCCACGCTGGAGCTCGCCGAGGGCGAAGAGCCCGAGGTGCAGAACTACCACGGGTTCGCGGCATCCCTCCTGGAGCGGTACGGCGTGCTCGCCGGGTTCGAGCCCGGGGCCCGGGTCCTCACGCAAGCGCAGCGGAGCGAGCTCTGCTCGCGCGTGCTCGACCGGATGACGTTCGAACACGCGTCGGCGACGTGGCAGCCGTCGCTCGTGTCGAAGATCCTCGAGCTCGACGAGCAGGCCCAGAACCACCGGGTGCGCCCCGTGCAGATCCAGGCCCACGTCGCGGCCAGGCTCGAGCTGCTCAAGAACGCACGATCCAACCGGGTGTACGAAGCCGCGGAGGAACGGCTGGAGCTCGCCGAAGCCTGTGCGCGGTACCGGGAGCTCAAGCGCGAGCTGGGTGTGATCGACTTCGGCGACCAGATCGACCGCGCGATCGAGATCGCGGAGCGGTATCCGCAGATCGTCGCCGATCACCGCGCGCGGTTCCGCGCCGTGCTCCTGGACGAGTACCAGGACACGAACGTGGCCCAGGCTGACCTGATGCACGCGCTCTTCGGCGGAGGTCATCCGGTGACCGCGGTCGGCGATCCCGACCAGAACATCTACGCGTGGCGGGGCGCATCGCTCTACAACCTGCTCGAGTTCCCGGAGCGGTTCCCGCGGTCGGACGGCACGCCGGCCGCCCGCCTCCCCCTGTACACCAACTTCCGCTCCGGGGCCCGGATCCTCGCCGCCGCGGACACGATCATCGGGCCCATCCCGGACGCGCAGCGGCCCGATCCGGACAAGGAGCTCCGGCCCGATCCGGCCAACGGCGAGGGCGAGGTCACGGTCGCCCGGCACATGGACGAATGGACCGAAGCTCGTTCGATCGCGGCGCGCGTGGTGGCGCTGCACGCGGAAGGCGCCGCGTGGTCCGGCATCGCGGTCCTGTGCCGGACCTCACGCCTGTTCGGTCTGCTGCAGCGGGCGTTCGACGAGCACGACGTGCCGGTCGAGATCGTCGGGCTCGCGGGACTCCTGAAGCAGCCCGAGGTGGTGGAGGTGCTCGCGTACGCGCGAGCGGTCCACGACCCGAAGGCGTCCGTGGCGCTCGCGCGGATCCTGCTCGGCCCGCGGTACCGGGTCGGGTTCAAGGACCTCGCCCTCGTCGCCCGCCTGGCGACGCGGGAATCGAAGCTGATGCTCGAGTACATGACCGAGGACGACGTCGAGGCGGAGCCGTTCCTGTTCGCCGAGGCGCTCGAGCGGCTGGACGAGGTAGAGGACCTCTCCGACGAGGCACGGACGAGGCTCACCGCGTTCCGCGACGAGCTGCGCGTCCTGCGGCAGGAGGCGCGCAAGCCGGTCGGGGAGTTCCTGGGCGAGGTGATCCGGCGGATCGGGATCCTCGACGAGCTCGACGCCGACCTCGATCGGCCGCGCTCGCTGGGCGCCCGGAGGAACCTCGCCGCGTTCCTCGACGAGGTCCACGCGTTCGAGCCCGTGGAGGGCGAGCTCACGCTCCGCGCGTTCCTCGACTACGTCGATGCCGTCGAGGAGCTCGACAAACAGGACTGGGCGCCGGTCCAACCGTCGGACGAGGACTCCGTCAAGGTCATGACGATCCACGTCGCGAAGGGGCTCGAGTTCGATCACGTCTTCGTCCCCGGTGTCGCCCACGGCAACCTGCCCAACCCGACGATCCCGCAGAACCCGGCGGAGCGCGGCAAGTCGCTCGATTTCGAGCTGCGGGGGGACGCGAAGGTCCTGCCGTCGTTCGACGGCAACGTGAGCCGGTTCAAGGCCGCGCTCGCCGCGCAGGAGATCGTCGAGGAGCGCCGGACCGCCTATGTCGCGCTCACCCGTGCGCGCAGGACGCTCAACGTGAGCGGCGCGTTCTGGTACGGCGACAACAACATGCCGAAGAAGCCGTCGCTGTTCCTCGATGAGCTGATGGCCTGGGGCGCCTCCACCGGCTCCGCGTCGGTCGAGCACGGACCGGAGGAGCCAGGCCCGGAGAACCCGATGCTCGGGTTGCGCGAGGGCTTCGTCCGGCCGTGGCCGGGTCCGGCGCGGCCGGACGAAGCCGACGCGCTGTTCACCGGCGGATGGCGGGCGGCGGCGATCGACGGGATCCAACCCTCGCTCGTGGAGGCTCTCCCCTCGGCCGACCGGGCGGCCTTCGAAGGACTCGCCGCCGAACGGCGGGCGCTCGCCGCCCACCTCCGCGAGCGCGAAGCCCTCGATGCGCGACCGGGCGGCGAGCGCCCGCCGGCCACGGTGAGCGTCGGAGGCGTCGTCGACTACACCACGTGCCCGAAGCGCTTCTACTGGACCAGCGTGCGCCCGCTCCCGCGCTTCAGCGGGCCGGCGGCCCGGATCGGCACGGAGATCCACCGGTGGATCGAGCGCCGCGCGTCCGGCCAGGGCCAGCTGCTCGAGACGGACGACGCGATCGACCTCACGCACGAGGAGCTGGCGGGTGACCCGGGCCGGGTGGAACGGCTCCGGCAGTCGTTCCTGGCATCGCGGTTCGCCGGCGTCGTGCCGTTGTTCGCCGAGCGGGCGTTCCTGTTGCGCGTCGGAGCCTTCACCGTGAGCGGACGGATCGACGCGATCTACGGAGATCCCGCGGGAGCCTGGGAGGTCGTGGACTGGAAGACGGGGGCCGGGATCGCCGCGCCGATGCAGCTGGAGCTCTACGGGCTCGCGTGTGTCGAGATCTGGGGCAAGGCCCCCGAAGACGTGACGCTCAGCTACTGCTACCTCGCGAAGGACGAGATCGTGTCGCAGCCGATGGGCGACCCCGCCGAGGTTCGCGCTCGCGTCGAGGCTTCGCTGGAGGCGATCGGCGCCGGCGCGTTCGACCCGATCCCCGGCGCGTGGTGCACGCACTGTGACTTCAAGGGGTTCTGCGACGCGGGCCGCGCCTGGCTCGCCGCCAACGGCTAGCGGCCAGCCCGCGCGTCCAGCCGCTCGACCTGCTCTTCGAACGGGAGGTACCCCGCGGCAGGATCGAACCCGCCCACCGGCCCGCCAGGCACGAAGCGGGCCGTGAGACCGGTCTCCGCCTCGGCACGGCCCCACGCCACCGAACGGAACCACGCGAGGTCCCCCGGCTGGAGCACCACCGGTCCCGACGTTCCCAGCCGACGGTACGAAGGATCGTCGGTGACCAGCGGGGTTCGCCGGAAGGCGTGCGCGAGCTTCGTCCGGATCTGCTCGTCCTCGGACCAGATCGTGACCGCGCCGTCGTGCCACTCAGCGGTCGCGACCGTCGCCTTCTGCTCGTCCTCCGGGGAAGCGAACTCGACCCGCATCGCTACTGGGTGGTGCTCTTGCTCACCCGCCGGATCATCTTCGCCAGCTCGGTCATCAACTGCAGCGAGAGGTTCGGATCGGAGCGCAGGGCCTTCAGGAGATCCTTCCGGCGCAAGATCACGAGGGTCATCGGCGTCTCGGAGGTCACGGTCGCGGTCCGTTCCCCGCCGTCGAGGACCGCGATCTCACCGAAATGGTCCCCCGGGATCATCCGGCCGATGAAGCGGCCGTTCGTGGAGACCTTCGCCTGCCCCTTCAGGACCACGTAGAACGCGTCGCCCGGTTCGCCTTGCTTCACGATCGAGGCGCCGGCCATGAAGTCGGCGACGTCGCACAGGGCCGCGATCTTGCGGATCTCCCGTTTCGACAGCTCGTGGAACATCGGCACGTACGCGAGGACGGTCTCGAGCTTCTGGCTTGCCACGGCGATCCCTCCTCCTGGCCGCGTGCTGCGCGCGACGTTGCGAGCGAGCGGTTCAGCCTATCCCCTCCGATGTCGGTGCCGCTCGCTACCGTGCCGCGCGGGGTGGTGCGGGTGGGCCAACGGTCGATGGCCGTCGTCGAACCACTCCCCCTCACGATCGTCCGGTCCGGCAGGACCCTCGTCCGTCAGGGCGATGCGACCGCCGGGCCGTGGCTGATCGAGACCGGGATCCTGCGCGCGTCGCTCGTCACGTCGGACGGCCGCGAGCTGGTGGTGGACCTGCTCGGTCCCGGAGACGTCGCCGGCGAGCCTCCGGGGACGATCGCCGGGTGCACGCTGGTCACCCTTCGGCCGGCGCGCCTGCGGGCCGCCGCGGTCGGCGACCTGACCACGGCGCTCGCGGAGCGTGCCCGCCGAGCCTCCATCCTGGCGTGCGACGTCGCGTGGCTCGACGTCGGCACGCGGATCGAGCGCCGACTCCAGGATCTGGCGGCCCGGTTCGGCCGCCCGGTTCCGGGTGGGACGGCCATCCCTATCACGCTTCGCCAGGAAGACCTGGCCGCACTCGCCGGCACGTCGCGCGAGACCGCCAACCGCGCGCTCCGCCGGCTGATCGAACGGGGCCGCGTCCAGGTGGAGCGTCGCGGGCGGTACGTGGTCCGCTCGCCCTTGCGGTTGCTGCGCCCCTGAGCGGCCGGTGCTACGCCGAGCCGGCCGCGTCGCCCTGGAGCAGGGCGAGCGAACACGACCCGCAGTAGCGCGCGCGGCCCTTCACCGGCCTGCCGCATCGCGCGCACGCCTTCGGTTCGATGATCGTCCACGTCCGCGCGGATACGCGGCCCGCCTTCGCCACGCGACCCTCGGTCTCGAGCTTGAGGAGGTGCGCGGTGACCGATCGCGCGGCGAGCTCCTGCACATCCGACGGATGATCCGCGTAGATCCGCTCGACGAGGGCCTCGACGGTTCGGTCGCCGGCGGCGAGCCCGGCGAGGATCTGCTCCTCGCGCTCGGCCCGGTGTTCGAGGTACTCGCGGAGCTTGGCCTTCGCGTCGAGGACGATCGGACCGTGACCCGGATAGATCGTTCGAGGATCGCGTTCGAGCATCCGTCGGAGCGAGGTCAGGTACCTCGCGAGGTCGCCGTCCGGCGCGTCGATGAAGCTGGTCCCGCGGCCGAGCACGGCGTCCCCGGTGAACAGGGCGCCGGATCCGGCATCCGAGAAGACCACGTGGTCCGCGCTGTGACCGGGCGTGTGCATCGCGATCAGCTCGACCCCGCCGGCGGTGAACCCCTGCCCGTCGTGGACCTTCGCCGTCCCCGGCAGCCGCCACGCCGTGACGTTCGCCCCGACGAGCCGCGCGAACGTCACGGCACCCGCGGCGTGGTCCTCGTGATCGTGGGTCACGAGGACGTGCGCCACTCGCCCCGCGGCGCGCGCGACCTCTTCCAGATGTTCATCGATCTCAGGCCCGGGATCGATCACGATCGTCGGGTCCTCGCCCACGATCCACGTGTTCGTTCCGTCGAGCGTGGCGATGCTCGGGTTCGGGGCGAGCACGCGGATCACGGCAAGCGTCACGACTCGTGCTCCATCACGTGGCGCGGCATGCTCCACTGCTCGTCGGTGCTGGGTTCCCGCGTCTCGAAACGGAGCGCGAGCACCTCATCGCGCGAGGCGCACGCCGCGAGCTCGCTCACCGTGAACCAGGTCGGCCAGTAGAGCTTGTGAGCGCCGCCGGTCCAGCCGGACAGGAGCGCCCGCGGCGACGTCCACCATGCCGACACGACCTCGCGACCGTCGACGACCGGCTCGATGCCGGGATCGACCGAGACGGCGAAGTAGCGGGCATCGAACCGGACCGGCACCTCGGGAGGCGCCACCCAGTGACAGACCTCCGGGATCGCGTCCGGTCCGGGCGGGAACTCGTCGATCGGCGCCATCTCCTGACTGGTGACCACGCCGCCGGACGTGACGGCGAGGCCGACCTCCTCGATCAGCTCACGGAGCGCCGCCGCACGGTGCCCGTCGTCGGCGGAGCCGAACCAGCGCTCCGCCCGAGCATCGTCTCCCGGCTCCACGGCACCGCCGGGGAACGCGACGTACCCGGGAAGGAACCTGCTCTCGGGGCTCCGTTCGACGACGAGCACCTCGGGCTCGCCCGTCCCACCGTCCCGCACGCAGATCGCGGCCGCGGCCTCGCGGATCGCTCGCTCCACCACAACATCTATCCTCCCAGCCTGCGGCACCCGGGCATACTGGCCGACGATGACCGAGGCACCGTCCCAGGCGTTCGACGCGATCCGAACGGCGATCGAGTCGACGGGCCCGATCACGTTCGCGGAGTTCATGGAGCTCGCGCTGTACGGGCCGGGAGGCTTCTACCGAACGCCCCCGGTCGGGGCGGGCGGTGACTTCGTCACGAGCCCGCACGTGCATCCCGTCTTCTGCGAGCTCGTCACCGAAGCGATCCGTGAGCTGGGCGACCACCTGGGACGGCCGACCTTACGGCTCGCCGAAGTGGGAGCCGGCGACGGGACGCTCGCCCGGTGCGTGCTCGCCGGGGCCGGCGAGCTCCCGATCGCCTACACCGCGGTCGAACGGAGCCCGGGAGCGCGAACGGCTCTCTCGGCGATCGAAGGGATCGAGGTGAGGACCGAGCTTCCCCCGCGGCCGATGTGGTCCTCGCGAACGAGCTGCTCGACAACCTCCCGTTCAGGATCCTCCGAGGCGAGCGAGAGGTTCGGATCGGGCTGGAGGGCGAGCACCTCGTCGAGGTGCTGGTCCCGGCGGAGTCCGAGCTGCTCGCGTCGACCGACACCGGCCGGGATCGGATCGCGCCGGTCGGCGCGCTCGCCTTCATCGACACGCTGCTTCGCACGATCGAGCGCGGCTATGCGCTCCTGATCGACTACGGCGGGCTGGGGAGCACGGGCGGTCCGGTCCACGGCTACCGGGGGCACGGGGTCGTGGAGGATGTGCTCGCGAACCCCGGCCGGACGGACATCACGGCGGGCGTGGACTTCGAGCTGATCGCGTCCTACGCGGGATCGCTCGGCCTGACGGCCTTCCCATCGGTCACGCAGCGCGACGCCCTCCTGGCGCTCGGTCTCGATCGATGGCTGCGCGGACAGCTCGAACGGCAGCATCGGTCGATGGACGCGGGCGAGGGAACCGAAGCGGTCCGGACGTGGTCGGGCCGCAGCCGAGCGAGCCTGCTGATCGATCCCGGAGGCCTCGGGCGGCTCCGGTGGATGCTCCTCGCGACGCCCGGGCTCGCAGCCCCACCGTGGCTGGACCGCGCTTCCGCAACGACCGGCCACGCCGATCGCGACTGAACACCGTTCAGTTGCGCGGTGGGGCGGCGGGCCGTACGGTTCCCCGGACGTCCCCCCGGAGGAGGCTTTCCATGCAGCGTCGTCGCCTGTCCCTCGTCACGATCGTGTCGTCCGTCGTCGCCGTGGTCATCGTCGGGGTCCTGACGATGGGCGGCGGGACCGCGGCCGCTCCCGGCGGTCGAGCCGCCACCGAGCGCGACGCGGAGGGCGCGGGCGTGGAGGGTGCGGGCGCGGAGGGCGAGGGCGAGAAGGGCGGGAGCTCCGAAGCAGAGGAGGAGGGACAGCTGACCCAGGAGCGGCTCGACGCGTGGCGTGCGGCGAAGACGGCCGGCACGGTCCGCGTGAAAGCAGCCCCGGCCGCACCGGCGCCCGGCTGGGCAGGCGAGCAGGTGATCAGCCCGACCGCCGACGATTGGGAGCCGGCGATCGCCGCGGATCCCCACGCCCCGTACGTCTACCTCCTGTCGACGCGGTACACGGGCCCGACCGCCTGCGGGAACCGGTGCCCGCTCCCGTACCACATGCTGAAAGTCTCCACCGACGGCGGCGTCACGTGGGGTCCGGACCGATACCTGTGCCCGTGCCAGGGCGTCAAGGGACAGTTCGACCCGGAGATCGAGGTCGTGCCGAACACCGGCGCGGTCTACGCGGCATGGATGAACAGCAACACCGTGGTCTTCTCCAAGTCGACCGATCACGGCCAGACGTGGTCCACGCCCGTGTCCGTCTTGGGCAGCGTGAACTGGTCCGACAAGCCCATCCTCGCCACCTCCGCCAACGGGACCGACGTCTACGTCGCGTTCAACGGTCCCTCCGGAGGTGACCCGTACATCGCCCAATCCCACAACGCGGGCGCGACGTGGACGCAGACGAAGGTCGTCGACAGCACCCGGTACATCTACGCGTTCGACGGCCACGTGCTGCCCAATGGCACGGTCGTGTTCTCCGAGACGAGCCTCCTGTACGGCAACGCGAACACGCTCACAGGGCAGGACCTCGTGTACGTCTACCGCTCCACCAACGCGGGCGCGACGTGGACGACGACCCTCGTGGACACGGTCGAGATCGGCCCGAACTGCACGGCTGCGGGGTGTCCGAACGACTACTACCCCGGGCACAGCGCGATCTCGGCGGACGCCGGCGGCAACCTGGTGTTGCTCTACGACGGCGCGAGTGTCTCGCACGGCAACGAGACGATCTACTCGCGGCGCTCGACCGACGGCGGCGCCACCTGGTCCGCCCGCCAAGCGCTCTCGACCTCCGGGGAGATGGGCGATTTCCCCTCGGTCGAGTCTCGAGGCACCGGCGACGTCCGCGCTTGGTACATGCAGACGAACGGCGGCAACTTCGACGCCTGGAACGTCTGGTACCGGACCTCGGCAGACGGCGGCGTGACGTGGACGGCGCCCGTCAAGATCTCCGACGTCACGAGCGGCGCGTCGTACAAGACCGCGAACGGGTTCTTGGAGCCCTACGGCGATTACGGCGAGACGGCGATCACGTCCGCCGGCAAGACCGTCGCGACCTGGGGCGAGGGCAACTCGTACACCGGACCGGGCGGGGTGTGGGTCAACCGCCAGACGTAGCTCAGTAGGCGATCGCCCAGGCGGCCGTGTCCACGGCCGCCTGGCCGCACACGACGCAGGGTCCGTCGGCCGGTTCGGGTTCGAACGGCAGGAACCGGATCGTCGCCTTCGTCTCGGCCTTCACCTTGGCCTCGCACTCCGCGTCCCCGCACCATCCGCCGATCACGAACCCGCCGGGATCCTCGATCGCCTCCCGGAGCTCGTCGTACGACCGCACACGCGTCGTGTGCGCCTCGCGGAAGGCGAGCGCATCGTCGAACAGCGAGCGCTGGATCTCGTCCTGCAACGCGGTGAGCGCCGCCGCCGCCGCATCGAGGCCGACCGCCGACTTCTCTCCGGTGTCACGACGCGCGATCGTCACCTGTGATGCATCGAGGTCCCGCGGGCCGATCTCCACGCGGACCGGGACGCCGCGGAGCTCCCAGTCGGCGAACTTGTACCCCGGCCGGAGGTCATCGCGATCGTCGACCTTGACGCGGAGGCCCGCCGCTCGCCAGCTCTCAGCGAGCCGCTCGGTCTCGCCCAGCACGCGGGCCCGCTCGTCGTCGTTCCGGAAGATCGGGACGACCACCACCTGGATCGGGGCGACCCGGGGAGGGAGCCGCAGGCCTCGCTCGTCGCCGTGGGTCATCACGAGACCGCCGACGAGCCTCGTCGTCGCGCCCCAGGAGGTGCCCTCGGCGTAGTGCTGCTCGCCGTCGCGACCCAGGAACTGCATCCCGTACGCCTTCGCGAAGTTCTGGCCGAGGTAGTGCGACGTCCCGGCTTGGAGCGCCTTGCGATCGCGCATCAGCGCCTCGATCGTGAGCGTCTCCTCGGCGCCGGGGAACCGCTCGGCCGGCGTCTTCCGCCCGACGTGCACCGGCATGGCCATCACGTCCTCGGCGACCTGCCGGTACGCCTCGAGCATCTGTTTCGCCTCGGCCTTGGCCTCGTCCTTCGTCTCGTGCGCGGTGTGGCCTTCCTGCCAGAGGAACTCCGTGGTGCGAAGGAACAGGCGCGGGCGAAGCTCCCAGCGAACGATGTTCGCCCACTGGTTGTAGAGCAGCGGAAGGTCCCGGTAGCTCTGGACCCACTTCGCGTAGGTCTGCCAGATGATCGTCTCGGATGACGGCCTCACGACCAGGGGCTCGGCGAGCTCCTCGCTCCCCACCCGCGTCACCTGAACGAACTCGTGAGCGAACCCTTCGACGTGCTCCTTCTCTCGCTCCATCAGAGAAAGCGGGATGAACATCGGGAAGTAGAGGTTCTGGTGCCCCGTCTCCTTGAACCGGACGTCGAGAGCGTCGCGGATCGCCTCCCAGAGCGCGTAGCCGTACGGCTTGATCACCATCGTCCCGCGGACGAGCGAGTTCTCCGCCAGGTCCGCCTGACGGACCACCTCCTGGTACCAGGCGGGGAAGTCGTCGGTGAACGAAGGGAGCGCCATGAGGGAAGGAAACCTACCTTCCGAACGGCGGAGCCGACAGCGGCGTCGCGCTACTTGTCGACGTCGCCGACCACGAAGAAGATCGAGCCGAGGATCGCGATCAGGTCCGGAACCAGCGTGCCCGGGAGGATCGCCGGCAGCACGCTGATGTTCGAGAAGCTGGCGGTCCGCATCTTCAAGCGGTAGGGCTCCTTCTTCCCGTTGCCCACCACGTAGTAGCCCTGGACGCCGAGCGGGTTCTCGGTGCGCACGTAGACCTCGCCCTCGGGGATCTTGATCGCCTTGTTGAGCAAGCCCGCCGTCCGGTAGGGACCGGGCGGGAGCCGGTCGAGGCACTGCTCGATGATGTCGCACGACTGCCGCACGCGCTGGACCAACACCCACAGACGGTCGTACGAATCGCCCCGCTCGCCGACCGGGACCTCGAACTCGACCTCGCCGTACTTCTCGTAGGGCGTGTCCTTCCGCGGGTCCATCGCGACCCCCGTCGACTGCAACGTGGGGCCCGAGCAGCCGTACGCGATCGCGATGTTCGGGTGGATCGGACCGACGTCGCGGCATCGCTTGAAGACGATCTCGTTCCCCATGATCAGCTGGTCGTAGTCCTTCAGCAGACGCCGGAGCGCCACGAGCACCTCGCCGGCGCGCTTCAGGAACCCGCGAGGAAGATCGTCCTTGAGACCGCCCACGCGAGCGAACGAGTGATGCATCCGCGCCCCGGTCGCCGACTCGACGAGATCCTGCACCAACTCTCGTTCGCGGAACGAGTAGAAGATCGGCGTCATCGCGCCCAGCTCGAGCGGGTACGAGCCCATGAACACGAGGTGGTTCATGATCCGGTTGAACTCGGCGAACATCGTCCGGATCCACTGCGCTCGGTCCGGGACCTCGATCTCGGCGAGTCGCTCGACGGCGATCGTCCAGCCGAGCTCGTTGTTGAACGCCGACAGCCAGTCGTGGCGGTTCATCAGCACGAGGGTCTGCCGCGCGTCGCGGAACTCGGCGAGCTTCTCGGCCCCGCGGTGCATGTATCCGATCACGGGCTCGGCGCGGGTGATGACCTCCCCGTCGAGCTCGACGACGATCCTCAGCACCCCGTGGGTCGACGGGTGCTGCGGGCCGATGTTGAGGATCATCTCCTCGGTTGCGAACTCGCCCGCGGGGACGATGTCCACCCCGCCACCGCGCACCATGTTCATGAGGTCCGAGCTCTGGAACGCCGGACGGACGTCGGTGTCGGACATCGGGCGGCATCTTACCGCTGTAGGCTCGCGGCCATGGCGGGGGACGTCCGCGCGAAGGTGCCGTCGGTCGATACCTTGCTGCGGTCGGAGCCTGGACGACGGGCGACGGCGACCGTCGGCCGGCCCCTGCTGAAGCGCATGCTCCTCGCCACCCTGAGCGAGGTCCGCGCGAGCGCGGCGGACGGGGCCACCCCTCCGTCGGACGACGAGATCCTCACGGTCGCGATCGGGCGGGCCGCCGACACGGTGTTCGGTCTCACGCCGGTGATCAACGCGACCGGCGTGCTGTTGCACACCAACCTGGGACGCGCGCCGCTCCCGGGATCAGCCATCCGCGCGATCGCCCGGACGGCGAGCGGCTACGCCGACCTCGAGGTCGATCGCATCAGCGGGGTCCGCGGGCGCCGGTCGGGCCGCGCCGAGCTGCTCCTGGCTTCGCTCACCGAGGCGGAGGACGCCCTCGTCGTGAACAACTGCGCCGCCGCCGTGGTCCTCACGCTCGCCGCGCTCGCCAAAGGGCGATCGGTCCTCGCCTCGCGGGGCGAGCTGATCGAGATCGGCGGGGAGTTCCGGATCCCCGACATCATGAAGGCCTCGGGAGCGAGGCTGGTCGAGGTCGGCACCACCAACCGCACACGGCTGGCCGATTACCGGAACGCGCTGGACGATCGCTCGGCCGCGATCCTGAAGGTGCACCCGTCCAACTACAAGGTGGTCGGCTTCACCGCCGAGGTCTCGGCGAAGGACCTCGGAACCCTCGCTCGGAAGAACGCGATCCCGTTCATCTACGACGTGGGGTCGGGACTGCTCGACCACGAGCGCAGCTTCCCCGGCGACGAGCCGACCGTCCGCGGCGCCCTTGCCGACGGCGCCGACCTGGTCACGTGCAGCGCCGACAAGCTCCTCGGCGGACCGCAGGCCGGGTGCATCGTCGGGCGTGCCGACCTGATCGGCAGGCTCCGCAGACACCCGCTCGCCCGAGCGATGCGGGTCGACAAGCTCCAGATCGCGGCGCTCGAGGCGACGCTCCGGTTGCACGCGACCGGCCGCCACGACGAGGTCCCCGTCCACGCCATGATGCATGCCGGCGACGAGCTGCTCGCCAAGCGGGCGCATCGCCTGTCCGGGTCGATCGGGGGCGACCTCGAGGGGGCGCACGTCGTGCGGTGCGAGTCGGTCGTCGGCGGAGGCTCGCTGCCGGGTCTCGCGCTCCCGTCGTGGGGCGTGCGGATGAAGGCGCCGGACCCGCCCGCGTTCGCGGCCCGACTGCGCAGCGGCTCCCCGTCGGTCTTCTGCAGGGTCGAGGACGGCAACGTGCTGCTCGACGTTCGCACCGTCACGGACGAGCAGCTGCACGATCTCGCCCGCGCGGTCCTCTACGCGCTGGAGGGCGACGACCTCGACGACGAAGGCTGACGTGAGCGGAGAGCTCCGCGTCATCGCGACGGCCGGTCACGTCGACCACGGGAAGTCGTCCCTGATCATCCGGATGACCGGGATGGACCCGGATCGGTGGGCCGAGGAGAAGCGTCGCGGGCTCACGATCGACCTCGGGTACGCGTGGTGCACGCTCCCGAGCGGTCGCGAGATCGGGTTCGTGGACGTGCCCGGACACGAGCGGTTCGTCGGGAACATGCTCGCCGGGGTCGGGCCGGTTCGGCTCGTCCTGTTCGTCGTCGCGGCGGACGAGGGATGGAAACCCCAATCCGAGGAGCACCTGCAGATCCTCGACGTGTTGGGGGTGGCCGGCGGGGTGATCGCGCTCACGAAACGCGACCTGGTCGACGACGAGACGCTGGCCATCGCCACCGACGAGGTGCTCGAGCGCGTCGAGGGAACGGTGCTCGCGCACGCGCCCGTGATCCCCGTATCCGCCGAGACCGGCGAGGGTCTCGACCGGCTCGCCGCCGCGCTCGACGCGCTCCTGGGGTCGGCGCCCGCGCCCGAACCCGCGCGCACCCGGCTGTTCGTCGACCGCGTCTTCACGATCAAGGGGGCGGGGACGGTCGCGACCGGCACGCTCACGGGCGGTTGCCTGAGCGCATCGCAGAGCGTCGAGGCCTACCCGGCGGGGCGGCGCGCGCGCGTCCGCGGCCTGCAGACCCACAAGCACGACGAGTCGCGGGTCTGTCCGGTGACGAGGGTGGCCGCCAACCTCACCGGCGCCGAGCGCGACGAGCTGGCGCGCGGGCGACGTCCTCGCCGACCCCGGAGCGTGGCGCCCCACGACCGTCTTCGACGTCGCGATCCGGCCCGTGCGCGACCTCGATCGGATCCCGGTGCGCGGGGCGTTCAAGGTCTACGCCGGCGCCGCAGAGGTGGACGCGAAGATCCGGTTCCTCGACGAGCCGTTCGCGCGCGTGCGCACGGCGCACCCGCTGGTGCTCGACGTGTTCGATCGGTTCGTGGTGCGCGAATCGGGCCGGCAGCGGACGGTCGGCGGCGGCACCGTCCTGGACGTGGCGCCGCCGCGCGCCGCGGACGAACGACATCGGTCGTTCCTGGCGCGGCGCGCGGCGGCGGGCCGTGAGGAGCTCCCGGCCTTGCTGATCGAGGAACGCGGCGCGGTGCGCGCCGAGGACGTGGTGCTCCTGACCGGTGGAGAGCCGCCGGACCCTCACGACGGATGGTGCGTCGCGCCGGCCGTCCGGCGAGCGGTGCAGGACGCCGTCCACGAGGTGTTGAGCGCGTTCCACCGGGCCGAACCGCTCGAGGAGGGCGCGCCGCTCGGCGTCGTCCGGCAGGCCGCCGGCGAGGCGGCGCGCCGTGCCGGCGCGCCGCGCGCCGCCGGCCTGCCGGACACCCTGCTGGACCTCCTCGCCTCGGAGGGCTCGATCGTCCGCACGTCAACGACCGTGCGGCTCGCCGCGCATCGGGTCGCGCTCGAGGAGCGAGCGGACGACGTCAGCGCGCTCCTCGACGCCATCTCGGGCGAGCACGAGGCTCAGCCACCGACGGTCAAAGAGCTGGTCCGCGCCGGAACCCGTCGCGACGTGATCGACGCCGCGTCCCGCGCGGGAGCCGTCATCCGCATCTCCCCCGACCTCGTCGTCGCGCCGTCCCTGGTGGAGCGGGCGACCGCGCTCGTCCGCCGGCATGCCGAGGAGGGCATCAGCGTGAGCATGCTCCGTGAGGAGCTCGGCACGAGTCGGAAGTTCGCGGTCCCGCTCGCGGAATGGCTCGACGGCCGGGGGATCACGCGGCGCCGGGGGGACCTTCGTTTCCCCCGCGACGACTGAGCTACGTCGCCCGCACGGCCGCCGTCATCACGAGCTCGACGGGAGCGCCGAGGGGCAGCGACGGCACGCCGACCGCCGCGCGCGCATGCCGGCCGAGCTCACCGAGGATCTCCGCCAGGAGCTCGCTCGCACCGTTGGCGACCTTCGGATGCTCCACGAAGCCGGGCACCGACGCCACGAACACGGTCACCTGCAGGATCCGCTCGACCCGTTCGAACGAGCCCCCGAGCGCCGCGCGCAACGCCGAGAGCGCCTGCAACGCGGCCTGCCTCGCCGCCTCGACGCCCTCGTCCAGACCCACGCCATCGCCGAGCGACCCGGGATGAAGGACCTCGCCACCGGTCATCGCGATCTGCCCGGCCACGAAGGCGAGCGAACCGTGGACGACGCACGGAAGGTAGGCGGCGACGGCTGCCGGCGGCGGCGGGAGCTCGAGGCCGAGCTCCTGGATCCGGCCGAGGATCTTCACGTCGTCCATGCCGGGCATCCTCGCACGCCCGGCCGCCGACCGATCAGACGGCTTCGCGATGCTCGGTGGTGTCGCGGGCCCTCGCTCGCAGGAGCGCCCGGCGCTCCATCTCGTTCATCCCGCCCCAGACCCCGTGAGGGTCGCGGGTATGGAGCGCGAACTCCAGACACGGCTCACGCACCGGACAGCGGACGCAGAGGGCCTTCGCGACCGCTTCCCGGGCGTTCTTCTCGGCTCGCTTCTCGAAGTAGGACGGAGCGAAGAAGTAGGCCGCGTCCTGCCCCCGGCAGACGGCCCGCTCCCACCACGATCCGAACGCCACGTCCATCTATCCGGTTGTTCGCGAACGGGACCGGCCGAGATTCCCGTCACGCCACCGTCATGGGAACTCCACACCGGCCGTCGGGCCCGCTGATCGGGGATCAGTCGTTGGGAGCCAAGGGCTCCGACTCGGGCTCCACCTTCAGCACCAGCCCGTCGACGCCACGGACGCGCACCCGCGTCCCGGTGGCGATCTCCTCCCCGAGGCTCCGTCCTCGCCAGAGCGCACCTTTGACGAACACCGGCCCGTCGGGGGCCATCTTCCCCCGTGCCTCCCCGACCAATCCGATCAGCCCGCGCTGGGTGGAGACGATCCGGTCTCGCGAGGCGATCGCGACCGTGAGACCGAACCCGAAGAAGAGGAAGGCCGCGATCGTCGCGCCGGCGATCAGCCAGGGCGAGATCCGGATCGGGTCGGCCACGCCGCCGTAGATCAGCACCGAGCCGAGCGCGAACACGGCGGTCCCACCCCACGTGAGGACCCCGAACCGTCGCAGGCGAACATCGAGGGCGAGGGCGCCCATCCCGGCGAGGAGGACGCCCAGCCCGAACCAGGAGGGCGGGACGACCGTGATGCCGTAGAGCGCCAGGGCGAGGAGGAACAGCCCCGCGAACCCGGCGAACCCGAAGCCGGGCTGGGTCATCTCGAACGCCAGGCACGCGAGCCCGAAGATCAAGAGGACGTAGATCATGGAGGGCGACGCCACCGCGTGTTCCACCCGTCGGACCGGCCCGAGCTCCGCGAACCGGATCGTCACGCCCCGTCCGGCCAGCGCCTCGGCGTCGGTGGACGCGATGTGCGTGTGCAGCACCACCGGTCCGGACGCCGTGGGCACCGTCGTGCCGTCGATCCCGTTCAGCAGGTCCAGGACCGACGGATACGCCACGTCGGCGAAGTGGTAGTCCAGAGCCTGCTGCGGCATCGAGCGCCTCGTCCTCGTGCGTGCGATCGGGGGCTCGACCTCGCGCCTGCAACCACCCGTCGATCATCGCGTCGAGCCCCGGTACCGGCGTGTCGGGATGCAGCAGGTCCACCGGGTTGAGCGGTCCCGTCTGCGATCCGGGCGCCACCGCCGACAGCGAGGACGCCAGCATCAGGAGCATCGCGGCGCCGCTCGCGCGCGCCGGGACGGGCCCGACCCACACGATCACCGGCACGGACATCTGCGCGATGCGGTCGGCGAGCCCGACGCCGTCCTGCCCGATCCCGCCCGCGCTGTCGACCTCGAGCACGACCGTCGCTCCCCTCGCCGAAGCGTCATCGAGCATCCCGTTCACGAAGCCGAGCAGGGGCCGATCCAGCGTCCCCTCGACCTTGATGACGTCGACCGAGGGCAGCGCCGCCGGTTGCGCGTTCGCTGCCACGGCCGGCGCGATCGACGCCCCGAGGACGCCGACGAACAGGACCAGACGGAGCGCCGGACGCGCGTTCATGGACGTTCCATCGTACCGACCACCTCGGGGTATCCTCGCGTTGGATCCCCATGCGCACCTCGTTGCCGCCTTCCCACCGGACGCCGACGCGTCCGGTCTCCGACCGGTGGGCATTCAAGCCGGTCGCCTTGTTATTGCTCGTGCCGGTGATCGTCGCGACGGCCGGGCTGGTCGCCATCGCGATCGCGCCTCCGTTCGTGGGCATCAGCCTCGGCGTGAAGCAGCTCGACAAGCGGCTGCAAGCCGCCGGAGCGAACTTCACCCGGATCCCCCCGATCCCGCAGCGCTCCACGATCTACGCGAACGACGGGAAGACGGTCCTCGCCCACGTCTATCTGGATAATCGCGAGATCGTGCCGCTGCATGAGATCGCGCCGATCGCGCGAGAGGCGGTCCTCGCGCGCGAGGATTCCGGCTTCTACGACCACGGGGCCCTCAACCTGTCGTCGATGTTGCGCGCCCTGGCGGCCAACATCCGCGCCAAGGCGTTCGTCCAGGGCGGCTCGACGATCACCCAGCAACTGGTGAAGCTCACGCTGGGGACCCCCAACAACCGGTCGATCGAGCGCAAGTTCCAAGAGGTCGCGCTCGCGATGCGGGTCGAGCAGAAGTATTCGAAGAACCGGATCCTCGAGATGTACCTGAACGAGGTCTACCTCGGGAACAACCTCTATGGCATCGGTACGGCCGCGCAGTTCTACTTCCACGTGCCTGCCTCCAAGGCTCACGCTGCCCCAAGGGGCGCTGCTCGCCGCATTGATCCGGAACCCCTCCGGTTACGACCCGATACAGCACCCGCACCGGGCGTTCCTGCGGCGCAACGACGTCGTCAACAGGATGATCGGGCTCGGTCCGGGCAACGGGGGCATCACGGCCCAACGCGGAGCGAGGGCGAAGAAGCAGCCGCTCGGGCTCGCCAAGAACGTCGGCGAGGTCCACCTCCCGACGCCACCGTTCATCGTCGATTACGTGAAGCAGCAGATCGAAGACGACCCGAACGGCTGGTACTCCTTCCTGGGGGCCACGCCGGATCTGCGTGACAAGGCGCTCGCCGAAGGCGGCCTCAGCATCGTCACCACGCTCGACCCGAACTGGCAACGCGCCGCGCAGGAGGCGGCGGACCAGCCGTGGGCGGCGACCCCGTCTCACCCGGAACATCGTCCGACGGCGGACATGGGGCTCGTGTCGCTCGACGCGCAGACGGGGGCGATCAAGACGATGCTCTCCGGGAAGCACTACCAGCGGGATCAGGTCGATACGGTCACGACCGTTCATCAGCCGGGATCGTCGTTCAAACCGTACGTGTTGACGGCCGCGTTCGAGCAAGGGATCTCACCGAACGCGGTCTACTCGGGCGTCCAGGGGGTGATCCCCGACCCTCGGTGCATGACCAACGGCCAGCCGTGGACGGTGATCAACGCGGAGGGGACGAGCCTCGGCAACATGAACCTGTACGACGCGACCGCGGACTCCGTGAACGCCGTGTTCGCTCGGCTGATCCTGGACGTCGGTCCGGAGAACGTCGTCGAGGTCGCACACGCGATGGGCATCACCACCCCGCTCCCGCCCGTCTGCGCGCTCGCGACCGGCTCGGTCGGGATCTCTCCACTGGACCAGGCGTCCGGGTACCAGACCCTCGCGAACAGCGGGGTCCACTGCAAGCCGTACGCGGTCGCCGAGATCCTGAAGGCCGGCCAGATCCTGTACCGGCAACGCCCCGACTGCCAGCAGGTCGTGCCGGCGCCGATCGCGAACCTCGTCACCGACGTGTTGAAGGGGCCGGTCACCTACGGGACCGCCGCGTCCGTGTTCGCGAGCGGCTGGGGGAAGTGGCCGATCGCCGGGAAGACGGGGACGGCCCAGGACAACACCAACGTCTGGTTCGCCGGGTACACCAGACAGGTCGTGACGGCGGTCTGGGTCGGATCGCAGGGCACGCCGTACCCACTCGCCGACTACTGGGGGTACGACGTCTTCGGGGCGACGGTCGCCGCGCCGATCTGGAAGGCGTTCATGTTGAAGGTGCTCGAGGGATACCCCGCGGAGCAGTTCCCCTCCGGGAAGCTCACGACGGTCCCGAGCGTGATCGGGAAACCGATCGCGGAAGCACGACAGCTGATCCGCGCCGCCCACCTGCAGACGGCCGCGCACATCGTCCCCTCGTACCTGCCGGCGGGCACGGTCGTCGACCAGGATCCCTCCGCCGGCACGCAGACGCTGCCGACCCTGGTCGTTTCGGTCTCGGTGAGCAACGGCGTCGCCCCGATCCACACGCTCCCGGACGTGGTGGGGCTGACGAGCGACGCGGCGACCAGCACGCTGGGCGCGATCCACGTGTTCGTCACCGTCGTCGACCAAGCCGGTCAAGAAGCCCAAGCAACGACGGGATCGTGCTCAGCATGGATCCGGTCGGTGGGACCAAGGTCAAGGAAGGCTCGTCCGTGACCCTCGTCGTCGGGGTCGGCCCCAAGCCCCCCAGCCCGTCGCCCTCGCCCTCACCGAGTCCCAAACCGGGGAAGGGGAAGGGCAACGGCAACGGTCACGGGGGCGGCGGAGGGGGGAACGCCGCGATCGCGTTCGTCACCCGAGCCGCTCCTTGACCTTCCGCTGCACGGTCGCCCCGTCCACCTGGCCTTTCGCGCGGCCCATCACGACCCCCATCACCCTGCCGAAGTCGCCCGGTGCGCTCGCACCCGTCTCGGCGAACGCCTCCTCGATGAGCGCGTCCACCTGCTCCTCCGTCAGCTGGGTGGGGGCGTAGCCGGACACCGCCTCCTGTTCCGCCCGCTCCTTGTCGGCGAGCTCCTGTCGTCCGGCCTTCTCGAACGCTTCGATCGACTCGGCGTGCTTCTTGACCTCCTTGCCGGCGACCTCGCGAACCTCGTCGTCGGAGAGATCGTGGCGGACCTCCTTCTCGCGGTTCGTGACGGCCGCCAAGAGCATGCGGAGCGCGCTGAGACGGACCTTGTCCCTCGATCGCGTCGCGGAGGTGATCTCCTCGCGGAGCTGTGCCTTCAGCGTCGTGGCCACCCGTAGACTCCTTCCCCCATGCTTCGCCTCGTCGCGCTGCTCCTCGTGGCGGGCGTGGCGTGCGTCGCCTATGGCATCGCGATCGAGCGCTCGTGGTACCGGCTCCGCCGCTACGACCTGGCCATCCTGCCACCGGGCGGGCCGCAGCGACTCGCCGTCCTGCACCTCTCGGACCTCCATTTCGTCCGGCGCGATCCGAAGAAGGCGCGGTTCCTCGCGTCGCTCCCTCCCGCCGACGTCACCGTGGTCACGGGAGACTTCCTGGCGGAACCCGCCGGGATCGAGACCGCCGTCGCCGCCGTCCGGGCGGTCCGCGGGAGCTGCGCTTCGTGGTTCGTGCTCGGCTCCAACGATCATTTCCAGCCGAGGCCGCTGAACTACTTCGCGTACTTCCGCAAGCGAAGGAAACGCCGGGGGGCGCTCCGGGGTCGCCCGGACGAGCTGATCCGAGGGCTCGTCTCCGACGGGTGGGCCGATCTCACGAACGTCCGGCGGCTCGCCGAGGTGAACGGCCTGCCGATCGAGCTCCTCGGCCTCGACGACGCCCACCTGCGGTGGCACGACCTCCGCGTCGCACCCCGGCACGCCCCCGACCGGCTGGGGGTGGCCGTGATGCACTCGCCCGACTCGGCCCCCGAGAGCGCCGCCCTCGGCTACGACCTGCTCGTCGCCGGCCACACGCACGGCGGGCAGGTGCGGATCCCCGGGATCGGGGCCCTCGTGACGAATTGCTCGATGCCCCGCCGGCTCGCTTCGGGGCTGATCCAGATGGGCTCGGCCGTCCTCCACACCTCCCCCGGGCTCGGGACCAGCAAGTACGCCCCGTTCCGGTTCGGGTGCCGGCCCGAAGCGACCCTGCTCGAGCTCCGGCCGCGCCCGGGCTGATCGGGGCGCGGTCGACCCACCGGCGGCCGCCACCAGCAGGCAGCCCGCCGCTACACTGACCGCCTCGGGACGTGGCGCAGTTTGGTAGCGCGCAGCGTTCGGGACGCTGAGGTCGCGGGTTCAAATCCCGCCGTCCCGACCCGAGGAGTGGGGGCGGGCCGCCTTCGGCGGCCCGCCCCACTCGTTCCCTTCGCGCGCAACTCCGTTTCAGCGCAACCGTTTGACGCCCCCGCCGACTTGTGGCTAGGGTTGGGCCGCTCAGAAGGCTCGGTGAGATGACCGAGCCTTCGCCATATCCGGACCCAGGAGGAAGATGACCGGAACACCGTCGAGGCTCACGCGGCTCGTGATCGCCGCGTTCCTCGTGGTCCCCGCGTTCGTCCTCTCCGTCTCCGTCACCTCGGCCGCCGCCCCGACCAAGCAGCAGGTCGACGCGGCCAAGCAGCGCCTCGCCGAGCTCCAGGCTCAGTTCGAAGCGTCCGTCGAGCGGTGGAACAACGCGAAGTACGAGCTCGAGCAGGCGCAGGGTCGGCTCGCCGACGCCAAAGCGATGAAGGACGCGGCGGACAAGGACGCCGCGACCGCGCGAGCCGCGCTCGCCCAGCGGGCCGTCGACGCCTACACGGGGATGGGGTCCGACCTCGACGTCCTGCTCGGCGCCCAGACCTTCAGCGAGTTCTCGGACCGGCTCGAGTTCATGGGTGCGATCGCCCAGTCCGACACCGACCTCGCGGCCCAAGCCGACGCCGCGGGTCAGCGCGCCGCGTGGGCCGCCCAGCAGTACGCGCACGCGGTCGGCGACGCGCAGGCACAGCTGAACGCGATGACCCAGGAGCGGCAGCAGATCCAATCGAACCTCGCCGAACAGCAGACCCTCGCCGCGAACCTGAGCGCCCAGTGGCAGGCGGCGATCGCCGCCCAGCAGCGCGCCGCGGCGGCCGCGGCGGCTCAGGAGCGGGCATCCATCTCCTCCCCCGTCCCCGCCGACCCGCCCCCGACCGGCGGCTACGTCCCGCCGCCGAACGCGAGCGCCGCGCAGACCGCCGTCGGCGCCGCGTACTCGGTGATCGGCGCCCCCTACGTCTTCGGCGCCGCCGGCCCGGACGCGTTCGACTGCTCGGGCCTCACGTCGTGGGCGTGGGCGCAGGCCGGGGTCTCGCTCCCGCACTCGGCTCTCGCGCAGCTCGGGAGCCTCCCGCACGTGCCGCTGTCGTCGGTCGAGCCCGGCGACATCATCTATTACGGGTCGACCTCGCCCCACGTCGCGATCTACGTCGGCGGCGGCAACATCATCCACGCCCGGCATCCCGGGCCCGGCGGCGAGGTCCAGCTCGACTCGATGTACGGCTACGACACGCCCTACGCCGCCATGCGGCCCGGCGTCTGATCCTCGCCGTCACGCTCGCAGAACCCCGGCTTCGCTAGGCTGCAGCGTCGTGTCCGACCCGCGCAAGCCTCCGGATGATCTCGCCCTCGTCGAGCGCCTGCGGGCCGGCGACGAGACCGCGTTCATGATCCTCGTCGACGAGCTGGGCCCGTCGATGCACCGGGTGGCACGGATGTACGTCTCGAGCGACACGGTCGCGGCCGAGGTCGTCCAGGACGCCTGGGTCGGGATCCTCAAGGGTCTCGACGGGTTCGAGGGCCGGTCCTCGTTGCGAACCTGGATCTTCCGGATCCTGGTCAACACGGCGAAGACACGCGGCCAGCGAGAGAGCCGCACCGTGCCGTTCTCCTCCCTGGCGGGAGACGACCTCGACCAGCCCACGTTCGACCCGGGCTCGTTCGGAGCGCCCGGGGAGCCGAACGCGGGCGCGTGGTCGACCCTGCCGTTCGATTGGCGCGGGATGCCCGAGGAACGAGCCGAGGGGACCGAGACCCTGCACGTGATCGGCGGAGCGATCGCGATGCTCCCGCCGATGCAGGCCGAGGTGATCCGTCTCCGGGACGTCCTGGGTTGGACCTCCGAGGAGGTCTGTAACGCGCTCGATCTGACCGAGACCAATCAACGTGTGCTCCTTCACCGCGCGCGCACGAAGGTGCGCGGGGCGTTGGAGGAGCACTTCCGGAGCGTGAGTGGGGCATGAGCGTCGACGCGAGCATCACCTGCCAGGAGGTCGTCGAGCTGTTGAGCGCCTATCTCGACGGGGAGCTCGATCCGACGACCCTCGCCCGGGTGGAAACCCACCTCGCCGGCTGCGACGGCTGCACGATGGTGTTGGAGGAGTTCCGGGAGACGATCAGGCTCTCCGGGGGGCTGACGGTCGAGCAGGTCGACGAGACCCAGCGACGGACGCTCCTGGAAGCGTTCCGCGACTGGACCGCCGGCGGCTAGCGACCCTCGGCGCCCAGATCCGCGAGCCGCGTCTCGGCCTGTTCGACGAGCTGCTCGTTGCCGGCCTCGCGGGCCGCGTCACGCGCCTGCACCAAGAGCTCGACCGCTTGCCCCCGCCGCTGCGCCGCGTTCTGTTCGGTGGAGTACTTGAGCTTCTCGTCGGCCTTGATGATCAGTTCGAAGATCTCGCTCGGCTCCATGCTCACTCCATCCCCTCGCGCTCCAGCCGGTCGAGGTACCCGCGGATCTGGATCGCCGCGGCCGCACCTTCGCCCACGGCCGAGGCGAGCTGCTTGGTGGACCCGCCGCGGACGTCACCGGCGGCGAACACCCCCGGAACGTCGGTCATGAACGTCGGATCGGTCGCCACGAACCCACGGTCGTCAAGCGTGACCTGCCCCTGCAGGAACTCGGTGTTGGGATCGAGCCCGATGAACACGAAGGCGGCCTGTGGGTGTCGCTCGACCTTCTCCCCGGTCTTGAGGTCTTCGAGCTCCACGGTCCCGAGCTTGCCGGAGCCGCCGTCCTTCGCCCGGAAGGCCGCGACCCCGTGCTCCAAGAGCACCTCCATCCGGGGATGGTTCTCGACCTTGTCCTGGAGCAGCTTGGAGCCTCGCAGACGGTCCGAACGTTCGACGACGACGACCTTCTCCGTGAACTGGGTCAGGAAGAGACCCTCCTCGAGTCCCGAGTTCCCTCCGCCGATCACCATCAGTTCCGACGAGCCCTTGTAGAACGGTCCGTCGCACGTCGCGCAGAAGTGGATGCCCGCGCCGATCAGGTCGTCCTCGCCGGCGGCCTCGGTGCGTCGGTAGCTGGAGCCCGTCGCGAGGAGCGCGGCCCGTGCGTGGTAGTGGTCGCCCGTCGCGGTCTCGACGTCGAGCTCCCGATGCCCCTCGTCGGTGACCGCGGTGACCGACACGGCCTGCAGGAGCTCCACGCCGTAGCGCTCGGCCTGCTTCACGAACCGCTCGGCCAGCTCGGCGCCGCCGATCCCGTCCGGGAACCCCGGGTAGTTGTCCAGCCGCTCGGTGACGCCCGCCTGCCCGCCGAGCCCCTTCGAGTCGATCACGAGCGTCTCGAGGTTCTCCCGCGCCGCGTAGATCGCGGTCGTGAGCCCGGTGGGGCCACCGCCCACGATCACCAGGTCGTACACGTGCATCATCGCCGAGCGTGCCAGGCCGATCTTCTCGGCGAGCTCCTCGTTCGTCGGCTCCGCCAGATGCGAACCGTCGCCGAACAGGAGCGTCGGGATGATCCTCTTGCCGCCGTTCCGTTCCTCGACGAGTCGGATCCCCTCCTCGTCGCCGTCGATGTCGTGCCAATCGAACGGCACCCGCTGATCGGACAGGAACTTCTTCGCTCGACGGCAGTCGGGGCACCAGCTGGCGCCGTAGAGCTGGATCTCGGCCACGCGGCAACCCCCTCGTTCGGATCGTCCGAGCGTAGTGGGTCGGGCGGGATCGCGCGTTACGCGCGCTTACGCGCGCGGGGAGGATGGATCCACGTGCAGATCGGCGAAGGAGGACGACGACTTGCCGAACTCCCACCACCCGTGGATCCAGGGCTTCACCATGGCGAGGCTCCGCCCGTACACGAGCGGGATCACCGCGACCCGGTCCACCACGGCCATCCGGTCGGCCTCGTGGAACAGGTGGAGCCTTCCCCGGTCGCTCCGCTCCTGCCGCGCCCGCTCGATCAGCTCGTCGAACGGCGGGAACGCGAACCCACCTTCGTTCGTCCGGCTGTCCGACTGGAACAGCAGGCGGAGGAAGTACTCGGGATCGGCGTAGCCCGGGAGCCATCCCGTGAAGTAGATCGGCGCGATCTGGCGCAGGGGCGGCAGGGTCGCCACGTCGGCGAGGGACCAGGTCCGAACCTCGATCGAGATGCCGAGCACGTCGCGCCATCCCTGCACGACGGGCTCGAGGAAGGAGCGATCGTCGTCGAGGCACCCGAGCGCGAGGTCGCGAGGGAGGTCGACGCTCCCCAGCAGCCCCCGGGCCGCGTCGGGGTCGAACCGCAGGGCGATGTCGGGCGTGTGACCTTGCAGCGCCGGAGGGACGATCCCCCCGGTGGCGACCGCGAGGTTGATCGGCGCGACCGAGCCCAGCGCCTCGCGGTCCACCGCATGCGCCAGCGCGCGACGGACCGAGAGATCGCCGACGACCGGGTGCGCGTGGTCGAACGCGATGTAGCCGGACCACGCGGCGGCGCCCGCATGCGTATCCGCGACGGCGTCCGGCACGACGTCGACGAGGCGTGGCGTGTAGCGGACCGTCACCATGTCGAGCTCGTCGCGCTCGTACGGCTCGATCGCGTCCCGGATCGGCGTTCGGACGTACCGGACCCGCTCGACGTTGCCGGGCCGAGCCGTGTTCGCATCCGCCCGCCGCTCGATCTCGAGATGCTCGTCGCCGCGATCGGCGAGCCGGAACGCGCCGCTCACCACCCCTCGCTCGGTCCAGGCGTCTCCCTCCGCCTCGATCACGTGCCGAGGGAGCGGCCCGCCGTCGGGCCGGTTCATGACCGAGAGGAAGTACGGGGCCGGCGCGACGAGCCGGAACTCGAGCGTCCGGTCGTCGAGGGCGCGCACGCCGATCCGGTCGGCGTCGGCGTTCCTGCGGAGGTAGTAGTCCTGCCCGTTCTCGAGCACGAAGTAGATCGCCACCGACGAGCCGGGCGCATCCGGGTTCAACACGCGTTTGATGCCGAACTCCACGTCGCGGGCCGTGAGCGGCGTGCCGTCGGACCAGGTCAGCCCCTCCCGGAGGTGGAAGACGTAGCGGAGACCGTCGTCGGCGATCTCCCACCGATCGGCGAGCGAGGGGACGATCGTGCGCTCAGGCCATTGCTCCACCAGCCGGTCGAACAGCTGCATGCAGAGCTGGATGTTGGGCCACGCGATCGCGGAGCGCGGGTCGGGGTCGTTCGGCAGGAAGCTCGACGCGACCTGGAGGACCGCGGCCGGAGGGACGGCCGGCGGCTCCGGCGCCGACCAGAGCGGGAAAGCTCGCTGGTACGCGTCGTTCGCCTCGCGGAACCGGAGCGACATGTGCAGCGCGAGCGCGAGCTTGAACAGGACGAGCGCCATCTCCTGCGTGGCGCCCCGCCGTTCCAGGATCGGCAGCAACTCGCGGTAGTACCCGACGGCCTCATCCAGCGCGTACTCCTGGCGCGCGCGATCCCCCGCGCGCGCCAGGTACGCGACCGCCTTGTCTTCGTCCGCCGCGGCGAGCCAATGATGCGCGAGGAGCCCGGCGACCTCGTCCTCGCGGCCGGCGTAGCGCGCTTCCAGCCACGCCGCGGCGCGCCGGTGCAGCGCGCCGCGACGAGCCTTCGCCAGGGTTCGGTACGCCGCGTCCTGGATCAGCACGTGTTTGAACCGGTATTCGGGCTCGGGCCACCGGCGTCCCTCGCGGACCAGGTCGAGCCGCTGGAGCTCCACGAGCGCGCGCCCGATGTCGCCGTCGTCCGCGACGGCCTCGAGGTGCGACAGGCCGAACGAACGGCCCAGCACGGCCGCGGCCAGCAGCGCGTCGCGCGCGCCGGGATCCAGCCGGTCGATCCGCGCGACGATCACCTTCTCGACGGTGGGCGGGACCTCGACCTCGATCTCGTGGTCGAACCGCCAGCCGTCGTCCTCGTGCACGAGCGCGCCCGCATCGACCAGCGACCGGACGATCTCCTCGAGGAAGAAGGGATTGCCCTCGGCCGGCTCGAGGATCCGCCGCTCCATCTCCGGCGCGAGCTCGAGCCCGCCGATCAACGAG
The DNA here is from genome assembly GCA_963765865.1 of uncultured Actinomycetes bacterium. Classification (GTDB taxonomy): domain Bacteria; phylum Actinomycetota; class UBA4738; order UBA4738; family HRBIN12; genus AC-51. The sequence continues at coordinate 384,762 of CAVXYE010000007.1, forward strand.
CGGAGGAGCTCCCGCCCGCCGCCGCCCGACAGCGCCTCCAACCGCAGCTCGCGCGTGCGGTGCGGGAGCTCGCGAGCCGCGGCCTCCTTCAACCCCCAGGCGGGATGATCCTGCTCGGGCCGGAGCGTCAGCACGAGGAGCAGCGCCGAGGTTTCGGTGTCCACCAGGAGTCCCTCGAGGAGCTGCAGCGACGTCGCGTCCGCCCAGTGCAGGTCCTCGAAGGCGGCGACGATCGGCCCCTGCTCGGCGAGCCGCGCGAAGAGCGCGCGGATCACCTCGAACGTGCGGTACTGGGCGGCCTCGGGAGACAGCTCGGCCAGCCGCGCGCGAGCGTCGGGCTCGAGGGTCAGCCCCAGCATCGCACCGAGGTACGGGTAGTACTCGATCGCGCGATCCCCGAACAACCGGCCGACCTGCCGGCGAAGGGTGACCCGAACGCGGAGCTCGGGGTCATCGGCGAGGACGCCGAGCCACGACCGCAACAGGTCGCGGAACGGCCAGTACGGCATCGCCTCGCCGTACGACACGCACCGACCCTCGAGCCAGACCGGGGTCCCGCGGGCGGCGTTCATCGGCTCGAAGCGGGTTCGAAGCTCGGCCAGCAGGCGACTCTTCCCGATCCCGGGCTCGCCGGTCACGACGAGGACGCCGCCCGTGCCGGCGGCGACGTTCTCCAACAGCTCGGCGCCGTGGGCGAGCTCGGTCCCGCGCTCGATCAGCTCCGCCTGGACGCCCTCGAGCCCGCGGGGGACCACCGTGGCACGCCCCGCCCCGACCACGGCGAACGCGGTCACCGGTTCGGTCTTCCCCTTGAGGTCGAACGCCTCCGGATCGCTCCACCCGAAGAGCGGCTCGACCAGACGCTTGGTCGCATCGCCGACGAGCACCGTGCCCGGCGATGCCGCCCCTTGCAGCCGCGCGGCGACGTTGACCGCGTCGCCGAGGGCGGCGTACTCCACCCGGCCGCCGCCGCCGATCTCTCCGACGACCACCAGGCCGGTGTGGACCCCGACGCGGACGCCGAACCCGGCGACGTCCCATCCGCGCTCGACCTCGCCGGCGTACTCCTCGATCTCGTCCCGGACGCGGATCGCGGCGCGGACGGCACGCTCCGGGTCGTCCTCGTGCGCGGTCGGCGCGCCGAAGAGCGCGAGCACCCCGTCGCCGGCGAGATCCTTGATCGTGCCGCCGAACGACTCGACCGCGGTGATGATCCGCGCGATCGCCTCGCCGACGATCAGCTTCAGCTCCTCGGGATCGAGCCGTTCGGCGAGCGCCGTGGATCCGACCAGGTCCGCGAACACCGCCGTCACCACACGGCGCTCGTCGCGGGTCGACCCGTCGGAGCCGCTCATGGCGAGCATCCTCCCACCGTCGGCCGGTCCTCAGGCGACGAGCGATGCCAGCGCGCGGGCTTCGGCGTCGATCGCCTCGCCGTCGGCGAGGCGATCGAACCAGGCGGACGGGATCGCGCCGCGGCCGTGGCGGGCGCCCAGCAGGGCGCCCGCCACGGCCGCGTTCGTGTCGGTGTCGCCACCGAGTCCCACGACGTGGCGAAGGCCATCCTCGAACCCGAGCCCCTCGCCGGCGACCTGCAGCGCGATCCCGGCCGTGAAGAGCGCGAACCCGCGGTCGGGGCCGTCGATCGGACGTGACCTCCCGGCCTCGTCCACGAGGTGCTCGAGCTCATCGGCGCCCTCCCGGCCGGCGACCGCGCCGACGGCCCCGGTCACGGCGTCCGGCGGGTCCTCGCCTCGGACGAGCGCGGCGACCGCCAGCGTCACGGCGAGACAGGCGGTCGCGCACCGCTCGTCCCAATGGGTGAGGCGCGAGAGCGCCGGCGCCTCGGCGAACAGCCGCTCGGGGTCGCGCGCCCGCGCGACCCCGAGCGGCGCGCAGTACATCACCGAGCCGTTGCCCGCGGAGACCTCCGGACCTCGGCGCTCGAACACGGCGCGGGCCGCCTCCGGCGTCCCGCGCCTCGCCTCCTCCAGCGCGAGCCTGGTCTGCGCGCCCACGTCGGAGGGGCCGGTCTCGAACCACGCGAGGTGCCGCGCCAGCACGTCGGGCAGGACGAGCGCGCCACCGTTCGCGATCAGGGAGCTCCAGAGGTTCCGCGCCATCGCCGTCGCATCCCCTCCCACCCCGGCACCGTGCGGCTGCGGGAGCGGCGAGGGAACGCGATCCCGGCGGAGCGATCTGAAGGGAGCACCGAGCACGTCGCCGATCACCAGACCCACGATCGCCCCCGCGGCGCGTCGACGGATGTCCTCGCTCACGGCGGCGAGGATACGTACGATGCCTCCGTGCGGATCGCCCTCGGCTTGCTGTTCATCATCTTCGGGCTCGCCGCGCTCGGCGCCGGCTCGTTCTCGGGCGGGTTCGGCGACAAGGACCTGTGGTGGCTGATGGTCGGCGGCGCCGCCCTCTTCTTCGGGATCGGCATGCTGCTCCGCGGTGCGATCCGGATGGCGATCTGGGCGCTCGCCGCGGTGATCTTCGTCGTCGGCGGCGGCCTCGCGCTGTTCCGGAACATCTTCTGACGCATCGCCGCAGGTCACACCATATGAACGTCTGGTAGCCTGGCCAACCGCATGGACAAGAACGGCCCCAAGCACAAGATGTGTCGGCGCGTCGGCGCGCCGCTCTGCGGGCGTCCCAACTGCCCGTCCAACAAGCGACCCTATCCCCCCGGGCAGCATGGCCGCGGCCGGAAGCGCATCTCGGAGTATCAGACGCGACTGTTGGAGAAGCAGAAGCTCCGCCACATCTACGGCGTCAACGAGAAGCAGATGCGCCGCTACTACGAGCGTGCCAACCAGAGCAGAGCGGTGACCGGCGAGGAGATGATCCGCCAGCTGGAGACGCGTCTGGACACGGTGTGCCTGCGGCTCGGCCTCGCGCTCACCACCAGCCAGGCCCGCCAGCTGGTCTCCCACGGCCACGTCGCGATCGACGGGCGTCGGAACGACGTCCCCAGCGCGCAGGTGAAGCCGGGTCAGACGATCACGCTGTCACCGAAGGCGCGGAACTTCATCTACGTCCGCGAGGCCCTGGAAGTGACCCCGGAGCCGCCCGTGTACCTCTACCGGAACAAGGAAGAGGTCTCGGGGGTGCTCTCGCGGCACCCGGAGCGTGACGAGATCCCGCTCCCCGTGACCCTCGACGAGCGCCTCATCGTCGAGTTCTACTCCTAAGGAGCCCGTTCGGCGGCGCCGCGGGCTCGACCCTGTTCCAGATATCGGAACCGAGTTCCACTATCTGGAACAACCGCGGCACGATCCCCTGACCGCTCGCTTCTCCGGACGGTCGATACCTTCTTTGTTATCATCGATTCGTGGACGCAGCCAGGACCCTCCGCGATGCGCGGCGGCGCGCGGGGCTCACCCAGCGGGCGCTCGCAACCCGGACCGGGATCCCCCAGCCGGCGATCGCACGGATCGAACGCGGCACGGTCGTCCCCCGGGTCGACACCCTGGACCGGCTGCTCGCCGGGTGTGGAGAACAGCTCGGCATCGAGCGGCGCCCGGGCGTGGGGATCGATCGCACCTCGATCCGCGCGCTGCTCCGACTCACGCCGGCACAACGGATCCGCGTCGCGACCCGCGAGGGTCGGAACCTCGAACGGCTCGAACGGTCGGCATCGGCTTGACCCCGGGGGCGTTCGACCCGCTCCGCGCGCTCCGAACCCTCTCGCGACACGAGGTGCGCTACGTCGTGATCGGTGGCCTCGGGGCGAGGCTGCACGGGTCGCCTTCCGTCACGAACGACACCGACGTCTGCTTCCAACGCGCGCCCGCGAACCTCGAACGACTCGCGGCTGCGCTCCGCCAGCTCCACGCCGGGCTTCGCGGCGCCGACGGTGACGCACCGTTCCAACTCGACGCGAAGACCTTGGCCGCGGGAGATCACTTCACGCTCACGACGGACGCGGGCAACCTCGACATCCTCGGGACGCCTGCGGGTGTGGATGGGTTCGACGCCCTCGAACGCGAGGCGAAGGTGTTCACGATCGATGGCCTGACGGTCGCGGTCGCCTCGATCGAGGATCTGATCTCGATGAAGCGTGCTGCCGGCCGGCCGAAGGACCTGATCGAGGTCGAGGTGCTGGGCGCCCTTCGCGATGAGGTCGCGCAACGGGCCCGCGAGCCCGGCGCCTAAGCCTCGGGCGGCCGGAGCGCGGCTCGGACCAGCTCCACCACCTCGGCCTCGCGCCGCTTCAGCGACGAACGGGCATCGTCCGCACCGACGAACGATGCCAGCACGCTCGCCTCGGTGAGCGACCCGATCACGGCCGTGTAGAGCGTGAACAGCAGGAGCGCCGGGTCCTGTTTGCGGATCAAGCCCGCATCCATCCCCGTTTGCAGGAACTCGGTGGCGCTCACCCGCAGCGGTTCGAGGAACGCGCCGAACCGCTCGAACGCGGTCGGGCCCAACCGGCCGGCCTCGCGGATGAACATCGGGAACTCGGGCCATTCCTCGGCCAGGGAGTAGACCGCGTGGATCACGCGCTCCGCTCGTTCGCCGGGCGTGGCGGGCCCTTCCAGGGCCGACGCGATCTCCTCCGCGACGCGCTTCCCGGCAGCGGCGAGGCACGCTTCCAGCAGGTCGTCCTTCGTCGGGAAGTAGTAGAGCAGCGTCTGCTTCCGGACCCCGACGGCCTGCGCGATCCGTTCCAACGACGCGCCGTTGTACCCGTCGCGGCCGAACTGGCGGATGGACTCCTCCACGATCGTGGTCCGCCGGCCTTCCCCGCCCGTCCTCGGCACGGCCCTACTCCCAGGCCTTGGCCCGGCCGCGACGCGCGACCGGCCGGGACCCTTCCCACGTGCGGCGCCAGGCGGGTGCGGCCGGGCCCGCCAGCGAGGGCGTCTCGCTGCGCTCGGCGCGGGAGATCGCGTCGAACCACGTGGTCCGATCCTCGTCGAACAGCTGCGCGACCGCCTGCTGCATCCGCAGCGAGAGGCTCTGGTGGGTCTCGCCCTCTTCCGGATAGATCGGGTCCCCGTACCGGATCGTGACGACCGGACGGCCGGCGCCGGGCCACCACCTGCCCTTCGGCATCGCCTGGTAGGCGCCCACGATCGCGATCGGCACGAGCCCGACCCCGAGCTCGAGCGCGAGCCGCGACGCACCGTGCCGGAACCGCTGCATGTGGCCGTCCGGCGTGCGGGTCCCTTCGGGGAACACGACGATCGACCATCCCTCGCGGATCAGCTGTTTGGCCTTGTCGATCCCCTTCCCGCCCTTGGCCCGATCGATCGGGAACCCCGCGTAGACGAGGGCGGTGAACGCCTGGCGCCACCACACGTCGAAGAAGTAGTCGCGGGCGGCGCCGACGGCGGTCCTGCGCTGCCAGCGATCCGGCAGCGTGCAGAGGATCAGGGTCGCGTCGAGATGGCTCGAGTGGTTCGAGAAGAACACGACCGGTCCGCGGACGTCCTGCAGATGATCGATCCCGTACACGCGGAGCGAGAGCTCGTTGCGAACCAGCGGGTGCATGATCCCCTGGAGGATCGCCTGCCGCGCAGCCACTCCCGCCTCGCTCCGCGCCCAGTCCGTCGGGAAGCCGACGTCTTCGCGTTCCTCGGTGTGTGGCTCGGCCGACCGGGGCACCATCGGGCGCCGTCCCCACCGGAACCCCCGGGCCATCTCCTTCAGCTCGCCGCGGACGCTCATGACGGTCCCTCAGCGAACGTCCGCGATCATGATCGGCGGGGCGTGGAAGTACGTGATGGATGGCGACGGGCCGACCGAGTCCTTCGCCATCTCCAGGGCGTCCCGCATCGAATCGGCTCGGCGATACCCCAGGCGCGCCACGCTCTTGGGCTCGCCGCCGACGAAGATCACGTCGCCGCAGTGATCGCGGCCGTGCGCTCCCCAGTACCACATGTAGAACGGGTGCACGCCGTGATACGCGTTCGACGTCCGATACAGATGCACGTACCAGGGATCGGTCGCGTACCGCTCCTCGTACCGGTCCTCGATCTCCTTCGGATCCGTGGTGTCGGCCAGGACCTCCTCGAAGAAGTCGATGTAGCTCGGGTGATGGATCGTGTGGAACTCCCACGGGACGGGGTGGTACATGATCGCGACCCCGCCCTCGCGGACGAGCGGCTTGTTCCGGTACATGTTGAACAGGTAGCCGAGCCCGAGACAGTGCACCAGGATCGGGTTGAGGATCGAGTTGACGTTGTACGGGCCCACGTACGGGATGCCCATCACCACGATGTCGGACTGCCCGTCGACCTCGACCAGCTGCTGCCGGTGCAGGTTCTCGAGGGTCCGCTCGTGGACGGCCTCGACCTCGCCGGCGTTCACGCCGGTCACCTTGTAGGACGCTTCGATCCGCCGGAAGAACTCGCGACGGACGCGCGGCGGCGCGACCTCGTTCGCCTTCTTCGCGGCCATCATCAGCGCCTGGTCCTTCGTGGACCACTCCCACTCGCGCTTGTTGAGGAAGCCGAGCTGGGACGGGAACGTCTCGCTGTTCAGCGTCGTCTCGATCTGGAAGATCTTCAGACCGTTCGACGCGAGCAGCCGGCCCATCCGGACCGTGGAGTCGTTGATCGCCGAGTGTCCCGGGCGCGGGTCCATGTAGCTCTTCGAATGCAGCATCGTGTGGACGTTGTGGTGGTGGCGGAGGCTCTTGTAGCTCGCCAGCCCGACCGCGACGGACTTGTGCCCGCCGTCCATCGCCACGAGGTTGATGTTGACGTAGACGATCAGGTCGGACTCCGCGGCCCGCTTCATGATCTCGACGTCCTCGCCCTCGTCGGTCTGCCCGATGTGGGCGACCCCGTCCTTGTCCTCCGCGTCGAAGTTGTAGAGGCGCGACGGCCAGAAGGAGCGGTAGACGCGCTCGCCGACCATGCGGCGGATCTCCGCGGCCGTCATCCGGCGGTGCAGGGCGGTCGCGACCACGATCTCGAGGTCGTCGACGCCGGCGCGAGCGGCCAGCTCGATCACGTGCTCGAGGATCCGTTGCCGGATGTCGGGGGTGACCATGGGCGGGAGCGGGATCGAGATGTCGTCCACGGCGATCGTGAGCTTCATCCCGGCGAACAACAGCTCCGGAAGCGGTTTGGAGTCGCCGACCGGGTCCAGCAGCGCGCGGCGGATGTGGGCGTTCAGATCGCGGACCCCCGGCAACGCGTCCGGCGGATACACGACGCGCGTCCCCAACGGGAACTTCTGCATCCGGTACCCCTCGCCCTCGTGGACGATGAGCGGCGGGGTCCGTTCGTCTACCTCGAGGACGAATCCTGGCCGTGGCATGGTGGGTTCGGTCTCCTCTTCCCCTAGGTCTGTGGCGCGAACGCCACCTTGAACGTGCCGAGCTTCCCCGCCGACATCGCGTGATCGATCGCCTCGTGCCACCGATCCAGCGGGTAGGTGGCGCCGACGAGTCGTTCCAGGATCGGGAGGCCCTCGGACGACCGGATCGCCAGATCGAACGTGGGCTCACGCGTTCCGTCGGGGAGCGTCTCGGTGCCGCTCGTGTACGCGCCCGCCAGCTCGAGCTCGCGGAACCACAGCGGCGTGAGGTCGGCCCCCGTCGATGGGATGCCGGTGACGACGACCCGCCCTCCGGCTCGGACCGACCGGAGCGCGATGTCGAGGCTGCTCCGCGATCCCACGCATTCGATCGCGACGTCGGCGCCGCCCAACAGGAAATCCGGGCCCCGTTCCGGCGTCAGCTTCAGGGCGCTCGTGTGCCGGCGCACCGACTTCGTGACGTGCTCGGGGCGGACGACCTCGTCGGCCCCGGCCAGTCGCGCGGCGACCCGCTGCTTCTCGTGCTTCGCCGCGACGGTCACGTGACCGGGCTGCGCGAAGAGCCGGAGCGCGATCAGGGTCAGGATGCCGACGGTTCCCGCACCGACGATCAGCACGCTCTGGTCCGGCTGGACGCGCGCGCGGAGCGCCGCGTGGATCGCGCACGCGAACGGCTCGACCAGCACGGCCACGGCGTCGCTCAGACCGTCGGGGATCGCGTGCAGCTGCGAACGGTGCGCGACGAACATCCTGCCCCAGCCGCCGCCGGTCTGGTTGCAGTAGCCGGTCTGGAGGCCGGGCTTCAGGTGGCCGACCGCGACCCGGTCGCACCGCCCGGTGTCGCCGGCGGCGCAGTTCGCGCACGGTGGTTCCTCACCACGGGCTTCGCAGCTGAGGACGCTGCTCAGGACGACGCGCTGCCCGGCCTTCAGGTCGTCGCAGTCGTCCAGGAGCTCCCCGACCACCTCGTGCCCCGGGACGAACGGCGTGGAGACGAGGGGCGAGAAGTAGAACGAGGATCGGCCGGCGAGCGTGGACAGATCCGAGCCGCAGATGCCGCTCAGCGTCGGCTTCACGCGGGCCCACCCACCCCGCCCCGCGGGCGGGGTGGGGTCCGTGATGCTCCTCAGGCGGAGGGGGGCGAGCGGCCCGGCCACGAGCCCGGGCAGCTTCCCGCCGACGGAGCGCGCCCCGAGGTATCGGGGCGCGCTCCGGAAGTACTCCAACGCAAGGGTCGTCATGGCCTGACCCCGGCTCGGTTCTCTACCATGTGGCAGATTATGCCCCGCGTCGGTCTCGTTTGTCTACCGGTTGGTAGAGAGAACGCGAGCTTGCCTCCGAGGGCCCGGACGGGGCACACTCGCGCCGGGGAGGGGTCGCCGTGCCGTCGGTCTGGGGACTGTCGAAAACGCAAGCCAACTACCGGGATGCGCCGTCGCCCGCGGTCCAGTGCAAGGTCTGCAAGTTCATGTTCCCTCCGCTCGCGATCGGGAGCTGCCGGTTCGTCCGCGGCGTGATCGAGGGCTCCAAGACCTGCGACGAGTTCGCGCCCAGGAAGAGCGGCCAAACACAGCCCTAGCGTGGCTTGGCTCTCGGCTCAGCCCGGTCCACAACGCCCCCAGCCTGGTCCACATAGTGGAACTCAGTTCCGATATCTGGAACAGGCCGGGGGGAGCGTACGAACGGCGATCCGCGGGCCGCGACGGAACCTACCGCGCAGCCGCTCTCGGGAACCGGACCTTCGGCATCCCCTTCGACATCGCCCACGTTTCGATCGGCCACCGTCGCCGGCGCGCGAACCGGTAGAGCGATGAATCCGGCGACACGGCAACCGGGTTCCCAACGGCGCGCAGCAGCGGCAGGTCCGAATACGAATCGGCGTACGCGTACGAATGCCGGAGGTCGACGCCCTCCTGTTGGGCGTACCGCCGGAGCCACGCGGCCCGCGCCTCCCCTACCAGCGGCGGCTGCGACATGAACCCGGTGTAGCGCCCGTCGCGCTCCTCGAGCTCGGCGCCGATCAACACGTCGAAGAGCGGCGCGAACGGCCGGACGAACGGCTCCGCCGCCGCCGTGATCATCACGGTGCGATGACCCGCGGCTCGATGCTCCCGGATCCGGCGGATGCCGGCCGGCGAGGCCTTCTGCAGCATGAACTCGGCGACGTGGCCGTCGATCAAGCGCCTGCACGCCCTCCACGCTCGCGCCCTCGTACCGGCGGAAGAACGTCCGGAGGAAGTCGCCCCGATCGCGACGATCGATCGTCAGGTACGTGGGGATCCGCCCGAACACGCTGACGAGCTCGGCCGGCCACTCGTCGGCCTCCAGATCGGCGAACCGCGTCCAGACGTAGGACTCGACGACGTTCGAGGAGATGATCGTCCCCTCCATGTCGAACAGCGCCAGCACGGGTTCGTCGCGAGGCCGGATCCTGACGGTGGGCTTCTCCCGGTCACGACGGCTGAGCTCGCGGAGCGACTGCGTCACGGCGGGGCTGTGCACGTCCTGGAGATAGTGCTTCCAGTCGATCACGCCGGCGTCGAACGGGAAGCGCGCCTGGTCCTCCGGCGTCAGGGAGTTCCAGAGGGCCACCACGCGTTCGTCCGTGTAGACGACCTCGGTCTCGGTGTACATCCCGTAGAGATCCGAATAGCGCTTCACGAAGTCGACGCGCGCCTTGTCTCGGTCCAGCCGTGAGACGGCGTCGCGCATCGTCTGGGACTTCGGCAGGTGCGTCACGATCTTCTCCGCGACGTCGGTCAGCTGCTCCGCGCGCCGCAGCATCCGCTCCACGGTGATGTTGCCGGGGAACTTCCACTCGGGGACCTTGTGCTCCCCGCGCCCGCGTTCGGGCAGCGGATGCGCCTCGAAGTACGCGCGGACCCACTCGTAGAGCTCGTAGAAGCGGAGCGGGTTCCGGTCGCCGCTGGAGACGTTGTAGTGAGCCGGCTCGCCCGGCGGTGGGGGCGTCGCGGCGACCGCCAGGATCGCGTTCACCACGTAGTCCACCGGGATCAGGTCGACGATCCCTTCGGGGATCCCCGGGAACTCCGGGATCTGGCCCAGCCCGTACGCGCGGATGATGGGATCCGCCATCTTGAAGCCGTCGATCCAGCCGGGGAACGGGTGCTCGAGGGCGGACTCGATGATGGACGGCCGCACGATCGAGAGCGGGAGCCGCCGTTCGTGCGCGATGTCCTCGACGGCGCGTTCCCCCAGCGCCTTCGTGAACGTGTAGACGTCCGGCCAGCCGAGCGTCCGCGCGCGCATCCGCCCGTACTCGATCAGGCGCTTGTCGACCCACTGCTTGCGGCGTTCCTCCGCGTCCTGGCTCACCGTGCTCGGCCCGGCGCGCGAGTGGTCCTTCGCGGCCTTCGCCATGAAGTGCTCGAGCATCTCGGGCTTGCGCGACGCCGACTCCACCTCGGCCTTGGCCTGCATCGCCATCTCGGCCTCCTGGCCGTAGTCGACCTTGTGCTCGAGGGGACCCTCCGGGATCACGCCCTTCTGGACGCCGGCGACGTACGCGGTCGAGACGTGAACGAGGTGCGGCGTGTTGTTGGTGGCGACGGCCCGGTAGAGGTTCTGCGCGCCCAGGAGGTTCGTCTGGAAGGCCTCCTGGATCGGCGGGTCGAAGCTGACGGTGGCGGCCGAGTGGATCGCGACGTCGATCCCGCTCGGGAGCTCGGGCTCGCCGCGGGTGAAGTCGCCGTCGATCACGGTGACGCGCTCGTCGAGGAGCGCCAGGAGCTGGTCGTCGCCGCCGAGGCGCTGCCGCAGGACATCGAACGCGGGCTTGCGCGTCAGGTAGTGGACGCGCTCGACGGCGGTCGCCGAGGTCTGCGAACGGACCAGGACGGTGATCGTCGTCTCGGGGAAGTCGAGGAGGAGCCGTTCGAGGATCACCTGGCCCAGGAAGCCGGTGACGCCCGTGAGGAAGATGCGCTTGCCCGCGAGGGCGTTGACGATGCTGGTGCCGGCCGGTCGGCTCTCTACCACGCGGCAGATTATCGGTTATCTACCGCCCGGTAGACAAGGGGGTCTACGACCGGCGGCGGCGTCGGCGTTTCGCCGGCTTGGCGGCCCAGTCGTCGGGAAGGGGCTTCGACCAGTCGGCTCGGTCGTCGGGCTTCGCCGGTTCTGCCGAGGGTTCGGGCGGCGCGACCGTCTGCGTGACGGGCTCGGGGCAGGGGCCGGTTCCTCTGCGGCGTCGCTCGGGGCTTCGATCTCTTCGGCTTGAGCCACCGGCTCCTCTTCTGGCGGGCTCTCGGGCGCCTCGGGGAGGCTGGTGCGGCCTCCTCCGGCTCCGGAGGCGGATCCGGCAGCGGGGGCGGGGCCGTCTGCGTGACGAGCTCTTGGGGAGGGGGCTCCTGGACGGGTGCGTTGCGAGCTTCAGCCTCCAGCGCTCGAGCGGCCAGCCACTCTTCCGGCAGGCCCTCGGGTTTCGGCTCCGATGGTTCCTTCGTCTCTTCGACTGCCTCTTCGACCGGTTTCGGCTTGCGGCGACCGAAGACGGCCGTCAGTCCGCCGATGACGGACAGTGCGCCGCCACCGATCGCGATGTAGAGGCCGATGCCGAGATCCGCCTCCTGACCCGACACCACGAAGAGGTTGGTAAGCGAGGCGCGGACCTCATCGGCCTGGCCGGCGGGCGCTCCCTTCTCGACCGCGAAGTCGATGTATCGATCCTGCGGCGAGGAGGCCACGAAGGCACCGGCCGCGATCGCGACGAGCCCGCCGACGATCACGAGGAAACCGAGGAGCCTCCGCGCGCGCCGGAGCACCAGCAACAGAAGCCCGAGGACGACGACGGCAACGCCGGCGCCGAGGGCTACCTGACCGGGCAGAAGCTCGCTTCCCTTCGGCGTACCGGTGACGGAGACGCTGCCGACGGACACACCGCCCCCAACTTCGAGCCAGGTGAGGAAGGAGCCTGCGACGATCGCCGCGCCGCCGATCAAGGCGAGCAAGCCGGCGAACCAGCTCCGTCTCGGTCGATCAGTCATCGGAACATCTTGCCCTGTTGAGGACCTGGCGCAAACCGGATGGCGGGGGGCCCGGGCCTCTCCGCCCGAGCCCCCCACGAACTCCGGGAGGGGGAGGGGGCGGCGTTACCCGCCCCCTTGGTGTGACACCCATTTGCCTCTTACGGCCGGAAGCTCCATTCGCGGTCGTAGGCATTCCCGTCGACGATGCTGATGCTGTGAGTGGGCGGGTTGGACGTCCACGCTTGAAGCGTCGCCGACCCGGACGTGATCATGTGCTGCGTCTTGCCGGTCGGGTACGTGGGCGACGTCGGAAGGCCTGCCGGCAGGCCGCCACTGGGGAGCGTCAGCTGAGCGTCACCCAGGATCTTGAGGGTTCCCGTCGTGGTCGCAGTCGGGAACGTCCAGGGCGTGGCTGTCGAGCCTGAGCAACTCTCGAGGCCATCGGTCCCGTCGCACAACTGACCGTCGTAGAACACGTAGCTTCCATCGGCTTGGGTCGCCGCCCACGCGGTCCTGCCTCCGAGATCAGACGAACCCATGCGTGGTTGATCGCGACCCCGTTCTGGTCCTGCACGTTGCCGTAGACGACGGTGACCTTCTTCCCGCGGCCGAGCAGGCTCTCCGACGACGAGCTCGCTCCGACCGGGATGCCGGTCGCCTGGTCCTTGATCACGATGTCCGACTTGAACGGCGCATAAAGGATCGGCTTCTTCGTGAAGGTGCTCGACTGCGTCGTGCCCTTCAGGTAGTAGTCGAGGTGCGCGGTGACCCACACCTTCGCCCCTGCCGGGACGTTGTTCACGGTGATCGTGCCGTCGTTGCCGCCGCATGCAGCGGTCGGCGTCGAGCTCCAACAGATGCCGGTCGACTGCGAGGTCCAGTCTCGCCACGTGTTCGCGGGGTCGGATGCGAACTGCACGTAAGCGTGGAGCGGCTGTCCGCCGTCGGTCTGTGTCGCGAAGTCGTTCGGCCAATTGAGCGTGAAGGCCATAGACGTGGTCGTGCTGAACGTGTTCGTCACGCGCTGGTGGTAGTAGAACTGCCCCGGGTTCGTCGCCACGATAACGTTCTTCGGGCTGAGCAGGATCTCGAAGTCCGAGATGGTCCATGGGCTCAGGTCGTCCTTGAGCTGGAACGACGAGTCCGTCATCGTGCTCGTCGAGCCGACCCCAACAGGCACGATCGTCGTGGAGGCGGTCGACGTGTTCCCCGTGTAACAGATCGAGCTGTCCAGCGTGCTGCAGTAGTTGTCGACCGAACCGGAGTTGACCAACACCGTGTCGGGCGCGGTCGGGAACTTGACGTTCGCCTTGAGGCTCAGGACCTTGCTGCCTCCGGCCGTGAGCGTGAGGATCGTCCACCGGACGTAATGGATGTTCGTTGCGCCACCTGCCCCGGCCTCGGTCGCGAACCAGGTCGTCCCATTCGAGGAGTACTCCGTCGTGATCCCGACCCCAGTGGTGGCGCTGCCAGCCACGTAAACGGTGTTCGTCGGCAACGAATCCTTGACGACGATGTTGTAGGCCGTAGCGCCGGAGGCATCGTTGCGTCGTGGTCAGCGTGTACGTGAGCTGGTCAAGGGTGGTGGCTTGAGACTTGTCGACCGTCTTGCTGACCGTGACGACAGGCCGCTTGATCGTCGATGTTGTCGGTCGTGCTGTCGTCGGTCGTGTTGGTCAGCGTCGTCGAGCTGGTAACGGTCGCCGTATTCGTCACCGTCCTCGAAGCGACGTTCACGTTCGCGGTCGGGGTGTTGGCCACGACCGTCACCGTCGGCGGTCGCACCGGCGCTGATGGTGCCGAGGTTGCACGGGAGCGCTGCGCATCCCCCTGGCTCGAGCTCACGCTTGCCACCGTCAGGCCGCCCGGCATCACGTCCGACACGGTCACGGCCTGCGCATCCGACGGCCCTAGTTGTGGACGGTGATCGTGAAGGTCACCTGTGTACCCGCGAGAACCGGTTCCGGCGAATGGGACTTCGTGATCGTGAGGTCGGCGCGGGTCGCGACCGTGTCGTGTCGGTTGCCCGGAATCGTTCGGGTCGGTCGGCGAGTGGACCTTGGCCGAGGCGTCTGGTCGGCCCGCGGGCGTCGAGGCCGGAACGGTGTAGGTCACGGTGATCGACTTGGGCGTCCCGCGGGGCGACGGTGCCGAGGTTGCAGGTGACGCTTCGGAGCGCCCGGGCAGCTCGCCGAGGCTCGGTGAACGTCCGCTCTGGGAGGAGCCCGAGGGCCACGATCGGCGACCGTGACCGACTGGGCGTCGGACGGACCGGCGTTGGAGACCGTGATCGTGTAGGTGCAGGTGACCCCGTCACGGCGGTAGGTCGTGACGCCATCGTCCTTCGTGATCGACAGGCTGGCGAGGGTCGCGACCGTGTTCGTGTCGGTGGCCGTGGAGTCGCTCGGGTCGGTCGGCGAGTGGACCTTGGCCGTGTTCGTCTGGTCGCCCGCGGGCGTCGAGGCCGGAACGGTGTAGGTCACGGTGATCGACTTGGTCGTGCCCGGGGGCGACGGTGCCGAGGTTGCAGGTGAAGTTCGGAGCACCCGAGCAGCTCCCGTAGGCATCGGGTGATCGTCCCCTGGGTGAAGCCCGACGGGCCACGTATCGGTGACCGTGACCGCCTGGGCGTCGGACGGCCCGGCGTTGGAGACCGTGATCGTGTAGGTGCGGGTGATCCCGTCACCGGCGGTCACGGTCGTGACGCCGTCGTCCTTCGTGATCGACAGGCTCGGCGAGGGTCGCGACCGTGTTCGTGTCGTTGGCCGTGGATCGCTCGGGTCGGTCGGCGAGTGGACCGTGGCCGTGTTCGTCTGGTCGCCCGCGGGCGTCGAGGCCGGAACGGTGTAGGTCACGGTGATCGACTGGCCGTGCCCCGGCGGCGACGGTGCCGAGGTGCAGGTGAAGTTCGGGCACCCGAGCAGTCCGTAGGCATCGGTGACCGTCCCCTGGGTGAAGCCCGACGGGCAACGTGTCGGCGACGGTGACCGACTGGGCGTCGGACGGCCCGGCGTTGGTGACCGTGATCGTGTAGGTGCGGGTCGATCGCCGTCACCGGCGGTCACGGTCGTGACGCCTCGGCCTTCGTGATCGACAGGTCGGCCGAGGGCGTTGACGGTGACGGTCGCGGTCGAGGAGTCGTTGGCCGGGATCGGGTCGGCCGTGGCGTTCGTGGCGATCGCCGCGGTGTTGGAGAGCGTGGCGCCGTCGGCGTAGCCGGGGCCGATGTGGACCTTGATCGTCCAGGTCACGAAGGCGCCGCTGGCGAGGCCGGCGGAGGTGCAGGTCACGGTCCCTGAGGCCTCGGCGCAGCCGGGCGAGGTGGCCGAGACGAAGGTCGTGCCGGCGGGCACGGCGTCGGTAGGGTGAACCCGGCGTTGTTGGACGGGCCGTTGTTCGTGACCTTGACGGTGTAGGTCTCGTCGGTGCCGGCGGTGGCCGGATCCGGCGCGGCGGTCTTGAGGACCTCGAGGTCGGCCGAGCGGTTGACGGTGACGGTCGCGGTCGAGGTGTCGTTGCCCGAGTTCGGGTCGGCCGTGGCGTTCGTGGCGATCGCCGCGGTGTTGGACAGCGTGGCGCCGTCGGCGTAGCCGGGGCCGATGTGGACGGTGATCGTCCAGGTCACGGAGGCGCCGTTGGCGAGGCCGGCGGAGGTGCAGGTGACGGTCGCCGGAGGCCTCGGCGCAGTCGGGCGAGGTGGCCGAGACGAAGGTCGTGCCGGCGGGCACGGCGTCGGTCAGCGTGAACCCGGCGTTGTCGGACGGGCCGTTGTTCGTGACCTTGACGGTGTAGGTCTCGTCGGTGCCGGCGGTGGCCGGATCCGGCGAGGCGGTCTTGGTGACCGCGAGGTCGGCCGAGCGGTTGACGGTGACGGTCGCGGTCGAGGTGTCGTTGGCCGGGATCCGGGTCGGTCGTGGCGTTCGTGGCGATCGCCGCGGTGTTGGACAGGGTGCCGCCGTCGGCGTAGCCGGCGCCGATGTGGACGGTGATCGTCCAGGTCACGGTGGCGCCCGCTGGCGAGGCCGGCGCTGGTGCAGGTGACCGTGCCCGAGGCCTCGGCGCAGTCAGGCGAGGTGGCCGAGACGAAGGTCGTGCCGGCCGGCACGGCGTCGGTCAGGGTGAAGCCGGCGTTGTCGGACGGGCCGAGGTTCTTGACCTTGACCGTGTAGGTCTCGTCGGTGCCGGCGGTGGCCGGATCCGGCGCGGCGGTCTTGGTGACCTCGAGGTCGGCCGAGCGGTTGACCGTGACGGTCGCCGTCGAGCTGTCGTTGGCCGGCTCGGGTCGGTCGTGGCGTTCGTGGCGATCGCGGCGGTGTTGGCAGAGCGGCGCCGTCGGCGTAGCCGGAGCCGATGTGGACGGTGATCGTCCAGGTCACGGTGGCGCCGCTGGCGAGGCCGGCGCAGGTGCAGGTGACGGTGCCCGAGGCCTCGGCGCAGTCGGGCGAGGTGGCCGAGACGAAGGTCGTGCCGGCCGGCACGGCGTCGGTCAGGGTGAAGCCGGCGTTGTCGGACGGGCCGTTGTTCGTTGACCTTGACGGTGTAGGTCTCGTCGGTGCCGGCGGTGGCCGGATCCGGCGCGGCGGTCTTGTGACCTCGAGGTCGGCCGAGCGGTTCACGGTGACGGTCGCCGTCGAGGAGTCGTTGGCCGGGGTCGGGTCGGCCGTGGCGTTCGTGGCGATCGACGCGGTGTTGGAGAGCGAGGCGCCGTCGGCGTAGCCGGCGCCGATGTGGACGGTGATCGTCCAGGTCACGGTGGCGCCGTTGGCGAGGCCGGCGGAGGTGCAGGTCACGGTCCCGGAGGCCTCGGCGCAGTCGGGCAGGTGGCCGAGACGAAGGTCGTGCCGGCGGGCACGGCGTCGGTGAGGGTGAACCCGGCGTTGTCCGACGGGCCGTTGTTCGTGACCTTGACGGTGTAGGTCTCGTCGGTGCCGGCGGTGGCCGGATCCGGCGAGGCGGTCTTGGGGACCGCGAGGTCGGCCGAGCGGTTCACCGTGGCGGTCGCGGTCGAGGTGTCGTTGGCCGGGACCGGGTCGGTCGTGGTGTTCGTGGCGATCGCCGCGGTGTTGGACAGGTGCCGCCGTCGGCGTAGCGGGGCGATGTGGACGGTGATCGTCCAGGTCACGGTGGCGCCGTTGGCGAGGCCGGCGGAGGTGCAGGTGACGGTCCCGCGGCCTCGGCGCAGTCGGGCAGGTGGCCGAGACGAAGGTCGTGCCGGCCGGCACGGCGTCGGTCAGGGTGAACCCGGCGTTGTTGGACGGGCCGATGTTGTGACCTTGACGGTGAAGGTCTCGTCGGTGCCGGCGGTGGCCGGATCCGGCGCGGCGGTCTTGGTGACCTCGAGGTCGGCCGAGCGGTTGACCGTGACGGTCGAGGTCGAGGTGTCGTTGCCGGGACCGGGTCGGTCGTGGCGTTCGTCGCGATCGCGGCGGTGTTGGACAGGCGCCGCCGTCGGCGAAGCCGGCGCCGATGTGGACGGTGATCGTGAAGGTCTCGGTGGCGCCGTTGGTGAGGCCGGCGGAGGTGCAGGTGACCGTGCCTGAGGCGTCGACGCAGTCGGGCGAGGTGGCCGAGACGAAGGTCGTCCCGGC
>CAVXYE010000008.1:0-10842 GCA_963765865.1 uncultured Actinomycetes bacterium
CTCGTGACCGCGGCCTAGGACCCTCGCTGAAGCCGGAGCGCGACCCTCAGGGGCGGACGTGTGCCTCCCACACGAGGAGCGCTCGGGACGGGTGCGGCTACTGTGTTGCTGTTCCAACGCTGAAACGGCCGATGGTAAGGGACGACCGAATGAGAAGTCGTTATGCCGCTGGACTCACCGCCATCGGCGCGGCCGCCACCTACATCCTCCTCGCCAGGCCCCGCCAACTGCGGTGGGGCACGATCGAACCGGAGTTCGACGAGCCCCTCCCCGGAGATGACCTCATCCCGAGCCCGAATCTCGTCGCAACCCGCGCGATCACTGTTCGCGCCTCGGCCGAACATGTCTGGCCGTGGATAGCCCAGCTGGGGCAGGGCCGTGGCGGCTTCTACAGCTACGACTTCCTCGAGAACCTCGTGGGCTGCGACATCCACAGCGCGGATCGGATCGTGCCCGAGTGGCAAGACGCGAAGGTCGGAGACGAGGTCAAGCTCCATCCGGAGGTCGCACTCGCCGTGGCCGCCCTCGAGCCTGGGCGATCGCTCGTCCTTCGCGGCGGGGTTCCGATGGGGAACACGCCATCCCCCTTCGACAATTCCTGGGCCTTCGTGCTCCGAGAGCGGCCAGACGGGACGACGAGGCTGCTGGTGCGTGAGAGATACGCCTACCTACGGAGGTGGGCGCCGCTCATCGTCGAGCCAACCGCGGTACTCGCCTTCGTGATGAGCGAGCGGATGCTCCGCGGGATCAGGGACCGGGCCGAAAGGGCGGCCGTGCGCTGATCGCCTCGAACAGCTATCCGCTCATCCTTATCACGTGTGCTCCCTCACCCAATGGGATCCAGTAGAGATTGACCGTCGCGACTGTCGGGCTCTCTTCCTCCGTGGTTGGACGTTGTTGCGTGTCCATCGGGAGCAACGAACCTATCGGAGAACCTGTGGGAGGACTCTCTGGTTTGCGTTAGACGGTGCTGGGTCGCCACGGCTCGTGCTCGTGCGCGAGCCAGACCAGCTCGGGGTCGAGCGCGCGCACCAGCAGCTGGCCTTCGGTGTGCGGCTCATCGAGTTCGCCGAACCACACCGCGACGTCGCCGCCGATGACGACCGGACGCTCGCCCGTCTCGACGACGACCACCTGCGTGCCGCGTGTGTGGCCCGGCGCCGGGAGGAGCCGGAGCCCAGGAAGCAGCTCGAGCTCGCCGTCGACCGGCACGTACCGCACGCCAGGCGCGTCGACCCACTCGCGGATCGTGTAGTCGTCCTCGCTGCGCGCGTCGTCGAGCTCCCGGCGCTGGACGTGAATCGGCCTGCCGGCGAAGAGGTGGTTGCCGCCGCAGTGGTCGAAGTGCAGGTGGGTGTTGAGGACGACGTCGATGCCGCCGAGGTCGAAGTCCTGCTTGCTCAGTGGAAGGAGGCGGGGATCGAGGTCGGCCACCGCCGGATGCAGCTCCGTCATGCCGGTGTCGACCAGCACGCGCGCATCGGGATGGTCGATGACGTGCACGTAGACCGGTATCCGCTCGCCCTCGGCGAGCAGGTCGGCAACGCGGACTGGCGTGATGGTGATCGGCGCGGAGGCGTTCATCGTGTGCCGACCGCTGCAGTGGTGGTTGATATGCGAGTCATCAAGACCTCCTTACCGGGCGCTGTCTCAGCTGCCGAAGAAGCGGTAAGCCGGTGAAGAGCATAGGCGCGCGACCTTGGGATCAAACTGAGATGTCAGGGGCTTCAGTGATGAGAACACCCGTTCGTTCGTGGGGTGTTCTCAGAACTCGCTGACCAGCGGAAACACTTCTCCGTAGGGCGAGCCCACAGGCTAAGAGAGGGGTAGTGCCCGCACTTGCGCCGCAGACGTTCTGTGCAGATACGACCGAACCCCAGATCAGGGAGGGGAGTACCCACAGCAGCTCAGAGGCCTAAGGGGAACGCAAGGCAAGCGCGGAAGAACCGGACGCACCGACGCCGCTCGTGTCGCGACAGGATCGTTGAGGTGGCCCTCACCGAGGGGCTGGCCATCTCATTCAGGCGCGAACCCCGCGTTCGCGAGCATCCGCCGCAAGTCGACGGTCATCTGTTGATCGATGTCCTTGCCACGAGGTGGTTCGAAGATCTCGGTCTCGGATCCCAGCGTGACCTTGAGCTTGCCGTTGTGCTCTTTGCGCGTCGCGCCAACAGCCTCGAGCAGCGAGAGCACTTGACGCCACTCGATGTTGGCGCTGGACGGATGACTGAAGATCTTCTCCAGCGTGTCGCGATGACGGTGGTCGAGGTCCGCGACCATGCCCGATCCTCCTCCTCACTCGAGATGAGCTGCTTCATGACCTGGACGCTTAGCTCACCTGACCCTTGATGCCGGTCATCCTCCGATCCGCCGACGATGAAGCTGGATCCCGCGCGCGACGAGGCCGACGCCTTCCCCGATCGACGAGCCGATCAGCGACCCGGCGATGACGTCGCCCGGGTAGTGGACGCCGGTGTGCACGCGCGAGTAGGCGACGACCGCCGCCAGCACCCTGAGCGGCCCCGCAAGGACCGGCATCGTCTCCGCAACCGCCTCGGCGAAGGCGAAGCCAGACGCCGCGTGCCCCGATGGGAACGACGGAGACGAGGGCATCCCGACCCGGCGCTGCTCGGGCACGCCGGCCGCCGCGGGGTCGGGCCGCCCCCTGCGGATCGACAGCTTGGCGACGAGGTTCACGGCCGCTGAGTTGATCGCGAGAGCCGCGACGCCGGTCAGGGCCGCGCGCCTGCCTGTTCGACCCCCGACCATCGCCATCGTGGCCGCGATCCCCAACCAGAGCTTGGACCGGCTCGCGACCTCGGAGAGGCGCCGGAGCGGCTCGTCGAGCGTCGGGGTCGGCGTCGCCGCGATCGCGCGATAGACCGCGAGGTCGAGACCCCCGAGCTCGTGCAACACCTGGGCGATCGTCGGCCGCGGCGTCTGGCGTGTCTCGAGCCGCCGGGCGAGTCGCTCGGCGGGAGGTCCGGCACCAGGCCGGTCGATCGGCAGATCGCTCACTCGCTCACCCCGTGCTTCCCTCGCGCGACATCCCAGACAGCGCGGGCCGCCGAGCGCGGCATCATGGCGTTCCGCGCCGGCGATTCCCCGATCGCGTGGAGAGGGAGCCGCACCCGGAGCGCTTCGTGATGGATCGAGAACGAGAGCGGCGGTTCGATCGCCAGCGACTCCCCGTCCAACCCCACGTCCACCGCCGTCGAAGAGTAGACCTCGAACGTCGCCGGGGTCCACGCGGCGAATCCGGTGTACCGTTCAGGATGACCCTCCGCGAGGGCGGACAAGAATCGCGCGGCGCCTCGGTCGTCGTCGATCTCGAGAGTGATCACGCCGAGCCGGTCCGTGTCGAGCCGTGGCCGGCTGGGGATCAAGGGCGTCCGTCCGTACGGGTTGTTCGAAACCTGGACAACGTCTGCGCCGTCGTGACGCGTCCCGTCCGGACCCACGAACGAGAGATCGAACGGAGCCGATCCGGGACCCAGCACCGACGGAAGCGTCGCGAGCGTGGTGTCGATCTTCGCGTCGCGGTACTCCGGCGAACGCACGATCGACGCGTAGAGCCCGAGCGAGACGTTGTTGACGAAGACCCGTCCGTTCACCTCGCCGAGGTCGATACGACGCTCGACGGCCGCGCCGAATGCCTCCAGCGCGCCGATCAGGTCGTTTCGATCGAGGCCGAGGTCCAGCGCGAGGTGGTTCCGGGTGCCGGCGGGCACCACGACCATCCCGACGTCACGGGCCGCAGCCACCGAGGCAACGATCGCCTGCGAGCCGTCACCACCAGCCATCCCGATCACGTCGGCGCCTCGCTCGATCGCGCCGAGTGCGAGCTCCCGTAGTTCGTCGCCCGGCGAGAGGACGACCGGCTCGATGTCTCGTTGGATGCATGCGCCGACGAGCCCAACGCGCTCCGCCTTCCCGCCGCCCGAACGAGGGTTGATCAGCAGGACCGGGCGAAGGGCGGGTGGTACCGGTGCGCCCGCGGTTGGCTCAGCCTTGAGCGTACGAACATCGCGACCGAGAGCCCAGCGCCCGAGCGCCGCCGCCACGACGAGCAGCGCGACCCCGACGACGGCGAGGACGAAGCTCGTCCGATCGCCGAGCGCGGCGACGATAACGATCCCGATCAAGGCGGCCACGCCGAGGGCCGCACCGACGGACCGACGCCATCCGGTCCGCGTCAACGCGTACCACATCGCGAAAACGGCTAGTGCGAGCAACGGCGCGCTCGCGAGGAGGCGGATGAACTCCGGGCCGAGTCCGATCAGCAGCGCCGCGATGCCGATGGCACTCGATACGACGGCCCCTCCGGCCGCCGCCCGGCGACGCCCGTCCGGTGGTGATTTCGTGTCGCCCATCGGATCCCCAGTGAAATTCCTGCTGACGCATCGGAGGGGGAGCTGCAAGTATTGAAGTGTGAGAGTTGAGCTGTCGAGGGAAGGGCGGCCTCTCGGAAGTATCGCATTCTGGCGCGGGACCGTGGACTTCGACGACATCCCGGACGCGAACGAGCGCGACCGCTTGGAAGGGATCGTCCGTCCCTACGAAGGGAAGCCGTTCACGTACTCGTGGATCGGTCATGATGAAGGCTCAGACGATGAGGGTGAGTATCAGCCTGGGGACCCGTCCTGGTTCAGGGCCTTGCTCATCCACATGCTCTACCCTCTGGGGTATCGCTTCGGCATGCCGGAAGACGATTCCTCCTGAAGCGCTCTTCCTTACCCTCTCGACACCGACTGGAAGTACTGGATCGGGACTTCTCCCATGGTGACCCCGCCCCAGCCTCCTACATCGTGTTGAACCCCTGCAAGTAGCTCCTCGACCGCATGCGGTTGGAGCCACCAGCCCTTCCGCAGCGGCGTCGTGTATTGCTGCGGTCTCATCGGGCCCGTTGATCTTCCGTCCGGGTACGGTGGACCCATGAGCAGCAGCGAGCCCCGAACGTTCACGCGTTCCCGCATGTGGGCCTTCAAGGGTGTCGCCACGCGCTACGTCGACCCGATACTGCTCCCGATCGTCACGAAGCTTCCGAGCTTCGGCATCGTGACGCACCGAGGACGCAAGAGCGGACGGATCTACCACACCCCGGTAAACGTCTTCCGTCGTGGCGATGCATACCTCTTCTTCCTGACCTACGGGTCGGACGTGGAGTGGGTCAAGAACGTCCTCGCCTCGGGGTCCTGCAAGCTCGAGATTCGAGGGCAGATAGTCGATCTGGACGAGCCGCGGCTCATCACCGATCCCGAGCTGCGCCCCGCGCCGACGATCGCGCGATTCATCGAGCGGCGAATCGCCGGCGTCACGCAGTACCTGCGGATGCGTCCAGGCGCTCTCTAGTCGGCGGTGATGCTCTCGGCGTCGATCTCGCCCAGGAGCCGCGCAACCCATCGCCCCTCCTCTGGATGCATCGTCAGCATGTCGATGATGTCGGCCCAGTCGTCGCCATGTCCGTCGCGGTAGCGGAGCAGCTGCGAGGCGATCGACGTCGCGGTCGGCCCGGTTTAGGATCAGGACGCGGCGGAGGTCGTCGCGGGCCTTCGGGTCGAGCGTTTCGAGAAGCGACCGGAGATCCATGTCGTCGCCCGCCATTGGAAGCAGCCTTTACCCAAACGCTGGATGCCATCGGACGACGCCGCTCATGGAACGCATCCGTGCCGCGTCAAGGACCGCGATCTGGAAGTCCTCCTCCGCGATCTCGAAACCCTCGGCCGTTGTTCCCCCCGTGAATGGGCTCCGCAAACCGTAACGGCCGGCCGGTTCGAAGCCTCGTCGGCCGTAATACGAGGGAGACCCGAGCAGGACCACGGCCGCGATACTTCGGGCTGCCGCCTCCACCAATGCGGCGGCAACCAGGGCCGTGCCATAACCGTGGCCTTGTCGAGTCGGCGTAACCGCGATCGGCCCGAGCGCGAGCACCTCCTGGTCGCCGATCCATGCCTTACTCATCTGCACGTGGCCGACAACCCGAGACCCTTCCTCAGCGATCAGCGCGAACGACCCAGCATCGTCGCGGACAGCCACGACGATGTCAGCTTCCTTAGTCGTCCCGAACGCAGCTCTCTCGACTTCGAGCGAGGCGTCTCGGTCAGCAGGTTCTTCCGGTCGAACGGTCATCGTCATTGGGATGCATCCGCCTCAAGGACTACCACGACCAACAGGTCGGCCTCTCCACCAGATCTGACCGTCGCGCCAACGAACGTCTGCGGCCACCCGTACAGCTCGGAGATCCGTTCGTACACCGCGAGGCTCTTACTATGCCGTGGCAGTTACTCGGCGGGGTCGTTCGTCAGGTCTCGATCCTGCATCTCCCACGTATGGTCGAGCACGTGGTACGCGGTGTGGCGGAGCAGGTACGGGATCGTCCACTTACCGAGCGGCTTGCCCTCCTGGTACCACGCGCGCATCGCCTTGACGAAGCGGTCGCGGTGCTCGGCGAGGCCGTCCGGCGTCAGCAGGTCCTCCAGATCGGATTTCGCCTTCACGCGTTTCGAGAAGTCGCCACCCTCCACCGCCAAGACGTGGCGAACGATCTGTTCACGGGAGCGGCCACCACCGCGCACACCCAGCCGGAGCTCCGCCGATACTCGGGCGGCCGTCTCGTCGAACTCGGCCCACGCCGCGCGGAGCAACCGAACCTGACGGTTGAACGTCGGCGCGTCGAACGGCTCGCGGTCGAGCGGTGAGGGGGCGAACGAGATGCCCCAGAAGTCGGTCGAGCCGGTCCCCGGGTACCGACCGATGATGTGAAGTCGGGTTTGGCTGCTGAACTCCGAGCCCAGCCGTACGCGCTTCGAGACCGGCAGGTACCGCGGGACGTAGCCGGCGAGTTTCTCGACCGCCTCGTCCTCTGTCTTGCCGCCCCGTTCGAGACCCGGCCAGTCCGCGGCGACGGCAACCCACCGCTTGCCCCTCGTTGGTTCTTCGACGAGCACGCGAAGCCTCGACGTCACGGCTCATCGTAACAACGCCTCGATGACGCCGCGTCTTGATCGATGCACGGTCACTTCGGAGGACTTATGTCCACGAAACGCCCTCGCCCGAGGGAGCGCCCCACCCAGCCCATCAGGTGCAGGACCCTCCCCCTCGAATAACCGGTCCGGCACCTGAGTGAACTGGCGGCACGCTGGCGGCATGAGCGCACCGTTGTCTACGTGTTCGTGACGGAATCGCAGGTGGGGTGTTCTCAAAACCTCCTGACCTCGCTGAACGCTGACCTATCAGAGGAGTACCCACAGGTTAAGACCGGTAGTACCCACAGCAGGTCAGAGACGGTTTGACACAGCGGACGCATTCCTCGGGGCATCTCGTTCACGAAGGCCTGTGCCTCGCTTGGCGCGCTGCGACGGTGAGTCCTGCTTCCCAACCCGGAGCTCGGCCGCCGACCGGTGGTTGTAGCGCGGCGGTCTCGATGCCCGCTCGCGCGAGGAGCCACGAGACCAATGAGTTCGACGCCCGCGAGTCCGCTGGTGCCCTCGTCCATCTTCGCTCGACCTCCGCTGTCTGCTTCCTGCCTTATTCCGAATGTCGAACGACAGAACGTCAGCGAGCACTACGAGTGCCGCTCGCGACCTGCAACCTCTTCAACCTCGTCGGTTCAGGCTGGCGTGGCCGGCGTCGGGGGAACCGCACGATCCGGCGTCGGTGCCCCCGCCGCTCGACGACTCGCGACCCACAAGACCCCGAGACCGAATATCGAAGCCAGGACCCATGCGAGCCCGCCGACGACCGGGATCAAGCCGAGCACGCGAAGGAT
This sequence comes from uncultured Actinomycetes bacterium, assembly GCA_963765865.1. Classification (GTDB taxonomy): domain Bacteria; phylum Actinomycetota; class UBA4738; order UBA4738; family HRBIN12; genus AC-51. The sequence continues at coordinate 7,769 of CAVXYE010000008.1, forward strand.
GCCCCATCCCAAGAGGAACGCGAGGAAGCGGGAAGGAGTGGTCTTCAGCAGAAGTCGACCGATCGCATGGGCGCCAGCCACATAGCCGACCGTGTAGAGGAGCGCGAGGGCCAGGAGTAAGAACAGGCCGAGCGGGATCGCGACCACGATCACGAGGAAGACGACGGCCACGATCGGCAACAGGAAGAAGACCAGCGCGCCAAATCCGATATCCGCACCGATCCGCTCTCGGACCGCGCGAACGATCGCACCATCCAGCCCCGGCGCGAACAACAGGATCAGCAGTCCCAGTATCAACGTCGAGATGGAGTAGCCGAGCCACCACGCGAAGCGGCTCGCGACACCGACGGCTCCAGCGTCGAATCGCGTGCTGACGCGCTGCTGCTGCCCGGACACGGTGGCTCCCGGCTCGACGGTCGGGGATTCGGACGTGACGAGATCGCCGTCGATCTGGGCGCCGGATCGCACCGTCACAGGTCCGTTGAACACGAACACGTCCTGTTGCACGTGACCGGAGATCTCGGTCGGTCCGTCGAAGACGACCACTGACTTCGTCACCGTTCCGTCGATCGTCGCGGAACCATGGAAGAGCACCGCCGAGTCAACGGTGTCACCGTCCGCGACGATAAGTCGCCCGTTCATCACGATCTGATCGCGGTCGTTGAGTTCATCGCTACCGTTGGTCGCGAAGGCGGGCGACGGCGAGTACGGCGCCGACGACCAGCATCGCGCCAAGGACCAGCACGAACCTCATAGCTTTGGCAGACACGACCCCTCCTTCGTAGCTGTCCAAGAACGACTCTAGGCACAGGCACGCTTCAAACGCAAAAGGGCTGAACACATCCCAGGCTGCGTTGCGCCACGACGGTCACCCCATCGCCGAAGTGAGCGTCAAAGACCCACCGGCCAAGTCGAGCCGTAAGGTTTTCCTCGCCCTGCGTCGGAAGATCCGACCGTCCGTCGATCAGATAGCGATGACGATCTTCCCTTTCCTTCCGCGACCTTCCAGGAGGTACCTCATCGCTTCAGGGACGTCACCCAGAGAGAACGTCCTGTCGATCAATGGCGAGACCTTCCCGGCCTCGATGAGGTCCTTGAGAGCCACGAGGTCGCGGGCGTTTTCCTTGGCGACGAACCCCTTCATCTTCTGGCTCGTGAACAAGGACACCATCGGCGCTTCGACCGTCCCTCGAGTGAAGCCGCCGAGGAACCTGCCCTTGCCGCCTTCGCCACCGACGATGACGAGCGTCCCCCGAGGCGCGAGTCCACGCCGCAGAACCGACAGCTTGCGGTTCCCGGCTGTGTCGAGGATGACGTCGTATCGGGTTCCCGACGCGGTGAAGTCCTCGCGGGTGTAGTCGATGACGGCGTCGGCTCCCATCGAGAGCACCGCGTCGATCTGCGTCGTGTTGCATACGCCGGTTACGACCGCCCCGAACGCCTTCGCGATCTGGACCGCGAACGACCCAACACCTCCGGCGGCGCCGATGACCAGCACCGACTGTCCGGCTTGAACCTTCCCGTGATCCCGGACCGCTTGAAGAGCGGTCGTGCCCGTGATCGGTACGGTGGCCGCCTCCTCGAACGTCAGGTTCGCCGGCTTCGGGGCCAGCTTCTTGACCGTGGCGGTCGCGAACTCCGCGAACGCGCCGTTGCAGATGCCGTAGACGGCGTCACCTTTGTGGAAGGTGCTGACGTCTGGACCTACGGTCCTCGACACGACCCGCGACGTCCCGGCCTCGCACCCGGATCTTCGGCTTCGTCACACCACTCGCCGGACGGAACGCCAGCGGCATCCCGGCCATGTAGTGCCAGTCTCCAGCGAAGAGACTTGCGGCCTGAACGCTCAATAACACCTCACCGCTACCGACCGTCGGGGTGTCGATGTCTTCTAGGTGCAAGACGTCTGCTCCGCCGTACTTCTCCTGAACGATCGCCTTCATCGGAACTCCCTTCGTACCACCAACCTCGAACTCTCGGAAGCGCTCGTCGACCGCCTCCCTCGGAGGCGGCGGCTGAGCCTGCACCACGAGGGCTCTGCGCCATGGTCACGGCGTGTTCCTGGTGCTTCGGTACCAGTCGACCGTCTCTGCGATTGCGGTCGCCAGGGGCGTGATGTCCGTTCCGAACGTCGACCGATATCTGGTCGTGTCCAGGACGAATGACTCTTCGAACTCGTACGACATCTCTGCAAGGCCTCGCATCATGGGGCTGAACACTCCCATCGCGCGCACAACCGAGGTGGGCACTCTGCGGATGCCCACGGTCCGTCCGACCTCGGCGGCCACGCGCTCGATGATCGCTCGCGTCGTCACGGTCTCCGGGCCAGGCAGGTGCCACACACCGCCGATGGCTCGTTCATCAGTACCGAGGGTGGCGAGCCCCCTCGCGACATCGGGAACGTAGCTGTAGGTGTGGAGGAGACCGGGGTTCCCGATGAAATCGACGCGTTTCCCCGCGAGGGCATTGGCGAACACCCGACTGCCAAGCGCCGACTCGGTCGCCCCCGCCCCAAAGAGGTCCGATGCCCGGCCGATCGCGATTCGAACTCTGCCAGCGTCGACCGCGGCCAACAGTTCCCTCGTCATCGCGGCACGGGTCCGGCCCTTGACGGTCGTGGCGGAGAGCGAGTGGTCCTCCGTCATCGGCTCGCCCCCGCTCGGACCGTAGGCGTACAGGTTCTCGAGGGTCACGAGCAGCGCATCGGTGCGCTCAGCGGCCGCGAGCACCCCCCTCTGCAACGGGGGGAACAATTCGGGCCACTTGGTGTACGGAGCGTTGAGGCATTGATAGACGTCGACGCACCCTTCGCGGCGTCGGCGGCCGCTTCAGGATCGGTGACATCTGCGCCTCGCCAGTCGACGTCCTCAGGCAGCTCGGTCGGCCGATGCAATGACACAGCCCGCACGTCGTAGCCTGATCCGGCCAGCTGGCCAATCAGAGCGTGCCCAACCTGCCCGGTCCCGAACACGACGTGCTTGTCACTCATTGGTCTTCCCAACCCCAGATGTGGCGACCGCGACGATAAGCATCGCTTCGGCCGCGAGTTCGATCCTCATGCAGTAGCTTCGACG
>CAVXYE010000009.1:0-7905 GCA_963765865.1 uncultured Actinomycetes bacterium
GTACCCCAGGGATGATCCGAAACGCGAACGAAAGCGGCAACGCCGCGCACGTTCTTCCTTCCGCGCTCGCGACGTCTCGAACCGCCGTCACGTGGCGACGAGGCTATCGATGAGCGGGTGATCGACTCCCGCGGAGCCGACTTGCACGGCGCCGCCCGGCGAGCCGAGGCCCGTTACCTCCGGACCGAAGAACTCCCGGTCGATCCGCGTGTAGACCTCCCAGCCCTCCGGAACGTCCTCCTCGTGGAAGATCGCCGTCACGGGACAGACCGGCTCACACGCTCCGCAGTCCACGCACTCGTCGGGATGGATGTAGCCCTTGCGGATGCCGTCGTAGATGCAGTCGACCGGACACTCGTCGACACACGCCTTGTCGTGTACATCGACACACGGCTCGGTGATCACGTACGCCATGGGATGCTCCCTTCACGGTCGCGGATGCTTCGACGTCACCAGCGAGCGTAGGGAGCGGTCGCCCAGCAGCGGACCAAGCCCCGGTTATCGTTCGGTCAAGGGTCCGGGTCTGATGGGGTTCGACGACTCGAACCGCTCGAGCGACGCTCGAACGACCCGCGCCGATCCTCAGCAGACACCCAGCCAGAGCGGGGCGCGCGCTCAGGCCCGTGCTGTTCTCTGAAGCTCGAAGGGTTCGATCCGGCACGAGGAGGTGCCAGCGATGTCCGAGCAGAAGGGCACTCCGAAGAACACCCGCGGCACTCGCCGCGGTACGCAAGCCGTCGCCGGCGTCGCGGGCGCCGCCGCCTGTCTGGCGATCGGTTGGGCGGTCGGCGCCCGCACGGCGGGCACCCACGCCACCGCTTCGCGGGCGACGACCGCGCCCGCGCTGACGCTTCCGACCTACACCACGATCCCGGGCGGATGGGACGACGAGGAAGGTCCCGGCGTCCAGTGGGGCACCGTCCCCGGGACCGGCCTGACGCCCGCGCAGCCGGGGACCGGCATCGTGCCGCCGTCCACCGGCAGCGGCGGCAGCGCGGTCGCCGCAACGTCCGTGACGACGAACGCCGTCGCCCCGACGACGACCGCCGTCAGCTCGACGACGGCGACCGGAACCACCGGAGTCCGGCCGTGACGCCCCGCTGGAAGCGTCGCAAGCGGCACGCGGCCTCGCGGGCGCGCAAGCTCGCCGCGGTGCTGAGCGTGTGTGCGTTCGTCGCGATCGGCCAGGCGATCAACCTCGCGGCCCCGGCCGTGAGCACCGCCCACAACGGCGCCCTCGTGCAGAGCGCCGGTTCCCACACCTCGCTCCTGTCTGCATCGAAGCGGTCGGCGACCGTCTCGGCGGCGCCTCGCACGACCAAGGCGGTGACGAGCACCCATGCGGGCTGACGTGCGCTTCCGTGCGATGGGGACCGACATCCATCTGATCGCCGTCGCGGGGTCGGCTCGCGCCGCGTCGGCGGCCGTCGACCGCGGCCGCGAGCGGATCGAGCAGCTCGAGGCGCTCTGGAGCAGGTTCCGTCCGGCGAGCGAGGTGAGCGTGATGAACGCGCTGGCCGGCATGCCGGTCCGGGTCTCGCCCGAAACGATCGCGCTCGTCCAGCGGGCGCTCGACGGTGTCCGCCTCACGGGCGGGCGCTTCGACCCGACGGTCCTCGGCGCCGTGATCCGCGCCGGCTACGACCGCACGTACACGGAGATCATCCCCGGTAGCGCACCCGAGGACGATCGCGGACTGGGCGCGCCGCGGATCGAGGTCGATCCGGTCGCGCGCCTCGTGCGACTTCCCGCCGGTGTCGGCTTCGACCCCGGCGGGATCGGGAAGGGGCTCGCGGCCGACATCGTCGCCCGCGAGCTCGCCGACCACGTGGCCGGCATCTGCGTGAACGTCGGCGGCGACCTTCGGGTTCACGGCGTCGCGCCGGACGGTCCGGCGTGGGGCATCGAGGTCGAGGATCCGTTCGGCGGCGCCGCGCGCGGCGTTCTCTCGCTCGCCGACGGTGCGGTCGCGACGAGCTCGCGCACCCAACGGGTCCTCCGCGACGGCGGGCACCACTTGATCGACCCAGCGACCGGGCTCCCGGCCGCGAGCGGTGTGGCGAGCGCCACCGCGATCGCCGGACAGGGCTGGATCGCCGAGGTGCTCGCGAAGGCGTCGTTCCTGGCAGGCGCCGAGCAAGGGTGTCATCTGCTGGAGGCCGCAGGCGTCGACGGGTTACTCGTCCTCGACGACGGCAGCGAGCGACGGACCCATGGCTTCCACCGGTTCCTCGGCGAGGAGGTGGCCGCGTGAACATCACGTGGGAGGTCGCCCGAGCGGGCGGCATCGTCGCCTGGGGGCTCGCGACCGCCTCGGTGGTGTGGGGCCTCGCGCTGTCGACGCGGCTCGCGAAGCGCCGGCCCTGGCCGGCCTGGTTGCTCGACATGCACCGCTTCCTCGGTGCGCTCGCCGTCGTCTTCACCGTGGTGCACGTCGGGGCGGTGCTCCTCGACTCCTACACGCACTTCAGCCTGGCGGCCGTGCTCGTGCCGTTCGTGGCGACCTGGCATCCCACCGCCGTGGCGTGGGGGATCGTCGCGTTCTACGTGCTGCTCGCCGTCGAGGTGACGTCGCTGCTCAAGCCGCGGATCGGCCGTACCTGGTGGCGCCGCACCCACTACCTATCGTTCGCGTTGTTCGCCTTCTCGACGGTGCACGCGGTGATGGCTGGGACCGACACCCGCTCGGGCCTCGTCCTGATGGCGCTCGCGGTCGTCTCGCTCCCGGTGTTCGCGCTCGCGGGCATCCGGCTCGGCGCCCCGCCGCTGCCTGCTCGCGCGTCGCGGAGCGAGTCCGCCGTCCTCGCGGCGGAACGCCGCCCCGTGCGGGAGCCTCGACCGGACCTGCCACAGAGAGATCCGCAGACGGCGCTCACCCGTGCGCCGTGATCACGCCTCCGGTGACGTTCCCGTCGACGCTCTGCGGCCAGTGGGCGTCCACGAACCGCGCGCTCCCGTCGGGCAGGTGACACGTCGCCTGGAAGCTCGACCCGTGCACCTGGGTCACGGCTGCCCTTACAGAGCGCTCCGCTCGGGAGGTATTCCATCTGGAACTCCGTGGAGACGAGACGCCGCGGTGAGACCAGCAGATCGGCTCGCACGAGCACGCGCTGCGACCCCGACCCGTTGCCCGCCATCGAGACCATCCCGCGGGTGACGCCGTTGTTGACGAGGATCTTCCCGTCCAACGTGTCGCTGAAGCTCGCCGCGTTCCACTCCTTCGGCTGGAAGCGGAGCGGCCCACGCGCGAGCCCTCCGATCGACACGACGGCGATCAGCCGCGACGGTGACCGGAGCGAGGCGGAGGACCCACTCCGGAGAGGGATGCCAGCGGCGGAGCACGCGCCACACGGTGAGCGCGCAGACCGTTCCGACGGCGACCGCATAGATCGAAACGAACCATGCGGCGCTCCGATCGGTCCCGCTCCCCAGGCCGTGCAGGGTCGCCGATCCCCACACGACGAAGTTGACGAAATGCGCCCGCCGCCAGAACCGGTAGCTGATCTCGACGTTCCGGTAGTGGTTCGTGAAGGCGAGCGCGAGCAGGAGCTCGGCGGCCACGATGCCGAGCGCGGTCCAGATCGGACGGTAGGAGGCGACCAGCGGCACCACTAGCGAGGTCAGGGAGAAAGGGAGGTACGCGTCGATCGCGACCGCGGTGATGTGCACGACCAGGAACGTCCCGACCAGGATGCCGCCGAAGCGGTGCACATCTTCCAGAGCGAACCGCGGCCAATGTTTCATCGACTTCTTCCCGGTCATCGACAGGCCGATCGCGACGTTCGCCGACAAGAGCACGTACGCCACGATCCCGCCGGCGCGAGCGGCGTACCAGTCGATCGGGCTCGAGGTCAGATGCACGGGACCGCCTCGCGCATGCTCGACCGCCATGCATCGTTGACCGTGACCTCGCCCACCGCGGTGAGGAACCGAGCCGGGATCGCCTTCCGGTCGAGCCACCCGGGGCCGCGCTCCCCCATCAGGAAGCCGGCCTTCGCTGCGATGTCGGCCGCCAGACACGACGCGCCGCAGGCCGTCACCTGCGACCATGGGGTCTCCGCCGGGCGGCCGGTGCGCGGATCGATCAGGTGATGTTGGACCTGCCCCGCGCGGAGCCACCAGCGCTTGGTGCTGCCACTCGTCGCGAGCGCCCCTCGACGGAGGGAGACGGACCCTTCGCCCGGGAGCTCGACCGTGAGCTCGCCACGCGCCGCCACGTCGCCTCCCGCCGATACGAACCCGTCGCCGTGCATGAGCGCGAGCGCGTCATCGACCGCGAGCGCCTTCACGACACCGTTCAGGTCGAGCGCGACGCCCGGTCCCAGTCCCACGACGCGCCCGAGCGCGAACACCGAGCCACCGGTCGGCTGAGGCGGCGTCGCCGGCGGCGCCGGATCCGGGGTGAGCATCGAGGAGTCGCGCGTGTATCCCGCGGCCTCGAGCGCTCCCCCGAGCGTGGGCCGCACCGACCCCTCGGTCTCATCGGCGGCATCCAGCGCGATCCGCAGGGTCTCGGCGAAGAGCGGGGAGACCACCGTCAAGCGCCCCGCCGACGCGTTGACCCTGTTCAACTCGCTCTGCGGCACGAACCGGCTGAAGACGACCTCCCGCTCCGCGAACAGCTCGCTCGATCGCCGCATGGTCGGCGGTCGTCCCGCCGCCGACGATGACCTCGCAACCCATCGCGACGAAGCGATGCTCGATCATGAAACCGCCGTCGACGCGCCCGGTGGAGCTTGCGCCGGCGCGATGACCCCCGCCTGCAAGAGGTTCCGGCGGACGATGCGGACGAAGCGCGGGGACGCCGCCAGGGCGGTCGCGGGCTGTTTGGGATGGCCCGCGTAGGAGTGGCGTGCGAACACCATCGCGCCCAGGAAGACGCACGTCCCCGCCGTGGCGAGGACACCCTTGGCCACGACCGCCCTCCGCCGGGCCGAGACGAGGTCCGCCGCGCGGGAAGCGGCTTCACGAGAACGGCGCGGCGCGACGGATCGACGAGACATCCTGCCTCATCATCCGACGCCGAGCGGATGTCCGATCTGTCGAGCGCGGTTAGAAGATCGTAAGGATCCCGAGACACGCGGGCGCAGTCATCGCTCCGAGCGGCCGAGGTGGTGGAGCTTCTCGGGGTTGGCGACCGCGTGGATCGTCTGGACCTGGTCGTCCGCGATGTTCAGCGCCACCACGGCGATCGCGTGACCGTCGCCGTCCTCGAACACGCAGCCCGGCTCGCCGTTGATCTCGACCTCGCGCATCCCGACCACGCCGAGCTTCCGGCCGATCCGCGCGGCCCCGAGCAGCAGGTTCGCCACCTTCTTCCCCCCGTGGACCGGGCGCCGCGAGGCGGGCGCCAGCCCTCCCCCATCGGCGTACGCGACGGCGTCGGCGGCGAGCATCTCGAGGAGCCCGTCCAGGTCGCCGTCCATCGCCGCCGCGAAGAACCGGCGCGCGAGCTCCTCCTTCCGCGCGCGTGACGCCTCGAACCGCGGCTTCGCGTCGTGGACGTGCTTGCGCGCCCGCACGGAGATCTGGCGGCAGTTCTCCTCGGTCTTGCCGACGATCCGCGCGATCTCGTCGAAGCCGTAGTCGAACACCTCGCGCAGCAGGAAGACCGCGCGTTCGACCGGCGTGAGGCTCTCCAGGAGCACCAGGAACCCCATCGAGAGCGAGTCGGCGGTCTCGGCGTGGAGGGCGACGTCGTCCTCCTCCTCGGTCAGGATCGGCTCGGGGAGCCACGTGCCGACGTAGCGCTCGCGCCGCACGCGCGCGGACCGCAGGTGGTCGATGCTCAGCCGCGTGGTGACGGCCGACAGGTAGGCCTTGGCCGAGTCCACCTCGGTGCCGCCGCTCGTCTCCTTGTGGAAGCGCAGGAACGCCTCCTGGACGATGTCCTCGGCCTCGGTCGCGCTCCCGAGCATCCGGTACGCGATCGAGAACATCAGCGGCTTGAGCTCTTGGTACACGTCGTCCACGCCGGCCTCCGGGTGCGAGCGGTTCCATCCTCCTAGACGGAACAGCATGCGCCTCCGTGACACTTCCTGACCTGTCACTTCGCGGCGTGCTGCCTCGTCTCAGTGTGCAAGAGCCACACCGAGAGATGGGAGGCCAGAGATGGCACCGAACGAGGATGGATGGGTCGGTCCGGAGTTCCCGAGCCTGGGCCGGATCGCGCTGGGGACGATCCTGTTCGCGACGGGCGGGATGCTGCTGCTCACGATCATCGGGACGCCGCTCGGGATCGTGATGCTCCCGGTCGGGGTCGGGCTGTTGACGACGCCGAAGGAGCGAGAGCGGTGATCGGGACGGATATGCGGGCAGACGCGGCCGAGGTGCTCCGGCGGTGTCTGATGCCGGAGGACGAGATCCGCTGGGTCCTGACCGCCGACGATCCGGCGGTCGTCCACATGATCCTGGAGCTGCATCGGGAGCGGCTGGAGGAGGAGCTCGCCGAGCGTCGGAAGGCGCTCGCCGAGCTGGAGGCGTGCTTAACCGACTCCCCTATCGTGCGGGATCGGGTCCCGGAACCCTGACGACGAGGCCAGCCGCCGTCGCCGCACGCGAGAGGCGAGCGTCATAGGAGACGAACCCATCCACGTCGGGACGCAACGAGAGCGCGCTCGCGAGGTGCACCGCGTCGAGGCTTCGGAGGGATGCCGGTGCGAGCGTCGCCGCCTCGCGCAGGATCGCCTGGTCGACGGGAACGAGCGCGATCGAACGGAGAACCTGCTCGGCGCGTCGGGTGGGACCGCCGGCCCGCCGTACCGCCCTCATCACCTCCGTGTAGGCGATCGCGCTGGAGATGACGTCGGGGTCGGCGGAGACGACATCGACGAGGGCGGAGGAACCCGGCTCGCGGACCACGAGTTTCACGATCGCCGATGAGTCGAGATAGAGCACCGCTAGACGCGGTCCTCGCGCTCCGCCGCGAGCGCTCGGCTCACCTTCGTCGACGATCGTCCCTTCGGCGGGAGCAACCCGAGCAACTCACCTTCGGGAGCCACGACCCGACCCGCCGATATCAGACGCGTCAGCGCCCGGTCGGCCGCCGGCAACGGCGACAGGACCGCGACCGGACGACCATGGTCGGTGACCTCGAGCCGTTCTCCTCGCTCGACCCGCCGCAGGTACTTGCTCAGGTTCTGTCGAAGCTCGCGCACGCCGACCTGCCGCTCATCCATGTAGCACATGGTAGCACAATCCTCTCTTTTTTCGCTGCGATCAACGCGGGCGGTACACATCCGCCTGGTGATCGATCCGCAGGACCAGGATCCGCCGACGTTCCTCATCGAGCTCGTAGACGATGCGATACGGACCACGTCGCGCCACCATGAGCCCAGCCAGCTCCCCTCGAAGCTCGTGTCCGACACGGACCGGGTCGCGCCTGAGGGGACCAACGAGGAACTCGACGATCGCCGCGGCGGCCTTCTCCGGTAGTCGAGCCAAGGTGCGTTCCGCAGACGGAGCGACGACGAGCTCCCAGGACGGGCGGCGCGTCACTTCCCGTCCAGGTACCTGGCTCGCAGCTCGTCCGCGTCGATCCCCTTGCCCTCGGCGATCTCCTTGCGCGCTCTCTCGATCTCCTTCCGCGCCCGGGGATCGGCGAGGAGCTCCAGCGTGTCCTCGAGCGCTTCCAGATCGTCGGGGCTGATCAGCACGGCGGCCGGACGACCGTTCCGCGTGAGCGTGACCCGCTCGTGCTGCTCCTCCACCCGGTCCACGATCTCTGACAGGTGAGCCTTGATCTCGGCGAGAGGGAGGGTTTCTGGCATGACCATGATTCTAGTCACCTCGTGATGACTTCACAAGGACGATCTTCGCCGCCGCTCGACACGAACACCGTGACCAGCGTCACGAAGGGAGAGCTGCGAGCGTCCACAAGATGACCCTCAGGTCAGCACGGTTGGT
>CAVXYE010000010.1:0-9187 GCA_963765865.1 uncultured Actinomycetes bacterium
GGGAGGCCAGCTGGTGGCGCGGAGATAGGCTCCGAGCTCGATGGACACGAGCCAAACGGCACCCTACTTGGCGTAGCCGCCCTCGTGATCTCGGTCGTTCACATCATCGTCAACCTTGCCATCTGGCGTTGGTCGGGCGCTCGCCTATGCGTGCGTCGTCCACGGCTCCAACAGCACCCGTCCCATCCTCTCAAGCATGGACTCATCGTCACGGTCGTCAGCTCGGGTCGATTGCCCGCCGTGGTCAACTCCTTCAGCATCCGCGAAGAGCGGACCGACACGAGTTCGAGCGCGAGGAGGGACCGAATCTCCCTCTCAGTGCAGCCTTCGGACACTGGCCCGGCCCTGCCCCGACCACTGAATCCGGGCGAGTCGGTCGTAGCAGCGATCCCGATGGCGGCCATCGTCGAGCGGTGGTACCCGAACGGCACCGTTCAGTTGAAGGCTTGGGCGGAAGACGGCACGGGACGCATCCGCTCCTCCTGGTGGGACAGACGGGTCAGGACTCCACCGGCCCACGACGACACAGCCTGACCTTGAGGCGGACCCGCAAAGGTATGCGCGGAAGCCGAATCGTCGTCACCCTCGTGCTGATGACCCTCAGCGCGTGCGCCGGCTCATCCACGTACACGGTTCCCCCGCTCACCCATGACCAGCGATGCGTGTCGGAGGAGGACTCCCTCGGTCGGGCTCGCGAGAACTTCATGTCCTTCGTTCAGGACCAACTCGCCGGGTACGGGGACTTCTTCCAGACCGTTGATGAGGCGCAGAGCTATCTCGACCGGGAGAGCTACGTCCTCAAGGACTACCGGCCGAAGGGTTGGCAGCACGCTCGAGAGCTCGAGCGTGGGATCACGTCGTGGGAGCGCAAGCTGATTCGGGACGGCTGCTAGTCAGCCAACGTTGTCGCCTCCAACGGCCCCAGCAACTTGATGTATCTGCGGCGGAGGTCCGGATCGAGTGAGAGCCGATCGACGAGGTTCGCCCAGGATGTGCCGCGTTAATCCCCACACCGGAGCAGCTGCGAAGCGATCGCGTCGCGGTCGGCCTGGTCGCGGATCACTACGCGGCGGAATGTCGCGGGTTCGGTCCAGCGATCTGGAGCCGGTCGGCCGGATCAGTCGCCGGTCTTGCGCTCGCCGCGGGCGAAATCGCCTCCTCCGGGGTGCTTCTTCTTGGTCATCCTTGTGACCTCCTTCCGGAAGAACAGCCCCAGCCCTCCTTGTCTAGTGTCCAACCAGCCGCGCCGAAGGGCAATGCACGTCCCGGGCTTGTGCTCTTCGATCACAGTTCCGCTGAGTCACTGTCGCCCGCATCAATCTCTGCGAGCAATCGCACGACCTGTCGCCGAGCGTCCGGATACTTCGTCAGCATGTCGGTGATGTCGGCCCAGTCCTGACCGCTCTGGTCGCGGCAGCGCATCCCTTTAGATCCGATAAGGCAGCCTCGAGGGCCTTCGGCTAATCAGTCCGACACCGCGTCAAGCACGACTGCCCCGCCGCGGCCCGCCACGGCCCACGCCAAGGCGGCGTCCGCTTGGCTCAACGGGAAGGAGGCACCAAGCTCGAACTCCAGGCGCCCGCCGGCCAGCGCCTGACTGGCGAGCTCCAGCTGCGCTGCATCCGGCCGCACGTACACGGAGGCGATTCGAACCCCTCGTTCGGTGTCCGGCGGGTCCGAGGTGATCGTGGCGAGGCGACCGCCATCTCGAACGGCTGCGAGTGCGCTCGCTGTACCGCCCCGAGCCGCGTTGGCAGCAGCATCGACTCCGCGGCCAGCCGTCGCCTCGAGTACCTGCGCCGCCCAGCCGGGGTCGTGGTGATCGACCACCGTACCGGCACCCGCCCGAATCACCCGTTCGCGACTAGCAGGTCCAGCCGTAGCCAAGACCTGGATCCCGCGAAGCGACGCGAACGCGACGATTAGTCCCCCGGTCACGCTTCCCGCTCCGTTCACGAGCAGCTGCTCACCAGGTGTCAATCGGAGGCTCTCGTCCAGCACCTGGATCGCGGTCAGCGCTGGGACCGGGAACGCACCGGCGCGTTCCCACGACACGTTCGACGGCTTTGGAGCGAGCAGAGCGGCCTCGGCAATCAGCCAAGGAGCCCAGGTGCCCTGGTCGACCAGCGGAACAGGGTGGGTAAGGACCTCATCCCCGACCGACCAGTCTTCGACCTCGGCGCCCACCGCCGCCACGACCCCTGCCGCCTCGACTCCAAGCGCCATCGGCGGTGTCCGGCCCACATCCCAGTCTCCAGCCCGGATAATGTCATCCCAATTGCCGACGCCCGCCGTCTTGACCGCGATCAGCACCTCGCGCTCACGCAGAGCGCGAGGATTGGGCACCTCCAGCGCCCCAACGGGGCCACCGAACTCTTCGATCCCGGCTACGCGCAAGCCTTCATCGACTTTCTGCCGCAGTCTCCCCAAGCAATCGGACGACCTTGGCGTCTCGCATCCGGATACATCGTCAGCAGGTCGATGATTTCGACCCAATCGTCGCCTCGCCCGTCGCGGTAGCGGAGCAGCTGAGAGGAGACCGCGTCGCGGTCGGCCTGGTCGTGAATCAGGACGCGGCGGAGGGCGTCGCGGGTGAGTGGTTCGAGCGTCTCGAGTAGCGAACGGAGGTCGCGGTCACGATCGACCGGTTCAGACAAGCTCTCCCCCTGTTTGATTCAGAACCGGAAGGCTGCAACCCTAGCGAACATGCGGAGACGGGTCGCGTTCGTTCTGGCAACGCTCGCGGTGTTGGCGGTACTCGGCAGCATCGGGTGGGCTTATGGGGCCGTCGCGAACCCCAGTCCTCCTCAGCAACTCGGGAACCTGGAGTGCGACAACAACTACTCGATCGCGTCCGACCCCGTATGCGTAGCCTCGTTCAAGTACCAGCGGGACCCGGTCGGTTCGGCGTTGGACCGAGACCTCCCGAACATCCTGCTTCTCATCGTGGTGTCGTTGGTGTTGGCTTTGGTGGTCGTGAGACTGTTCAGGCCTAGTCGCTCCAGCTCACCTGGCCCCTTGGTGGCACCCGGTCCTTAGACCCACGAACGTTCTGCGGCCACCCGTACAGCTTGCAGATCACTCGCCGAGGAAAGCACGCCTCGCTCTGCCGGGGAAGCAGTCCGACGAGGATGACGATCGCCGGCACGAAGTAGGAGGTCAGGGCAACGGCCCACTCATACTCGAACTGGACGAAGAGAAGCCGGCGGAGCCCTTCCGCGACGTACACGACCCCTGTCGTGACGCCGAGGACCCATGCCCACCGCCTGCGGAAGAGCAACCCGGCGCCGACCGCGAGTTCCAAGCCAACCAGGACCATGGCTCTCCAGAGCCGGGGACCGAACTCTCCACTGAGCGTGAGCAATACCGACAGCACAATCACTGCCCAACCCAGCAGCAGGATCGCCGCCGCGTAGACGTACCAAGGGACGCGGGGTGCAACCCTCGCTGGCGGGATGGCTTGGGACTGGACACTCCTGCAGGTGAGTCTACGAACGTCTGCGGCCACCCGTACGGGTTGCAGATCCGGTTCCACATCTCGAAGTCGGGGCAACCGCTCGCCCGGCCTCGAGTTCCCGTTCCTACGGGCGGAAAGGGTCTACTCGCTTCTCCCGCCGCCGAGAGACTCTTCGCGCTCGATGACAACGCGGCGCAGGGCCCCTTCCTCCACCAGCCCGACATGCCCTGAGGTCTGAGCGAGGACCGTGAGCGAGGCACCGAGCGCCGCTTCAGCACTCGGGGCGTTGATCGTGGCCGTGAACCGACAACTCTCCAAATCGGTGTCGCGGGTCACGTCGACGGTCTCGATGATCGCGTAGGTGTTCGCCCGTATCAGGATCTCGTGCAGGGCCTCGTCATCCACGTCCGACCGGAGGAGCAGCTCAACCCGGTACTCCATTAAGGCAACGTAGCCGAGCGGCGCGGTACCCCACAAGGCCTCTCGTCCGGTACCGGTTCGCGAGAGGCGCCGGGGTGGCTTTCGAGGCGGTGCATGTTTGCGCTCCTCGACCATGCGAGGCACGTTATTGCAACACAGGCGGGGCGGCCGGTCCACGTCGAGGCCGCCCCGCCAACACGGCGTTCGCCGTCGGGAATGCACGCTCGCCCCATGTGGGAGAAGCGTCGCGGAGTTGTCGTCATCACGTCCCGCGTAGCATGGATGAGGCGATCCGAAGCCGCTTTCTGACTCGGTAACGGCCCTCTCTGACCGAGATCTGGAGGATCCGATCGAGATCCACGGCACCGACCTCATCGCCACCATCGCCATCGCGTTGGGCGCCGCGTTCGTCGCCGGCTATCTCGCCCGGCTGGTAGGACTGCCCTCCATCGTCGGCTACCTGCTCGCGGGCGTCGCCGTGGGTCCCTTCACGCCCGGGTTAGTCGCGGATCCCCATGAGGCTCAACAGCTGGCGGAGATCGGGGTTGCCCTTCTCATGTTCGGCGTGGGACTGCATTTCAGCATCAAGGATCTGATCGGCGTATATCGCGTAGCCGTGCCGGGTGCGGTTGCACAGATCGCGATCGCCACTGCCCTGGGAACAGCCGCGGGATGGTGGTTCGGCTGGAGCGTTCGCTCATCGCTGGTCCTCGGACTGGCGATCTCTGTTGCCAGTACGGTGGTCTTGTTGCGCGCATTGCGACACCGAGGCGCGACAGACTCCGAACCGGGCAAAGCGGCCATCGGCTGGCTCATCTTCGAGGATCTCTTCACCGTCGTTGCGCTGGTGCTCCTGCCGGTGATCGCGTCTGCAACAGACACCCAGCACGCCGGCACGACATCGCTCCTCGGGACGGGGCTGATGATCGGGGCGGCCCTCGGCAAGGCCGTCCTGCTTATCGCTCTGATGCTGGTGGTGGGCTCTCGCGTGCTCCCCTGGGTCCTTACGCGAGTCGAGGGGGAGGGCTCACGCGAGCTGTTCACGCTTGCGGTCTTGGCGACGGCCATCGGTATCGCGTTCGCGAGTGCTGAGATCTTCGACGTGTCACTCGCTCTGGGAGCCTTCCTCGCGGGCGCGGTCATCAGCGGGTCGCGGATACGCGACCGAGCAGCCGCCGACATCCTCCCCCTCACCGACGTGTTCACCGTGCTCTTCTTCGTTTCCGTTGGGATGTTGCTCGATCCGGCGATCATCGCTAGCCATCCCACGGAGATCCTCGCGGTACTCGCGATCGTGGTCCTAGGCAAGTCGCTCGCCGCCTTCGTCATCGTGGTTGCGCTCCGACGATCGCGCGACGTCGGACGAACCGTCGCGGCCGGGCTGGCGCAGATCGGCGAGTTTTCATTCATCGTGGCCACAGCCGCACAAGGGCTCGGCATGCTTCCCGATGAGGGCTTCCAGGTGATCGTGGCGGTGGCACTCCTTTCGATCACGGTGAACCCAGCCCTCTTCGCGCTTACCCCTGACGCTCAAACACGCTCAAGGGAGTCAGCCTTGCGTTCTTGACCCGGTCCCGAGGCGTGCGACTCGAACGGCTAGCCAGGATGCCTCCGATCAGCAGGATGCCCCCGCTCAGACGGGGAGCCTCTCGAGCAACTCATCCAAGAACTCGATCGCCCTCATCGCGTCTGCCGGACTCGGCTCCGTGTCGAGCGACGCGATGAGATGTTGACGGGCGCTGACCACGGGTACCCGTCGCCCACCACAGCTCTCGAGCAACGCCGACACCGCTTGCTCTCGGTCCGTCTCTGTACGAGCGAGCTCCAGCGCACGTTCTTTCACGATATCTCCAGTAGTCATCCGGTCCTCCCTCGATCGATCAGACGCGAGCGAGCACGCCCATCGGGCGCTGCTCAAGCATTGATCGGCGAAGGCGGACCACGACCGGCGAGGCCCAACGCGATCGGCCCGGCCGAGAGGATCGAGGGAGATGAGCGCACGCTCCTCCGCACCGAGAGGGGCGCCATCCCGGGAGCGCTCACCGTCGTGATCCAGAGGGCTCGCTGGCCTTCGCCGAGCCTCGGGCTGAACGAACGGAGCGGTCGGTCAGAGGCGGTGCCGATCACCGATGGGAACGACTCGATCGCTGAGGCGACGGGCGGCAACGAGCGGCCGACGGGATGCTCGGCGCTCGATCGAGGCGCCGCGACCCAACCGAAGAGAGCCAGCGCCAACACGAGGGCGGCGCGCCAGGGCGGCCCGTCGAGGCGGATCACTGTGCGAGCGTAGGCGGGTTGGTCATCCCCTGCAAAACCGCGTTCTGCACGCGCTCGAACGGCGAGATGCGGCTCCCGCCCGCGAAGGGCGTGGCCCTAGAATCGGGAGTGGCCGGATCGTCCGGCCGGTCGCACGATGGAAAGGGAGATGGCGTCGATGGCGACGGCACCGGTCCGGCTCACCGAGCCGATGGTCCGCGAGAACGGCGAGCTCCGCAGTGCCACCTGGGACGAGGCCCTCGACCGGGCCGCTGAGGGGCTGCGGCGAGCCGTGGAGCGGAACCCCGGTTGGGGGGCGGGCCTGTTCTCGTGCTCCAAGGCGACCAACGAGATGAACTTCGTTGCACAGAAGTTCGCTCGTCAGGTCCTGGGCACGAACAACATCGACAGCTGTAACCGCACCTGACACGCGCCAAGCGTGGTCGGTCTGGCCACGGTCTTCGGTGCCGGTGGCGGTACCAGCTCATATGAGGAGGTCGAGAACTGCGACCTCATCGTGCTGTGGGGCTCGAACGCCCGCGCGGCACACCCCATCTTCTTCCACCACGTCCTGCGGGCGCTCGAGCGGGGGGCGAAGCTGATCGTGGTCGACCCTCGGCGGACCGAGACCGCGGCATTCGGGGACCTGTGGCTGGGGATCGACGTCGGCACGGACGTCGCGCTGTCGAACACGATCGCGCGGGAGATCATCGCCAGCGACCTGCAGGATCACGCGTTCGTCGCGCAACGCGACCGAGAACTTCGAGGAGTACGCGGAGAGCGTCGCGGACTGGACGCTCGAGCGTGGCGAGGGCGTCACCCACGTGCCCGCCGAGGTGATACGAGAGGTCGCGCATGAGTTCGCGAACGCCGACCGGGCGATGATCTGCTGGACCCTCGGGCATCACCGAGCATCACAACGCCGTCGACAACGTTCTCGCCTTGATCAACCTCGGGCTCCTCACCGGCCACGTGGGCAAGTACGGGAGTGGACTGAATCCGCTCCGCGGGCAGAACAACGTCCAGGGTGGCGGAGACATGGGCGCCATCCCGAACAAGCTGCCGGGCTTCCTGGACATCGTCGAGGATCAGGACGCGCGGCGACGGTTCGAAGCGGCCTGGGGCCGCCCGATCCTGCCGAGCTACGGCTGGCACCTCACGGACATGTTCCACGCGATGGAACGCGGCGAGCTCACCGCGATCTACTGCATCGGCGAGAACCCGGTGAACTCGGAGGCCGATGCGACGCGTGGCGAGGGAGCTGCTGGAGAACCTCGACACGTTGATCGTGCAGGACCTCGTGATGACGCAGACCGCCGAGATCGCCGACGTGGTGTTCCCAGCCTCCAACGCCGCGTTCGAGACCGAGGGGACGGTCACCAACTCCGAGCGCCGCGTCCAGCGGGTCCGCAAGGCGCTCGATCCGCCCGGACAGGCGAGGGACGACATCTGGATCATCGCGCAGCTGGCGAGACGTTTGGGTTACGACTGGGGCGAGCTCACCGCGTTCGAAGCATGGGAGGAGCTTCGGTCGCTCTCGCCGATGCACGCGAACATGTCGTGGGCGCTGATCGAGGAGCGGGGAGGCGTCCAGTGGCCGTGCAACGACGAGTTCCCCGAAGGGACCCAGTTCCTGCATGCGCGTCTGTGGGAGTTCGACGACCCAGAGAAGCAGGGACGGAAGGCGCCTCTCAGCGTGGTCGTCGATGATCCGCCGGTCGATCTCCTGACCGACGAGTACCCGATCCGACTGACGACCGGGCAGGCGGCTGGATTCCTTCAATACCGGGGTGCAGACGGCCGGCTACACCTCGCCGCTCCGACGACAGGAATCCATCGAGCTCTCCGCGGCGGACGCGGACGCGCTCGGTGTCGTCGAGGGAGAGCGTGTCCGCGTGTCCTCCCGGCGGGGCGAGGTCGAGGCGCCCGTGTACATCTCCTCGGCGCTGCGGGCGGGTCTCGCGTTCATGACGCTGCACTTCCCGGACGAGGTCGAGACGAACCGGCTCACGATCGAAGCGGCGGATCCGAAATCCGGCACCGCGGAGTTCAAGGCCACGGCGATCCGGATCGACAAGCTGCACGCGGACGTGCCCTGATGGACCTCCATCTGATGACGGCGCAGCCGACGGACGAGGAGCGTCGTGCGGTCGATGCGCTGCTGGGACCCCCGGTCCCGGCCGACGACCGGGTGGTTCGCGGCGGTCACGAGACCGAGGGCGATCGGACGTTGCTGCTCCCGGCCTTGCACGCCCTCCATGCAGCGGAGGGCTGGATCAGCGAAGGCGGCCTCAACTACATCTGCGAACGGCTCACGGTGCCGCCGGCCGAGGCGTACGGCGTGGCGACGTTCTACGCGATGTTCAGCGTGCAACCCCAGCCGAAGACCGTGGTGCACGTCTGCGACGACCTCGCGTGCCGGATCCAGGGCGGGAAGGAGCTCCTCACCGAGCTCGAGGCGCAGGGCGCCGACGGCGACTGGACCTGGGCGACGAGCCCCTGCCTCGGGATGTGCGAGCAGGCGCCGGCGATCCTCGCGCAGCGCTCGGGCCGCCCGGACGTGGCGCTCGGCGGGGCGACCCTGGCGACCGTCCGGGCGGCCGTCGCGCCCGACTCGACGGTCACGTGTGCGGGGGCCGTCACCGCGCCGCAGGCGTGGGACCCCGACGTTCGCTCGGGCCTCCGGTTGCTTCGACGGGTCGGCGAGGTCGATCCGTCGTCGATCGACGCCTATCGTGCGGCGGGCGGCTACTCGGCGCTGCGGCGCGCGATCGAACTCGGGCCCGAGGGGACGATCCGGGAGATCACCGACGCGAAGCTCCTCGGCCGCGGTGGGGCGGCGTTCCCCACCGGCGTCAAGTGGAAGGCGGTCGCCGAGCAGTCGGTTCGCCCGCACTTCGTGATCTGCAACGCCGACGAATCCGAACCGGGGACCTTCAAGGACCGCCTCGTGATGGAGCTCGATCCGTTCGCCGTCGTCGAGGCGCTCACGATCGCCGGCTATGCCACGGGCGCGGAACGGGGCTACCTCTACGTCCGCGGTGAGTACCCGCT
>CAVXYE010000011.1:0-410872 GCA_963765865.1 uncultured Actinomycetes bacterium
CGATCTGCTGAAGCGTGACCTCCAGCATCTTCTCGCGGTCCACGCCATCCCCCTTCCGACCCCGGCCCACCCCGGAGGAGGGGCGAGTGAGCGCACCAGACGAACGTTCGAGGACGGTAGCGATCGGGTCTGACATAAGTTACACCCCTGTCATTCGAGCGGCTTGCGGACGGGGCGAGGCTAATCGAACACGTGTTCGAGCGCAAGGACCCGGCTGCTCATCCCGCGAGCGCGAACGCTGCGATCGGCTCGTAGCGGGGCGCGGGCCGCCCTAGGTGGTTCCGGAAAAGCACGAATCTCCTCCACACGGAACCCGACCGGCTCGACGGGCGTCGGCGTGATCCGCCGCCGAGCTTCAAGGGTGGGTCGCTCCGCGCGACCGTCAGGTGCGGCGAGAAGGCCCGGGTCTCGGGGGCGAACGACTCCTCGAGCGCCGCGTCCAGCGCTCCGGCGAGCCGCGCGAACGCCTCCTCCGGGTCCTCGATCCCCATCCAGAGGACGCGCGCCCGCGCGGCGGACGGGAACGATCGAGCCCCGTCAGCTGGGTGGCGACGGGACCATGGCCGGCGGCCACCGCTCCGACCTGCTGACGGACCCACGCCTGGAGGCCCGCAACGTCCGCCCGAGGAACTTCAACGTGACGTGCATGTTCTCCCGGGGCACCCACCTCGCCCCCGGGAACCGACCGCGCCATGGCTCGATGGCGCGAATCACTTCGTCGAGCGCCGCGTCGCTCACGGCGAACGCGACGAACAGCCGGGACGCCTTCGCGTCGAGCGGAGCCGTCGGATCAGGCCGCATGGTCAGACCGTGGTGTCGGACGTTGGCAGCGGCCGGCCCTCGAGGTACCGGCGAACCAGATCGAGCGCGCCTTGCTGCGACCACCGGATCACCCGGTCGCGCTCGCCCTTGATCGTGAACCCGCGCGCGTGGGTGCGCGACCCGGCGTCGAGGGCGATCCACACGGTTCCCGGCTCCTTCCCCCCGTGAGGCTCCGGCCCGGCAACCCCCGTCAACGAGAGTCCGAGATCGGTCGTGAGGACGCGGCGGGCCCCCGCGGCCATCTCCCTCGCGCAGGTCTCGCTCACAACGCCCGGGCCGTCGATCGTCGCCTGCGACACGCCGAGCAGGTCGCGTTTCGTGCGTTCGGTGTATGCGACGATCGCACCGACGAACGCGGCGGATGCGCCAGGGACCGAGGTAAGGCGCGCGCTCACGCTTCCCCCGGTCAACGACTCGGCGCACGCGAGGGTGAGACCCTGCCCGCGGAGCAGCCCGAGGATCACCTCCTCGAGGGATCGGTCGTCCACGCTGAACACGACGTCGCCGAGTCGGTCCACGACCTCCCGGACGAGCGGCTCGAGCATCTCGTCTGCCGCCTCCGCCGACCGAGCCTTCGCGGTGAGCCGGACCTTCACCTCCCCCATGGACGCGAGGTACGCGACCGTTGGGTTCGACGATCCTTCGAACAGGTCGGTCAGCGCCTCGCCGACCGCCGACTCCCCCATGCCCGTGATCCGGAGACTCCTGGAGACGATCACCTCACCCGTCTCCGCCTCGAGCTCCGGCACGATCGTGCCCGACATCATCTCGACCATCTCGTCGGGAACACCCGGGACGGCATAGATCCTGACCCCCGTCGGGAGCTCGACGATGAGCCCCGGCGCCGTTCCCCGGTCGGGCGCGATCGTGCGGGCCCCATCGGGGACGTCGGCCTGCCGGAGGTTGTTCGACGGCATCGACCGCGCGGAGAACCCGCGGAACTTGGCCCGGAGCATGTCTTCGAGCTCCGGACGGCGAACGAGCGATCTCCCGGCGAACACGGCGACCGCGTCCCGGGTGAGGTCGTCCTGCGTCGGCCCGAGCCCTCCGGTGACGAGGATCACCTCCGCGCGCGACGCTCCCAGCTCGAGCGACTCGACGATCCGCTCGAGGTTGTCTCCGACGGTCTGGCGGTGCAGCACGTCGACCCCGATCGCCGCGAGCCGCTCCGACATCCAGCGCGCGTTCGTGTCGGCGATCTGTCCGAGCAACAGCTCGGTCCCGACCGAGATGATCTCCGCTCTCACGGCGATGGCCTCACGGCGATGGCTCGCCGGTCGCCCCGGACGGCAGGAACGTGGCGGACCAGGGATGGCCTGGTTGTCCGGGCACGCCGAGGGTGCGATCGTCCACGACGATCCGGACCGCCCCGCCATCGCTCGCGGAAACGGTCAGCTCCCCCACCGCGCTGTACGAGATCGACTCCCCAGGCCCGAGCGACGTCGTCGGTTGGGCGACCCCGTCGATCGTCGCCGTGACGTCGACCCCGGCGGTCGCGCTGACCGTGACGCTGACACCCGGACCGGGTGTCGGCGATACGAACGGCGTCGTCGCCGTGGGGATCGTGGCCGGCGGCGGCGCGCCGCCGCGGGACACGATCCCCACCGCCACCGCCGCGATCAGGATGATCGCGGCGGCGATCAACAGGAACCGCTGGTTGTCCCGGATCCTCGCCGCGGCGAGCGCCTGCTCGACCCGGCCCATCTTCGCCGGAGGGGATGGAAGCTCCGGCTCCTCGGCATGCTTCGCGTACGCGCTCATGACCTTGTCTGGTTTGAGCCCGAGGTACTGCGCGTACGTCCGCAGCATCGCGCGGACGTAGACCTCCTCGCCGAGCAGGTCGAAATCCTCGCGCTCCAAGGCGTCGATCTGGTCGGGGGTCAGCCTGGTGTCGCGAGCCGCCTCGTCGAGGGTGATCCCGGCGATCTCTCGCGCGCGCCGGAGGGCGGGCCCGACCCCGATCGAGGCCGGGCGAACGGAGTGACCGGCCATCGGGCGTGATGGTAGCGCCGGAGCGCGTGGCTACACTTCGGCTTCGTGATGGTGCCGAGCCCGCGGCGGCGGCGGCCGACGCTCCGTCGGCTCATGCCGGGCGACCGCGCATCCTTCCTCGAGGCCGTCGCGAGGAGCCGTTCGCTGCATCATCCCTGGGCGTATCCGCCGGATACCTCCGACGCGTTCGACGCGTACATCGAGGCGCACCCCTCCCGTCGGACGCTCGTCGTCGTGGTCGAGCACGAGGAGCCGCTCGCCGGCGTCTACGCGCTCTCGCAGATCCATCACGGCGCGTTCCGGAACGCCTACCTCGGGTACTACGCGTTCATGCCACACGCCGGCGACGGCTCCATGCGCGAGGCGATGCCGCTCCTGTTCCGGTACGCCTTCGGGGAGCTCGGACTTCATCGTCTCCAGGCGAACGTCCAGCCGGGGAACGAGCGCTCGCTGGGCCTGCTCCGCGCGACCGGGTGGCGCGAGGAGGGATATGCGCGTCGATACCTCAAGGTCGGCGGCCGCTGGCGCGACCATGTTCTGTTCGCGATCCTCGCCGAGGACGTGCGCGCCTCCGTCGGCGAACGGCACCCGATCTACGACCGACGGCACGTCGGATCGAGACCTTCGGACGCTGCCGAGCCGCCGGACGGGTGACTACCATCCGACCAGGGAGGGGCAAGATCGTGCCCCGGGGAGGGGCGAGATCGAGATGGAGCCGGAAGACAGGCGCGTCGGGAACGACGACCTGTTCCCGCTCGCCGCGATGCGGGACCCGGTCACGGCTCCCGATGCGCTCGCCGAAGGCCCCGTCCGGTTCCTGCTGGTGTCCGGCGAGCTCGACGACGGCCGCTGGGGCTTGATCGGGGCGTTCTGGCTCTCGATCGACGGGACGCGGGGTGGGTTCGTGGTGGCCCCCCAGGCGATCTGGCACGGCTCCGAGATGGCACGGAGCTTCCGGGGCGCATCGTCGCGTGGCTGGCACGCCGAAGACGTCTACCGGTACTGGCAGCGCCAGGTCGGTGCCGCGGGGATGTTCATGATCGACCCGCAGCAGCACGCCGACACGCTGTTCCAGGTCGCGCGTCGCGTCGGCGCTCTGTAGTCAGGCGGTCCGGCGCTCTTCCCACTCTTCCCAGGTCACCAGCACCTCGCGTGCCTTCGAGCCTTGGGATGGGCCGACGATCCCCTGATCCTCCATCAGATCCATCAGGCGGCCGGCGCGTGCGAAGCCGACCTTCAACTTGCGTTGGAGCATGGATGTCGAGCCGAGTTGCGAGCGGATCACCAGCTCGGCAGCTTGCTCAAGGAGGTCGTCGTCCGATCCGAGGGCGTGGTCGCCCCCCGCGGTCTCGGCGGGCGGAAGCCCCAGCCCCTCGACCGAGTGCTCGTAGACCGCCTCGCGCTGCGCGCGGATGAAGTCGGTCACGCCGCCGATCTCCTGCTCGGTCACCCACGCGCCCTGGAGACGGACCGGCTTCGAGATGCTGGAGGGGGCGAAGAGCATGTCGCCGTGGCCGACGAGCTTCTCGGCACCGTTCATGTCCAAGATCACCCGGCTGTCCGCCTGCGACGACGTCATCAACGCGATCCGGCTCGGGATGTTCGCCTTGATCAAACCCGTCACGACGTCGACGGAAGGACGCTGCGTCGCGACGACGAGGTGGATGCCGACCGCGCGCGCCATCTGCGCGATCCGACAGATCGCGTCCTCGACGTCCCGCGGCGCCACCATCATCAGGTCGGCCAGCTCGTCGATCACGACCACGATGAACGGCAGGTGGCCGAACCGGTGCTCGAGCCCGAGGGGCACGCGAAGCGTGCCGGCCCGCAACCCCTCCTCGTATCCATCGATGTCGCGCACGGCCGCGGTGGCGAGCAGCTCGTACCGCTGCTCCATCTCCCGCACGATCCATCCGAGCGCTTCGGCGGCTCGCTTGGGATGGACGATCACCGGGGAGAGCAGATGCGGCACGTCGGCGAAGTGACCGAGCTCGACCCGCTTGGGATCGACCAGGACGAGCCGGACGTCCTCCGGGGTCGTGCGGGCGAGCAACGAGGTGATGAAGGAGTTGACGAGGCTCGACTTGCCGGCCCCGGTCGCCCCGGCGATCAACAGGTGCGGCATGGTCGCCAGGTTGACCATGCGGGCCCGCCCGTGGATGTCCTTGCCCAAGGCGACCTCGAGCGGGTGCGTCGCCTCCTTTGCGGCCTTCGACCGGAGGATGTCCCCCAGCATCACGAAGTCCCGATGCTTGTTCGGAACCTCGATCCCGATCGCCGACTTGCCGGGGATCGGCGCTTGGATGCGAACGTCGGGGGTCGCGAGCGCATAGGCGATGTCGCTCGCCAGCTGCAGGACCTTGTTCACCTTGGTCCCCGACGCCACCTCCACCTCGTACATCGTGACCGTTGGTCCGCGGTGAGCGGCGGAGACGCGAGCGTCCACCCCGAAGGTCCGTAGCGTGCGCTCGAGGGCGTTCTGCATCTCCTGCTCGTCGCGAACATCGGCGTTCGACGGCGGGGCGCTGCGGAGCAGGTCGAGCGGCGGGAGCTGGTAGGGACCCGTCGTCGTTTCGATCGTGCGGGTCGGGCGGGCCGCCGGCGACCCGGCAGCGGGCTCGTCCGGATCGTCCTCCAGGTCGGGATCCGGAACGACCATGACGTCGTCCTCATCGGGGTCGAACTCGACGAGCCCGAACGCCTCCCTGAGCTTGGCGGCGCGGTGGCGCTTCGGTCTCGACTCTTCGCGAAGGACGGGCGCCTCGGGCTCGGCCTCCTCCTCGATGTCGGCCGCCGTGAAGAAGTCTCGAACGTTGGCCGTTGCGACCGCGATCGGCGTCCCCGTGAAGATGAGGAGCCCCACCGCGCCCATCCCGAGGCACACGATGAAGGCGCCGACCGACGAGATCACGATCGTGAGCGGGTGCGCGACGATCGCGCCCAGCAGGCCGCCGGCGACGGCGACGGCTTCGTAGCCATCGCGCGGTCCCGGTTTCCCTCCGAGCAGCGAGACGATCCCGAGCGCACCGAGACCGAGCACGGAGAAGCCGATGAACATCCTCACCCGGTCCTCGCGCGCCGTGTCTCGCAGGAGCAGGATCCCCCAGTAGACCGCGACGATGGGGAACGCGACGGCGACGACCCCGAGTGACCCGCGAAGCATCCACGTGAGGAGGTCCCCGACCGGCCCGGCCGCATCGAACCACACACCGAGCACCGCGAGGAGCGCTACGACGACGAGCAGGATCCCGAAGGCATCGCGCGCGTGCGGGGACAGGATCTGTCGGACGGTCGTCTTCTGCGCCTTGGCCGGCGCCTTCCTCCGATGCCGCGAGCGGCCCTTGGCCGTTGGTCTTCGAGGGTCGCGACGACGACCGTCGCGACGGGGAAGTCTTCGTTGCCACCTACACCTCCATGATGACCGGCAGGATCACGGGCTTCCGCTGCGTCACGTCGAAGAAGTACCGCTTGAGCACCCTTCGAACGTTCTGTTGCAGCGCAGATGGGTCCGTGACGTGGGCCTCCGCGCTCTCTTCCATGGCAAGCATGACGCGTTTGCGAGCCTCTTCAAGGATGTCGGCCGAGGTCCCGTCGTGGACGAACCCCCGGTTGACGACGTCCGGTCCGCTCACGACCTCTCCGGTCTGCATGTTCACGCCGACCACCACGACGACGACGCCGTCCCCGGCCAGCTTCCGCCGATCGCGAAGGACCTCCCCGCCGACGTCCCCGATCCCGAGGCCGTCCACGAACGTCATGCCCGCCCGGACCCGGTCGACCTTCGTGACCGCGGACCCGATGTCGATCACGTCGCCGTCCTCGCAGATCAAGATCCGCTCGCGGGGGATGCCGATCTCCTCCGCGAGACGCGCGTGATGCTGCAGGTGTCTCCGCTCGCCGTGCACGGGGATGAACCAGCTGGGTTTGACGAGCGACAGCAGGAGACGGAGCTCTTCCTGCGCGGCGTGACCCGATGCATGCACCGGGTCGGCCGGCATGTGATACACGTCCGCGCCGCTCCGGTAGAGCGAGTCGACCACGCGGTGGATCGCCGGCTCGTTCCCCGGGATCAGGCTGGACGAGAGCACGACGGTGTCCCCCTCGCTGAGCTTGACCCACTTGTGCTCGCGCGCTGCCATCAGGCTGAGCGCGCTGTACGGCTCGCCCTGAGAACCCGTGCACGCGATCACCACCCGACCGGGGTCGAGGCTCTCGACCTCTACGATGTCGATCACGTCCTGATCGTCGACGCGCAGGATGCCGAGCTCCCGAGCCGCTCGGACGGAGTTCTGCATCGAACGACCGAGGAAGCAAACGACCCGCTGATCGGCGAGCGCCGCATCGACCACCTGCTGGATCCGGTGGATGTGGCTGGAGAAGCAGGCGACGACGACGATCTCCGGGGCGCGAGCGACGATGTCGCGAAGCACCGGACCGACGCTGCGCTCGCTCGCCGTGTGTCCCGGGGTCTCCGCATTCGTCGAATCCGACAGGAGTAGATGGACGCCGCGGCCCGATTCCTCCGCGATGCCGTGCAGATCGGTCGGTTGGCCGTCGATGGGCGTCTGGTCGAGCTTGAAATCGCCGGTATGCAGCACCGAGCCGTGCGGCGTGTCGATCGCGACGGCCATCCCGTCGGGGATCGAATGGGTCACGTGGAAGAAGCGCATCCGGAACGGCCCCGCCTGGGTCCCCCCGCCGGGAACCGCGACGTGCGGCTCCACCAGGTCGGTCACCTCGTGCTCTTCCAGCTTGCCCTGCAGGAGCTCGAGGGTGAAGGCGGTCGCGTACACCGGAACCCGTCTGCCGAGGTCTCGCAACAGGTACGGGAGCGCCCCGACGTGATCCTCGTGCCCGTGCGTCAGCACGATCGCCTCGACGTCACCGGCTCGGTCGCGCACGTATTCCATGTCGGGCAGGACGAGGTCGATCCCCGGCATGTCCGCGGACGGGAACGACAGACCGACGTCCAAGATCAGGAGCCGGTCGTCGAGCTCGAGCGCGGCCATGTTCCGGCCGACCTCGCCGATACCTCCGAGGAAGACGAGGCGGCAGCTGTCAGGCAAGGAGGCCGGCGTCCTCCAGCGCCTTGCGGACGCGATCCCGTTCGTCGCTCGTCGCAGGGACCAAGGGCAACCGAGGCTCGCCGCAGCCTCGCCCGACCATCTGGAGGGCCGCCTTGAGCGGGATCGGGTTGGACGTCACGAAGAGCGCGTTGAACAGCGGCGACAGCGTCTCGTGGATCTTCCGCGCGGCCGGCACATCGCCGGTATCGATGAGCTCGATCATCTGCCGGATCTGCGGTCCGACCAGGTGACTCGCCACGCTCACGACGCCCACGGCGCCCAGGCAGACGTATCCGAACGTCGCCCAATCGTCGCCCGAGTAGACCTCGAAGCCGTCGGGTGCTTCCGAGATCAGCCGAGAGATGCCCTGGAAGTCGCCGGTCGAGTCCTTGACGGCGACGATGTTCGGTCGCTCGGCGAGACGCAGGAGGGTGTCATGCTCGATGCGCGTCGCCGTGCGTCCGGGGATGTTGTACGCGATGATCGGGAGCTCCGTAGCATCGGCGACGTGCTCGAAATGTGCGATCAAGCCGCGCTGGGGTGGCTTGTTGTAGTACGGGGTCACCACGAGGATGCCGTCCGCGCCCGCGTCTTCGGCCGCCTGCGTGAGCGCGAGGGTCTCGGCCGTCGAGTACGTGCCCGTGCCGCAGATCAGCTTGCCCTTGCCTCTGATCGCTTCGCCGACGGCGCGGAAGAGATCGGCCTTCTCCTTGTGCGTGACCGTCGGTGATTCGCCGGTGGAACCGGCGATGACGACGGAATCGGAGCCGTTCCCGACGAGCCAGGAGGAGAGCTCCTGGGCACGGTCGAGGTCGAGCGCGTGATCATCGCGGAACGGCGTCACCATCGCGGTGACGACGGAGCCGAACCTGCCGGCCATGGGCGTCGCCTCCTTCATGGCGCCGCGGGGACGGCGCCGGACCGGCCTATGCTAGCCGCCGATGCCGCGCATCTACACGAAGACGGGCGACGACGGCACCACGGGGCTCCTGTACGGAGGCCGCGTTCCGAAGTCCGACCTGGTCACGGAGGCGTACGGCACAACGGATGAGGCCGTCGCGGTCCTGGGCTTGGCACGAGCCCTCTCCGACGACGAGGCACTCGCCGCCGACCTCCTCACCCTGCAACGGGAGCTCTTCGTGGTCGGCGCCGACCTGGCATGCAATCCGAAGGAGCGGAAGAAACTCGAGTCCGACGTTTCCCTCGTGTCGGCGAAGATGGTGGCGCGACTGGAGCGGAGGATCGACGATCTGGTGACCGAACGACCGCTCCCCGAAGCCTTCATCGTGCCCGGTGCGAACCCGACCTCGGCGACGTTGGACGTCGCGCGTGCGGTGATCCGGCGGGCCGAGCGCCACGTCGTCGAGCTCGAAGGAGCGCAACGGGTGGTGAACCCCGAGATCCGCCGATACCTCAACCGGCTGAGCGATCTGCTGTTCGTGCTGGCGCGCTGGCAGGCGGGCGAGAGCGAGCCGAAGAGCCGTTGACCTAGGGAACGAGGATGATCCCGTCCAGGACGAAGGGCTCGGGGGACGAGGACGTCATCGTCACGATGGTTCCGCTCGCCACCGGGACACCGACGCACGTGCGATCTCGCGCGGGCGTCGATCCACCCTCGACGATCGTGCCACCGATCGGCGTCGGTGCGGTCACGATCAAGCTGGAGGCGGGCCCGGTCGTTGGACCACCGACGACGCAGATGTCCGTGACATCGAAGGGCATCGTGAAGGAGACGGTTCCCGTCGTCGGCGATGCTCGTGGTCGTACCCAAGAACGCGTCGGAGACGGAGTCGTTCGTTGTCTGCAAGGTGTACGTGAGGAGGCTGGGATGCCGATCGTCGAACGGGATGTTCACGCGCTGGAGCGAGCTCGTGCGCTTGTTCCCTTGGCGGTCGATGGCAATGACCCGGAGGTCGTACGACGTGGCCTCCAACCCAGTGAACAGTACCGTGGGATGGCGAGCCGTTCCCTTCTGCACGGTAGCCCACGTGGACGCTCCGACAACCTTCTTCTGAAGCGTCCAGCTCTTGAGTCCCGACCCATAGATGTCGTCCGTCACGTTGAAGGAGACGGGGAACGTGAGGGTCGCGGACGCATCGCTCGGATAGAGCGGCACACTCCCCCAGCTGAAGAACGGTCGTGTGAAGTCATGACGGATGAGCGGGTAGCGGTTCGGGATGGCGTCGACGCAAGGGCTCTTCCGCGAACATGGCGAGTCGACGAAGATGCGAGAAGACGGCGAAGTCATAGCTCCCTTTCTGCACGATCCCGGCGAGCGCCCAGATGACCTTGACGGATCTGCGGTGAGACACGGACAGCGACCTTGAGGTAGTAGGTGATGACGAGTTCCGTTGGGCTTGAGGAGCACACCTCGGAACCGTCCCGCAGCGAAGAAGACATCGATGTAGTAGTTGGATCGTCGATCCGCGTTCGTGTCGATGCCGATCTCGAAGAGCCCGTTCTTCCCGTTCACATCCTCGTTGGTGAAAGGGCGCGAGCGTGTCAGCTGGAAGACGTGACCCTTGCCGGACGTGAGCGATGTTCAGGCCGCGCCAGATCGAGCGGACCCTTCGTGTCGTTGCCGTCCGACCGGCTGATGACGTTGGCTGAGCCGGGCGTCCCGATCCCGATGACCAGCGACGCGACGAGGGCACACACGAAAACGATTAGGCGGCCCCTCATGGCCTCGGACGCTACGCCCCGTCGCTTCGGATAGCAACCCCTCATCGCGCAACGGGGGCGGCGGTGCAGGGCCTGGGAAACGACGAGATGACGAGGAACGAGGCGGTTCGAGATGCTCCCGCCATGAAGCAGCTCGAGCTTCGACGCCACGCCCCGCGCGACCCGTCGGCGGACCGATTGTCGGACGCCGGCCGAGCCCGGGCGATGGACGTCGGCCGCGCCCAGCAGGACGTCGTCTACGCGGCCGTGTTCGTCTCTCCCGCCGAACGGGCGGCCGAAACCGTCGCGTGGTTCCTGCGAGGAGCAGGGCAACAGCTCCCGCTCGTGCACATGATCGTCCCCGGGCTGGCCGGGAAGGACCAGACAGAAGGATCCCCCGAGGGCATGGCGGCCGGGGTTCGCTCGTTGCTCGAGCAGGTGCCCGAAGGTGGGCGCGGGCTCGCGATCAGCCACACCCCGTTCGTCGAGCGGGCGATGCTCGGGCTGACCGGGCACGAGCCCGAGCCGATGCGTGAGTGCGAGGGGCTGCTCGTCACGTTGCATGACGACGGTCACGTCGAGGTCGAGGAGCTGCGGCTGCCGGGGTCCACCCCTCGATGAGCGTCGGTGGGGCCGGTGTCGGGGCGGCGTTCGCCCTCGGGTTCGCGTTGGGCGCTGCGCCCGGCCCCGTGCAGCTGTTGATCCTGTCGGAGACGGCGAAACGCGGGCTGGAGGGAGGGCTGCGCGTGATGCTCGGCGCCAACCTGACCCTGTTCGGCATCCTGGTCGTCCTCGCGCTGGGCTTCGCGTCGCTGGAGCCCGGGCCCGGCGTGATCAGGACGCTGCAGGCGGTGGGCGGCTCCTTCTTGGTGTGGATCGGGGTGGTCGAGCTCCGGTCGATCCGCGACGAATCGCGATCCACGGTCGGCGCTCCGTCGCAGCGTGCGGTGGCGCGACTCGGACCGACCGCCAAGGGCGTCGCCGCGGTCCTCCTCAATCCAGGCGCGTGGATCTTCTTCGCGACGACCGCGTCGGCGCTCATCGCGAACGCGACCTCCGAGGGCGGGACCGGCGCGGCGCTCGCGGCCGCCGTCGCCATGGCGATCGGCGTCAGCTGTTCGGATCTGACGTTCACGATCCTCGGCAGCGGCGGACGCCGGTTGTTCGGCGAACGAGGCTTGCGGTGGATCCGGATGGGACTCGCCGCGCTCCTGGTGGTGATCGGCGTCGCCTTCGTGACGCAGGCGATCCGCGGTTAGTCCAACAGGGCGTCCAACCCGACGGTGAGCCCCGGCCGATCGGCGACCGAGCGGATCGCCAACAACACCCCGGGGATGAAGGCGCTCCGGTCGATGGTGTCGTGGCGCACGGTGAGGGTTTGGCCTGGGCTTCCGAAGATCACCTCTTGGTGAGCGAGCAGACCCGGGAGCCGGATCCCGTGCACGCGGATCCCCTCGACGTCGGCGCCGCGCGCGCCGGGATGCGAGCCGTCGCCGCCGGGGGCTTCCCACGCCCCGGCGCGCGCGGCGCCGATCCGCTGCGCCGTGGTGATCGCCGTGCCGCTCGGCGCATCGACCTTCCGATCGTGATGGAGCTCGATCACCTCGGCGGCGTCGAAGTACCGTGCGGCCTGCTCCGCGAACCGCATCATCAGCGCGGCGCCGATCGCGAAGTTCGGCGCGACGATCGCGTTGGCGTTGGCCGAGCCGGTGAGCCGGCGGATCTCCTCGAGACCGTCAGCGCCGATCCCGGTGGTGCCGATCACCATGTGCATGCCTCGTCCCAGACACCACCGAGCGTTCTCGATCACCGACCCCGGCGTCGTGAAGTCGACGGCGACGTCGACGCCCTCGAATGCATCCGGGGATCCGGCGACGACGAGGTTCCCGAGGTCCGCGCCTTCGTGATGGGGATCGACCGCCGCGACCAAGGTCAGGTCATCGGCGGCGTCGACGGCCCGACAGACCTCCCGGCCCATCCGGCCGGAGGCGCCGAGCACGCCGACGTTCGTCACACGAGCGCCCCCGCGAACGAGGAAGGTGTCACCGGCCCCAGCACCGTCAGCGTCATGGGTTGCGACAGTACCTGGTGGGCGATCCGACGAGCATCCTCGAGGGTGACCCCTTGCACACGGCGCAGGATCTCGTCGACCGTGAGGATCTCGCCGTTCGCGATCTCGGACTTCCCGAGCCGCGACATCCTCCCGCCGGGGTCCTCGAGCGAGAGGACCGTCGATCCCTTCACGTGGCCCTTGGCGCGTTCGAATTCCTCCGCGCTCAGGTCGCCGTCGCGGACCGCCTCGATCTGCTCGCGCATCAATCGCACGACCTCGCGAGCCTTCCCGGGCGTCGTGCCGGCGTAGGCCGAGAACAGGCCGACCTCCGCGAACTGCGAGTGGTAGCTGTACGCCGTGTACGCGAGCCCGCGCTTCTCGCGGATCTCCTGGAAGAGCCGCGATGACATCCCGCCGCCGAGCGCCGTGTTCGCGATCAAGAAGGCGAACCGGTCGGGGTCGGTGCGAGCCAGGCCGTTCGTCCCCAGCACGACGTGCGCCTGCTCCGTCTTCTTCCGCTGGATGTGCTGGTCGCCCGAAGCCTTCGGCGGCCGGGGCGCATCGCGGAGGCGCCAGACGGACCGGCCCCGTGCCGAGAGCTCGCGGCCGGCGTCCATCCGTTCGGTCAGCATCCGAACGAGGTCCTCGTGGCGGACGTTGCCGGCCGCCGCGACGACGAGGCGGCCGGGGACGTAGTGGCGGCGATAGAACCCCCGAACGGATCCGGGCGTCGCCGCCCGGATCCGTTCGCGCGTGCCCAGGATGGGCCTGCCCAGCGGGTGCCCCGGCCAGAGCGTCCGGGTGAACAGGTCGTGGACGACGTCCTCGGGCGAGTCGTCGTGCATGTCGATCTCGGACAGGATCACCTGGCCCTCGGCCGTGAGGTCGTCTGCCCGGATCGTGGAGTGCTGCAGCATGTCCGCGAGATGATCGACCGCCAGCTCCAGATCACGGTCGAGCACCCGCGCGTAGTAGCACGTGTACTCCTTGGCGGTGAACGCGTTGACGTCGCCGCCGACGGCGTCGAACGCCTCGGCGATATCGAGCGCCGTCCGCGTCGCGGTTCCCTTGAACAGCAGGTGCTCGAGGAAGTGGCAGTGGCCGCTGATCGCGGGACGTTCGTCCCGCGATCCGGCGAGCACCCAGAAACCGATCGAGACGGAGCGGATGCCGGGCATCCGCTCCGTCACCACGCGCAGGCCCGAGCTGAACTCGGTGCGCGAGATCGGCATGACTTCGGGCTCAGCCGTCCTTGGGTGCGCCGCCGCCATCGCGGAACCGACGACCGTGGCGATCGCCGCGGTCGCCACGCGGGCCACGATCCCGACCCCGATCGCCGCCGCGGTCTCGCCGCTCTCCCGCCGGCTCGACCTGCGTGCCTTCGGGCACTTCCCACTCGGGACCGACCGGTTTCAGACTGATCTTCCCTTGTGGGTCGACGTCTTCGACCAGGACGGTCAGCGTGTCGCCCTCCTTGACCGCCTCCTCGACGCTCGCGAGCCGCTTGCCGCGCCCGAGCTTCGAGATATGGACGAGTCCGTCGCGCCCGGGTACCAGGTTGACGAACGCGCCGAAGGTCGTCGTCTTCACCACGGTTCCCTCGTAGGTCTCCCCCACGAGGACCGGCCGCGGATTGGCGATCTCCTCGATCATGCGCGCGGCCTCATCCGTCCCCTCGGCCTCCCGCGAGCCGATGAACACCGTGCCGTCATCCTCGATGTTGATGTCGGCACCCGTCATGGCGATGATCTCGTTGATCTTCTTCCCCTTCGGGCCGATCACCTCGCCGATCTTGTCCACCGGGATCTGGATCGTGATGATCCGGGGTGCCTTCGAGCTGACCTCGTCCCGCGGCGCGGGCAGCGCGGCCAGCATGACCTCGAGGATCTGGAGCCGCGCTTCCTTGGCCTGCTGGAGCGCCCCGGCGAGCACGTCGGCCGGCATGCCCGACACCTTCATGTCGAGCTGGATCGCCGTCACGAACTCGCTGGTCCCGGCCACCTTGAAGTCCATGTCCCCCAGCGCGTCCTCGGCTCCGAGGATGTCGGTAAGCGTCACGAACTGCCCGTCGTCGGCGATCATGCCCATCGCGATGCCCGCGACCGGTGCCTTGATCGGGACACCTGCGTCCATCAACGACAGCGTCGACCCGCACACGCTCGCCATGGAGGTCGAGCCGTTCGAGGCGAGGACGTCCGAGACCAGGCGAAGCGCGTAGGGGAACTCCTCTTCACTCGGCACCACCGGGATCAACGCCCGCTCGGCGAGCGCGCCGTGGCCGATCTCACGACGGCGGGGCGAGCCGACGCGGCCCGTCTCTCCCGTCGAGAACGGCGGGAAGTTGTAGTGGTGCATGTAGCGCTTCGAATCCTCGGGATCGAGCGTGTCGATCAGCTGCGTCATCCGCAACATGCCGAGCGTGGTGATGTTGAGCACCTGGGTCTCGCCCCGCTCGAACAGTGCCGACCCGTGCGCCCGCGGGACGATGCCGACCTCTGCCGAGAGGCGGCGGATGTCCTTCGGGCCGCGACCGTCGAGCCGGACGCCCTGGTCGATCACGCGCCGGCGCATGACCTTCTTCTGGAGGCTCTTCCACGCGGCCGAGAACTCCTGATCGCGCTCTTCGAACGCCTCGCCCAGCACCGTCGCGAGATGGAGCTTCGCTTCTTCCTTGACCGCATCGAAGGCGGCATCGCGGGCCTGCTTGTCCGGAACGATGGCCGCCTCGAGCTTGCCGGCGAAGTTCGCGTACAGCGTGTCCCAGATGTCCTGTCCGTACAGCGGTGACGGCGTGAACTCGATCGGCGTGACGCCGTGCGCCTTGATGAACTCCTCCTGGAAGGCGATCAGTTGCCCGATCTCCGCCTTCGCGACGTCGAGGCCCCGCGCGACGACCTCCTCGGTCGGCGCGACGGCGCCCTCGCCGGTGGCGAGCAGCGGCCAGGTGTTGTCCGGAGCCTCGCCCTCGATCATGAGGATGTCGACCCCCGCTTGCGCGTTCTTGGCGCCGGCGACGACGATGTCGAAGGTCGCGTCCTCGAGCTCTTGGAACGTCGGGTTGACGACCCAGTCCCCGCCGATCATCCCGAGCCGCACCGCGGCGACGGGTCCGTCGAACGGGAGTCCGGCCAGCGCCACGGCGCAGGCCGCCGCGTTCATCGCGGGGATGTCGTACGGGTTCGCCAGGTCGACGGACAGGATCGTGCAGATGACCTGGACCTCGTCGTGGAAGCCCTCCTTGAACGTCGGGCGCAGGGGCCGGTCGATCAGGCGAGCCGTGAGGATCGCGGTCTCGCCCGGCCGGCCTTCACGCCGGAAGAACGAGCCCGGGATCTTCCCGGCCGCATACATCCGCTCCTCGACATCGATCGTGAGCGGGAAGAAGTCGATCCCCTCTCGGGGCTTCGAGCGGACGCAGGTGGCGAGCACCTGGGTCTGCCCATACGTGACGACGACGCTTCCGTCGGCGAGCTTCGCGAGCTTGCCGGCTTCGAACGTCATCTCGTGCGCGCCGACCTGGCGCGACATGGTGGTTACCATCCGGTCGATCTCCTCCTCGGAGTCAGGGCGCGCGGCATGCGCGCCGCTTGGTGGTGGAGGGTTCGGGCCGGTTGTCAGTGGTGAACCTCCGGGGCGTTGCCGCTGCGGAAGCTCGCGACTGAGAACCGACCTCGCTTCGGGCCTCCCTCCTGGGGCCACTCAGGTGGTCGTTCCGCATCACTCCTTCGTGCGGGGAGCCCGGGAGGGCGTGTCCCCGCGGGACATCTATCGTCGGAGACCGAGCTTGGCGACGATCGCGCGGTACCGCTCGATGTCCTCGCCCTTGAGGTACTCGAGCAGCCGTCGGCGCCGCCCAACGAGCATCAGGAGACCGCGACGGCTGTGGTGGTCCTGCTTGTGCAGCTTCAGATGCTCGGTGAGGTCGCCGATGCGCTTGGTCAGCACCGCGATCTGGACCTCGGCGGAGCCGGTGTCACCCGGCGTACGGGCGTGCTCCTGGATGATCTCGGTCTTGGCTTCTTTGGTCAACGTCATGGTCGAACGTCAAGGCTACCAGCGGCAACGGCCCTCCGACCTGCGACGACGCTCAGCCCACCGCCGCATCAGGGATCAGCTCGCGGGTCCTCGTCACATCCGCCTCGATCG
This sequence comes from uncultured Actinomycetes bacterium, assembly GCA_963765865.1. Taxonomy (GTDB): domain Bacteria; phylum Actinomycetota; class UBA4738; order UBA4738; family HRBIN12; genus AC-51. Next base: position 16,741 of record CAVXYE010000011.1, read on the forward strand.
CGGACACGAGCTCGTCCACGGAGTCGTAGCGGACCTCATCCCGCAGCCGTGACCAGAATCCGATCGAGAGCGGCTCACCGGGCAGCTCGCCGTCGAAGTCCAGGAGGAACGACTCGACATGCAGGGGCTCGACACCGAACGTCGGGTTCGTCCCGCAATCGATCGCCGCTCGGTAGCGTCGCCCTCGATGCTCCGCGACACCCGCGTAGATCCCCTGACCGGGAAGCAGCAGCCTGGGCCAGGTCCGAAGGTTCGCCGTCGGGTATCCGAGGCCGCGGCCCCGGCCGTGACCGGTGACGACCTCGCCGTCGAGGATGAACCGTCGGCCGAGAGCGGCGAGCGGCCACTCGAGATCGCCCGATGAGAGCGCATCGCGGATGGAGGTCGATGACACGACCCTGTCGCCGAGCTCCACGAGGTCGACCGCCTCCACGCCGAGCCCGAACGGAGCGGCGAACCCTGGGAGGGTCCGCATCGTCCCTCGCGCCTTGAACCCGAACGTGAAGTTGACGCCCATCGCCACGTGCACCGCGTGGACGCCGCGGACCAGCACATCCCGGACGAAGTCTTCGGCGGGGATGAGGGAGAAGTCGCGGTCGAACGTGAGGACGACCAGGACATCGATGCCCGCGGCGGCGATCAGCTCGGCCTTGCGCTCAACGGTGGTGAGCAGCCGCGGCTCACTTCCCGGCGCGAGGACCTCGCGCGGGTGGCGGTCGAACGTGATCGCGACCGAACGGACACCCTGCTCGGCGGCCCGCCGAACGACCGTCTGCAAGACCGCTCGATGACCCAGGTGGACGCCGTCGAAGAATCCGACCGTTGCGACGGATGGTTCCTCGGCGAGTGGGAGCGACCGGATCCCGCGGACCACGTCCACGGCCGCAGAGCGTATACGCCTTGCGCACCCGTCCCGGCCCATGGCAACCTCGGACGGGTTCGACCCGTGGAGGACGCGTGAAGCGACGACCAGGAGGGGTGACGTTCGCCGGCTGGCTGATGGGCATCAACGGCGCGTTCTCAGCCATCGGCGGCGTGATCGTCCTGATCGTGGCGTCGAACACGCGGGAGATGGCGCGTCATGGGCTCCCCCAGGGTGCCCTCCTCGTCACCGGCTTCGTGGTGCTCACGCTCGGTCTGCTCGAGCTCCTGCTCGTCTACGCCCTGTTCGGGGGGAGCAACGCGGCACGCATCATCACGACGGTCGTGTTCGGCGTTTCGTTGCTGTTCAGCCTCACGTCGGTCCTGACCCGTCAAGCCGGGGCGTTGTTCGCCTGGGTGACCGGTCTGGTCGATGTGATCGTCCTCGTCGGGCTCTGGGGCACGCCGGGGGCGGCTGAGTTCTTCGACTCGGGACGCGCCCCGTCCACCCGAGCGGCCGCTCCCTTGCCCCCGCCACCTCGCCTGTGAGCGGTCCGGTCGGCGTTCCTCGTCGTCACCGACGTCCCTCAGGTGAGCCTGCGCCGCTTCCCCCGGAGCCCGACACGCGATGGTGGTTGTGGTTCGGAGGCGTCGTCCTGCTCTTCGGGGTCGTCGTCGCGACGCTGTTCCGTCGGCCCGACCCGTTCCACGACGCCGGCGATACGATCCTCCGATGGTTCGCCGACCACGAGGGCACGACCACCGTGAACATCGCGAAAGCGCTCAACGCTCTTACCGCGGTCGCGGTCGTGATGTCGGCGCGCGTCGCGATCGTCGCGGTCCTGGCGCTGTACAAGCGGTGGCGGCACCTCGTTGTCGCGCTCGCGACCTTCGTGGTGAGCGACTTCCTCGTCAGCGTCCTCCTCTCGGTGGAACGACCATCGCCGACCGTCCCGGCGCTCGTGAGCGTGTCCGGCTACCACTTCCCGTCGCGCGCGGTCGCGTCATTCGCCATCACGTTGTTCGCGGCCGCGGCCGTGCTCGTGCCGAGCGGGCCGGCAACGGTTCCTCACACGCTGTGCGACCGCGGCGCTGGTCGCGCTCGTGATCGTCGCGCAGCTCGCGCTCGCGGCGGACTACCCGGTGGACGCGGTCTACGCCGGCCTCCTCGCGTTCGCGCTCGCGGTCGTCGCGTTCCGCCTCGCGGCTCCCGACGATTCGTTCCCCGTGACCTCGGCGCGTGGAGGAACCGCCGCGCATCTCGACCTCACGGGCGCTCGCGCCGATGCGGTCAAGCTCGCCGTCCGCGATCAACTCGGGATCACCGTTCGTGAGGTCGAACCGTTCGGCTTGGCCGGGTCGGGGGGATCGTCGCCGCTTCGGATGACCCTCGACGACGGCTCGAGGCTCTTCGGGAAGATCTATGCGACGAGCCACGCTCGCGCCGACCGCTGGTACCGGATCGGCCGGACGATCCTCTACGGGACGCTCGAGGACGAGACCCCGTTCGGCACGCCGCGACGTCTCGCCGAGTACGAGGACTACGCGCTCCGCTTCCTCGCGGATAACGGCGTGCGCGTGGCGAAGACGTACGGCCCCGTGGAGCTGACCCCGAACCGCGAGTACATGCTCGTGACCGAGTTCTTCACGAACGCCACTAACCTCGGTGACGCCGACGTGGACGATCAGGTGATCGACGAAGGGCTCCAGCTGGTCCGCACGTTCTGGGACATCGGGGTCTCGCATCGGGACATCAAGCCGGCCAACCTCCTGGTTCGCGAGGGACACCTCCAGCTGGTCGACGTCTCCGGCGTGGAGGTCCGACCGTCGCCATGGCGCCAGGCGGTCGACCTCGCCAACATCATGCTCACCATGGCGCTCCGATCCGATCCGGATCGTGTGTACGAACGCGCCGTCCTCGTCTTCACCCCCGAGGAGATCGGCGAAGGCTTCGCGTGCGCGGTGGGCATGGCCATCCCGACGGAGCTGCAGTCGAGGCTCGAGCAGGATCCTCGCCCCTTGATGGAGCACTTCAAGGAGCTGGCGCCGGCGCACCCGCCGGTGTCGATGCAGACGTGGAGCGTCCGGCGGATCGCGTACGCGGTGGGTGCGCTCGTCGGGGCTGTGGCCGGCGTGGGGCTGTTCCTCGCCGCGATCGAAGCTGGCCTCAGGTGACCCGAGGTGCCCATCCGCCCAACGAGCGTGTGGCCCTGGCGCTAGAGTCGCGGGCTATGCCTCATCGACGCCCATCGGTCGAGCGACCAGGGCTCCCGCGCCGCCTCTGCGAGGGCCCGGGATGAGCGCACAACCGCAGATGCTCGCCAACCACCGGCGTGCGTTCCTCTGGTCGCTCGCCTTGCTGGCCGGCTGCGTCGCGTCACTCTTCTTGGTCGGGCGACACCCGCCCGAGGTCGCCCCGCTGACGACCGTCCGCTTCGTCGGGCGGTTCGACACCACGATGTACGGCTGGATGCTCGACGTTCGGAACGTCGTGGCTGACGTGGATCTGCAAGGTGCTGAACGTGATCGGCGGGGGCGTCGTCACGATCCCGGTCCGGATCCTGGCGGTCCTCGTGCTCGCCTTCCGACGGCGCTGGGCCAGGTGCGTCGCGTTCGCCTTGACCTGGGCCAGCAGCGAGATCGCCCTCAACGCGCTGAAGTCGTGGTTCCACCGCGGCCGGCCCCCGGCCCCGCTCGTGATCACGAGCGGGTTCTCGTTCCCATCCGGTCACGCGGTCGCGGGCGCGGCGACCGCCGTCGCGCTCGTGATCGCCTTCTTCCCGGCGGGCGAGCGACGTCGTCGCTGGGAGTGGCTGGCGATCGGGTTCGCATTCGTCATGTCGATGTCACGCGTCTACCTGTCGGCGCACTGGTTCTCCGACGTGGTGGCGGGAACGCTCCTCGGTGCGGGCCTCGCGGTCTTCTGGGCTGCGGCCGTCACGGAATGCCGTGACCTGATCTTCCGGGCCAGAGGGGAGCCGATCCCCCCCGAGGAAGCGCCGGACACGCCGGTTCAAGCGGGGAAGTAGCTGACCCGCTCCCGCTGCGCGGCGACATCGGCGGGCCGGCGCCAATCCGACTTCACACGCCAGATGACGTAGGTGAATGCGCCCATCGGGATCTGGATGCCGAACGTGAGCGCGCGGAACAGCAGCACGGCCGCGACGATCTGCGCCTTCTCCGCCGAATCGAACGCGGTCAGTCCTCCGATGTACCCAAGGTCGATCAGGCCCACCCCGCCGGGGGTGATCGGAACCGCCGACAGCAGGCGTGAGAACGCGAACACCGCGAACGCCTCGGCGGCCGACACCTCCTGCTCGGAGACGCCCATGTGACGGAGCGAGAGCAACAGCACGAAGAAGAGGGCCAACTGGCTCAGCACGGTGAACACGGTCAAGCGGATCCATCGGTACCTGACGAGCGTGATCGTGTCTCGTCGGAACCGAGCCGCACCCTCGCCCCATCCCGTGACCGGCGGCTTGCGGAGGAGCCGACGGAACCAGGACACGGCGCGAGCGAGCGCGTTCCCGATGCGGATCGCGAACGTCTCGCTCCGGAAGAGGAGGGCGAACAGGACGACGGCAGCGCTGAGGAACGCGAGACCGACGATCGCCGCCACGATGTAGGCCGGCGTCAGGTGCCCGCTCAGCGCGAGGAACACGAGCGCGAGCATCGGCAGCCCGAGCTTCGTGAAGATGTTCCAGATGCCGGTCACGCCCACGTACAGCGCGACGTTCGTCCCGGTGAATCCCCACGAGTCCAGGATCGAGTAGGTCAGACCGATCGCGATCGCACCACCGGCTGGGAGCGTGTTCGCGACCGACGTCGTCGTCTGGGTGAGGACCGCGGCCTTCCCGATGCCCATACCCGGCAGCGCCGCCTGGTTCGCCCACCAATACGTCACGAGGTTGAAGATCGTCGCGGCGACCAGCGACCAGAACTCGAGCGGCGTCAGGGTCCCGATCGCGGACGCGACGTCGTGGTAATCGGCGTACTTCGGGATGGCCCACACGAAGATGGCCACCACGATCGCCGCGGAGATCACGTACCCGACGATCCGCTTCCACGTGAATCGGGAACGGGTCCGAGGTTCCGACATCGCCCGAGCCTACTCCAGTCGGGCGAGCACCACCTCGGGGCGCGCCTTGGGACCGTCGTCCTGATAGATCCCGAGCAACGACCCGTCCTGATCGAACAGCGCGTACGGTCCGACGATCCCGGCCGGCCCCAGGATGCTCCCGTGCCGCGCGACCCGCGCCTCCTCCGGCTCGAGCTCCAGGCGGGGAAGGTGCGCGACGGCCCGTTCGACGGACAGGAGGTCTCCAGGCTCGTCGGGGGGGCCGGCGTCCTCGACGGCGAACGCACCGATCGCGGTCCTTCGGAGACGCGTGAGATGCGCGCCGCACCCCAGAGCGGACCCGACGTCGGACGCGAGCACGCGGATGTACGTGCCGCCGCTCACGACGGCCACGAAGTCGACGTCCACGCCGTTCCTCCCGACCAGGTCGAACCGGTCCACCCGGACCGTGCGCGGCTCCGCTCGGAGCGTCTCCCCCCGGCGGGCCGCGTCGTACAGCTTGCGGCCGCCGACCTTCACGGCGCTGAACGCCGGCGGGCGTTGGGACGACTCGCCGAGCTTGGCGGTCATCGCCCGGGCGACCTCGTCGTCGGTGACGGCGACCGCGGACTCCCGCGTCACCGCGCCGTCCGCGTCGAGCGTGTCCGTCTCGATCCCGAGTCGGAACGTCCCCTCGTAGGTCTTGGGAAGGTCACCCAAGAACCGAAGCAGCCGGGTCGCGCGACCCAGTCCCAGTACGAGGAGCCCGGTCGCCATGGGGTCGAGCGTCCCCGCGTGACCGACCTTCTTCACATGGGTGGTCCGTCGGACGATCGCGACGGCGTCGTGCGACGTGATCCCCTGCGGCTTGTCGATCAGCAGCAGCCCCTCGGCCGCCGGCGAGCTCACGACGAGACCGGGAGCCCGCGGAGGACCTGCACGAGACGCTCGATCGTTCCGGCGGGGCCGTGCTCGCTCGTGTAGCCCGCCGCGAGGCGGTGGCCGCCGCCGCCGAAGGCGGCGGCGGCCACCGCCAGATCGTGCCCGCCGCGCGAGCGCACGCTCACCTTGAAGCGGCCGTCCCGCTGCTGTTTGAGGATCGCCGCGACATCCGCCTCGCGGGCCGTCCGGAGGACGTCGATCAGGTCGTCGGTATCACCGGGGCCGACGCCGGCCTCTGCCAGATCGCCCTGGGTCAGGTACGTCCACACCAGCTCGGCCTCGGGTACCTCTTGGAGCCGGCTGAGCGCCCGGCCGACCAGCCGGAGGTACGCGGCTCCGTTGTCCTCGTAGAGCACCTGCGAGAGGCGGGCATGATCGAAATCGTGCTCGCGGAGACGCGCGGCGAGGCGAAGCGTCTGCGAGGTGACCGCCTCGTACTGGAACCGGCCGGTGTCCGTGACGAGTCCGGCGTACAGGCAGATCGCCGATCCGCGCGTCAGCTCTCCGCCGATCTCGTCGATCAACCTCGCCACCAGCTCGCACGTGGAAGACGCGTCGGGGTCCACCAGGCGGATCGTGCCGCTGCCATCGTTCGACCGGTGGTGGTCGATCCAGATCAGCTCCTTCGCCGCGCTCGCCGACGGCTCGAGCATGCCCAGCCGATCGAACGACGCACAGTCGCACGTCACCATCACCCCCGGTGACCGCGGGAACCGGTTGGGCGGCACGAGGAGCTCGAGCCCCGGGAGCATGTCGGCCCATCGCGGCAGGTGCGGGGGGTTGTTGGGGAACGAGCACGTGACCTCGGTGCCACGCGCGACGAGGTGCTGCGCGAGCCCGAGCATCGACCCCAGCGCATCGGCGTCGGGGTTCACGTGGCACGCCATCGCGACGCGGTCGGCCGCGCGCAGGACCTCGGCGGCACGAGCGAGGTCCTCAGGCGTCATGCGAAGCCCCCTCATCGTGATGCAGCTGGTCGAGGATCCGGTCGATCCGCTCCCCGGTCGCGAGCGTCTCGTCTTCCTCGAACCGGAGCTCGGGGACGACCTTGAGCCGGATCTGCCGTCCCAGCTCACGCCGGAGGTGGGGCGTCGCGGACCGCAGCGCCGCTCGCGAGCCGGCCCTCGCCGAGGCATCACCCAAGGCGGTGAAGTAGACCCAGGCGACCTGCAGATCGTGGGACACCTTGACGCCGGTGACCGTGACGAATCCGATCCTCGGGTCCTTCAGCTTCTGGATCGCCTCAGCGAGGATCTCTCGGAAACCCTCGCCGACCCGTTCCGTTCGAGGTCCTTGGGGCATGGGACCAGGGTACCCGCCGCTTCTCAGTCCTCGGGCCAGACGAGCTGGAGCTCGGAGTCCAGCACCTCGGTCCCGTCCCACCGCTCGACGAGCTTCTCGACCTCGTGCATCACGCGACGGAGGTGGTGCTGGTCGGAACCGACGGCGGCGACGGCGATCGCGGTCCGCTGCCACAGATCCTGATGGTCGACCTCGGCCACGCTCACGGGGAATCGCTGCCGCAGCGCGGCCGTGAGAGTCGTGAGGACGTGACGCTTCTGCTTCAGCGAGCGACACCCGGGGATCCGCAGATCGAAGCGTTCGAGTGCGACCAGCACGGGCGGCTCAGATGGATCGGGCGAACTCTTCGACCTCGTAGGCCTCGATGATGTCCCCCTCCTTGACGTCCTGGTAGTTCTCGAGGCCGATCCCGCATTCGAACCCCTCGCGGACCTCGGCGGCATCGTCCTTGAACCGACGCAGAGACCCGATCTTGCCGTCGTAGACGATGACGCCGTCGCGGACGAGTCGAACGGAGGCGTTGCGACGGATCACACCGCTCCGGACGTACGAGCCAGCGACGACCCCCAGCTTCGGCACGCGGAAGGTCTGGCGAACCTCGGCTTCTCCGAGGATGCGTTCGCGTTGCTCCGGCTTCAGCAGACCGGACAGCGCAGCCTTGATGTCGTCGATCGCGTCGTAGATCACCCGGTACGTCCTGATGTCCACGCCTTCGTCCTCGGCGAGCTCCCGCGCCCCCGCGGACGGTCGCACGTTGAACCCGACGATGATGGCATCGGACGCCATCGCGAGCGTGACGTCGTTCTCGGTGATGCCGCCGGCACCGGCTCGAACGATATTGACCCTGACCTCTTCCTGCGGAAGCTTGAGCAGCGAATCCTCGAGTGCCTGGACCGACCCCTGGACGTCGGCCTTGACGATCACGTTGAGGTCGATCACCTCGGCCCGCCCGGTCTCGCGCATCAGGTCCTCGAGGGTCTTGCGCTTCGCCGTGACGAGCTCCGCCTGACGCGTCTTGGCCTCACGCTCTTCCGCGAGGTGACGAGCCTCACGTTCGTCGTCGACCTCGCGGAAGTCGTCGCCGGCACTCGGCACGTGGCTCCAACCGAGGATCTGCACGGGCTTGGATGGACCCGCGACATCGACCTCGCGCCCGTTCTCATCCTGCATCGCGCGGATCCGGCAGTACGCCGTGCCCGCGATCAACGCATCCCCGACCTCGATCGTCCCCTTCTGCACGAGCACGGTCGCGACCGGCCCGCGGCCCTTGTCGAGGTGCGCCTCGAGGACGGTCCCACGGGCCCGGCCGGTGGGATCACCCTTCAGCTCCTCGAGGTCGGCCACGACGAGGATCGTGTCCAGCAACGCGTCGAGGTTGAGGTTCGACTTGGCGGAGACGTCGACGAACTCGTAGTCCCCTCCCCACTCGGATGGGACGACGCCACGCTCGACCATCTGCGTCCGGACCCGGTTGGGATCCGCCTCGTCCTTATCGATCTTGTTGACGGCGACGATGATCGGGACGGCGGCCGCCTTCGCGTGGTCGAGCGCTTCCACCGTCTGCGGCATGACGCCGTCATCGGCGGCGACCACGAGCACGACGATGTCCGTGACCCCGGCGCCGCGTGCACGCATCGCGGTGAAGGCCTCGTGACCCGGCGTATCGATGAACGTGATCTCCCGGTCGCGCGCGTGCACCTGGTAGGCGCCGATGTGCTGCGTGATCCCTCCGAACTCGCCGGCGACCACGTCCGTGGACCGGATCGCGTCGAGCAACTTCGTCTTGCCGTGGTCGACGTGACCCATGATGGTGACCACGGGGGCGCGGGGGACGAGCGCCCCTTCCTGCGGCGCCTCGTCCTCCTGCTCCTCGAGCTTGAGCTCATCCTCGATCCCGACGATCGTGGCCGTGTAGCCGAGTTCGTCCGCGATCACGCGGATCGCTTCGTCGGTGAGCGACGTCGTCGCGGTGGCCATCTCGCCCGCCATGAACAGGATCTTCACGATCTCGGCGGGTGATCGGTCGAGCTTCTCGGCGATCACCTGGGGTGTGGCGCCGTGCACGACCTGCAGCACGGGGCCCGAGGGTGCGGGCGGCTCCGGTTTCTCAGCCGCGCGCTTGCGCGCCTGGGGGCGGGCCGGTGCGGGCGCCTCGGCGACGACGGGCGCCGGAACGGCCGCCGGTGCCGGTGCGGCCGGCTTGACCGCCGCCGCAACACGCTTGGGCTTCGCACGCCGCGGCTGGGGCGGCGGCTCCAACACCTCGCGCGACTTCGGCGGAGCGGTGGTTGCCTTGCCGCCGGACGCGCGCAGGCGAGGAACGATGTCCTCGGGCACGCTCGACGAAGCCGACTTGCCGCTCACGCCCATCTGCTCGAGCGTCTCCAGCAGTTCCTTGCTGGTGACGCCGAGCTCTTTGGCCAGTTCGTGAACCCTCATCCGTTCCCTTGCACCCCTTCGACGACCTCTCGTAGCTTACGTGCTTCCTCCGGACCGACGCCCCGAGCGGAGGGATCGAGCGAACGCGCCGCGACGGCTCCTCGTTCCACGCGAAGCGATGTGTGCGGCGCACTCGCCGCGAACCCGGAGGCTGCGCCGTCTTTCGATCGACGCCGGCGCCCTCCGCGGCCGACGCACCAGCGCTGCGGCCCGAGACGTCGGTCCAGCGGCTCAGGCCCCCGCGGGAGCCTCCGGGACGGCCGTCGCCTGCGACTCCGACTTGATGTCGATCCGCCAACCGGTGAGCCGGGCGGCGAGCCGGGCGTTCTGACCCTCTTTCCCGATCGCGAGCGAGAGCTGATAGTCCGGCACGATCACCTGCGCGGTCTGCGTGTCGGGATCGACCCGCACCTCTCGGACCTTCGCAGGCTGGAGCGCGTTGGCCACGAACTCGCTCGGGTTCTCCGACCAGGGCACCACATCGATCTTCTCGCCCCGGAGCTCCGTCACGACGTTGCGCACCCTCGAGCCCTTGGGGCCCACGCACGCGCCGACCGGATCGACCGCGGGCTCGTTGGACCACACCGCGATCTTCGACCGGTGACCCGGCTCGCGCGCGACGGCCTTGATCTCGACGACCCCGTCCGCGATCTCGGGCACCTCCAGCTCGAACAGCTTCTTCAGCAGGCCCGGGTGGGTGCGGCTGACGACGATCTGCGGTCCCTTCGCCCCTCGGCGGACCTCCGTGATGTAGGCCTTCAGTCGCTCGCCGCTCCGATACGGCTCCGACGGAACCTGTTCGGACTGCGGGACGAGTGCCTCAACCTTCCCCAGGTCGAGCAGCGTGTAGCGTCGTTCGGACTGCTGGACGATCCCGGTGACGACGTCGCCCTCGCGCCCGGCGAACTCTTCGTAGGTCATCTCGCGCTCGGCGTCACGCAGCTTCTGGAAGATCACCTGCTTGGCCGTCTGCGCGCCGATCCGCCCCTTGAAATCGTCCGTGACCGTGACCTCTTCCTCGGAGAGCACCTTCATCACGAGGGTCTCGCCGTCTTCGGCCTCGACCTCCTCGAGCTGCTGCTGGAACATCCGCATCTCGCCGGTCTCGGGGTCGATCTCTGCGCGGAACCCGACGAAATCGTCGTCCGCGTCCGGATGCTCCTGCTTCCATGCCGACTTGTACGCAGCGGCCATCGCCTCCTCCAGACCCTGGAGGATCGTGTCGAAGGCGATACCCTTCTCGCGCTCCAGCTCGCGGAGCGCCGCGATCATCTCGGCATTCAAGCGTGCGTTCCCTTCAACTCTGCGGCCCAGTCCACGACCGTGCGCGCGGACGCGATCTGGGGTCGTTCGAGACGGCGTACCACGCCGTCGACCTCGACCTCGATCGCCCGGTCGTCCGAGGCCACCAGGGTCCCGACGTGCACCGATGAACCCTCCACCGGCGCCGCGGTCCTGACGTCCACCTGCCACCCGATGCACCGCGCGAACTGCGCCGGGGTTCGCAGCGGCCGCTCCAGGCCGGGCGAGCTGACCTCGAGCTGGTAGGCCCCCTCACCGAAGTCCTCGAGATCCAGCCGCCGGGTGAGCTTCTCCGAGATCGTTGCGATCGTCTCCAGGTCGACCCCGCCGTCCCGGTCGACCGTGACCCGAAGGACGCGACGACCGCGAGCGCCGTGATACGACACCTCGACCAGCTCCAGCCCAGCCCCTTCCACGACTGGGCGCACCAGCGGCTCCGCGTCCACCTGACCATCCCCCTACACACGAAAGGTGGGCGGGCGCCCACCTCCGGCTCGTGCAACGACCCCTCGACACATCGAGTATAGCCGTCGCCTCGTCCATGGTTCGCACGCAGGAGGTGCGCGTTGACGCTCGCGCCGCGCCCGTGCGACCATCGCGCGCCCCGGACCGATGCGCGGTCCGGGGTTCCGCATCTCCCGGAGGAGCATCGATGGACCACCCGTTGGTGGTACGGCCCGATCGGGACACCTTCGACCGGCTGGCAACGGACTGGCCGCTCGTGCCGGTGTGGGCCGAGCTGCTCGCGGACGTCGCGACCCCCGTCTCGGTCTTCCCCGCCGTGGCCGGGCACGGGCCGGGGATCTTGCTCGAGTCGGTCGAGCGTTCTGAGCGATGGGGTCGGTACTCCTTCGTGGCGGGCGATCCTGCCGCGATCATGGTGGTCGACGCCGGCGGTCTCCACCTGCAGGAGGTCGCGCGGGAGCTCCCCACCGGGGAACCGTCGCGCCGGCTGACGCCGCGCGAAGCCCTCCGCGCCGCGGTTCACCGGCTTCGCGCGCCACGGGTCGACGGCCTGCCCCCGATCACCGGAGGGCTGATGGGCTACGCGTCGTACGAAGCCGCGACCCTCCTCGATGGACATCCGGTGCCACACCCCGACGAGGCGCCCTGTCCACCGATCGGGTTCCTCCTGATCGACCGAGCCGTCGTCTTCGACCATTGGCGGCAGCGGCTCGTGCTCGTCGCGCACGTTCCCGCCGGTCGCTACGACGACGGGGTCCAAGCGCTCGAGGAGCTGGCCGAGAAGCTCGCCGGCGCCTCAGGGCTCCCGCTGATGGGCGCCGGCAGCGCGGGCGGGAGCGACGGCGAGGCCAACATGGATGACGATCGGTACCGCCGGATCGTGTCGACCTTCAAGGAGCACATCCTCGCGGGCGACATCTACCAGGCGGTCCCCTCGCGTCGGGTCACCTTCGCCGCACCCGACGGTGGGCTGCCGATCTACCGGCGTCTCCGCGTCTCCAACCCTGCGCCGTACATGTTCTACCTGCGCATGCTGGGGATGGAGCTCGCCGGATCGTCACCCGAACCCCTCGTGCGGGTGGAAGGGCGGCGCGTCACCGCACGACCGATCGCGGGGACCCGCCCGCGCGGCCTCTCCGACGAGCGCGACCGCTTGCTCGAGCACGAGCTGCTCGCCGATCCCAAGGAGCGCGCCGAGCACGCGATGCTGGTCGACCTGGCACGCAACGACCTCGGGCGCGTCTGCGAACCGGGAACCGTCCGCCCCACCGAGCTGATGCAGGTGGAGCGGTTCTCTCGCGTGATGCACATCGTTTCGACCGTCGAGGGCGATCTGCGTCAGGACATGGAGCCCTTCGATGCGCTCGCGGTCACGTTCCCCGCCGGGACCGTCACCGGCGCGCCGAAACGCCGGGCGATGGAGCTGATCGCCGAGCACGAGCCCGGCGCTCGCGGCGCCTACGCCGGCGCCGTTGGGTACCTGACGTTCGCGGGAGACCTCGACTTCTGCATCACGATCAGGACCGTCGTCATCACGGACGGATCGGCGAGCGTTCAGACGGGCGCAGGCGTCGTGTCCGACTCCGATCCGGAGACCGAGCTCCGCGAGACGAAGGCGAAAGCCTCGGCGTTGATCCCGGCCGTCGCGCCCGCTCCCTCAGCGGGCGGTGGCGGCGCTTGACGTCGGGCCGGCGACGCGGGCCGCGAAGATCATCTCCGACCCGCCCACGTAGCGGACGTTCTCGATCGAAAGACCGAGCGCCTCGAGCTCGCGCTGGAGTCCGCGACGCGTGTACCGGTTGATGTGCTCCTTGACGTACCCGTTCGGGAACACCTTGCCGTAGAGCCACTCCAGCAAGAGCCATCGCCGCCGGCTGTAATCGGGCGTGCCCAGGATCAGCGATCCGCCCGGTGCGATAACGCGGACGAGCTCCTCCAGGTGGACCTGATCCCTCGGGATGTGCTCGATCACCTCGGAGCAGATGACGGTGTCGAAGGCACCATCGACGAACGGGAGACGGGTCAGCGACCCCTGGACGAGGTGACGGCCGGGAGCCCGGAGCCAACGGAGTTTGTGCATCCCCAGATCCATGCCCACCACCCCGGGGAGCGTCTGCACGATCCGGCTCGAGCCGCACCCGATGTCGAGGGTCGCGCGGCTCGCCTGGGGGCCCATGAACGAGTGGACGACCTCGAATCGCCGGCGCTGCCAGCTGCGTTGGAGCGGGATCCAGGAATCGAAGGCACGGTTGTCGTAATCCGCTGCCCGGACCGAGTTCCTGAGGCTCAAGAGTCGCCCCAGCGTCTCGAGGTAGGCGAGCCCGAACTGCACCATGCGCATCCGGTTCCACGGCTCGGCGCCCCGGTACCAGAACGGCACCTCGATCACGCGCCAGCCCTGGCACTGTGCCTTCACCATGATCTCGGGGAGGACGTCCAGCCCGTGCGCCTCGAGCGGCTGGATGTCGAGCAGCACGCGGCGACGGTAGAGGCGGAAGCCGCTCGAGAGGTCGCGGAACGGAACGGAGAGCCCGAAGCGATAGACCCAGTTGAGCAACCGGCTGGCGGTCCGTCGGCTGAAGCCCATCTCCGCGACCGCCCCGCGAACGTACCTCGATCCGATCACGACCTCGGCGTCGTCGCGGTGCGCCCAGATGATGGGGACGAAGTCGGCCGCGTACGCGAAGTCGGCGTCCATCGTCATCACCAGCTCGCCCTGCGCGGCATCGATGCCGGTCCTCAGGATGTCGCCGTAGCCGGACGACTTGGACTCGACGAAGGTGGCTGAAGCCGTTTCGACGACGTGATGTAGCGATGGGTCGGTTGCGCAGACGAGGATCTCCGAGCGAGGCTCCACCCCGTCCAGCGCCCGCTGCAGCGCGGGAAGCAGGTGGGGCAGATCGTGGCGGGTGCCCCAGACCGGCACCACGATGGAGAGCATCATGCGCTCGGTGGCTCCGGTCACCCTGGCGGCATCCTCTCGCCGCAACCCACCAGCTTCCTGGGGCGGCTTCCTGGGGGCTGGTTCGGTCAGGCCGCATGATACCGTCCGCCGCATGATCCTCGTGGTGGATCACTACGACAGCTTCACCTTCAACCTGGTCCAATTGATCGAGAGCCTCGGCCGAGAAACACGGGTCGTGAAGTCCGACGAGCGTCCGGCCGCGGAGCTGCTCGCGATGCATCCCGAGGCCGTCGTCCTCTCACCGGGGCCGGGGCACCCGCGCGACGCAGGGGTCTTCACCGAGCTGCTGATCGAGCTCCCCGCCGAGACACCGGTCCTGGGCGTGTGCCTCGGCCACCAGGCACTCGGGATCGGATCGGGAGGGACCGTGGATCGCACCGAGCCCGTCCACGGCAAGGCTTCGCTCGTGTTCCACGAGGGGCGGGGCATCCTCGCAGGCCTCCCCGTGCCGTTCGAGGCGGGTCGGTATCACTCGCTCGTCGTCGAGCCGGCGCTTCCGGCGGCGCTCGAGCTGACCGCATGGACCGAGGATGGGCTGGTCATGGGCGCCCAGCACCGCGACCTGCCCCGATACGGCGTGCAGTTCCATCCGGAATCGATCCTCACGCCCGAGGGACCGAGGATCGTCGAGAACTTCCTCGGTCTACGGTCCTGACGACGGTGCCGGGCATCCCGGCCCGTAGGCGAACGCCGCCGATCGACCCGCCACCTTGCACCCGCGTTCGTCGACGGCGACGAAGGCGCTCGCCGGGATCCGCTTCAACTGATCGACGAAGCGGTAGGTCCAGCGGGAGTCGACCGCTCCTTGGAAGTACCAGTCGCTCCCGTTGTCGGCGACGATGAGCCCGTACCGTTTCATCGCTCGGAGGACCACGCGGACGTTCGGCGCGAACCGCCCGATGGCGAAGGAGGCACGAAGCCGGAACCGAGCCCCCATCGGCGGGCATCGGCGATCGCTCGTTCCGGCTGCATGTCGAGCCGGCCAGATGTAGGCGTCGTGCGTGCAGCCGACGGTCATCCGGATCGCGTGATCGACCAACCCCGCCTTCACCTCGTCGTAGCGCAACAGGCCGGCGAAGATCGGCAGTCCCGCCGCATCGGCGCTCGTCCATCCCGCCGGTCGCAGCCGGTTCGCCTTCGGACCCGTCAGATGGAAGATCGCGCCGCTCCCCGCCTTCGGATCCCCGCCGTTCCAACGAGCTGCGAACAGCTCGTAGAGCCTGCAGTCGCTGCGATCGATGACGAGCGCGTGGCGGTCCGAGCCACCCTCGATCGGGATGTCGGGCCCGAACGGGTAGGGGCCGGGATCGCTTTCGTTCGCATACGTGAAGTTCACCGACACCTTCGCGTGTCCCGCGCCGACGACGGCGTACGGGATGCCGTACGAGGGCGGTCCGAAATCGGGATGGAGGAACGTCGTACCGGCGTGCGTCGCCCGTTTCCACATGGCTGACCTCGCGTTCACCCGCAGCGCCGACACGTTCATGTGCCACACGTTGTTCCGGGGGAAGACCGCGCACGTCGTTCCCGGCACGGAGCTGGCGCCCGCCGAGCCGGGAACCACCAAGAGCGATACGAGCACGCTCGCGAGCCCCATCGATACCGCGCTGCCGCCACGCATCCTTCTCGTCATCGGCTCCGGTGACCGCTACGGTTGAGGACCATGTCCGACGGGGCCCCGCAGGCGCGCGACATCTCTCCCGGCCGCAGCGCATTGCCGGTGGCGCTGGTGGCGGTCCGGGTCCTCGTCCTCGCGCTCGTCGTCCTGGGTGCGGGGCGGCGTCCCGTGACCGACGTCCAGATCCTGCAGGCCGAACGGATCGCCACGTCGCCCGCGACGCCGTACCGGAACTTCCCCGTCGCGACGATGCCGTTGGAGACCGCTACCGATCGGACGATCGGGGGCGACGGGGCGTCGGCGACGGTCGCTCGGATCGCCCTGCTCGCCTTCATCGCGGATCTCGCCGCGGCGTCCGCGCTCGCGTGGGGCTGGGGGCGGCGCCCCGCGATCGTGTACTTGTTGCTCGGGCTCCCGCTCCTGTCGTTCATCTACCTGCGGTTCGACCTGGTCTCGGTGGCGCTGGCGGCATGGGCGATCGCCTGGACGAAGCATCGGGGCGAGGCCCTGGGAGGAGCCGCCCTGGGCCTCGCCGTGATGGCGAAGCTCTGGCCGCTGGCGCTCGCGCCCGTCCTGGTGATCCGCCGAGCCTGGCGTCCGGCCGTCGCCGGCTTCGCGGTGGTCGTCGTCGTGCTCGGTGCGGCGTGGTACCTGACGGGTGGCCCCAAGGGTCCGTTCCAGGTGCTGACCTCCGCCGGTGTTCGCGGGTGGCACGTTCAGAGCACCGTCGGGTCTGTGCTGTGGATCGCCGGTCGCGGTATCCCGGTGGTCGAGGCCGATGCGCTCCGGGTCGGCTTCGCCGCCCCGTGGATGAAGGGCCTGCTGTTCCTGGGGTTGCTCGTCTGCGAGGTCGCGATCTGGCGCCGCGCCGCCGGAACGGATCGGGATCCGTCCGGCGGCGCGGCGCTCGCGGCCGTGGTCGCGCTCACCGTGTTCTCGCCGCAATCCTCGTTGCAGTACGCCGCCTGGTTCCTGCCGTGGACGGCCCTCGCGTTCGAAGGGGACGACGGTGAGGAGCGCACGGCGACGATCGCCGCGGTCGCGGTGGCGCTCACGGGACTGATCGCGCTCGCGTGGCCCGACCAGATCGTCGTACCGAGCGCCTGGATGAAGCTGCTCGTCCTGGCTCGGAACGCGGCTGCCGTCGGCGTGTTGATCAGCTGGTTCGCAGCCGCGCGGACGCGCGCGCCTGGGCAGGCGGCCGGCGCGCCGGTGTCCGCCTGAGACTCATCCCTCGGTCCCCGATGCAGCCTTCCCCGCCGCCACCTTCCTGGCCTCGATCAACAGCGCGTCCACGAGGGCCTCTTCACTCACCTTCGCCACGACCTCTCCCTGCCGGATGACGAAGCCGAGCCCGTTGCCGCTCGCGATGCCGACATCGGCTTCGCGTGCCTCACCCGGCCCGTTCACGACACAACCCATCACGGCGACGCGGATCGGGACGCCGAACTTCTCGTTCTCGATGGCCGCCTCGACGCGCTTCGTCAGGGCCAGCACATCGACCTCCGCGCGGCCGCAGGAGGGGCATGCGACCAGGTCGAGCCCTCGCGTGCGGAGCCCGAGCGACTGGAGGATCGCGTTGCCGACCTTCACCTCTTCGACGGGGTCATCGGTGAGCGAGACCCTGATCGTGTCCCCGATCCCGTCGGCGAGGAGGGTCCCGATCCCGACCGCACTCTTCACCCCGCCCATCGGCATGGGACCGGCCTCGGTCACACCGAGGTGCAAGGGGTAGTCGCACGACTCCGCGAGCAGCCGGTACGCCTCGATCATGACCTTCGGGCTGGAGTGTTTCACGCTGATCTTGATGTCGAAGAAATCCTCGTCCTCCAGGATGTGTGCCTCCTGCAACGCTGAGTCCACGAGGGCCTCGGGCGTCGGCCGCCCGTACGTCGCCAGGAGATCCTTCTGGAGCGAGCCTGCATTCACGCCGATGCGGATCGGCACTCCCCGCGCTTTCGCCTCCCGCGCGATCAGCCGAACCTTGTCCTGGTACTTGATGTTCCCCGGGTTGATGCGAAGACCCTGCACGCCGGCCTCGAGCGCGGCCATCGCGTACTTCCATTGGAAGTGGATGTCCGCGACCACTGGGACCGTCGACTTGGCCGCGATCGCCACGAGTGCTTCGGCATCCTCCCAGTGCGGCACGGCGACGCGGACGATGTCGACCCCGGCGGCGACGAGCGACGCGATCTGTTGCAGCGTCGCGTCGATGTCGGCGGTCTTCGTCGTCGTCATGGACTGGACGCTGACGGGCGCATCGCCGCCGATCGCGATGCGGCCGAGCTGGATCTGCCGCGACTTCCTCCGCTCGACCATGCCGACCGCCAGTCTCTCAGTCCGCTCAGGAACCGAACACGTGGAACGTGACGGTCCGGTCCTTCGGCTCATCCATCTCGAAGAAGATCAGCCGCTGCCAGCGACCGAAGCCCGGCTCCCCGGCGATCACGGGGATCGCGTGCGACGTCGCCGAGAGGAGCATCGCCTTGACGTGCGCGTGGCCGTTCTTGCGCTCGTCTTCGTGCATGTTCTGGGTCCGCACCTCGAAGTCGTCGTGGGCGTAGTAGACGCCGTCGTGAGGGACGATCCGCGTGACGTGCCGCCGGAAATCCTCCAGCGCCCCGTCCTCCCACTCGTTGATCAAGAGGGCGCAGGTGGTGTGGGCACAGAACGCCACCACGGCACCGTCGGTGACACCCGCATCCTTGATCGCGCGCCGAAGGTCGTCCGTCAGGTCGAGGTATTCGTACCGGTTGGCGGTGGACACGGTGACGCTCGAGGTCGCGGACTTCACCTAACCCTCCTGTCATCGGCGGCAACGGCGGCTTCCACCGCCGGCAGATCGAACGTGAACGCACTGCCGTGGCCGGGGTCGCTCTTCGCCACGATCCGACCCCCGTGCGCCTCGACGATGGACCGAGCGATCGCAAGACCGATCCCGGTCCCTCCGTCGTCCCGTGACCGAGCGGGATCGACGCGATAGAAGCGCTCGAAGACGCGAGGGAGGTGCTCCGGTTGGATCCCGACCCCGGTGTCGGTGACGCTGACCTGCACCCGCTCGCCATCCGGACGGGCGGTCACGCGGATCTCGCCCCCGGGCGGCGTGAAGCGCACCGCGTTGTCCACGAGATTGAAGAGCACCTGGTGGATCCGCTCGGCGTCGGCCTTCGCAGCGAGGTGCGCCGGGACATCGTGCTCGATCCGGACGTCCGAGATCGAGCGACCCATGGAGATCTCGGAGATCACACGGGAGACGAGCGGCGCGAGCGGGACGACCTCTACCTGGAACGGAACCTCGCCCGACTCCAACCGGGAAAGGTCGAGCAATTGGTCGACGAGCCTCCCGAGCCGTTCCGTCTGCGACAGCATGAGCTGCAGCGTCCTCGGGTCCGCCACTTCGACGCCGTCAGCGAGGTTCTCCAGGTGGGCACGGATCGCGGCGATCGGGGTCTTCAACTCGTGCGAGACGTTGGCGACCAGATCCCGCCGGCTACGCTCGAGATCCTCCAGCTCGGCCGTCATCCGGTTGAAGGCGGCGGCCAGCTGACCGACCTCATCACGGCTGCGCGCCCGCACCCGCACGGAGTAATCCCCCACCTCCATCCGGCGCGCTGCGGCAGCCATGTCTCGGAGCGGCTGCGTCATCCCGCGCGCGAGCCACCTCGCCAGCAGGAGGGAGATGAACCCCGCCACCGTTCCCGCGAGGAGGAACTGCCACCAGGAGCTCTGGAGGAACCCGAAGGTCGCCGAGATCCGGCCGAGCGATCCGCGGGACGGCGACGGCCGCAGCACCGTCACCCACCCGCCGTCGCTCGTGGGCACGGCGGCGTACGTGATGCGCCCGGTGACGCCCCAATGCGGGACGCCGTCGTCGAACGTGGGGACCTGCAGGTGCAGGTCGGCCCCCTGGACCGTGACGTTCCCATCCGGATCCCGCGTGACGATCATGGTGTTGCCGGGGATGTGATCGAGCGGTCCCAGGGCGGCCCGGCCGGCGAGCCCGAGCGCCGCGATCTCCTCCGTATCCCGCGGTGAGTTCCTGAGGTAGAACGCGATGAGCACGTAGCTGACGATCAGGGTGACGGCGACCGCGAAGACGATCACCGAGCCGAGCTTGGCGCGGATCGTCGGGAGCTTCTCGAGGGGACGCATCGCCACCGCGCGTCACTCCTTGAAGGCGTACCCGACGCCGTGGACCGTCCGGATGAAGCGTGGGTCGTTGCCGTCCTCGCCGAGCTTCCGACGGATCCGCGCGACGTGCGAATCGACCACGCGGCCACCGGCGTAATCGCGATAGCCCCAGACGCGATCCATCAACTGATCACGGCTCAGGACCACACCCGGCTCGCGCGCGAGCGCGAGCAGGATCTCGAACTCGAGTGGCGTGAGGCCGATCTCCTCTTCGTCGACCTCCACCCGTCGCCGAGCGGCGTCGAGGATCAGGCCGTGCATCTCGATCGGACCCGTCTCCTGATCCTGCACGCCTTTGATCCGTTCGACCCTCCGCAGGATCGCACGGACCCGGACGGTCAGCTCGCGCAGGCTGAACGGCTTCGTGAGGTAGTCATCGGCGCCGACCGCGAAGCCCGCGACCTTGTCGGCCTCCTCGGTCTTCGCCGTCAGCATCAGGACCGGGGTCCACCGGTCCCGCTGGATCCGCTTGCAGACCTCCAGACCGTCCATGCCCGGGAGCATGAGGTCGAGCACGACGAGATCGGGCTGATGTTCGAGGTGCGCTTCGATCGCCTCCGGGCCGTCGAGCGCGACGACGACCCGGTAGCCCTCGCTCTCGAGTCGGGCGCGCACCGCCTCCGCGATCGCCGCCTCGTCGTCGACGACCAACACGGTCTGCTCGCTCACCGGCCAATCGTACGCGGGCGCTGTGGAGGACGGGAGGCCGGGTGATGGAGAAATCGTGATGGACCGCCGGTCGTTCCTGCTGGTCAGGGACCGATCGGGACGGGCTTCCAGATGTCCAGCACCATCGTGGAGATCACGAAGAATCCGAGGAACAGCAAGACGGCGGCGGACACGGGCACGATCTTCCGCATGTCGATCTTCCTCCCCCGTGCCTTCTCGATGAGCAGGATCGCGAGGTGCCCACCATCGAACGGTGGGAGCGGGACCAGGTTGATGATGCCGATGAAGAGCGTCACGTACGCGAAGACCCAGAAGAACGCGGCCCAGTTCCCGGTCGCGCCGATCGCGCCGACCTGCTGGCTGACGCCGACGACCGACGCGACGTCGCCCTGGTTCCGCGGAGCGCCATCGAACAGCAGGTGGAAGACCCGGACGACACCCTGCGGACCGAAGGCATGCCCGATCTGCACGATCGACACCTTCGTGTACTTCGCCACGTCGGCGACGCCGCCGGCGACCGCGGGGAAGAACCCGAGGGGTTGCGGCCCGAGCTCGATCCCGAGCCTCACGCTCTGCTGATCGGTACCCGCTTGGAGCACGACCGGGGTGACGGTCAGGTTCACGATCTGGTTCCCGCGGCGGACCTGCACCGGGATCGCCTCGTGCGCGTGCTGCGCGACGTAGGGCCCTATCTCGGCGGGGGTGGGTGCCACCAGATCTCCCACCCGGGTGATGACGTCACCCGGCCGGAGCCCGGCGACCGCCGCGGGCGAGGGCCGGCCGGGTTCCAGCTCCGCCGGCACGTCCGAGATCACGGACACGCGGGTCCGATCGGTCTCGCCGGTCGTCATGAGCAGCGCCGAGAAGATGATCGCCGCCACCAGGAAGTGCGAGAGCGGACCCGCAAGGATGACGAGCGCTCGCTGCCGGACCGGCTTCGCTCCATAGGCTCGATCCTCATCGCCGGGGGGCACGTCGTTCTCGAACGGGTTCATCCCGGCGATCTTCACGTACCCGCCGGCCGGGATCGCCTTCAGCCCGTATTCGATCTCGCCGCGACGGAACGACCAGAGTTTCGGGCCGAACCCCACGAAGTACTCCAGGACACGGAACCCGAACCTGCGGGCCAGCAGGTAGTGACCGAACTCGTGGATCAGGATGATCGCGAGCAGAGCGACGAAGAAAGCGACGATGGCGAGCGCGCTCACGGGAGCTACCGCTCCTCGATGATCTCGACCGCGCGCCTGCGGCCCCAATGGTCCGCGCGTTCGATGTTCACGATCGACACGACCGAGGCGGGGTCGTGCTCGTCGACCACCGACTGCACGATCTCGACGATCCGCGTCAACGGGATCTTCCCTTCCAGGAAGGCCATGACGGCGACCTCGTTCGCTGCGTTCATGACCGCCGGGAACGTCAGCCCGAGCCCGCCGACCCGGTAGGCGAGGTCCACCGCAGGGAACGCTTCACGGTCGACCGGCTCGAAGGTGAGCGGCCGATCCGTGAGCGGGACCGGCCCCACTCCGTCCGACAGCCGTTCCGGCCACGCGAGAGCGAGCTGGATCGGCAGCCGCATGTCGGCGGTCGCCATCTCGGCGCGGAGGCTGCCGTCACGGAACTCCGCGAGCGCGTGCACCTGCCCCTCGGGGTGGATCAAGACGTGGATCTGCGAGTACTCCAGATCGAACAGATGATGCGCCTCGATCACCTCGAGGCCCTTGTTCATCAGGGTGGCGGAGTCGATCGTGATCTTCGGACCCATCGACCAGACCGGGTGCTGGAGCGCCTCCTTGACCGACGCCCGGCCGAGCTCGCTCCTGGTCCAACCGCGGAAGGGCCCGCCGGACCCGGTGATCACGACCCGCTTGAGGTCTTCGCGGCGCTCGTGGCGGAGCGCCATGGCGAGCGCCGCGTGTTCCGAATCGACCGGAAGGAGGCGCTCGGGCTCCCCCTTCACCAGGTCCATCACGAGTTCGCCACCCACCACGAGCGATTCCTTGTTGGCGAGCGCGACCGTCTTCCCGGCCTGCAGCGCGGCCAGCGTTGGAGCGAGGCCGGCCGATCCGACCAGCCCGTTGAGAACGAAGTCGGCGTCGGTCTTCGCCGCGATGACCTCGGCGGCATCGGGGCCGACGATCAGCTCGACCCCCTTCACCTGGCCGAGCTTGGCCTTGACGTCGGCGGCGGCATTCTCGTCCGCGATGGCGATGAACGGGGGAAGGAATTCCCGGGTCTGGCCGACCAGCAGCTCCTGGTTCATCCCCGCCGCCGACAAACCGACGATCTTGAACCGCTCCGGGTGCCGGCGCACGACGTCGAGTGCCTGGGTCCCGATCGACCCGGTCGAGCCGAGGATGGTGATCGACCGCATGGCGTGGAGCTTACCCCGAGGCCGTCCGAACGCTGTGAACTGGACGTTACGTGAAGATCACGCGGAAGAGCAGGAAGGTGGCCGGAGCCACGAACAAGAGCGAATCGATCCGGTCGAGGACCCCGCCGTGGCCCGGGAGGACCGTTCCCATGTCCTTCACCCCGACATCCCGCTTCACCACGGACTCGGCGAGATCGCCCAGCGTGGCGGCGATCGCCACCACCAGGCCGAGCAGCAGCGCGTCGACCCGCCGGTCTTCGAACGGGCCGACGAAGGACGTGACGAAGGCGCCCGACGCCACCACGGTGGCGAACGTGCCTCCCAGCAACCCCTCCCACGACTTCTTCGGGCTCACGTTGGGGGCGAGGGGACGTTGGAACCAGCCGCCGCCCGACACCGACCCGATCAGGAAGGCGGCGGTGTCGAACAGGAACGTGAGCAGGATGATCGCGAAGACGAGGGCCTTGCCGTCGTCCAGTTTCAGGGTGGCGATCAGGTATCCGCCGAGGAGCGGGATCCACGCCATGTTCAACACCGTCAGGCCGATGTTCCGCGTGACGTTCGTGCGATGTTCCGCAGGAACGGTCATGAACCAAAGGAAGGTCGCCATCACGCCCAGCGCGAACATCGCGGGGGTCGCCGCTTCGCCACGGAAATAGGCCCCCGCCATCATCAGCACACCGGCGACCAACCCGACGAGGGTGGCGGGCTGGTTGTGGGCCTTCACCATGACCCCGAACAGCTCGCCCTGCGCGACGAGCACCGCGATGCCGGCCACGACGGCGAAGGCCGCGGGACCCGCCCACAGCGCGGCGAGGGCGACGCCGGCCAGGAGCACGCCGGTCATGAACGCAGCCGGGACATCCCGTTCGCCGATCTGCGGACCGCGACGGTCCAGGTCAGCCCCGACCTCGACCGCCGCAGGCTCCTGCCAGCTGGGACCGCTGATGCCCTCGCCGCCGACGACCACGGTCCTCGGGGGCGCGTCGGGGTCCTGGAGGTCCGAGAGCAGGTCCGCTTCGACATCGTCGGACGAAGCGGCCGGGGGGGCGCCGAGATCGGAGAGGAGGTCACCGACCTCGCTTCCGCCGAGGGCGTCGACCGGCTCGGTCGCGTACGAGGTGTCACCGATCGAACCGGAGAAGTGCGCCGCGGCGGCCTCGAGGTCTTCTTCGGATGGCTCGCCCTCGAGAGCCGAGGCCTCAGCCGGCTCGAACACCTCGCCTTCCGGCTCGCCCGTTCCCTCGTACGCGCTCGCATCGACCACGACGACGTCGGGCTCGCCCGCGTCGTCCGGGGCCTCGCCCAAGATGTCGTCGATCGGCTCCAGCGCACCGGAGTCGTACCACGCGTCCTCGGGCTCGCCTCCGACGGCGTCCTCCTCGGAACGTCCCGGAGGCATCTCCGTCGGGAGGAGCTCCTGGGTCGCCTCAGGGGCCTCCTCCGAACGCACCTCCACGTGGGACTCCTGCGGTGCGCGTTCGGTTGACTCTTCGGGTTCGTCCCAGTCGACGTCGCGGATCGGCGCGAAGAACTTGTCCAGGTCTTCGAAGAGATCCTCGCCGTCGCCCTTGTCGTTGGCCATCTAGACCTCCATCAGCTCCTGCTCCTTGTGACCCTGGATCTCGTCGACCTCGGTCACGAAGCGGTCGGTGAGCTTCTGCAGCTCCTTCTCGGCCCTGATCAAGTCATCTTGGGAGATAGCACCGTCATGCTCAAGCTTCTCCATCTCCTCCTTGGCATGTCGCCGGACGTTCCGGACGGCAACCCTCGCCTCCTCGGCCCGATGGTGGACCTGTTTGACGAGCTCCTTCCTGCGTTCCTCCGTGAGGGGCGGGAAGGCGAGGCGGATCACGTTGCCGTCGTTGCTGGGCGTGATGCCGAGGTCGCTCTGCATGATCGCCCGCTCGATCGCGGAGATCGCGCTCTTGTCGAACGGCTGGATCTGCAGGAGGCGCGGCTCCGGGACGGACACGCCGGCGAGCTGATTCAGGGGGACCGGCGTCCCGTAGTACTCGACCGTGACACGGTTGATGACGGCCGGTGCCGCCCGCCCGGTCCGGATCCCGGCGAGGTCGTCTTTGAGGTGAGCGACCGCCTGTTCCATCTTGTGGGTGGCGTCCTTGGTTGCGGTTTCGATCGTCATGGATGCTCAGTGCACGAGGGTGCCGATCGGTTCGCCGGTTACGACCCGCCGGATGTTCCCCTCCTCGCGGAGATCGAACACGATGATCGGGAGCTTGTTCTCCATCGAGAGCGAAACGGCGGTCGCGTCCATGACCCCGTACCCCTCGCGGAGGAAATCGCCGTACGCGAGCAGGTCGAGCCGCTCGGCCGATGGATCGAGTTGCGGGTCGGCCGTGTAGACACCGTCGACCTTCGTTCCCTTGAGCAACGCGTCGGCATGGATCTCGAGCGCGCGCTGGGCGGCGCAGGTGTCGGTGGAGAAGTACGGGACGCCCAAGCCGGCCGCGAAGATCACGACGCGCCCCTTCTCGAGGTGGCGGATCGCGCGGAGCGGAACGAACGGCTCCGCGACCTGGCTCATGGTGATCGCCGTCTGCACACGCGTCGCGACGTGGATCTTCTCGAGCGCGTCCTGCAGTGCGAGCGCGTTCATCACCGTCGCAAGCATGCCCATGTAGTCCGCGCGGTTCCGATCGATCCCGGGCGCCTGACGACCACGCCAGATGTTGCCGCCGCCGACGACCACCGCCGTCTGGATGCCGAGATCGACGACCTCGGCGAGCTGTCGCGCGACGAGCGCCGTCGCACCGTCGGAGATCCCGGAACCCGAGTCGTGGGCGAATGCTTCGCCGGAGAGCTTGAGCAGGACCCGGTGATAGGTGGGCCGTGCCTCTCCGCCGTCACTCATGCGCCCGGTCGTCTCCTCCACTCGGTCGGCGGCACTCGGTCGGCGGTCAGCTTACCCGCCTACTCCAGGTCTTCGCCCAGCCGGTACCGGGTGAAGCGTCTCACGGCGACCTTCTCGCCGGTCTTGGCGCCGACCTCGTCCAGCAGGCTCTGGATCGTCTTCGACTCATCCTTGACGAACGGTTGGTCCAACAGAACGTTGTCCTTGAAGAACGCCTCGAGTTTCCCTTCGACGATCCTGGGGATCACGTTCTCGGCCTTCCCCGAGTCGAGCGCTTGCTTCTCGAAGATCTTCCGCTCGTGCTCCAGGGTCGCAGAGGGAACATCGTCGCGGCTGAGCCAGCGCGGGGCCGAGGGACTGGCGATGTGCAACGCCAGGTCCTTCACGAGCGAACGGAACTCATCGGTGTTCGCGACGAAGTCCGTCTCGCAGTTCACCTCGACCAGCACGCCGACCGTGTTGTTGAAATGGATGTACGCGTCGATCAGGCCTTGATCCGCGCTGCGACCGGCGCGCTTCGCTTGGCTCGCCAGGCCCTTCTCGCGAAGGAGCTGCGTGGCGCGATCGGCGTCGCCGTCGGCCTCGATCAGCGCGCGTTTGCAATCCATCATGCCCGCGCCGGTCGCTTCGCGGAGCGCCTTCACCATGGCCGCCGTGATGTCCGGCATCTCAGCCTTCCTCCCCGGTGCTTCCCACCGGGGCCGGCGCGCTCTCGTCGCTCGCCGTCTCCTGTTCCTCGAGGGGCTCGGCCACGATCTCGGGCTCCGGCACGTCGGGCTCGAAGACGGTCGTCGCCGCGATCGCGGCGGCTTCTTCCGCTGACGGCGTCTCATCGACGGCGGCCGGCGCGGCCTGGGGCCGTGGTCCGGACGGGACCGGCGGAGCCTGCGCGGTGGAGCGCTCGATGACGTCGTCCTTCGCCATGCCGTACCCCTCTGCCAGGGCGTCCGCCAGTACGCGGGTCACCAAACTCACCGCGCGGATCGCATCGTCGTTCCCCGGGATGACGTAGTCGACCTCGTCCGGGTCACAGTTCGTGTCCACGATCGCGATCACGGGGATGTTGAGCTTCCGTGCCTCGGTGACGGCGATGTGCTCCTTCTTCGTGTCGATCACGAAGATCGCGTCCGGCAGCCGCTCGAGGTTCTGGATCCCTCCGAGGTTCCGCTCGAGCTTCTCCCGCTCGTGCCGCAGGCGGATCGCCTCCTTCTTGGGGAGACGTTCCATGGCCCCGGTCTCCTCCATCTCGCCGAGCTCCCGCAGACGGAGAAGCCGGCCGCGGATCGTGCTGAAGTTGGTGAGCATGCCACCCAACCAGCGGTTGTTGACGAAGGGCATGTTGATCCGGCTCGCGTAGCCGGAGACGACCTCCTGGGCCTGCTTCTTCGTCCCGATGAACAGGACGATCCCGCGGCGACGGCCGAGCCCTTGAACGAAGGCGTGCGCTTCCTCGAGCCCGGACAGGGATTGCTCGAGGTCGATGATGTAGATCCCGGAACGCTCCCCGAAGAGGTACCGCTGCATCTTCGGGTTCCACCGTCGCGTCTGGTGGCCGAAGTGCACGCCCGCCTCGAGGAGCTCCCGCCGGGTGACGACCGGCATGGTGTGCTCCTTTCGGTTGTGTCCTCCGCTCGGATCGGCCCGATGACGGCCCGCAGAGCCTGCGGGACCCCGGCATGCGGTCCCCGAGCGTGTGTGCTCGGCGCGAGATGCGCCGGCGAGGGCAGTCTACCAGCGACGATGTCGCGTTCAGCCGCGACGCGCGTTGCGCGGCGCCGGTGCGTCGGGCACGTCCGCGCCGATCGCGAGGTAGCGGAAGGCGAACATGGCGACGGCGGCCATCTGGAGAACGTTGATGAGGATCGAGATGGTCCACGCGCCGACCGAGGGGTTGACCCCGGTCAGGCTGCCCGGGAGGGGCGCGAGCAACAGGGCGAACGACGGAACCGCGTACAGCACCGCGAGCGTGAGGTTGTTCGAGCCGGGCAGCCGCGCCGCCCGGACCGCCTTGGACAGCGTGAGCGGCAAGGACAGCTCCTCGTCGGCGGCGATCGCGGGCGCGAAGGCGAAGAGGTAGACCCCGGCGACCAGCAGGCCCACGGCGAGGATGAACCCGATCCCCCCGCCGAGGAGCTGGACGAAGTTGGAGAGGATCAGCACCCCGAGGTTGACCACGGCGACCGCGATCGCGACCGGCCAAACGTGGATCCCGCGACGGATGCTCCAGATGGAGACGGATCCGGTTCGCATCCGTTCCACGGCGGTGGTGGTCACGAGCGTCTGGAGCGCCGCGTGGACGATGAGGAAGGCCGTGATGCCCACGAGGGGCGCGAGCGCCGCGCGTGGACCGGTGGCGCCGACCGCGGAGAAGATGTTCGAAGCGAGCGACACGTCGGTGGCGGTCGAGATCGGTGGAACGGCGAACGTTGCTCCGAGGATCGTGAACGGCCCCTGGAAACCGAACGCGAGCAGGACGAGCCACTCGATCAAGATCACGACGGGAACGGCCGCGACCAGCGCGGGCGTCGCAAGGATCGTGGCGAGCCCGCGGGTGATCGATGTCCGGATCTTGGGCATCGGGACGGCGCTCGGGCCACGAGGGGCGAAGATCGAGTCGAGGAGCCCCTTGCGGGGCGCGGGTTCGGGGGTCGCCGGCGCGCGGTACGACGAGGTCGGTCGACGCTGCTGCTTCTTCCGGCGGTTGCTCACGGCACGTCGCCCATCAGGTCGGGTCCTCGTCGTCTTCCCAGGTGTCAGGACCGGCGCCGACGGCGGCGGGGATATCCTCGGGCTCGAGGTCCGGCGGTCCGAGGCGCGCGATCAGGGACCGACCCGCGAGCATGAGGATCACGACCAGCGGGATCGCGGCGATAGCCCAATCGAGGACCAACGACCCGGGCTTCACGATCGTCGGGCTCTGCTCATCGATGAGAACGCCATTCGGGTCGGCGGCCAGACCGACCAATCCCGCGGAGGTCCCGGTCCTCGCGACCACCACGGCGTCCGGCGCGACGGCGATCGTGAGGAGCGGCCCCACACCCAGGCCCTGTCGCCAGATCCGATCCCCGGACGCGGGATCGAGCGCGCTCAACTCGCCCGAGCCGTCGGCGATCAGCACGGCGGAGCCGGTGATGACGGCGGGACCGTAGACGGGGGTGTTCAGCGCGAAGTCCCATCCGCGCGCACCGGTCGCGGGATCGAGGCGGTACACCTCACCACGGGTGTCCACCACGACGACCGCATCGTCGGAGACGGCCGGCGCCCCGCCGGCGGCAACCGTGTTGAGCCGCGATGCCCATCGTTCGAGCCCCGTGTCGGCTCCAACGGCACGCACCGTTCCGTCCGACAAGGCGAGGTACACGGTTCCGCGCACAGCGGTCGGCGCTCCCGCCACGAGCCCGGACGTGTTGGGCGTATAGCGCCAGGCCTCCACACCATCGGCCTCGTGCAGGGCGACGACCGATGGCGGCTGCCTGCTGTTCGAGCGCACGGAAACGTAGACGACCCCCGCGTCGACGGCGATCGGTGTGTCGACGACGTCGCCCAGGTCTTGATGCCACCTGACGTTGCCCGATGAAACCTCGACCGCCGTGACCGTGCCGTCGTCGGCTCCGACCACGGCGAGACCACCGTCGACGGTGGGCCCCGTCGTGCTCACGCCGGTGAGGGCCCGACGCCAGAGCTCGTGCCGAGACGACGCGTCGATCGCAACCAGCGTCGAATGGGCATCGGTCGTCCCCGCCGCCGCCTCCCGACGGCGTGGGAACCGCGGTCGGCGAGCCGCTCGCCGATGGGGAGCGGTCCCCGCCACCTTCGGTGTAGAGCACGACGGTGCGGCCGCCGTCGCCGTCGGCGACGGCGGCCGGGGCGCTCGGCCCCAGCTCACGGGGCACCGTCCACGACGTGGTTCCGGTGGCGATGTCGATCGCGGTCACATCCTCGCGGTCGACGATGATCGCGTCGGGGCCGTCGATCACGGGGGCGGGAAGACCGGCGAGGTGAGTCTCGTCGCCGATCCCGGTCGCGATCTGCCACCGGGAAGCCAACGGAGGCGCCGGAGCGACCGGATCGAACCCCGTGTGCTGCGGCCCTCCCTGGTATTGCGTCCACCCGGCCGCGGTTCGAACAGATGCCCCTGCAGCGGAAGCGATCCCAACCACCATGAAGGCGGCTGGGACCAACCGGATGACGCCGACGGAAGCGCAAGGTCCGTCATCCTACCGGGGCCACCCCTCGCGCTCGTGGCTAGGCGATCGCCTGATCTCAGGGGAAGGGCGCCAATCGCACGAACGATGCCAGCGACACAGGGCCGAGGTAGGACAGCGGATCCACATAGGCACCGTCGAGCTTCACACCGAGATGCAGGTGCGGGATGGGGGCACCGGGGTGGCCCCATCCGGTGAGCGCGATCGGCTGGTCCTGCAGCACACGGTCGCCCTTCCTGACGAGTTTCGCCGAGAGCCAGGAGTACGTGGAGGAGAGACCGCCCCCGTGGTCGATCGTCACGAACAGGTACCCACCGATGGGACCGGCGAACGTCACGGTCCCGTCCGCGGGAGCGACGATGGTCGTGCCGACCTCCACGGCGACGTCGATCCCTCGGTGTCCGCTTCCGTACGGGGTGTCAGGTGGATCGAACGCCTGGATGACCGGGCCGACCACCGGCCACGTCCAGCCGCCGGTCCCGGCGGACGTCGCCGCCGAACCGCTGCCGGTCGCGATCGCCAGCATCAGGAAGGCCAGAGCCACGATGATCCACGGACCTCGACGCATCTGAGCGCGACGCTATCCGCGGTGTGGAGAGCTGACCGTGACCGAGGTCACAGCCCGGCGCCGACTCGGGTCAATCCACCTCAGAGAGCTGACCGCGGAGGACCCCCACGGCCTTGGTGTGGATCTGACAGACACGTGACTCCGTCACGCCGAGGATCTCGCCGATCTCGGCGAGCGTGAGGCCTTCGAAGTAGTACAAGGTCACGACGATCTTCTCGCGTTCGGACAGCGAGTTGATCGCCGCGGCGAGGAGTCCCCGGGTCTCTTGTGATTCCATGCCCGTGCTGGGGTCGAACGCCTTGTCGGCGAGCGTGTCGATCAGCGAGACAGCCTCCCCACGGTCCTGACCCACGTTGACGGTCTCGTCGAGGGCGAGCACGGAAACGAACGAGATCTGCGTGACGACCTGGTGCAGCTCGGTCCGCGAGATCCCCAGACGGCCGGCGAGCTCGCTCTCCGTCGGTTGACGCTTGAGCATCGACTCGAGATCCGCGAGGGCCTTCTCGATCTCGCGCTGCTTGAAGCGGACCGAACGCGGCACCCAGTCCATCGCGCGGAGCTCGTCGATGATGGCGCCCTTGATCCGCGGGATCGCGTACGTCTCGAACTTGTTCCCGCGCCCGGGCTCGAACTTCTCCAACGCATCGATCAAGCCGAACATCCCGTAGGACACGAGGTCTGCCTGTTCGACGCTCGCGGGAAGACCCGTCGCCACGCGGCTGGCGACGTACTTCACGAGCGGGGCGTAATGCAGGATCAGCTTCTCGCGCGCCGAAACCGCGGCGCTCCCCTTGAAGGCGTGCCACACCTCCGCGAGCTCATCGTCAACGTGCGGCGGGATCGTGATCGGCGCCGGTCCAGCCTTCGTTCGGACCTTCGTCTTGGTGGCGGTCTTGGTCGACGTCTTCGCCGCGACCTTCGTCGCAACCTTCGCGGGAGCCTTCTTCGTCGTCGCCACGATCATGCCCTCGGGTGGGATCGCTCGTACGCCTCGAAGAGCCTCGTCCGCGACACATGCGTGTACCGCTGGGTGGTCGCAACGGTCGCATGCCCCAGCAGCTCCTGCACGGCGCGGATGTCGGCTCCTCCTTCCAGCAGGTGCGTCGCGTACGAATGCCGCAACGTGTGTGGCGTGACCCGGCGCCCGGGTAGCAGGCGTCCCGAATATCCTTCCACAAGCGCCCGGATATCGCGTTGTCCGATCGGCCGCCCCTTCCGATTGAAGAAGAGCGACGCGGAACCCGTTCCCATCGCTTCCCTGCCCTCCGACACCCATCGCCGCACGGCCTCGACCGCCGGGTCGGACATCGGCACCTCGCGCTCCTTCGAGCCCTTGCCCAGCACGAGGACCCGCCCTCGCGTCAGGTCGACCCGGTCGATGGTGAGCCCGGCGACCTCGCTCACGCGCAAGCCGGAGCCATACAGGAGCTCGAGCACGGCACGGTCGCGGAGCCCGACCGCGCGGGTGACGGCGTCCTCGTCATCGGATCCGCCGTCGACCTCGTGGATGGGCGGCGCCTCGACCAGGGCCTCTGCCTCGCTCGGCCGGAGGACGGTCGGAAGTCGATTGACGACCTTCGGACTGCCCAGGGAGGACGACGGGTCGAGCGGGACCCGGTCCTCGGCAACCGCCCATCGATAGAAGGTGTGGATCGCCCCGACGCGGCGCGCGATCGATGCTCGTGCGTAGCCGAGGGTGTGCTGCTGGGCGAGGAACCGGCGGAGGGTTGCGCGATCCGCCTCCTCGAGCGACGACCCGGCGCGCTGGAGGAAGCCCACCAGCTCCAGCAGATCCCGCTGATACGCCACCACCGTGTTCGTCGAGAGGTGGCGCTCCAGCCGGAGGTGGTCGGCGAACGCGCGCACGAGGCGGAGTTGCGACGGGGGAAGGGCGTCTTGTTCCACGAGGTCTCTCTCCGGGCGCGCCGGGGGAATGGTCGGCGCAGATACGGCATATCGTCCCAGCGCCTCGGACCACGCGCAATCACCCAGACGGGTGTCCGCCGTCGTCCGGTTCCGAGGCCATCCAGCCCCTGATCAGGAACCGATCGCCCTGAAGGTCCGCTCGAACCGGCCGCCGACGCCGCGAACGAGTCCCCGGAGCTCGAGCCCGATCAAGACGGTGAGGGCGTCGGCGACCGGCATCCCCGTGACCCCCGCGACGGCCGTCGGCAGCATCGAAGTGCCCAGCGCCGCAAGGACCCTGCGCTCGCCGGCCGACAGCCCCCGGGGGACTCCCCGTTCCCCCGAGGCGTCTCCATCGAGCCCGAGGTCCTCAAGGAGGTCGGCCGTTCCCCGGATCATGATGGCGCCGTCGCGGATCAGGCCGAGCGGCGTCTCTGCGAGGGGGCTCGTCACCGGCCCGGGAACCGCGAAGACATCGAGGCCGAGGTCGACGGCGTGTTCGGCCGTGATCCGCGTGCCGCTCTTCGCCGCGCCCTCGACGACGACCACGCCCCGGCTGAGCGCTGCGATCAGGCGGTTCCGGGCGGGGAACCGGAACGGCTCGGCCGGGGTGCCCGGCGGATACTCGCTGATGACGGTTCCCGACGCTTCGATCCGCTCGAACAAGCCCCGGTTGCGCGCGGGGTGCGCCACGTCGATCCCGGACCCGAGGACCGCGACCGTGACACCGCCGGCGTCGAGCGCCCCACGATGGGCGGCGGCATCGATCCCAACCGCACCACCGCTCACGGTGAGGACACCCGCCACGGCGAGTCCTCGGGCAAGCTCGGCAGCGACCTCCATCCCCGTTGCGGTCGGGCGTCGTGAACCGACGACCGCGACCCGGTGGTCGCCCCGGCCGAGGACGCGGCCCCGGGCGAAGACGCCGACCGGCGGATCCGCGAGCCGGAGGAACGCGGGGCAATAGTCGGGGTCTCCCG
Source organism: uncultured Actinomycetes bacterium (assembly GCA_963765865.1). GTDB lineage: Bacteria > Actinomycetota > UBA4738 > UBA4738 > HRBIN12 > AC-51. The sequence goes on from CAVXYE010000011.1 coordinate 50,456, forward strand.
GCGCGGCGAAGCGTGCGCCCACGCGATCGAGGCTCCGTCGGATCTGGCTGACGTCGGTGTTCGCCAGGAATGCTCGGTCGTTCTCCGATCCCGCGTCGCCTGCGCGGATACGGGCGAGGGCGCGGGAGGCGCTTCCCGTTCTCCAGATGAGCGCGTGGAGAGAACGCGGCGTGGGTCCCAGCAGACAGCGAAGGAGGAGCAACGCGTCCTTCTCTCCGGGACCGCGGCCGAATCCGTCCGGGAAGCCGGAAGGTGATGCGACCTCAGCCGGCACGCGCCAGACCTTCGTCCTGCTCGAACGCGGTCCGGTAGGAAAGCGCCTCGGCGACGTGCTGTTCGGAAACGCGAGCGGCTCCCGCGAGATCGGCAACCGTCCGTGCGACCTTGATCACCCGATCGAAACCACGCCCCGTGAGCGCCATGTGATCGACGGCTCTGCCGAGCAGCCGTTCGGCATCCGGACACAGCTGGGCTTCGCGGCGCGCGATCGGCCCTGGCAGGTCGGCGTTACAGGTGATCCCGAGCGGCGAATAGCGCCGCCGCTGCCGATCGCGTGCCGCGATCACGCGATCGCGGACCACCGCCGAGGGCTCCCCCGAAGAGGCGCCGAGCAGTTCGTCCTTGGTGAGACGCGGGATCGTGAGCCGCAGGTCGATGCGGTCGAGCAGCGGTCCGGAGAGCTTCTGCCGATAGCGATCCTCCTGATCTGGGCGACACCGACACGACCGTTGCGGGTCACCCGAGAACCCGCACGGGCACGGGTTGGCCGCCGCGACGAGCGTGAAACGAGCGGGGAACGACACCGATCCACCGGAGCGTGTCACGACGATCCGGCCATCCTCGAGCGGTTGGCGGAGCGCTTCGATGGCGTCGCGCCGGAACTCCGTCAGCTCGTCCAAGAACAGGACTCCCCGATGCGCGAGGCTCGCTTCACCCGGCCGAAGGACGGTCGAACCCCCGCCCAGGAGACCCGCGGTGGAGACGGAGTGATGCGGCGCGCGGAAGGGACGCTCGCGGAGCAATCCGCGCCCGGCCAGCAGCCCCGCCACGGAGTGCAGCTGGGTGGCCTCGAGGGCCTCCTCCGGGGTGAGATCCGGCAGGATCGTCGGCAGTCGCCGGGCGAGCATGGTCTTGCCGGCCCCCGGCGAACCGACCATCAGGAGGTTGTGGCCGCCGGCGGCCGCGACCTCCAGCGCGCGTCGCGCCTCGTCCTGGCCGCGCACCTCCGACAGGTCTGCGGAGGTCACGGGCTCTGACCCGGTCTCCGACGGTCCGATCGCCGGTGGCCGCCACGTTCCCTGGAGGAATCCGACGACGTCCTGGATGGTAGCCACGCCGATCACGGCGAGCCCGTCGACCTGCGCAGCCTCGACGGCGTTGGCCGCCGGGACGATGACCCCGCGGAGCCCGCGGCGGGCCGCCGCGATCGCGACCGAGATCACACCCGGTGTCGGAAGGACGTCGCCCTTGAGTGAGACCTCACCGAAGAAGACGTGACCGGCGGCGGCCTCGGGCGGTACCTGCCGCGTCGCCACCAAGACGCTCACGGCGATCGGGAGGTCGAGCCCGGCACCTTCCTTCCGGAGGTTGCCGGGGGCGAGGTTGACCACCACGCGGCGCAGCGGCCATTCGAGTTCCGCGTGTTCGACCGCCGGCCTGATCCGATCCCGCGCATCTTGCACGGCGGCGCCGGGGAGCCCCGTCACGGTCAACGACGGGAGGCCTCGCCCGACGAACGCCTCGACCGTGACCGGATGGCCGCCGACCCCGAGCACGGTCACGCCGATCACCCGTCCGTACATGCGACGACGCTACGACCGAGCGTGGGCTCCAACCGTGACGACCGTCACACACCGGTAGCATCGCCGCCATGACCTCAGACGCCCATCTCCCGGTCCCCGATCCCGAGCTCCTCGACATCCGCGACGCCAGCGTCTCTCGGACGAGCCTCGAACGGTTCGGAGCTGCGGTCTGGACCGAGGCCCTCGACTGGCTCTACGGCGAGGCGATGGTGCGCCCGATCCAGCGAGAGAGCTATCCGGATTCGCGTCGGCGATTCTTCGGTCCCTCGAACGAACCAGCCCCCGCGCCGGACGTCGGCAACCCGGCGGATGCCGTCCTGGCAGAGTTCCGCGAGCGGGTCGCTCCCATGACGTTCAACGCGCAATTCCCTGGAGCGTTCAGCTACTTCACGCCGCCCCCGCTGGCGATGTCGATCGGCGGCGAAGTCCTGGCGCAATGGCTGCATCAGGGGGTCGACGTGTGGCACGCGGGACCGATCGGTGCTTTCGTCGAGGAGGAGGTGGTCGGCTGGCTCCGCACCGTCGTCGGGTCGGGAGCGGGCTCATGGGGTGTCCTCACCTCCGGTGGGGCGATGGCGAACCTGATGGCGCTCGCGGTGGCTCGCGACATCCACCTCGCCGAGATCCGAGGCGACGACCGTCCGCCGCGAGGTTCGGCGCTCGAGGGGGTGCGCGTCTACGCGAGCGACCAGACGCATTTCTCGGTCGAGCGCGGCCTGGACATCCTCGGGTTCCCCAGCGGCACGCTCCACGTGGTCGCGTCCGACGACCGGTTCCGGCTGCAAGCCGGACCGGTCGCGGACGCGATCGCCGAGGACCGAGCGGCGGGCCTGACCCCGCTCGCGATCAGCGCGGTCGCCGGATCCACGAACACCGGCTCGGTCGACCTCGTGGTCGACCTGGCGGCACTCGCGAAGAGCGAGGGGCTGTGGTTGCACGTGGACGCGGCCTACGGCGGCGCCGCGCGGCTCTCGCCGCGCGACGCCGCCCGCGTGCCCGGTCTGGAGCTGGCGGACTCCGTGACGGTCGACCCACACAAGTGGTTCTTCCAGGCGTACGACATCGGCGCGCTCGTCGTCCGCCGGCGAGAGGATCTCCGGGAAACGTTCCACCGGTCGCCCGAGTACTACGCCTCGAGCCGTCCGGAGGACGAGCCACTGAATTGGTACGAGTACACGATCGAGGGCACGCGCCGGTTCCGCGCCCTGAAGCTTTGGATGAGCTGGAAGCACCTGGGCACGCGCGGACTGGCCGCACTCGTCGAGGACAACGACGACCTGGCGGCGTACCTGGCTGCGCGCTTGCGTGACGCGCCGGACTTCGAGCTCGCCGTCGAGCCCGAGCTCTCGATCGTCTGCTTCCGTCATCTCCCGGAGGGATGGGACCGGTGGCCGCCCGGCCGGCTCGACGCGTACCAGAACGACCTGCAACGCTCGCTCGAGCTGGACGGCGCGGCCTGGGTCAGCGTGACGACGTTACGCGGCTCTACGTTCCTGCGGGCCGGCGTCGTCAACTACCTGTCGAGCCCTGCCGAGATCGACGGGCTGGTGTCGGCTCTGCGCCGCTTGTCAGAAGGCGTCCTCGAAGACGTCGACCACCGCTGAGCCGTCCAGCCGCAGCCGCACACTCGCGACGTCGAATCGCACCGCCACCGGACGCACCCGCGTTCGTTGCAGGAAGACCTCGCCGACGGCGCGTAGCTTGCGTCGCTTCCGCGCATCGACGGCGTCGAATCCCGCGCCGAATCGGGTCCCTCGCCGGGTCTTGACCTCGCAGATCACGAGCAGACCGCCACGCTGCACGACGAGATCCAGCTCCCCGATGCGGCAGCGCCAGTTGCGCGCAACGACCCGGAACCCGCGCCGAACGTAGAGCGTTTCGGTCGCCGCTTCGCCGGTGCGCCCCGTTCCCGGCCGTGCATCCACGCGCGGACGATAGCCGCGAGCACCGACACCGATCCTGGTTCGGTCAGTCCTCGGGCGCGTCGAGGAGGCTCGCGGCGTCCTCGCGTCGCAACTCCTCGACGTTGACGTCGCGTTGCGTCATCACACGCACCGTGGAGACGAATCGCGCGGGCCGGAACATGTCCCACACCCACGCATCGATGAGCTCAACCTTGACCCATCCGCCTTCGAGCTGCTCGAGGTCCACCTTGTTGGCGAGATAGAAGCGACGCTCCGTCTCGATGACGTACGTGAACATCGGAAGCACGTCTCGGTACTCCCGATAGAGCTCGAGCTCGCGCTCTTCCTCGAACCGCTCGATGTCGTCTTCCATCAGCGATCCATGCTCTCACGCTCGCTCGCGATCCGCTCACACGAACCCCGGCAAGGAGGGTTGGCCGACCCCGGCGAAGCTGAGCCGGTGGATCGGGGTGGGACCGAATCGTTGCAGCGCATCCCGGTGTGCGGGGGTGCCGTAGCCCTTGTTGTGTGCCAGATCGAACTCGGGATAGTGGCGATGCAGACGCCGCATGATCCGGTCCCGGGTGACCTTCGCGACGATCGACGCCGCAGCGATGCTCGCCGCCACCATGTCACCCTTCTTCACGCCGAGCGCGGGACACGGCATCTTCGCCACGGGGAACCCATCTGTCAGCACGTAGTCGGGAACGGGGTCGAGCGCGCGGACGCATCGCCGTAGGAGCGCGAGGTTGCTCCGATGGAGGCCACGTGCGTCGATCACGTTGGGCTCGATCTTCCGGATCGTGTACACGCACGCGTTCATGATCCGCTCGCATTGGACCTCACGTTGCTTGGCGGTGAGGAGCTTCGAATCGCGGATCCCGGTCCGATCGAAGTCGTCGGGGAGCACCACCGCAGCGGCGACGAGTGGACCGGCGAGCGCTCCGCGTCCGACCTCGTCGACGCCGGCGATCCTGACGAAACCCTGTGCGCGCAGGGTCGACTCGTACCGGTCCAGATCCTCGGCTACAGCCATCCCCATCGATCCGGCGGCCATACCTTGACGAACGCCTTTCCGATCACCTTGTCGATCGGCACCAGCCCGACGCCCGACGGTGGCTCGAAGCGGGAATCCCCGGAGTGGAGCCGGTTGTCGCCCAGCACGTACAGCATCCCATCCGGGATGGTCCGTTTCGGGAACGAACGTGTGTCCGTTTCCGGATCCAGGTACGGCTCGTCGAGGCGCTCCCCATCGACGAAGACGACACCCCGATGGATCTCGACCGTGTCGCCGGGCAGTCCGATCACCCGTTTGATGAAGTCGGGGTTCTCCGGCTGGGCGACACCGATGCCCTCCGCCAGCCAGTGGAGGAACCCGCCGATCGCCCCGCGGCCCTGATCAGGCCCAGGCTCGGGGTCGGAGAAGACGATGACGTCGCCTCGATGGACGGATGAGAAGTGCGTACAGATCCGGCACACGAGCACCCGGTCGCCCCGCTGCAACGTGGGCTCCATCGACTCCGAAGGGATGTAGAACGCCTGGACGAGGAAGGTCTTGATGAGGATCGCGACGATGAGTGCGACGAACACCAGGACGGGGAGCTCCCGCCAGAACCCGGAGTCCTCGTTGGGAACCTTGCGATGCGACGCGGCGGCCGGTGGGTCGTCGTCCACCACCGGGATGGGTGGCTCGTCAGGGTCGTGCGGCCGGTCGGCCACGGGCTAGGCCTCGGCCCGCTCCTCGGCATCGCCGTCGGGCGTCGCCTCCTGATCGGCCGGCGCCGCCGGCGTGTCGGCTGCCTCGAGGGACCCAGTGTCGAGCTCGGCCTCGTCCAGCACCCCAGGGCCGGCGATGTCGGCGTCGGCCGTCTCCTCGGCGAGATCGTCGATCGCCGCGGCTTCGCGGTCCGCGGCCGAGGCGGCCTCCATAGCGGCGAGCTTCGCATCGTCGATCCGTCGCTCCTTGATGCGCGCCTTCTTCCCCCGGAGGTCGCGCAGGTAATACAGCTTGGCGCGACGCACCCGGCCGCGCTGAAGCAGCTCGAGACGAGCGATCGAGGGCGAGTGCAACGGGAACGTCCGCTCAACCCCGACCCCGAACGAGATCTTCCGAACCGTGAACGTCTCGCGGATCCCTCCGCCCGAACGACGCAGCACGACGCCCTGGAAGACCTGGACCCGCTCGCGATTGCCCTCGACCACGCGGACGTGAACCTTGACGGAGTCGCCGGGACGGAAATCGGGGATATCGTTGCGCAGGAAGGGCTGCTCGATCAGATCGGTCTTGTTCATGGGCGGCCACCGAGTGTACCAGCGGCCCTCCGGCCGCCCGCGTGCATGGTGCGGCCTTGACCCTTACGCGGATCGATCGTTCGTCAGATCGGGGCGGTTCCGCCGGGTCTTCTCGCTCGCGGCGTCGCGTCGCCATCGGTCGACCTCGCCGTGGTTCCCAGAGACGAGGACCTCCGGAACGGACATCCCGCGGAACTCCTGTGGGCGCGTGTAGTGGGGATGGTCGAGGAGACCGCCGGCGCTGAACGAGTCCTGTTCATGAGACGCCTCCTTCCCGATGACGCCCGGAACGAGGCGGGTGACGGCTTCGATCAGGACGAGCGCCGGGAGCTCGCCGCCCGAGAGCACGTAGTCGCCGATCGAGATCTCTTCGGCTGGTAACCCGTCGACCACCCGTTCGTCGACGCCCTCGTATCGGCCACACAGGATCGTGAGGTGCGGTTCGGACGACAGCGCCCGGACGAGCTCCTGGTCGAGCCGGCGGCCCGCGGGCGACATCAGGAGGACCCGCCCGCGGTCCGGATCCAGCGACTCGACCGCGGCGAAGAACGGCTCCGGCTTCATGACCATCCCCGGACCACCGCCGAACGGAGCGTCGTCGACCGTTCGATGCCGGTCCACGGACCACTGCCGGAGGTCGTGGACGCGCACGTCCAGGACGCCTGCGCCGATCGCACGACCCAGGAGGCTCCCGGGGAGCGGGGCTTCCACGACGGCGGGGAAGATCGTGAACACGTCGATCCTCACCCCGCGAGGCTACCGTCATGAAAGGGGGGCGGGGCGGTCGCTCCGCGACCGCCCCGCCCCCCGAAGGACCGGATGCGAGCGTCCCTAGTGCTTGAACGGCAATGACAACAGTGCCGCTGTCACCCCAACCAGCCGTCGTGCGCGCACCCGGCGTTCCGCGGCGCGGCGAGCTCCGAGCTGTCGCGCACCCCGTGCCGACACCCCTTCGCGGACCCGATCCTCGATCCGATACTTCGCGAACTCTCCGTTGATCATCTTCGCCACCGCCTTTCTGACGACACGAACGTACGCCCGTGCACGGCCGCCACCTATGGCCTCCGACACCACCGGGACGTGTCGTTGGGCCGCTCCCGGACGTGACCGACGTCACTCGGCTTGCTGATGGAACGTTGCGCCTCCCTTCCTCAAAGGGGAGGATGCGGTCTGCTCCGCGCCGAACGGGCCCGCGCCGAAGGGCTCCGAGCAGAACGGCCCCGAGCAGAACGGAGGGAGGGACTCGTGCAGTACGTCGTGCTCACCGTGGTCGCGATCGCGGCGATCCTGATCACGGTCGACACCATCCGACATCGCGCGGACCTGCGTCGGCGCCCGAACGTCTACCGCGCCGTCACGGCCGCGCTCGGCGGTCAGGTGGAAGCGGTCGACGGTGTGCGCCCACGTGACGTGCCGCCGCCTCCGAGCGTCGAGACCGCGGATCGCGTGGGTGGGGAGGACGTCGGCGTGTGGGCTTCGCTGTCCGAGCAGCTCGATCCCACGACGTTCCGCCCCAAGCTCGCCGCGGGAACCGAATGGAAGGTCTTCCACCTCCCGTGGGGCGATGACTACGCGATGGTCGCCAATCCGCTCCGCACGGTCCACTACCGCCTGCCACCGTCGGACGTCGAGCTCTTCCCGCTCCTCGACGGGTCACGCAGCGTGTCCGATCTGATCGTCGAGCGATTGGACGACGAAGGCGACCTCGACGCAGACGCGATCGTCGAGCTCACCGAGTCGCTCTACGAGGGTGGCTTCCTGGACCCGGCCCCCCTGGACACGGATGAAGCGCTCGAGCGAGCGCTGGAGCGATCGAGGACGTCGTTCCCGAACCTCCGGAAGTTCGCGAGGACGCTCCAGATCGAATGGGAAGGGCCCGATCCGGTCGTCACGAAGATCTACCGACGAACCATCCGGTACTTCTTCCATCCGATCTCGGTCATCGCCATGCTCGCGATCGCGTTCGGAGGGGTCGTGGCCTTCCTCGCGGTCGAACACTCGGGTCGGTTCCATCTCAACGCCACGGCTGCCCCGGCCGAGTCGGCGATCCTGATCGCACTCTCCTTCGTTCTCACCTTCGCCCACGAGCTCGGGCATGCTTCGGTCGAGAAGCACTTCGGGAGGAACGTGGGGACGGCGGGCTTCTCGCTGTACTTCGGCCGACTCTCGTTCTACGTCAACGCGAGCGACAGCCTGATGATGGATCGATGGCCGAGGATCCTGCTGTTCGCCGCCGGCCCGTTCGCGGAGCTCGTTCTCGCGGGGCTGGCCTCGATCGTCTTGTTCACCTTCCCGGACATGCGGGTGGCGCCGTTCCTCTACCGGTTCGCGCTCCTGAACCTGTTCGTGATCATCTTGAATCTCGTGCCCCTGTTGGAGCTCGACGGATACTGGATCCTCACGGATCTGATCCAGGTTCCCGACCTCCGCCCCCGGTCGCTCGAGTTCATCCAGCACGATCTCGTTCACAAGGTGCGCACGCGGGAACGATTCACCCCGCAGGAGCTCGGGCTTGCCGCCTACGGGTTGTTGGGATCGGTGTTCGCGGTGATCGTGTTGCTTTCGGCGTTCTACTTCTGGCGAGCCCAATTCGGCGGGATCGTGCAAGCGCTGTGGGACGGCGGATTCCTGTCGCGGCTCGTCCTGCTCCTGCTCGCCGTCTTCGTGGCCGGACCCCTGATCCGCGCGGCCGTCGGATTGGTACGGAGCTTGTGGCGCCGCATACGGGCCGTGTACCGGCGGGTGCGGTTCCGGTTCGAGTCTGGGTGGCGGGTGGAGGCGGCGCAGCTGATCGATGCGCTGCCTGCGTTCGAGGACCTGCCCGAGGACGTCCTGAGCGACCTGGCCGGCCGGGTGCAGCTCCGTGTCGTGCGCGCCGGGCAGGCCATCTTCCGACAGGGAGACCGAGGCGATGCGTTCTACGTCGTCCGCCAAGGCGAGGTCGTGATCGAGACGGAGCATCCGCAGACCGGCGAGACGAGCATGCTGAGAACCCTCCGCCGCGGCGACTCCTTCGGCGAGCTGGGACTCCTTCAGTCGACGCCCCGGTCCGCCACGGCCCGGGCGTCGGGCGAGGTCGAACTGTTCGAGGTGGACCGAGGCACGTTCGACCGGCTCCTCGCCGACTCGATCGACGCGCCCGAGTTCGGACTCACCCTGCAGGCGATGGCGGAGCTTCGTGAGCATCCCGCGTTCCGACACCTGAGCTCCGAGGCGCTCGGCAGCTTGATCACGTACGGGAAGTGGGTCACCCCTTCGGCCGGCCAGGTCATCGTGACGCAGGGAGAGCCCGGGGACGCCTTCTACGCGATCCGATCGGGCCGGGTCGACGTGATCCGCGACGGCCAACAGGTCACGCGCCTGGGACCCGGCGATCATTTCGGCGAGATCGCGCTCCTGAACGACCAGCCGCGGAACGCGAGCGTCGTCGCGCACACCTCGGTCCGGGCGTTCCAACTCTCCCGTGAGGGATTCGACCGCGTGATCGCCGAGGCGTTCCGTCGACATCAACTCCTGCCCCCCACGGAACAGACCTGGGAATATTGAGGAGACGAAAGGGGCTCGGGTGGATTGTTGGAACTGCCATCGCACGGCGGTCGGCGCGTGCCGGTTCTGCGGTCGCGGCATGTGCGAGGATCACGCGAAGGAGCGGCCGTACATCTTGGAGCTGTTCCGCGGCTCCGATTCCATGCAAGCGCTGGTCGTCGAGGACGCCCTGTACTGCGGGAACTGCTCCCCTCGGCCTGACCCGATCCCCCTTCCGGATCTCGGCACGTGACCTCGTCGCGCGTCACATCCCTCGTGTGACGCGCGACACACATCGGAACTGACGAACGACACGCCGGTTCCGGTGACGAGCGATACAGCGTCACCGGACGGTTGTGCAACGATTCGGGGGTCACGTCGAGGGGCCCAGAACCCCCGAGCGGAAGGAGAAGAGGGAAATGGCGGAGAAGAAGATCACCCCGAAGCTTCCGGAGACCGAGGAGAAGAGCGACAAGGCCGCGGCAGGCGTCGAGAAGACCGCCCGCAACGCGAGGAACGCTCGCAACGCGAGGAACGCTCGCAACGCGAGGAACGCCCGCAACGCTCGCAACGCTCGGTAGACGTTCTCCTGAGCATCGAGAGCTCTGGGTCGAAGGCCCGGCCACAGGCCGGGCCTTCGTCGTTCCCCGCGTTGGCGAGGGCGGAGCCGGTATGCCAGGCTACGCGCCGTGCCCAAGAAGACGGCCGTACCCCCTCTCGTACAAGCGATGGCGACCGCATCCGTGCTCCGGGGCGTTCCGACCGACGCCGTCTCCAAGCTCGCCGCCGAAGGCACCGTCCGGCACTACCGGCGAGGCACCTACCTCTGCCACCAGGGCGAATCCGCCGCCGACGTCTTCTTCTTGATCGAGGGCAGGGTGGAGGCGAGCTCCGTGGCCATCACGGGATCTCGCGTCTATCACGCGACCGTCGACACGCCCCAATTCGTCGGGGAACTCGGGCCGCTCGGCGACATGCCGAGGACCGCGAGTCTGCTCGCCCTCGCCGAGTGCGAGGTGTGGGCGATCCCTGCGGAGGAGTTCGTTCGGTTCATCACGAGAGAGCAGGCTGCCGCCCGGGACGTTATCCGGGCGCTCGCCCGGCAGCTGCAGGGCCAGCAGGCATTCGTCGACGATCTGTTGTTCCTCGATCTGAAGGGGCGCGTCGCGAAGCGCCTCCTCCAGATGGTCACGCCTGACCTGGACGATCTGCCCGCCGACGGCGTGGTCGTCCCCGAGGTGACGCAGGCCGACCTCGCGAGTCTCTGCGGCGGCAGCCGCGAGAACGTCACGCGGATCCTCAAGGAATTCGACCGTCGCGGCCTCGTCCGTCGCGACGGCCATCGCTACGTGCTGAAGAAGGTCGCCGCGCTCGCCAAGCTCGCCGAGATCTGACCCGAGGGGCGGGCACGCCCTCCTTCACCGCCCGGGTGTCGATGAAGGATCGTCTTCGGGAGCGGTGAGCCCGGGGACGTCCCGGACGACGATCCGCTTGGCGGGAACGTCCACCTGGATCAGGAGGTCCTTCAGCACGGGAACGAGGGTCTCCTTCCCCGACGCGTCGACGGCCACCCAGAGGTCGTTCGCGGGATTCGCGATCACCTCCGTGAGGGTGCCCAGCTCGCGTCCGCGTTCCGTGACGATCAGACACCCTTCGAGCTGGTGCGGCCACCACTCGCCATCGGGCAGGTCCGGGAGCCACGACTCGGGCACCAGCAACTCCCGTCCCCTGAGGCCGTCAGCCGCCGTCCGATCGTCGATCCCTTCGAACGACACCAGCAGGCGGGCGCCATGGGGACGAGCGGCGGTCACGCGGTAGCGGGTTCCGGCATCGTCGAACACCACCGAACCGGAGGTCCAACGGTCGGGGTTGTCGGACCGGCTCTGCACGGTCACCTCACCCCGCAACCCGTGAGGCTTGAGAACGACGCCGACGACGATCGTCGGCCGCTCCACGTCAATCCTCGAAGTCGACGCGGACCGATACGTGCTGCCGCGTGGCGGCCGCGCGAACGACGGTGCGGATCGCCTTGGCCGTCCGTCCGCCCCGCCCGATCACCTTGCCGAGCTCGCCCGGGCCAACCGTCACGGTGTAGACGGGCCCGCGTTCATCGAACGCCTCGTGGACGCGCACGGCATCGGCGTCGTCGACGAGCTCACGGCACAGGAACTCGACGAGCTCCTTCACGTCAGCCCTCGGGCGTCTCCTGCACGTCCGTCGGAGCGGCGTCCGACGCGGGCGTTTCGTCGGGCTCGGATCCGGTCGACGCTGCGGGCGCAGCCGGCTCCGTGTCGGCGTCGGACGGCTCGGGCTCCGGTGTTGGCGCAGACTCCGCTGCGGGTGTGGGGGCCTCGGTGCGCTGTTCGGCCGCCTCCGCCGCTTTCGCTTGCGCCTTCTTCGACATCTTCGTTCTGACGGGCCGCTCCGGTTTCGACGTGGTCGGCGCCGCGGCGTTCGGCCGCTCGGCGACGAATCGGTCCCAGATCCCGACCTTGCTCATCAGGTTCCGGACCTGGTTCGACGGCTGAGCCCCCACCATGAGCCAGTGCAGCGCTCGATCCGCGTCGATCTCGATCACGGAGGGCTCGTTCAACGGGTGGTACCTGCCGATGATCTCGATGAAGCGCCCGTCGCGAGGGCTCCGTTGGTCGGCGACCACGACGCGATAGAAGGGCCGCTTGTTCGAGCCCATCCGCCGCAGACGGATCCTCGTCGCCATCTCGTTCGTCTCCTCGGTCTAAGGCTTGACGCCGGGGACCTTGGCCATCCCCGGCAGCCGCTTGCCACCCATCATCGACCGCATCATCTTCCGCGCACCCTCGAAGTCCTTCAGGAGCTGGTTGACGTCGGCGGTCGTCGTCCCGGATCCATCCGCGATCCGGAGCCGACGGGACCCGGAGATGATAGCGGGATTCCGTCGCTCCTCCTGGGTCATGGACAGGATCATCGCCTCGGCGCGACGGAGCTCTGCCTCATCCACCGCCTCCGCCATCTCCTTGACCGCGTTCTTCCCGCCAGGCACGCCGGGCAGCATCTTGAGGATGTCTTGGATGGGACCGAGCTTCCTCATCTGGCGGAGTTGCTCGAGGAAGTCCTCGAGGTTGAACCGTCCCTGCATCATCTGCTCCGCGGCGGCAGCAGCCTTGTCGGCATCGACCGTGTCCTGCGCCTTCTCGATCAGCGTGAGGACGTCGCCCATGCCGAGGATCCGTCCCGCCATCCGATCGGGGTAGAAGGGCTCGAGGTCATCCAGCCGCTCCCCCGTTCCCGCGAAGAAGATCGGCCGACCCGTCACCCCGGTCATCGACAAGGCGGCCCCGCCGCGAGCATCCCCGTCGAGCTTGGTCAGGATGAACCCCGTCGTATCGACGTCGTGCATGAACTCGCGTGCCTGGATCACCGCATCCTGCCCCGTCATCGCGTCGCACGCCATCAACACGTGAGCCGGCTTGGTGACGTCCTTGATCTTCCTCGCCTGCTTCATCATCTCCGGGTCCACGTGCAGGCGCCCGGCCGTGTCGACGATGACGACGTCGGCACCCGTCCGTTCGGCCTCTCGCACGCCGTTCTTGGCGAGCTTGACCGGGTCGCGTCCCTCGGACCAGACGGGGACGCCGATCTCGCGGCCCAACGTGCGGAGCTGTTCAACCGCGGCCGGGCGGTCGAGGTCCGCGCCCACCAGGAGCGGCCGCCTCCCCTTCGACTTCAGGTACTTCGCCAGCTTCGCGCTGGCGGTGGTCTTGCCCGAGCCCTGCACGCCGGCCAGCAGCACGACGACCGGCGGTGCGCCGGGAAGGGTGAACGGCCGGTGCTCGCCTCCGAGCGTCACCGTCAGCTCTTCGTTCATGACCTTCACGACCTGTTGGGCGGGCGTCAGACTCTTCAAGACTTCTTCCGACAGCGCACGAGAGCGAACGCGGTTCAGCAGGTCGTCGGCGACCTCCACCGCGACATCCGCCTCGAGCAACGCGGTGCGGACATCGGCGAGTGCGTTGTCCACCTGCTTGGGGTGGAGCTTGCCTCGCTTGCGGAGCTTCGAGAAGACGCCATCCAGGCGCTCGGTCAGTGTGTCGAACATAGTGAAAGGTCGGTTGCGGTGTTGGGGCCGCTCGACCACCTAGTGTATCGGCCGGGAGGATCGGGATGGGCACCGTACGAAGCGACGATGATGCGCGACTCCTGGAGCAGCGCCTGGTCGTGCTGCGCTGGATCGTCGCCGCGTTCGGAGCGGTCCAGGTTGGGTTCGCGATCCGCGATCGGGCCAGCGACCCGACCTTCGTGCTGCCCCTCGGCGTCGCCCTCGTCGTCGGGCTGACGGTCGGCAACGTCGCGATCGCCGGGGCCGCCCGGAAAGCGGAGGGGGCCCCGCTCGAGGCCCTCGGGATCCTCGCCTTCGCGCTGGACGCACTGGTGATCCTCGGTCTCGTGTGGCTCACGACGGACGGTCCCGCCGATCCCGTCTGGGTGGTCGGCTACCTGATCCCGCTCGAGGGGGCGGCACGCTGGGGTCTCCCGGGAGCCGCCCTGGGGGCCGCGGCCTTCCTCGCCGGGCAGTTGCTCCCCGAGTTCGGGGTCGCCGCCGCCTCCTCGGCGATGAAGACGAGCGCGCCTGTGATCGCGTTCCGGGCCGGCATGGCACTCGTGGTGGGAGCGGTCGCAGGGTCGTTCGCGTCGTTGTCGCGCCGTCAGGCCGCGGAGGCCGAACGACGCGCCCGCGATGCCGAGGCCGCGGCGGCTCGAGCCGAAGCCGCGGCGGCGAAGGAAGGGCAAGCCCGTGGGGAGGTCGCGGCCTTCCATGCGGCGGCGATCGCGGAACCCGACATGGACCGACTGGCGCCGACCCTGCAGCCCACCGTGGAGGCGATCGCCAAGGAGGTGGGATGCGACGCGCTCGGCATCCTGGTGCGAGACCGTGGATCCGCGGGTGAGGTGGGGTTCGTCGCCTACGGGGTCTACGGCGACCCTGGCTACCTCCGTGGGGACCGTCTGTTCCCGGCGTCGGCGCCGGTGGCGGCCGCCGCCCTGGAAGGAGCGGCGGTGATCGCGCCGCCGGACGCTGTCGTGCCGATGGTCGTTCGCGGAGAGATCGTCGGAGCGCTCCATGAGCGGTCGGCGAACGGAGGCGGACCGGACGACGAGCGCGGGGAGCTGCTCCGGGGACTCGCGGATCAACTCGGCTTGGTGCTCGAGTCCGCGCGGCTCCGCGCCGATCAAGCAGCGACGGTGCAACGCCTGCGAGAGCTGGACGAGATGAAGTCGGACTTCGTCGCCATCACGAGTCACGAGCTCCGTACCCCTCTATCGGGGATCAGGGGCTTCGTCGACATGCTGCGGCGTCGCGGAAGCGACCTCACGATCGATCAGCGCGACGAGTACCTGAGCATCGTGCTCACGCAGACGGATCGGTTGATCCGCCTGGTCGAGGATCTCCTGGTGGTTTCCCGGGTCGAAGCAGGCAAGCTGTCGCTCGAACCGACCGAGGTCGAGGTTCGACAACTGCTCGAGCAGGTGACGAACGGGCTCGGCGAGGCCGCCGCCTCAGTCCAGATCGAAGAAGGGACCGACGCCCCGGTTCGGATGGTGGCCGACCCCAACCGTCTGATCCAGGTCCTCACGAACCTCGTGCACAACGCCGTCAAGTTCTCGCCGGCCGGTGCGACGGTGGTGCTTCGCTGGGGAACGCCGGCGGAGGGGACGGTCTCGTTCGATGTGGTCGACCGTGGTTCGGGCATCCCGGAGTCCGAGGTGGGGCGGGTCTTCGAGCGGTTCCACCAGCGCGAGAGCAGCCTCACCCACACGGAAGGGTTCGGCTTGGGCCTGTACATATCGAAGCTCTTGACCCAAGCGATGGGCGGGTGGATCGATGTCACCTCCGCCGTCGGCGAGGGCTCCACCTTCACGGTCACCCTCCCCTCGGCTCGGACCCTTCCAGCACCTGCTCGACCGTCCGCACCAGCGCACGCGGACTGAAGGGTTTCGTCAGGTAGTCCTCCGCACCCGCCTGCATCGCCGCTCGCCGTCCCTCCTCGTCCTCGGCGGTCACGACGACGACGGGGATGCCGGAGGTCACACGGCTCGCCTTGAGAGCCTCGAGCAGATCCGGGCCCGAGATCCCCGGGATGTTCAGATCCAGCAAGACGAGGTCCGGGCGGTCGCTCGCGACCAGGTCTAAGGCTCGAGCGCCGTCGGCAGCTTCATCGACGGTGAAGCCTTCATCGACAAGCACCAGGCGCATCGCCTCGCGCATCGTGGGGTGGTCGTCGACGATGAGGATCCTGGCTCGCATCGCGCTCAAGCCGAGGACAGCAGCCGATCGGCGAACACCGCGGCGTCGAAGGGCCGGAGATCGTCGGGTCGCTCCCCCACACCGACGAACCGCACGGGGACACCGAGCTCCTCCCGGACGGCCAAGACGATGCCGCCCTTCGCCGATCCATCCGTCTTCGTCAACACGACACCGGTGATCTCGACGGCGTCGGTGAACGCGCGGGCCTGGGCGATCCCGTTCTGCCCGGTCTGGGCGTCGAGCACCAGGAATGTCTCGTCCACCGCAGCGCCGGCCTTCTCGATCACGCGCTTGATCTTCGACAGCTCATCCATCAACGGCTGCTTCGTGTGCAGGCGCCCAGCCGTGTCGACGATCAGCACGTCGACGCCGCGCGCCTCCGAAGCCTTGACGGCGTCGAACGCAACGGCGCCGGGATCCGAACCGCGGTCCTGGGCGATCAGCTGCGCACCGGACACGCGCGCCCAGATCTCGAGCTGCTCGCCCGCCGCCGCGCGGAACGTGTCGGCCGCGGCGACGCTCACCATCTTGCCCTCCGAAACCAGCCGCTTGGCGAGCTTCCCGATCGTGGTCGTCTTGCCGGATCCATTGACCCCCACCACGAGGATCACCGAGAGCCGCCGATCGAGCGTGAGGGGCCGGTCGGGTCCCAGGATCGAGAGGATCTCTCCGCGGACGGTGTCGATCACGTTGCCGCCCGTCGGATGGTCGGCCCGGACGCGCTGCACCATGTCCGACGCCGCCTTGGGGCCGACGTCCGCCCTCAGCAAGATGTCCTCGAGCTCGCGCCACGTCGTCTCCGACGTCCCGGCGTGGAAGAGACCCTTCAGGGTCGGACCGAGGCCGTCCCCGCGGAACGCCCCACCCGAGGCGCGAGCCTCCGTCGGCGGGGCGGCGTGTCGCTGCGTCGCGGGATGCTCGGGCGCGGCTGGGTAGACGTGCTCATGGCCGAGGCCGGCGCGCCGGCGCTGGACGATCCGCATCGTGCCGACGACCACCAGCAGCACTGCCAGGAGCGCGAAGACCAGGACGTACCACCACATCGCGCGGAAGGCTAGCGGACGGGCTGTGCCTGCGGCATGGGGACGGCCGTCGCCTCCGTCGAGGCGGAGGACTCCATCCGCTGCGCGACCACCTTGGTCGTGCCGTCGGAGTTCAAGGAGATCCCGTAGAGCATGCCGGCGATCTCCATCGTGCGCTTCTGATGGGTGACGATCAGCACCTGCGCGTCCTTCGCGAACCCATCCACGAGCCGGAGGAACCGGTGGAGGTTGACGTCGTCGAGGGCCGGCTCCACCTCATCCATCAGGTAGAACGGGGATGGCCGAGCCGTGAAGATCGCGAACAGGAACGCGAGGGCGGTCAGCGATCGTTCGCCACCCGACAGCAACGAGATGCGCTTCACCCGCTTGCGGCCGGGCGATGCCTCGATCTCGATGCCCGACTCGAGAGGGCTCGCCGGATCGGTCAGGACGAGGCGTCCCTCACCTCCGGGGAAGAGCTCCGCGACGAGCCGTTCGAACTGCATCGCGACGTCCCGGTACGCGGTGGTGAACGTTTCGGTGATCTCGCGATCGACCTGGGCGACCAGCTCGATGAGATCGCGCCGCGCCGCCCGGACATCCTCGAGCTCCCGCTGCATGAAGTCGTGGCGTTCCTGCATCGCCCCGAGCTCGCCGACCGCCAGGAGGTTGACCCGGCCAAGGAGTCCGAGGCGCCGCTGCACCAGCTCCTGCCGCTTCGCGATCCCCTCCACCGTGTCATCGTCGTTGAGCTCCGCCAGCGCCTCGGTCGGGTCCGCCCCGAAGCCCTCCCGGAGCATGCGCTCGGCGTCCGCGATCCGGCGCTCGATGTCGCCGCGCGAGCGATCGTCCTCCTCGTACTTCTCGCGCAGGCTGTCGAGCTCGGTGGAGGCCTCTCGCCACGATCGGTTGACACGCGCCTCGGCCTCGGCCGCCTCACGTTCCTCCACGGCCGCGGCGTCTCGCGTTTCCCCGGCCGCCGCACACGCGGCCTCCGCCGCGCTCGCGGCGGCCTCCGCCTCGCTCCGCGAGGCCTCGGCCTCCACGAGCGCCTGACGGATCGCGTGCGGGTCCTGCGCGGCCAATGCGTCCCGCTCGGCGCGCAGTTCCGCCACCCGGTGGTCGTGGTGCGCTCGATCTCGCCGCAGGGTCTCCACCGCGACCCGGACCTGGATCGGTGACTGCGGCAGCGGTGGGAGCTCGGGCAGATCCTCGGTCGCTGAAGGCGCGATGGCCGACGATCGTGATCGCCAGGCCGCTTCGCCTTCCTCGATCGCGGCGATCCGATGCCGGAGCATCTCTTCCTCCGTCCGCAGACCTCCGAGGTCACGTTCGAACGATGTCAGACGCTCGGCCGCAGAGGTGATGTCCGCGTCGGCCGCGTCGATCTGCTCCCGCAGGAACGCGATCTCGTCGCCGATCTCGCCGAGTCGTTGCCGGCGCGGCCGGAGCTGCTGCTCCGTCGCCGACAGGTCGTGCGCGAGCACCTGCAGCTCCGCCTTGATCTCGCGGAGGCGGGCATCGGCCTCGATCGCGGTGTGGATCACCGCAGGGCCGATCAGCATCCCGTCTGGCGTGACGAACGACGAGTGGGCCTGCTCGCGTTGCCGCTCGACCGCTTCGTCCACGGTGTCGGCCAGGTAGACGTCGCGGAGGACCGTGCTGATGATCCCCCGGGCCGCCGGTTCCGCGTGGACCACGCTGAGGAGCCGCCGCTCGCCGGACCGCCCGAGCGGGACGGGCCCCCCGGCGGCGATCGCGAGGATCGCCCCGCCACCCTCGTGGGCGTCCTGTAAGGCGAGGGCACCGTCCTCGTAGACGACGGCGTCCGCGAGCGACCCGAGCGCGGCCACGAGTGCGCGCTCGAGGCCCGGTTCGATCCGCACCAGGTCTTTCAGCAGTCCGACGGCACGACCCTTGTGTTCCTTGAGGAACCGAGAGCCGGGCGTCTCCTCGATGTCCGTGCGCCGAGCGTCGAGGAGGTCCTTGCGCGCCTGCATCCCACGTCGCGCGTCCTCCAGCTCCTGCACCTTGGCCGCCAGGTTCCGCCGTTCGTCCTCGAGCCGGTCCCGACGCTCCGCGAGCGGGGACGACTGCCCGTCCATCTGCTCGATGTCCCGCTCGACGGTCTCGCGTTCGGCTTCGATCGTGGCGATCCGCTCGTGGACCGAAGCGAGGTCATCCGCGAGGCGCTCGCGCTCACGCTCGGCGTTGGCGAGCGACCGCTCGAGCGCCTCGCGCTCCGCGCGCCGTCCGGCCGCCTCTTCGCCCATCCGGCGGCGGAGATCCTCCACCTCGCGGCGGTGGTCCTCCTCCTGTCGGTACGTCGCCTCGGCGCTGACGAGCGCCGCCTCCTGCGTCTCGAGCTCGGCGATCGTCTCCGCGAGCAAGCGCTCGACCCGATCGATCTCCTGCGCGACCGCATCCAACCTGGCCGTGCGGGTCGCTTCGGACGCGAGCTGCGTCCGCGCCGCCGCTTCGCCTTCGACCGCTTCCCGGTAGCGTCGTTCCGCCCCATCGCGATCGAACGTTGTGGCGCGCACCACCTGCTCGGACTCGGTGAGCGCCCGGGTCGCGGCGGCTCGGGCGTCGGCCGCCGCGAGCACCTGCTCGTCGAGCGCGTCCAGTCGCTCTCGGGCCTGCGAGCGTTCGACCAGGCCCTGATCCCAGCCGTCGCGGCGGCGCTCCTGCTCGCGCACCAGCGCGCGGAGCCTGGCGGCGGCGAGGGTTCGCGAGAGCCGATCGGCTTCGGCCGTGAGGGTCTCGTGTCGCTTGGCCATCTCCGCCTGCTGCTGGAGCGGCTTGAGCTGCCGGCGCAGCTCCGCGAGCACGTCCGACAGCCGGAGCAGATCCTGATCCAGACCGCCCAGCTTCCGCTCCGCCCGCTCCTTGCGGCGACGGTGCTTCGCGATCCCGGCCGCCTCCTCGATGTACTTGCGCCGATCCTCCGGCCGGGACAGGAGCACCTCTTCGAGTTGTCCCTGCCCCACGACCGTGTGGAGCGCCCGGCCGATCCCCGATTCCGAAAGCAGCTCCTGGACGTCCATCAGCCGAACGACCTGGCCGCCGATGCGGTACTCGGAGTCGCCGCTCCGGAAGATCGTGCGAGCGATCTCGATCTCGCTCATGGGCACCGGGATCTTCCCGGCGGAGTTGTCGATCACGAGCTTGACCTCGGCCATGCCGAGCGCCGGGCGGGACGGCGTCCCGGCGAAGATGACGTCGGCCATCTGGCCGCCACGCAGCGCACGGGGGCCCTGCTCCCCGAGCGCCCAGCTGATCGCATCGACCAGGTTGGACTTCCCGGATCCGTTGGGGCCGACGATCACGGACACGCCGGGGACGAATTCCAGGACGGTCTTGTCCGCGAAGCTCTTGAAGCCGCGGATCTGGATCTGCCGGAGGAACATCGCGCGGATGCTAACAGTCATGTGATTCATGGCGTGGGAGGCGGCGCGCACCCACGATCACCCGGTGATGCGGAACCCGCGTTCGCCGATCGGCGACCCTTCGAACGATTCCAGGCCGACGACGGAGGCGCCCGGGGGCCCGGTCCGGCACCAGGCGATCATGGCGGCTACCGCGGCCGCGGAGCCTTCGAAGACCGCCTCGACCGTACCGTCGTCGCGGTTGCGGATCCAGCCAGCCACGCCGTGCTCGGCCGCCGCGCGGGCGCAACCGGTCCTGAAGAACACTCCCTGGACGTGGCCGGAGACGATGACGCGGACACGCTGCACCCGACGATGCTCCCATGCCGAAGTAGCATCCGCTCCAGCGGAGGGCCCGTGCCGATCTACGACGAACGAACCGCGCTCCTGATCGTCGATGTCCAGAACGACTTCGCCGACCCGGATGGCAGCCTGTACGTCACGGGTGGAGAGCAGGTGCCCGCGGTGGCCAATGCCGAGCTCGAGCAGGCGCGCGAAGGACGGTCGTTCGTCGCGTACACGCAGGATTGGCATCCTGAGCACACGCCGCACTTCGCGGCCGATGGCGGGATCTGGCCGGTCCATTGCGTGCACGACACGTGGGGAGCCGCCTTCCACCCCGAGCTCCGGGTCGAAGGCGAGGTCGTCCGCAAGGGCTCGGATGGACGGGACGGGTACTCCGGTTTCAGCGTGCGCGATCCCCAGAGCGGAGAGACGTATCCGACGCTCCTCGAACATCTCCTTCGAGCGCGCGGCATCGAGCGACTCGTGATCTGCGGACTGGCCACCGACTACTGCGTCGTCGAAACGACGAGCGACGCGCGCATGCTCGGGTTCGCGGTGGAGGTGCTGGCCGAGGGCATCCGGGCGGTCGACCTGCACGAAGGCGACGGCGAACGGGCGGTCCGGCGGATGCGCGACGCCGGCGCCGAGATCGTCTGAAACTACGCCGGTCCACCCGGGGCCGGCATCAAACCCAGCTGCATCATCGCGCCGGCGATGTCGGCGATCCCGTAGTGCTCGGTGTTCATGCCGTCCTCGTCGAACGTCACGACGTCGATCGTCTCGATCGTGTAGTGCTTGCCCGTCGGCGTCATGCCCGGCATGAACCCTTTCGTATCGGTCCCGCTCATGCTCGTGCGGATGGTGACCTTGTCGCCGGCAGCGAACATGTCCAGGATCTCGGCCTTCGAGTCCGGATACTGGTCGTGCATCTGCTGGAACATCGCGATCGTCGAGGCCTTGTCGCCGGTCCCGCCGGGCGGAGGTGAGTGATCGATGAAGTCGTCCCTCATCATCTTCTCCGCGAAGGAGACATCGCCCTCGTTGAAGACGCGCTCGTTGAACTCGCGGCAGGTGGCCATGTTCTGTTCGGGCGTGGTCATGTCGCATCCCTCCCTTTGCCTGATGGACGAGCCTCGACCGTACGACACGGTCTGAGAACGAGCAACGTAGGAAGCGCCGTCAGCTCTGACACTGGGGACAGAAGTAGCTGGTCCGCTGCTGGACCTTGACCGTCTGGATCGGGGTCCGGCACCGCCGACAGGGCAGCCCCTCCCGGCCGTAGACCTTGAGCTCGTTCTGGTACTCGCCCGGCTTGCCGAAGAGGTCCAGGTACGCCTCGTCCTCGAGGGTGGTGCCGCGCGCCTTGATCGCGTCTTGGAGGATCTCCTGGATCGCGCGGTAGAGCCGTCGAACCTCTTGAGATGAGAGCGAGTCGCTCATCCGGTCGTAGCGGATCCCCGCCGCGAAGAGGACCTCGTCCGAGTAGATGTTGCCCAACCCGCTGATGAACTTCTGGTCCATCATCAGCTGCTTCATCTTCGTGGCGCGTTGTGCGAGCAGGTACTGGAACGTGGGCCACGTGAAGACCTGATCCAACGGATCGATCGCGATGTGCTGGAGCTCCTTCACCTTGCCGAGCTCGTCGGTCGACGCCACGAACATCTCGCCGAAGGTCCTGGGGTCGACGAACCGGAGATCCCCGCCCTGCTGGAAGGTGACGATCACATGGGTGTGAGGCGCGAGGGCGACCCTGCCGTTCGCCCGGATGAACCGGCCGCTCATCCCGAAGTGCACGACCCAGACGTCGCCGCCGTCGAGGGTCAGCAGGATGTACTTGCCGCGGCGCTCCGTCTTCATGACCTTGTGCCCGGCCAGGCGCGACGAGAACTCCTTCCGCGTCTTATGGCGACGGATCACGCGCATCGCGTTCTTCGAACCCTTGACCTCCACGTCCTTGATCTTCTTGCCAACGACATCGCGCTCCAGATCGCGTCGCATCACCTCGACCTCAGGAAGCTCCATCCACGCTCCCCCCCACCGGTCGAGCGGCGCGGCGCTCCGAGATGCGCGCGTGGGCTTCGCGCGCGGCCTGTTGCTCCGCTTCCTTCTTCGAGCGGCCGACGCCCGTGCCCAGCGTCTCCCCGGCGATCACGACGGTCGCCGTGAACTCTTTCTGATGGTCCGGACCTCGGTCTTGGATCTGATACACGGGCAGCGCCCGGAGCTCCTGCGACGCGAGCTCTTGGAGGATCGTCTTGTAATCGCGGTCCCCTTCGCCCCGGACGTAGGCCTCCATCCGCGGCTCGAACAGGCGCTCGATCAGCTCGCGCGCAGCACCGAGCCCGAGATCGAGGTAGACGGCGCCGAAGACGGCTTCCAGAGCGTCCGCGAGGATGCTCGCCTTGTCCCGGCCGCCGGATTGCTCCTCGCCTTTCCCCAAGAGGACGATCGCGCCCAGATCCAGGTCGCGTGCGACGTCGGCGAGCGCCGTCATGTTCACGATCGCCGCGCGGAGCTTGGCGAGGTCACCCTCGGGCATCCCCGGGTACATCCGGTACGCGAGATCGGTCACGACCAGGCCGAGCACCGAATCACCGAGGAACTCGAGCCGTTCGTTCGTGATCGTGAGGTCGTGCTCGAACGCGAACGAACGATGGGTGACGGACGCCTCACGGAGCTCCGGGTCGCGGAACGAGACGCCGAGCGCGCGATCGAGCGCTTCGAGCCGTTGTTCGACGGACGCCTCGCTCACGCGGCTACTCGACCTCGACCGCTTGACGGCCTGCGTAGTACCCGCAGTTCGCGCAAACGCGGTGCGGGAGCTTCGGCTGCTTGCATTGCGGGCACGCGTTGTACGTCGGCGCTTCGCCCTTCCAGGTCGCGCGCCGCTTCGCGGTCCGCGTCTTGCTCTGCTTCTTCTTGGGGACGGCCATCGGTGTGTGGTTCCTTCCTTGTCGTCAGTCGAGGTTGGGCAGATCGGGGAAGAGGTCGGCGAGCACCGCGAACCGCTGATCGAACTCGGCGTGGCCCGGGCACTCCCCGAAGTTGCGGTTACCGCCACACGTCGCGCAGAGCCCTTGGCAATCGGAGCGACAGAGCGGGGAGAACGGCATCTCGACCCCGATCACATCGCGGATCATCTGCTCGGGCTCGAGCAGCCCCTCGGGACCGAGCGGGTACGCATCGCTGTCCTCGTCCGGATGGCGCACGAAGAGCTCGTCGAGGTCCAGATGGAACGGCTGATCGAACTCGGCGAGGCAGCGGGCGCACCGGAGGGTCCACCGACCTTCGACACGGCCCGAAACGAGGATGCCCTCCACCACCGACTCCAGCAGCAGGTCTGCGCGGATCGGAGCATCGTCCGGCACCCGCACCAGCTCCGTCGCGAGGTCCTCGACCGTCCCGACGACCGGCTGCTGGCGCGACGAGCCGGGGTCGCCGACCAGATCGCGAACGTCGATCGCGTCCAGCATCACAACCTCCCCGCTTCATCCGTCGTGTCGTGCTCGTCGTACAGCTCCGTTTCGGGCCGCTGCTCGGCGTGGGGGGCGAGCGCCTGATCGGCGGCGGTGCCGGGCGCGCGCAGGTGCTCGCGCCCCACCTCCACCTGGTCCAGGGTCTTCGCCACGCTCCGAGCAGACGATTGCGTGTCCTCGAGGATCTTGCGGAGCGCGATCTCGAACTGCGCGAGCTTCGCGTCGACATAGTCCTCGGCCTCGCGTCGCATCGCGTCGGTTCGATCCTGCGCCTCCTCGAGGATGCTGTGGGCCTCGGCCTCGGCCCGACGCGCGACCTCCTCCTTGAGCGCCATCCGGCGCTGCTCCTCGTGCGCTTGTTCGACGATGCGCTCTCCCTCGGCGCGCGCCTTGCCGAGCAGATCCTCACGATCCTTCACGATCCAGCGAGCCTGCTTGATCTCCTCGGGGATGCTCTCCTGCATCTCCGAGATCATCTGCAAGAGCTCCTCTCGGCTCACCAGGACCGAGGACGACAGCGGCATCGACTTCGCCTCGAGCACCAGCTGCTCGAGTTGCTGGAGGCGCGCCGAGAGGTCCATCAGGCGTCCACCAGCCGGTCGACCAGCAGCTTGCGAACATGGTCGGGGACGAGCCCCTCGACGTCTCCGCCGTAGCTCGCCACCTCCTTGACCAGGGAAGACGACAAGAAGGACCACTTGGGGCTCGTGGCCATGAACAGGGTGTCGAGCTCCCCGATCCGCTGATTCATCTGTGCCATCTGGATCTCGTATTCGTAGTCGCTGATCGCCCGCAGTCCCTTCACGATCACCGAAGCCCCCTCAGCACGGGCATGGTCCACCAAGAGGCCTCGGAACGACCCGACCCGGACGTTCGAGAGGTCCTTGAGGGCCTCCTCGAGGAGGCGCACACGCTCGTCGACGCTGAACAACGGGGTCTTGGAGGGGTTCTCCACGACCCCGACGATCACGGAATCGAACAGTTGTGCGGCTCGGCCGACGACGTCCAGGTGCCCGTTGGTCACCGGGTCGAACGTCCCCGGACACAGGGCGGTCAAGCCCATCGATCCTCCCGGTACAGGGTCAGGAGGCTGTCTCCGTAGCGAAGTTGCCTCCGAGTGGCCCAGTGTACCGGAACCGTGGGTAGCGAACTCTTGTGACCCCTGGTCAGTACCACCGTCCATCCCTCGGGGGCAAGCCATCCGGCGTCGAGAGCAGCCAGGGACCCGCTGAGGGACGGGTCCGCGAGCTCGTACGGTGGGTCGAGGAACACGAGCTCGTACGGAGGCTCGTCGGCGCGCCGTCGTCGCAGGTAGGCGGTCACATCGGCGGTCCGGACCGTGCCTCGCTCTGCCAGATGGGCCCGTTCGAGGTTGGATCGGATGGCGGCGGTCGCCGGGCGTGCCGCATCGACGAAGGTGCACGATGCCGCTCCGCGCGAGAGCGCCTCGATCCCGACCGCCCCGGTGCCGGCGAACAGATCCAGACAGCGCGCGTCGGATACGTCGGGACCGAGGCTCGCGAAGAGGCCTTCGCGAGCTCGATCGGACAGCGGGCGCACCCCCGCCGGGACGGACCCGAGGCGCGTCCCACGGGCCGAACCGGCGATCACCCGCACAGCCAGCAGCCTAGCCGTGCGTCATCGCCGAGGGACGGTCGCGACGCGCTCAGGACTGGAAGAGCCATTCGATGGATCGTTCGAAGCGACGCCGAAGCTCGTCCAGCAGCGCGGGGTGCTCGACCAGCTGCGGGTCGTCCTCGAGCTGCGCGAACGCGCGCGCCCGAGCGCGCTTGACCAGATCGAGGTCCTCGGCCAGCCGGGCGAGCTTGAGGTCGGGCATCCCGGATTGCTTCGTGTCGAACAGCGTCCCTTCACCACGCAGGCGGAGATCCTCATCGGCCAGCGCGAATCCATCGGTCGTCCGAACCATCGCGTCGAGACGCGCCCTCGCCTCGACGTTCGTCTCCTCGGACGCGTCGAACAACACGCAGTACGAGGCATCGGGACCTCGGCCGATCCGCCCGCGGAGCTGGTGGAGCTGCGCCAGCCCGAACCGCTCCGCGTTCTCCACCAGCATCACCGTGGCGTTGGGCACGTCGACACCGACCTCGATCACGGTGGTCGAGATCAGCACGTCGGCGGATCCGTCCCGGAACGCGTCCATCACGCGCTCCTTCTCCTTGGGTCGCATGCGTCCATGAAGGAGCTCGACGCGGAGGTCGGGGAAGACCTCGGTCCGCAGGCGGATCGCCTCTGCCTCCGCGGCCTTCACCTGGTTCCGGTTGGCCTCGTCGATCGCGGCGCAGACGACGAACGCTTGTCGCCCAGCAGCGACCTCCTGCCGAACCAGGGTCTCCGCCGCGGCACGCGCGGCGGCGTCCCGAACCACGCGGGTCTGGATCGGTCCACGTCCGCGCGGCATCTCGTCCACCACGACCACGTCCAGGTCCCCGTAATAGGTCAGGGCGAGCGTCCGTGGGATCGGTGTCGCCGTCATGATCAGGACGTCGATGTCGCCCGACCCCTTCCCCTTCAGGGCCATCCGTTGATGCAGACCGAACCGATGCTGTTCGTCGATCACGGCGAGCGAGAGATCGTGGAACGTGACGCTCCCCTGCACGAGCGCGTGCGTCCCGATCACCAGATCGATCGAGCCGTCCTCGATCCCCTCCGAGACGCGCTCGCGTTCCTTGCCGGTGACGGAGCCCGTCAACATCGCGAAGCGCACCGTGGGTTCGACGCTCGCCGGCGTCGTTCCCTCGAAGAGGGACCGCTGCTCGTCGGGTGACCCCCGCGAAGGAGTGACGCGCGCGGCCACCCCGCCCATCGGTCGCAACAGATCTGCGACGGAACGAGCATGCTGGCCCGCCAGCACCTCCGTCGGAGCCATGATCGCCGCCTGGTGGCCGGACTGGATCGCCACGAGGCAGGCGTGGAGGGCGACCAGCGTCTTGCCCGAGCCGACGTCGCCCTGCAGGAGGACGTTCATGGGCTGCGGGGCCTTCATCTTCGCGCCGATCTGGTCCATCGCGCCGACGCTGCGCGCGGGTGGGTTCGAACGGGAGCGTCGCCCCGAGCGCCCGCGTCAGCGGACCGTCTGGATCGTGAGCCACCCCGGTCCGCTCGGAGGCCAGGCGTTGCCGTCGGAACGCCACCCCGAGCTCCAGCATGAAGAGCTCGTCGAACTTCAACCGTTCGCGGGCGCTCGCGAGCTCGTGTTCGTCGGCGGGGAAATGGATCCGTCGGCAGGCAGCATCCCAGTCGCTCAACGACTCGGCCGCTACCAGATGGGCAGGGAGCGGATCGGCCTGTGGCGGCAGCTGCTCCAGCGCTCGCCAGATCAACTCTCGGATCGTCTTCGCGCTGATCCCTTCGGAGGCGGGGTGCACCGGCGTGATCCGAGCGGTGTGGACGAGATCCTGTCCGTCGCCGCGGAGCACCTCGGCCTCCTGGTTCGCCAGCTGCAAGCGGCCACGGTAGAGCTGGGCGACACCCGAAACCGCGACCTCCGAGCCCTCGCGGTAGAGCGACGCGGCCCACGGCTGATTGAAGAACGTGAGATCGAGCGACGCCCGTCCCGTCGTGCAGCGTGACGGTCACCATCGACTGATGGCGCCTCGTCTGCCGCTTCACGACCCTGCGCACCGTCGCGATCACGGTGGCCGACACTCCCGGCTGCAGGCCCCGGATCGTCTCGACGCGCGACCGGTCGATGTACCTCCTCGGGTAGTGATGCAGTAGCTCCCCGACCGTCGTGATATCGAACGCCTCTTCGAGCACCGTGTGCGCTTCCGGGCCTTTGGTGCGGAACCCGCCGCGGCGGAGGGCGAGCTTCCGATCGATCGCGACGATCGGGGAGGAGAGCGTCAACGGCACGGGCGGATCCTCACGCTGGACCCGGTTCTACCATGGACGCGTGACAGCCCCCCGGGTCGTTCTCGCTCACGTCGCGATCGCATCCCTCCTCCTGACGGGGTGCGCCCACGACGCGGCGGCCACCGGGACCGTGCCGGCCGAGAACGCGACGACCGCGCCGGCGCTTCCGACCGTCGCCGATGAGCTCCCGGCCATGGATGCCAACGGGTTCCGGCAGCTGATCCAGCAGCTCCGTGGGACGCCGGTCGTCGTGAACTACTGGGCGTCGTGGTGTCCGCCGTGCGAGGCGGAGACCCCCTTGCTCGTCGAGGCCCATCGCCGGCTCGGGCACGATGTCCAGTTCGTGGGGGTCGACCTGCAGGACTTCCGACCGAGCGCACGGACCTTCATGCACGAGAAGGACGTGACGTATCCGAGCGTGTTCGACCCGCCGAACTCGATCGGCTTGTCGTTCGACGTGGCCTCACCACCGATGACGCAGTTCTACGACGCGGACGGAAACCTGGTCGCGACGGTGCACGGACAGCTCTCCCAAGACACCCTCCGGGCCAACCTGAACGCGATCGCACCGTAGGGGCCTGGTACCCTCCGTGACGCGATGGCAGCCGTGTGCGATATCTGTGGGAAGAAGCCGTGGTTCGGCAAGTCGGTGACCTTCTCGCACAAACGGATCAACCGGAGGTGGGATCCGAACGTCCAGCGCGTGCGGGCGCTCGTGGACGGGACCCCTCGCCGGATCCACGCCTGCACCAGCTGCATCAAAGCGGGGAAGGTCGTCCGGCCCTCGCGCGTCTGATGCCGGCGCGCGGTCGGCTCAGCCGCCTGCCGCGCCCGCGAACAGGAAGCCCGCCTTCCCACCCTGCTTCATCCGGTACATCGCTTCGTCCGCCCGGCCGATGAGTGAGGCGGCGGTCTCGCCGGGTTCTCCGAGCGCGATCCCGACGCTCGCGGTGACGGTCGCCACCCCCGTCGCCAGCGGGATCGGCTTGCCGACGGCCTGCACGATCCTCGTCGCGATCCTCTCCGCATCGCTCGGCTCGGAGAGGTGCTCACAGAGCACGACGAATTCGTCTCCGCCCATCCGAGCCACCATGTCACCCGGACGAACCACCGCTTCGAGCCTCCGCGACGTCTCGGAGAGCACCCGGTCTCCGGACGGGTGGCCGAAGACGTCGTTCACATCCTTGAACCCGTCCAGATCGAGGTAGAGCACGGCCACCGGACGCCCGCTCCGGTCGGCTCGGTACGCGGCGCGAACGAGGAGCTCGTCGAAGAGCGTGCGGTTGGCGAGGCCCGTCAGCGGATCATGCGTCGCCTGATGCTCGAGCTGATCCTCGTACAGCTTCCGCAGGGTCGCGTCGCGCGCGATGAGGGTGAACATCTCCCGCCCACCGATCGTGGTGGAGGACATCGACACGTCGACCGGGAGGCGCTGCTCATCCTTGCGGATCGCCTCCATCATCCGCTCGCTGGGACCCCGGTGGAGGTCGTCCAGGCCCTCGTGCTCGCCCGAGGGTTCCAGTCCCGGAACCACGACGGTGATCGGCCGGCCGACGATCTCGGCCTCGGCCCAGCCGAAGAGGACCTCCGCGGCCGGATTCACCGATTCGACGTGCCCGACCGCGTCCGTCGTGAGGATCGCCTCGACGGCGCTTTCCATCACGGCCTTGGCTCTCGCCTCGGAGGCGGCCAGATCCTTCCCGAGACGGGTGGCCATGTCCAGCGCCTCGATCCGCGACCGGCCGAGGACGAACAGGATCAGTGCCATCACGATCGCCGGGACGAGCCCGGCGGCGAACGGCCGCCAAGGGAAGGCGAGGACCAACGGGTCGTAGTCGCTCGTCGCCGTGACATCGAGCATCCAATCGGTTCCCTCTGCCTCGATCGGCAACGACGTCGACAGCAGGGTCGGGCGATCCGCTGCGGCCCCCGGTGCGGCCACGGTGGCGAGGACCTGGCCGTCCGATCCCCACTCGAGCGATGCCCGGATCCCGGGCGGGACCTCGCCGATCGCCTGGGTCCCGAAGATCGCGGGATCGATCGAGGCTCCGACCCATCGAGCGGGCAGCCCCTGGTCTTGACTCACGGAACCGACCAGCAACATCCGCACGTGGCGGAAGACGTCGACCCGCGGCGGCATCATCATGACGCCTCCCCGCCGGGCGACGAGCGGCAGCGCCTTGCGTACCGACGGGTCGTAGGCGAGATCGCGCCACAGCAGCCCGATCGCGGCCGAGCGCGGAGCGACCATGTCGATCGGGTAGGCGATGTCCGGTCCGCCGGTGGTGGCGGACGCGGCGTCGGCTCGGATCGATTCGAGCGCCAGCAACCCAGGGGTCGAGTCCTTGAAGTCCAGCGAGCCGGCGAACGCGAGGAACTGTGGTCGTGTGGCGGCGGGGTCCGCCCCGAAGAAGCCGCGCGTTACCTGCAGGGCATGGACGTACGTGGATACCGTCGCGCGCACGTTGCTCTCCAGCAACTGTTCGTCCGCCCGGAAGCGTTTGGCGGCCGCATCCTTCCGGTCGTGCCGCCACGCGACCGCGATCCCCATCGACAAGGCGCTCCCCACGATGAGCACGGCCGCCGACGCGGCGATGAGCACCCGTCCTCGCCGCCGGTGGAGCCGGCGCGACGCCTCGGAGGTGAGGTCCTTGCGCATCAGGATCGGCCTTTCCGCCTCGACCGCTGGGTGTTGCTTCGTACGTACAAGGGTCGGCCCAGTGGTGGACCCGCTTGACGCCCCAGGGGGCCCATCTGCGATGGCCGTCCCGGGCTAGCCCCGGCCGGTCAGATCCGGTCGTCCCGAGCGGATCGCCCACATCGGGTCGACCGGACCGATGCCTCCGCCCAGGGTGAGCGCATGCCGGATCGCTTCGGTCACGAAGGCTTTCGCGGCGCGGACCGCGTCGGGGACGTCGTCCCCGAGCGCGAGCCGCGCCGCGATCGCCGCCGAGAGCGTGCAGCCCGTTCCGTGGGTGTTCGGGGTGTCGATCCGCTCCCCCTCGAGCCATCCCTCCCCGGAAGAGCCGACGAAGAGGTCGTCGGAACGGGCGGGATCCTCGAGATGGCCGCCCTTCACCAGGACCGCGCCGGCTCCCAGGGCGAGGATCGCATCGGCGGCCCGCCGCATCTGGTCGCGGGTCTCGACGGCGAAGCCGGCGAGACCCGCTGCCTCCGGCAGGTTAGGCGTGACGATCGTCGCGAGGGGGAGGATGCGGGCACGGAGCGCGCCGACGGCGTCGTCCGACAGCAACACGTGCCCGTGCTTGGAGACGAACACCGGATCCACGACGAGGTTGGGGATCGCGGTCTCGGCCACGACGTCCGCCACGGCCTCCACGATCGGCGCGTTCGCGAGCATCCCGGTCTTCGCCGCGTCGACGCCGATGTCCGACGCGACCGCGCGGACCTGGGCGGCCACGGTTCCAGGCGAGATCGCCTCGAAGCCCTGGACACCGAGCGTGTTCTGGACGGTGACCGCCGTGATGGCGGTCATCCCGAAGACCCCGAAGGCGGAGAAGGTCTTGAGGTCGGCCTGGATCCCCGCTCCCCCGCCGGAGTCGCTGCCGGCGATCGAGAGCGCCCGCGCCCGCGTGTTCGGACCGGTCATGCGAAGTGGTCCCATCCGGCGGGCTCGAGGGGACGCGTCACCCCGAGATCGTCGGTCGCCTCCAGCCCTTCCCGGGTGATCGTCCCGATCGCGGTGAGCGGCGTCGCGAACACCTCGGCGAGCTCCCGCGCCGCGTCCGCGACCGCCGCCTCCGAGGGCATCGTGGCGAGCAGCTCGTAGTCTTCGCCGCCGCCGAGGGCTTCGCCCTCGGCGGCCGCCGGATGCGCCGGCACCTTCCCCAGATCCAGTCGAACGCCGACGCCACTCGCCTCGCAGATCCGCGCGAGATCGCGGGTGAGCCCGTCGGAAACGTCGATCATCGCCGTGACGCCGTGGCGCGCGAGCACCGGCGCCTCGCCGACGCGTGGCACGGGCCGAGCGTGCCGCCGGATCGCATCGAGCTCGTCCGTCGGTCCACGGCGCCCCGCGTTGCGCCAGCCGGCGACCGGCAGCCGCACCGCCGAGCACGCCGGTGACCACCACCAGATGCTCCGGTTCCGCGCCGCTCCGCCGGATCGCGGCGCCGCGAGCCACCTCACCGGTCAGGCTGATCACGACGCTCACCTCGGAGCCCCGCGCGAGGTTGCCGCCGACCAGCGTGCACGCGAACTCGTCGGAGGCCTCCCGCATCCCGCCGAACAGCTCCATCGCCCAGCCCGCGTCGACGTCCTCGGACAAGGTCAGTGCGCAGAGCGCGTAGCGCGGCGACGCGGCCATCGCCGCGATGTCGCTGACGCTCGCCGCGATCGCCTTGTACCCGACATCGCGAGGTGTGCTCAGCGCCCGATCGAAGTGCGTGCCTTCCACGAGGGCGTCGGTCGTCAGCACGAGGTCGCCCGTCCCCCCGCGCACGACGGCGGCGTCGTCGCCGACGGGCACCAGGACATCGGGCCCCGACCCGGAGAGCACCCGTCCGATCGCCGTGATGAGCTCGTCTTCGCTGATATCCACTGTCATCCCACGTCCGCGTCGGCCCACCTGCGCGGGGGCGCGAGTGCGCCCTTGATCGTCCGATAAACTCTAGGCCGTTCTGCACTCCGTACGAACGTTTCTCCGTGTTCCGCATCAGCGAGGAGGCCTACGTGGCGAAGGTGTTCGACAACCCGACCCCCGAAGAGCTCAGGACCTTCACCGAAGCCATGCCGGAAGCTCGTCTCACGGAGTTCGGCAACCTCAACGTCCAGACGAAGGTCCTGTCTCGGAGCGCGGGCAGCACCTACGTCGTCGAACGAGCGTCCAGCGGGAAGACCATGACGCGTGCCCAGTACGACGAGATCGCCGCGCTCCAGGACGCGTACCTGGCCGAGAACGACGTGATCGTCGTCGACGGCTTCATCGGCAACGACCCGGAGATGCAGACGGCCGCACGCCTGGTGATGGAGAAGCGGTACGCCAACATCGCGGGGATGCAGCAGAAGCTCTACTTCGAGCGTCGCGACGGCCTGGAGCCCGAGGTGCAGGTCATCTACACGCCCGGCCTGGTCGCGCCCGGATACCCGGACGACCGCGTGATCGCGGTGGACCTCGACCACTACGTCACCCGCGTGCTCAATTCGGATTACTTCGGGGAGTCCAAGAAGGGCGGGCTCCGGATGTGGAACGACATCGTCTACGGCAAGGGCGGGCTCGCCCTGCACGCGGGGCTCAAGGTCATCCCGACGGACGACGGCGACAAGGTGTTCATGATCATCGGCCTGTCGGGGACGGGCAAGACGACCACGACGTTCACGACGCAGAACGGCTCCCGTCCGATCCAGGACGACTTCGTGGGGCTGATGCCCGGCGGCCACGCCTACGGCACCGAGAACGGATGCTTCGCGAAGACCTTCGGGTTGGACCCGAGCTTCGAGCCCTCGATCCACGGCGCCGTCGTCAAGCCCTCCGCGTACCTCGAGAACGTGTATCAGGATGAAGACGGACGGGTCGACTTCTTCAATGAGCACTACACGAAGAACGGTCGCGCGGTCTTCGAGATGGGCGACCTGCTCGCGTTCGAAGACGCTCGCAACGTCGGCCCCGTCGACTACCTCCTGATCCTCAACCGGAACGAGAACATCATCCCGGCGATCGCCAAGCTCTCCCAAGAACAGGGGGCGGCCTACTTCATGCTCGGTGAGACGACGGGCACCTCGGCCGGCGGCGCCGCCGAGGAGGGCAAGTTCCTGCGCGTCCCGGGGACGAACCCGTTCTTCCCGCTCCCCCACGGCCTGCAGGGCAACCGCTTGCTCGAGCTGCTCGCCACGCACCCGATCCAGACGTATCTGCTCAACACCGGGCGCGTCGGCGGGCCCGAGGGCGACGACCGCTCGAAGAAGGTGAAGATCCCGCATACGTCGGCGTGCGTGAAAGGCATCGCCGAAGGAACGATCGTCTTCGAGACGGATCCCGACTTCGGCTACGAGGTCGCGACGGAGGTGCCCGGGTTCGACGACCCCGAGCTCCTGCAGCCACGCCGGCTCTACGAGCGCCAGGGCCGGGCCGACACCTACGCGTCGATCGTCGACACGTTGAAGACGGATCGCGTGGCCCACCTGCAGCAGTTCACGCAGCTGTCGGAGGAGATCATCAAGGCGGTCGGCTGACGCGAGCCGTTCACCGTCCGGGACCCTGCCCGTCGCCGTGGTCGGGCGGGCCGCCGTGCCCGAGGAACCAGCCGGCGAGCAGCTGCATCGCTCCGAGGACCGCGAACACGATGACGTACCACCGGTAGCGGCTCACGTCGTCGACGTAGACCTGTCCGGTCGAGGGCACATGCTGACCGGTCACCGGATCGGTCGTTCCGACGAACGCGAAGAGGTAGAAAAGCCCGGCGAACGCGAACCACATGCCGACGCGTCCGGTCAGATACACGGCGTAGAGCAGCTGGTCACGGATCGCGGTGGACTCGAACGGACGGCGCGCCCAGTACACGGCGGACCGGATCCCGAACGCCGTGAGCACCAGCGCGACCGCGAACTCGAACGGTCTCATCCCGCTCCCGCGAGCGCCGCGCGGACCTCGTCGTCGCTGACCTGATCGAACCGGTCGTACCACTCGCCAACGGCCGAGAACCCGAACGGGGTCTGGAGCAGCACGACGGCGTCGCAGGCGGCGGCGAGTCGGGCCGCCGTCTCCGGCGGCCCGACCGGCGCCCCGAACACCACGGTGGGCGCGCGCTGCGCGCGCGCCCACCCAGCGGCCGCGAGCGCCGTTCCCCCGGTGGCCACGCCGTCGTCCACGATCACGGCGGTGCGCCCCTCCAGCTCCACCGCCGGCCGATCGCCTCGGTACGCAGCGGTCCGGCGCGCGATCTCGGCCTCCTGACGCGCGATCTCGCCCTCCAGGTAGTCGGCGGAGACGCTGAGCCGCGCGATCAACGTCTCGTCCAGCACCCGGACCCCCGGCGCCACGGCGCCCAGCCCCAGCTCGGGGTTGAACGGGGCGCCCACCTTCCTCGGCACGACCACGTCGAGCGGGGCCTGCAAGGCGTTCGCGACCGGGACCGCGACGATGACGCCACCCCGCGGTATCCCGAGGACGACCGCCGGGCCGGGAACGACCCGCACGATCGCAGCCGCGAGCCGGTTACCGGCTTCCTCCCGGTCGGCGTACCGCATGGCGTGATGATGGCAGGCATGCGGAAGGCGGAGGATGTGGTCCTCGTGGAGCGTCCCGCGTTGCGCCGCTTCATCGACCCGGACTAGCATGTGGCCTCCGCTGCGACAGGAGGCCGTCGACCGTGGTGAACGCGTACATCTTGATCCAGACCGAGGTTGGCAAGGCGGCATCGGTCGCGAGCGCCGTGCGAGCGATCGCCGGCGTCGCGGAGGCGGAGGACGTGACCGGGCCGTACGACGTCATCGTCCGCGCGGAGGCGAAGACGGTCGACGAGCTCGGCAAGCTCGTCGTCGCACGGATCCAGGCCGTCGAGGGGATCACCCGGACCCTCACGTGTCCGGTCGTGCACCTATAGGAGCTCGCGGACGTTCGAGTCCTTCGTTCGCGCGACCTCGTCGCGTTCGACCGCGAGCTCGAGGAGCCGCTCGACGAGCTCTGGGTAGGGAAGACCGCTCGCGTCCCACAGCTTCGGGTACATCGAGATCGACGTGAAGCCCGGGATCGTGTTGATCTCGTTCAACCAGAGCTCATCGTCCCCTCGAAGGAAGAAGTCCACCCGGGCCATCCCCGCGCACTCGATCGCGAGGAACGCGCGGACGGACATCGACTGCACCCGGCCGAGGAGCTCATCGGAGATCGCGGCCGGGATCAGGAGCCGCGCACCCTCGGCATCGAGGTACTTCGCCGCGTAATCGTAGAACTCGTGCCCCTCGGGCATGATCTCGCCGGCGACCGACGCCACGGGGTCATCGTTGCCGAGCACGGCGCACTCGATCTCGCGGATCGGCTCGATCGCCTGCTCCACCAGCGCCTTCCGGGCATACCGGAACGCTTCTTCCATCCCGCCGTCGAGCTCGGCGTGGTCATGAGCCTTCGTGATCCCCACCGAGGAGCCGAGGGTCGCCGGCTTCGTGAAGACCGGGAACGCCAGGGCTTCTGCCAGGGCGTGCACCCCTTCGGGGTCCTCACGCCAGCGCGGCTCGGTGACGACGTCGTGGGGAACGACGGGAAGGCCGACCGCCGAGAACAGCACCTTCTGCACCGCCTTGTCCAACCCGAGCGCGGATCCGAGCACCCCCGCGCCCACGTAAGGCACACCCGCAAGCTCGAGGAGCCCTTGGGTCGCGCCATCCTCGCCGTACGGCCCGTGCAGGACCGGGAACGCGACGTCGATCGGCGCCCGAGATCCGTCGGCGAGCACGAGCTCGCGGCTCTTGCCATCGCCCTCCGCCAACTCGGCCGCCGGACCGGATCCGTCCGTGACCTCCGGCATCCGCCCGGTCTCCGAGGGCAATGCGGGCGGACCGGGAAGCACGTGCCAACGCCCATCGCGCGTGATCCCGATCGGGATCACCTCGTTCTCCTCGGGGTCGAGCGCGTCCATCACCGATCGCGCCGAGATGCACGAGATCTCGTGCTCGGCCGAGCGACCGCCGAAGAGCACCGCGACGCGGCGCTTGCGATCAGCCATCAGATCTTCTCCAGCGCGCGCACGATGTCGTCGAGCAGATCGTCCGCGTCCTCGAGCCCGACGCTCACACGGACGAGGCCATCGGTGATCCCGGCAGCTCTGCGGGCCTCCGGGGCGTACTGGCGATGGGTCGTCGAGGCCGCGTGACCGACGAGCGTGTGGGTACCGCCGAGGCTCGTCGCGACCCACGCGAGCTCGAGGGCGTCGCAGAAGGCTTTCCCGCCGTCGACGCCGCCGCTGACCTCCACGGCGATCATCCCGCCCGCGCCCTCAGGGAGCAGGCGCGCTGCGACGTCGTGATCCGGGTGCGACGGGAGCCCGGGATAGTGGACCCGCTCGACCTTGGGATGGCGCTCGATCTCGGTCGCGATCCGGAGCGCGGTTGCGCAGTGGCGCTCCATCCGCAGCCCGAGCGTCATGATCCCGCGCATCGCGAGCCACGCTTCGAACGGCGCCATCGTCCCACCCGTGTCGATCACGAGGTCCCGCAACGCCGAGCGTCCGTCGTCGCTGCATGCGATCACGCCGCCGACGTGGTCGTGGTGCCCTCCGAGGTACTTCGTCGAGGAGTGCAGCACGAAGTCGAAACCGAACCGAACCGGGTTGCAGAGCGCGGGAGACGCGAAGGTGTTGTCGACAGCTGCCGGTACGCCGTGCCGCCGGCAGATGTCCCCCAACGCCTCCAGATCGGCGACCGCCATCGTCGGGTTGGCGATCGTCTCCGTGTAGAAGAGCGAGGCGCCCGGGAGCGCGCGGTCGATCGCGTCCAGGTCCCGGCCGTCGATCATGTCCACCGTCACCCCGAACCTCGGCATGATGGTCGTCGCGAGGGCGAACGCGCCTCCGTAGAGCGCGTTCGTCGCCACGATCCGGTCGCCCGACCCCACGTGCGAGGTCCACAACGTATGGATCGCGGCCATCCCGCTCGCGAACGACATCGCCGCCTCCGTCCGTTCGAGCGACGCGATCACGGCCTCGAACGCGCCGAGCGTCGGATTCCCGTAGCCTCGGGTGTAGGTGTAGCCGGGTCGCTGGAACGCGATCGTGTCCGCGTACGCGTCGGCATCCGCGAACCGGAACGTGGACGTCTGGTAGAGCGGCACGCTCGGCGTCTGCTGGTCGATCGGCGGCAGGGACGTCCCGTGGATCGCTCGGGTCTGGAACCCGCGCTCGCTCATCTCGCCAAGCCTAGCGGGCGTGCGCCCACCGCTTGGGGTACCGGTCCCGCAGGTCGATCGTGAGCGCCGTGATGACGTCCATCAGCTCGGCGGTCATCCGGCGGACCGCTTCATAGTCATGGAGCGCGTCGCGACCGCTCCCCAGGTGGATCGGCTCGCCCACGGTGACCCACACCGGCCGACCCGGCTTCAACGAGCCGGGGCCCGACTTCTGCCACACGGGGGCCGAGCCCCAGCTCGCCATCGGCGTGATGGGGATGTCGAGCGTGAGCGCGAGCCGAACGGTCCCGGTCTTGCCGGCCATGGGAAGCCCGTCCGGCCGCGTCGTCACCGTCCCCTCGGGGTAGACGAGGACGATCTCCCCCGCGGCGAGGGCTCGTTCCGCCGTCGCCAGCGGCGTGCGGTCGCCGCTGCCGCGGCTCACCGGGATCTGCCCCGCCCCGGCGAGCGCTCGGCCCACGATCGGGATCTCGAAGAGGTCGTCTTTGGCGAGGAACCGGGGTCGCCGGCCCGCCTTCACCACGGCGTAGGCGTTCGCGATCGGATCCAGGTAGGAAGCGTGGTTGCACGCGATCAGCGCCGGTCCTCGCGCGGGGATCCGCTCGAGGTGCTCGAATCGCCATCGGAACCAGAGCCAGGCGGGCGGGAGCGCGACCGCCTTCGCCGCCAGGAACCACGGTTCGGCCACGATCTCCCTTCCTGACCCGGAGGCAGCCGCCCGGTGCGCCCGCCCCGGGAGGCCCCGAGCTGGGCCGTGAGCCTACCGGATGACCTCGGCTAGGCTGAAGATCTGGTGCGAGCCATCGCGTTGCCGGTGAAGTCGTTGGACGAGGCGAAGGGTCGACTCGCCCCGGTCCTTTCCCCCTTGGAGCGCGCGGCGCTCACGCTCGCGATGCTCGAAGACGTCCTGGACGCAACGCTGCTGCTCCCGGGGTGGGAGACGTGGGTGGTCTCCCCCGATGAGTCGGTCCTCGAGGTCGCTGCGGGACGGGGCGCGACACCGATGCCCGAAGAGCAGCCTCCCCTCGCGCAGGCCATCCGCCAGGCGGAGGAAGAGGCCTTGTCCAGAGGGATCGACGCGCTCGCCGTCCTGCTGCCGGATACGCCGCTCGTGACCGCCGCGGCGCTCACTCGCGCGGTCCACACGCTCGGCCCCGTCGTGCTCGCGCCGGCCGCAGACGAAACCGGAACGAACCTGCTCCTGCGCCGGCCTCCCGTCGCCATCCCCTCGAGCTTCGGAAGGGACTCGTACCGCCGGCATCTCGAGGAGGCAGCGCAGCGGGACGTTCCGGTGGCCGTGATCGAACACGCCGAGCTCGCGTTCGACGTCGATCTCCCGGACGATATCCTCACCGTCGTGAACGATCGCCGGGCAGGACGCACGCGCGAGGTCCTGCGAGCCATCGATGTCTCCGCGCGCATGCACCCCGCGACGTGGGCCCGGTAGGAGGGCGGATGCAGGGAACGATCAAGCTCTACGACGAAGCCTCGAAGACGGGATCCGTGGTGACGGACGATCGGACCGAGGTCGCGATCGATGCCCGATCGCTCGGAGACGAGTTCATCCGGACCTTGCGACTGGGACAGCGGGTGCGTTTCGAGGTCGAGGACGACGAAGGTCGGCAGGTGGCGCGCGAACTGCGATTGGTGACGTTCGCGGGACGCTAGGAGCGTTGCAGGACCTGCGCCCGGAACTCCTTGCCGGGTGTGAAGGACGGAAGGTCCCGTGCGGGTACCACGATGGGGACATCCGGCTTCCGCGGATTCCGCGCGATGCGCTCGTTGCGATGTTTGCGCTCGAACGTCCCGAAGTCCGCGAGCGTCACGCGCTCGCCCTTGACCACGGCGTCCCGCACCGCGTCGATCGACGCGTCCACGACACGGGCAACGTCGGCCTTGGACAAGCCGGTCCGCTTGGCGACCTCCGATACCAATCCGCCCTTGTTCATCTGCCCTCCCATGTCGTTCGGTGGTGGTCGTCCGACCCACCGTAGTCCTGCGCCGCAAGGAAGGTCAACCTCGCAGGTGGCGGCGTCGTGGTTGGTGGAAGGGGCCTTGATAGAGTGCGCGGGCAGTGCGGTGGGGCGTGGTGTAATGGCAGCACGACAGGTTCTGGCCCTGTTAGTCGAGGTTCGAGTCCTCGCGCCCCAGCTGCGCCTGCGATCACGCGACGGCTGAACGGCCATCCCTCGTCGCTACGATACGTGTCCGGTTCGAACGGACCGACATCGAGGAGGCGCGCGTGACCGAAGACCGAGCCCGTATCCCCGTGACGCTGATCCCCGGCGACGGGATCGGCCCCGAGTGCATCGACGCAACGCGGCGGATCGTCGAGGCGGCCGGTGCGCCGATCGACTGGGAGCTGGCGGACGCCGGCGCCGATGTCTTCAAGAAGGGCATCGCCTCCGGCGTGCCGCAGGAGACGATGGACTCGATCGGTCGCACGAAGGTCGCCCTCAAGGGACCGCTCGAGACACCCGTCGGGTTCGGCGAGAAGTCGGCCAACGTCACGCTCCGCAAGCTGTTCGAGACCTACGCCAACGTTCGGCCGGTCCGTGAGATGCCCGGGGTGAAGACCCCCTACAGCGGCCGCGGGATCGACCTGGTGGTGGTGCGCGAGAACGTCGAAGACCTCTACGCCGGGATCGAGTACATGCAGACCCCCGGCGTCGCTCAAGCGCTCAAGCTGATCAGCGCGAAGGGGTCCGAGCGGATCGCGCGGTTCGCGTTCGAGTACGCCCGCAGCGAGGGCAGGACGAAGGTCGCCTGCGCGACGAAGGCCAACATCCTGAAGTTCTCCGAAGGCGAGATGAAGCGAGCGTTCGAGAAAGTGGCCCCCGACTACCCCGAGATCGAGCCCTGGCACGTCATCGTCGACAACGCCGCGCACCAGCTGGTCAAGCGCCCCGAGCAGTTCGAGGTGATCGTGATGACGAACATGAACGGGGACATCCTGTCGGATGAGTCCAGCGCGCTGATCGGCGGGCTCGGCTTCGCGCCCAGCGCGAACGTGGGGAACGAGGTCGCGATCTTCGAGGCCGTGCACGGGTCGGCGCCGAAGTACGCGGGCAAGAACGTGATCAACCCGACGGCCGTGCTGCTGTCGGCGGTCTTGATGCTCCGGTACCTGGGACTGTTCGATCAGGCGTCCGCCGTCGAGCACGCGGTCTTCGTCACGCTGGAATCGGGCGTCCTGACGGGCGACGTTCTCGGGTACGACCGCGGAACGCCGACGACCGAGTACGCCGACACGATCATCGGGAACCTCGGGAAGCGGACCGAGACCTGGACCGTGCGCGATGTGAAGCCATTGGTGCTGCCCAAACTCGATCCCGCGCCCGACTACGTGAAGGCGACGTCCCGCGCCGTCGTCGGTCTGGACGTCTTCGTCGAATCGCCCCTCTCCGCGTCCGAGCTGGGCGCATCGATGATGGAGCTCACCCACGACACGCGGCTGTCGCTCAAGATGATCTCCTCGCGTGGCACGAAGGTCTTCCCGCCGACCGGCGCCTTGACGGAGACCGGGGATCACTTCCGATGCCGATTCATCATCAAGGAGGACCCAGGCGACCTCCCGGACGGGGACGTGCACCAGCTGCTCACGCGGATCTCCAGTCGGCACCGGTGGATGCACATCGAGAAGCTGCAGGAGTTCGACGGCGAGCTCGGATTCACGCGCGACCAAGGGGAGAACTGAGGCGACGTGTTCGAGCGGTTCACGCAGAGCGCCCGCCGCGTGATCGTGCTCGCCCAAGAGGAAGCTGGCGCTCCTCGACCACAACTACATCGGGACCGAGCATCTACTGCTGGGCCTCCTCGCCGAGGGCGAGGGGTCGGCGCACAAGCGCTCGGAGCCTTGGGCATCTCACTTGCCCTCGGTCCGTGACCGAGGTCGGAAGTGATCGTCGGTCGCGGGAAGACGATGCCGGCTGGACAGATCCCGTTCACACCCCGCGCGAAGAAGGTCCTCGAGCTCTCCCTCTTGGAAGCCCGTGAGCTCGGCGATCAACACATCGGCACCGAGCATCTCTTACTGGGTCTCGTACGCGAGGGTGAGGGTGTTGCGGTTCAGGTCCTGGGCAGGCTCGGGGTGGACGCTCGAAGACGTTCGACGAGCCGTGATGGCGATCGCTTTCGGGAGACCCAGAACGCCGGACCGGGCCGGTCGTCCTTCGTCCGATGCTCCCCGATGAGTTCGTCACGTATCTCGAATGGGCGATCGACGACTACGCGGCCGAACTCGAACGCAACGGGAAGGCGACCGGCGAGGCCGCCCAGGTCGCCTCGCGTGCTTCGTTCGATTCGCTCCTGCCGGATGGACTCGCGACCGTCGGCCACACCCTCTTGGTCGCGACGAATCCGAATGGCGGCGAACGGGTCGGCGTGCTGTGGTTCGGCCCATCGACCGATGACCCTGCGATGGCGTGGATCTACGACATCATGGTGGACGAGGAGAAACGCGGACGTGGCTGGGGCCGGGCGATCATGCGCGCGTTCGAGGGCGAGGCCCGCGCGCGCGGCTTCGCGCGCGCGGGCCTCAACGTCTACGGCGACAACCACGTCGCGCGTCGTCTCTACGAATCGCTCGGGTACCTCGAGACTGCCCGGCAGCTCCATAAGGAGCTGCCGGACGCATGACCACTAGTATCCTGAGGGCCGGTCCGACGAGCTCGGCGCGGTCCCATCGTCTAGAGGCCTAGGACACCACCCTCTCAAGGTGGAGACACGGGTTCGAACCCCGTTGGGACTACCGTGATCTCTGGCTCGGCGGCTCAGGTAGGCTGCCACTTCGGGTGATCCGGACACTCAGTGCACGTTGATTCCGGCTTCCGCAGGGCCTTGCTCCGGCCGACGGCTCCCGACGCCCTTCCGGAGCGTCCGGGTCAACGGTCGGGGCGTGGGGTCGCTTGACAGTGGAGGAAGAAATGCCCGGCTCGGTGTGCAGCCGCATCCCATCCGAGCTTGTTCAGTTCGGCTACGAGCTGCTTCGGGCGATGAAGCACCTTCCAGACCCGGAACGCGCGTCCGTCCGAGAGATGGCGCACGACGGACCCTTCGTCTGGGCCCGGGTGCTCTGGATCCAACGCCGCCGCTTCGGGACTCGCGAGGTTATCGATGAAGAAGACACGACCACCCGGTGCGAGCGCGGTCCGGACCAGGCTCCAGAACTGTCCGAACCGCTCCGGCGGCACGTGAGACAGCC
This sequence comes from uncultured Actinomycetes bacterium, assembly GCA_963765865.1. Taxonomy (GTDB): domain Bacteria; phylum Actinomycetota; class UBA4738; order UBA4738; family HRBIN12; genus AC-51. The sequence goes on from CAVXYE010000011.1 coordinate 93,411, forward strand.
AGAACGAGAAGAAGACGACGTCGTAGGTCTCGGTGGGCGTCCACGAGAACATGTCCGCGTGGATGTACCGCACCCCGTCCCCGACGCGGCGCCGGTTCAGCTCGAGGGCCTCCTCAGCGCCGTCGACCGCCGTCAATCGGTCGGCGTATCGGGTCAATCGCTCCGTCCACTGACCCGTCCCACACGCCAATTCCAGGACGCGGCCGGAAGGATGGAACCGGTCAAGGGCGCGTTCGAGCTTCGCGATATCGGCGAACCACTTCGCCCGCTCGCGAGGCCCTCGATCGAACCCTCCCTCCCGGAGCGCCCATGCGTCGTACTCGGGAGCGCGCGCCCGGTAGTAGCGGAGCTGTTCATCGAGCCGATCCTGGAGATCGTCGGACACTCAGGGACCCCTTCCCCCGACTCGGACGTTGCCGGGAGATGAACAGTATCCCAACGTTCGGGCGCGGGGCGAGTTCCTCGCGCCCCGCATGAGTCATGGATCCTTGAGCTCGCGAGGTCTCCGCCCCGTCCTGGCACCGTGAGCAGGCCGCCCGCGATCGGGACTGCCCGTCCTGGCACCGTGAGGAGCACCCGCGATCTGGACTGGCGGACGAGCCCGGCCCCGTCGGGGATGATGCCAGGACTGCCCATGGCTTCGGATCATCCTGAGCACGACGCGTGGGACGCCCTCGTCCGAAGCGCGTTCCGTCGAACGTGGCGCGGGCGCCTGCGGGTGACCGATGGTCCGCGGCGTCGCCGGCAGGCCGCCCTTTGGGGACTCGTCCATGTCCTGTGGGCCGCGACCGACCTCCGTGACCTCGGGTTCGAGGTGCCGCTCGGGGACCTGATCGATCTCGTGAAGACCTTCCGGAGGGGCGCCGGGTTCGCGGCGAAGCCGCGAACCCGGCGCCGCTACTTCGACGACAACGCGTGGCTCGGGCTCGTGGCGCTCGCCCTCCCGGAGCCCGAGCTGGCGCGAGAGCTCCTTGCGTTCGTGCAGACGGGCGAGGACCCGAGCGGTGGGATCCTGTGGGTCGAGGGCGGCACGTCGCGGAACACGTGCAGCACCGCTTCGGCGGCGTGGCTCGCAGCCAGTCTCGGCGACGATGCCTTCGCGCTTCGCGCGATGGAGTGGCTGAACGCGACGCTCCGCGGCCCGGACGGGCTTTACGCGGATCACATCGACGGAGCGCACCTCGACCGAACGGTCTTCAGCTACAACCAGGGCGCATCCGTCGCAGCGCTCCGCATGCTCGGGCGCACCGAGCAGGCGGACGCCACCGCCCGCTCGTCGCTCGCCCTGTTCCGGGCCGAGCGACTGTGGCGGGAACCGCCGCCGTTCCTCGCGATCTGGTTCCGCGCGCTGCTGGCCCTTCCTGCGGCTCGGCCCGAGGCCTCGAGCCTGATGGCTTCGTACGTGGAGCGCTTGCTGCGTGAGGCGCTCGATCCCGGGACCGGGCTGTTCACGCGAGGCGGGCTCGGCTCCTACGATCGGACGACCACGATCGATCAGGCCGCGATCGTCCAGATCCTGGCGATGCGGAGTGGGATCTGAGTCCTCAGTCCCGGCGCTCGCCGATCACCGGCGCGGTGTGACACTCGCAGAGCTCGTCCGTGCACCCGCGCTGCACCTCGCGTCCGGGCTCCCAGACGAGATCGTGGTCGTCCTCCGCGGACAGGTAGTGGCAGCCGCAGCCGTAGCAGACCTCTCGCAGCACCTGATGCCATCCGCCCAGAGCGTCCTGGCGCTCGGGCAACGTGAGGACCTTCCCCATCCAGACCCCCTCACCCCATCCTGCGCCTCTGGGCGACGGGAGGCAAGGACCGGGCATCGCGGCGTGCTCAGCACCCGTATCGGTTGGTCCAGACCGGCCCCTTGCCGACCGGCACGCCCCGTCTGCCGGCCAGGTCGCGGAGTCGGGTTCGGTACTTCTTCATGGCCCAGTGCGGGAAGTCGGCATGCACGAGGCACTGCCACGACGGGTAGAGCTCGAGACGATACGGGCTGTACAGCGTCTCGTTGTGCCCGACCACGTTGCCGATGTTGATGTGGTACCTCGCCATCAACCAGAGCGTCAGTCGCAACGAGGAACGCATCTGGGCCGCGTCGCCGAGCACCATCTGATCGCTCGTTCCGACGTGCTCGATCCCGATCGCGGTGTAGTTCATGCCCACGGCATGTCGGCAGCGGATCCACAGATGGACCAGCTGGTAGATCGTTCCGTCCCGGTCGATGATGAAGTGCGCACAGGTGCCGGGGAGCTCGCCGTTATGCACCGAGTTGGCCGCGAACGTGTTCCACGCGCCCTGCGAAGGTCATGCCGGCCGTGTAATGCTCGACGATGACCTTCGGGTCGCGCAGTCGCCACGCGTACCGTCCGTAGTGGCGCTTCGAGTAGGCGGCCATCTGGGCCTTCCGCCTGGCTCCGAACGGGATCGGCTTCCACACGATCGGCGGTCGGAGACCGGAGACCGTGAACGAGGTCGCTTCCGGCACGGTGCCGCTGGCCGGCGGCGTCCCCGTCCCCGCGATCAACGAGAGCACCGCGACCAAGCCGGCGACGGCACGGATCATCGCGCCGCCGTCCGGATCCTGGCGACGGTCCGCTCGCGGCCGAGCAGCTCGAGCGACTCCGGGAGCGGCGGCGACACGTTCGAACCCGTCACCGCCGCGCGGATCGGCTGCCAGCCCTTCGTTCGGTTGAGCCCCGCTCCCTGGGCGAGCGCGTCGAGCGTCGCGGCGATCCGTTCGGCGTCCCATGTCGCAACACCATCGAGCGCATCCGCCGCTTCCTTGAGATAGCCCTCCGGGGCCTTCGCGATCAGGTTGGCGGCTTTCTCGTTGGGCGTGACGTCGTCGGAGAACAGGAAGGTGAGCAGATCGACGGCGTCGCGAAGGGTATGGATCCGCTCTCGCACCATCGGCATGGCCTTGCGGAGCGTCACGGGATCGACCCCGAGTCCGGCTTGGGTGAGGAAGTGCACGGTCCGGGCTGCGAGCTCGTCGTCGTCGAGCTGCTGGACGTAGTGCGTATTCATCCAGGTCAGCTTCTCGATATCGAACGCGGCCGGGTTGCTCGATACGCGCGCCAGATCGAACGACTCGATCAGCTCGTCACGCGGAACGATCTCGCGATCGTCCCCCGGGGACCACCCGAGGAGCGCGAGATAGTTGACGAGCGCCTCCGAGAGGAAACCCTGCTCCCGGAACGCCTCCACGCTCGTCGAACCGTGGCGCTTCGAGAGCGGCTTCCGATCGGGACCCACCACCTGTGGCAGATGCGCGTACGCCGGTGGCTCACCGCCCAGCGCCTGGATCACGGCCGCGTTCCGCGGGGCGCTCGCGAGCAGGTCGTCGCCGCGAACGACGTGGGTCACGGCCATCAACAGGTCGTCCACGGCGACGGCGAGCAGGAACACGGGCGAGCCGTCGGAGCGCTCCAGGACGAAGTCGCGGAGGTCGCCCGCGGACCAGCGCACCTCCCCCTTCACCAGATCGTGCACGACCCACTCGCGCTCGGGCATATGGAAGCGGACGACGGACGTGCGGCCCTCGGCGACGAAGGCGGCGCGTTCGGCATCGGTGAGCGTCCGGCACCGGCCGTCGTAGCCGGGCGGCTCGCCTCGCGCGTGCGCGGCCTTCTTGCGCTCGTCCAGCTCGTGCTCGGTGCAGTAACACCGGTACGCGTCGCCCTGGCGGAGGAGGCGATCGACCATGTCCCGGTAGATGGCGAGCCGCTCGGATTGCCGGTAGGGCCCGTGTGGTCCCCCGACCTCCGGTCCCTCGTCCCAGTCCAGACCGAGCCACCGAAGATCGTCCAGCACCCCCCGGAACGCCTCCTCGGTGACGCGGGACGCGTCCGTATCTTCGACGCGCAAGATGAAGACGCCATCGTTCCGCCGCGCCCACAACCACGAGAAGAGCGCGCTGCGGACGTTCCCGACGTGGAGCGAGCCGGACGGCGCCGGCGCGAACCGGCAGCGGACCGTCACGGCCCCGTCACTCCGTTGCGGAGCGTCCCAACGCCTTCGACCTCCACCTCCACGATGTCACCCGAGCGCACCCGGCCCACGCCCTCCGGGGTCCCGGTCAGCAGCACGTCCCCGGGCAGGAGCGTCATGAAGGTGGTGATGTACTCGATCAGCTCGGCCACCCCGAAGACCATGTCCGCGGTGCTCGCGCGCTGGACGACGTCGCCGTTCAACCGTGTCTCCACGACGGCATCGGTCGGGTCGACCGACGTCTCGATCCACGGGCCGAGCGGGCACGACCCGTCGAAGCCCTTCGCCCTGGTCCATTGATCGTCCGGCCGCTGGAGGTCTCGCAACGTGACGTCGTTCGCGCACGTGAAGCCCAAGATGAACCGGGAGGCGTCCTCGGCCCGCACGTTCCTCGCCGGGCGGCCGATCACGACGGCGAGCTCACCCTCGTAGTCCGTCCGATCGTTGATCGGGAGCAACCGGATGGGATCGCCCGGTCCGATGACCGCCGTCGAAGGCTTCAGGAACAGCAGGGGCTCCTCCGGCACCTCCATCCCGAACTCCGCCGCGTGCGCCGCGTAGTTCTTCCCGACGCAGACGAGCTTCGACGGCAGGACGGGCGCGAGCAGCATGACGTCGTCGATCGACACCTCCTCCCCGGTCGGGAGCGGATCTTCGAAGAACGTGCCGGCGATCACCTGCACCGTGTCCGAACCCGGTTGGACGGCGCCCGTCGAGATGCGTTCGCCGTGGCGGAACCGGAGCAGTCGCATAGGCCCGCGAGGCTATCGCATCGCCCCCAGCCGCCGAAGGGCGTTACGCCAGATGCTCGCCGCCCGTGAACGTGGCGCCGACCTGCCGCCAGTACCCGGCGATCGGCTCGACCGGTGCCAGCGAGGCGAGCTCCTCTCCGGGCGCGTCGTGAAGCGTGAGTTCGAAGGATCCCGTGAAGGCCGGCCCCAGGTCCACGTCGCGAGAGCGCAAGGTCACGATCTCGTTCAGGACGTCGGACCCCGTGGCGTCGATCGAGGGCATCCAGCGTGAGTGCAACATGGGGAGCGCGTTGACGAACCCTCCCGTGTCGGACCCGCGCTCGATCGTGAAGCGGCAATCGATCAGCCGTCGGTCGTTCGCCGCGAGCGTCGCTCCGAACGAGCCACCCGGCTCGAGCCGGGGGCCGGCTCGTCCCACCGTGACCGGACGGGTCATCCAGATGGACCCGAGCTTCTTCGGGTACCCCTGGAACCACCCGCGCGCGAGCGCGAAGTCCTTGTCGACCCAGATCAGGACGCACCGGGAGAACGTCTCCCCGTGATAGCGACAGCGGACGACCACGAAGCATTCCTTGTATTGCGAACGCACGGGATCGAGGAGCTCCCCGCCGCCGTCGGAGGACGACTGCCAGTCGGCGAAGACGACGGCGACGGCGTCGGGCTCATCGTCCGCCGGTTCGATGCCGATGGGCAGCCACGACGCGACCGCGCCCGGCGCGGCCCGGTACTCGAGCGTCAGCACGTCGCCGGAGTAGTGCCATGGCGGGGCGGGGATGATGGAGGCGCGCCCCTCGGGGGAACGCGGCGCGAAGAACCCGCTCAGATCCGGCACGCGGCCTATCCTACGGCCGGTGGAGACGCGACGGATCCTCGTGGACGGGATACCGACGACGGTCACGCGAGACGGTGACGCGCTGATCGCGCCGGACGGTCGCACCTTCACGGTTGACGCAGCCGTGCACGCCCCGCCCGTCGAGCCGACGAAGATCGTCTGCGTCCATCTGAACTACGAGAGCCGCCGAGCGGAGTTCCAGGTGACGCTCGGCGATGCTCCGACGTACTTCCACAAGCCGGTCTCGGCGTTGAACGCGCACGGCGGCGAGGTCGTGCGGCCGCCGAGGTGTCGCTTCCTCAACTACGAAGGCGAGATCGCGATCGTGATCGGCCGGCGAGCGAAGCACGTGGACCCGCGATGACGCCGGGTCGTTCATCCGTGGCTTCACGATCGCGAACGACTTCGGCCTGCACGACTTCCGCGACACGGATGCGGGCTCGATGCTGCGGGTGAAGGGCTCGGACACGTTGTGCCCGCTCGGGCCCGGCCTGGTGGACGACTGGGATTTCCACGGCAAGGCGATCGAGACGAGGGTCAACGGCGCGACCGCGCAGTCGGGCAACACCGACGAGATGATCTGGGACATGCACTACCTGGTCGCCGACCTCGCGCGGACGATCACCCTTGAGCCCGGCGACGTCATCCTGTCCGGCACGCCGGCCAACTCGCGCCCGGTCGAGCCCGGCGATGTCGTCGAGGTCGAGGTCGAAGGGCTGGGCACGCTTCGGAACACGATCGTCGAGGGCGGCGTCCCGATCCGCGACGACGTCGGCGCGCAGCCGAGCGCGTCCGAAGAGGTCGTCTCGACCGCCCTGGGAGGAGACTGGGAGTTCCGCGGTGTCCGCGCGCCTCGCCGAGGCTGAGGAAGGCCTCCAAACTCGCCTTCTCCAACCCGTTCTTCTAGGCTCGCTGTCGGAACCGCATCCGCCGGTTCGTCAACACGGTGAACGCCGCCGCCAGGCGGCCGCCTGAAGGAGGGGCCATGCCCGAGTTCACGATCCAGATCGACGCGCCGCCCGAGCTGATCTTCGACGAGCTCTCGCACGTCGAGCAGCATCCGTCGTGGGCCAATCCGAAGTCGCAGATGACGATGGCACAGACGAGCGGTGACGGGCCCGGCCCGACCGCCACCTACCGCTCGAGCGGCGTCTTCACGGGCAAGGCCGTGTCCGCCGATATCTCCGTCACGAAGTTCGACCGGCCGCGCGAGTTCTCGATCCGTTCGGATCAGCATCAGGAGGGCAAGAAGGATTCCTGGTACGAGAACGATTACACCCTGCGGCCCAACGGCGGCGGGACGACCCTGTCCAAGCACGTCACGGGGAGCATCAGCCCCGTCGTCTTCGCCCTCGCCTACCCGGCGATCCGCAAGGACGCCATGACCTCGCTCCGGAACCTGAAGAAGGCCGTCGAGGCGAAGGCCGCGACGGGAGGTACCGTCTGAGGCATGATCGAGGAGCTCGGACAGATCGACCTCGCGAACCCCGACCACTACGTCGAAGCCATCCCGTTCGCGTGGTTCGACCGGCTCCGTCACGATCATCCCGTCGTCTGGCATCCCGAGCAGCCACCGAACCGCGGGTTCTGGGCCATCACGCGCCACGATGACCTCACCGCGATCCACATGGACTGGGAGACGTTCTCCTCCGAGATCGGCGCCGTCGGTCTGGAGGAGCTCGACGAGGAGCAGCTGCAGATCCGGAACTCGATGCTCGAGACGGATCCGCCGCGCCACACGCAGATGCGGAAGATCTGCTCGAAGCGGTTCAGTGCGCGCGGGGTCGGCGTGTACGAGGAGTGGATCCGCGACGTCGCGCGAGGCGTGCTCGACCGCGCCCTCGCCTCGGGTGAGCCGTTCGACTTCGTGAGCGAGATCAGCCGCGAGCTCCCGATCCGGTTCCTCTGCTCGATCTTCACGGTGCCACAGGAGGACGCACCGGCGCTGATCGAGTGGGGCGACCAGATGATCGCCAACCAGGATCCCGACCTGTCTGCGGCCGTGGTCGGCCGCGAGGACACCGAGGAGTACCGGCTGCTGCCCTTCCGCTCGCCGACGGCGCGCAAGGTGTTCGCGTACGCCGACCGCCAGCGCGATCTGCGGCTGGCGGAGCCGGCGGACGACGTGATCGCGGCCCTGGTGGCCGCGCAGAGCGAGGGCGCTTTGAGTGAGCGCGAGTACCACAACTACTTCGCGCTCCTGTTGATCGCGGGCAACGAAACCACCCGCCATACGATCAGCTCCGGCATGCTCGCCCTCGCCGAGCACCCCGATCAGCTCCAGCTCCTCCAGGACGAGCCCGACCGGATCCCTCGGGCGGTTGAAGAGATCCTCCGCTGGGCGACCCCCGTGATGCATTTCCGCAGGACGGCGACCCGGGACGTGGAGATGCGGGGTCAGCAGATCAAGGCCGGCGACAAGGTCGTGACCTGGTACATCAGCGCCAACCGCGACGAGGAGGTCTTCCCGGACCCGTACCGGTTCGATGTGATGAGGACGCCGAACGACCACGTCACGTTCGGACCGGGAGGGCCGCACTTCTGTCTGGGGGCGCACCTCGCCCGGCTGGAAACGAAGATCCTCTTCCAGGAGCTGCTGCCCCGTCTGGGATCGATCGAGATCGTAGGACCGGTCGAGCGCATCCGATCCGATTTCGTCAACGGGATCAAGAAGATGCCCGTCCAGATCCACCCGCGGTGATCAGCGCGTCCGACCGGGCATCCGGTCGGGGTGGAGCGGAAGCAGGAACGCCGGTCGAGGTGCCCGCGCGAAGTTGAAGTCGGCCGAGAGATCGCCGAGACCCGGAGCGTCCTCCGCGACGAACGGGCGGCTATCCGGCCTCCCGTCGGTCGCGGGATCGATCCGCTGGCCACCCAGGAAGTCGTCCTCGATGAACCGCAGGTACGAGTCGGTCGACAGGACCTGGTGGTCGATGTACCCGCGCCTCGCGTACGGGCTGATCACCAGACCGGGGACGCGGAAGCCGAGCCCCTGACCGTTCACCGTCGGCGGCACGACCTGGTCGTAGAACCCGCCCCAGTCATCCCACGAGAGGAAGATCGCGGTGCTGTTCCAGTCGGGGCTGCGCATCGAGGCGTTCACGATCCGCGTCACCCACGCCTGCCCGGCGGCGATCGAGTTCGGAGGGTGGTCGCTGTGGCGGTCGTTGGGAACGATCCAGGAGACCGACGGGAGGGTCCCCTGCCGCGCGTCGCGGAAGTACGAACGGGCCGGCTGGACATCGGAGACCTGATGGTCCGCCCACACCGTCCGGAAGCCGGGGAGCGGGTTCCAGATGCCCGGGGTCGTCGCCGACTGCGGTCGGGGACGACACGCCATCTGCCCGTCGGCGCAGTCGGGCTGGCTGCCGTTCGCGACGAAGTAGCGCCAGCTCACGTGGGCCCGGTGCAAGAGATAGGTGAGGTCGGTCCACGCGTACGGGCGGGTGCGGACGACGTTCGACTGCGCCGCTCGAGCCGATGGCGCCGGGCAGGAATCCGAGGTAGGTGGAGCACGTCGTGGGATCGTTCGGGTCGGTGCACCGAGCGCTCCACCCCGAAACCAGATCGAGGTGGGACGGGAGGCTCCAGGATCGCACCCCTTCGAACAGATGATCCTGCAGGACGAAGTGGTGCGCGTAGGCCCAGTAGTTCGGGATCTCCGAAGCCGTGTGGTACCCCATCACGTCCGGGATCGGGGTCGGCTGGGAAGACGCGCCGCAGGTGGGTTCGTGCGGGTCAGCGACGCAGAGCCGCTGCCGGCCCTCGAGGGATGCTCGTACGAAGCCGTCCATGCGTCCGCGGTCGATGTCCACTCGGGCGGCGCTGGAGCGTATGCGGGCCGCCGGCGTCGATCAGGTGGACGTCGTGGAACGGACGGACGCAGTGTCCGAGGCGCGGATCCGGGAGGCAGGCGGACGGTCTCGACGCCCTGCCTCGGGATGCCGTCCGCACCCGGGAACGTCCCGAAGTAGTTGTCGAACGAGCGGTTCTCCTGCATGACGACGATCACGTGCTTGATCGTGTGGATGCCGCCGGCCATCTGGGGACGAGATGGGATGGGTGCCGCCGCGACGGTGGCTCGCGGGACCGCGTTCACGAAGACGGCGGCCGCGATCACGGCGCACGCCGCCCCCACGATCGCGCGACGGATCCACGTGGTCACCATCGCACGGGGTGCGCCGTCGGGCGTGACCCGGTTCAGGCCGGCACGGAAACGTCATCGCGATGACGCCGCCCCGTGATCAGACGGACCGCGCCACCGTCCTGAGGAGCCTGGCGAGCTCGTCTTGTTCCGCGGCCGAGAGCGCGCCGGCGACCGACGCCTCCTCCGCGTTGAACCGCGGGAACAGCTGCTCGATCTTGGTTCGCCCCTCCCGCGTCAACGACACGAGGACGCCCCTCCCGTCGGCCGGATCCTTCCGCCGGGTGGCCCACCCGCGGCCCTCGAGGGTTCGCAGGACCCCGGTGGCGGTCGGCCGGCTGATGCCCACCGCGTCCGCGAACGCGTTGGCACCGAGCTCGCCCCAGACCCAGAGCACCCACAACCCCACGAAGGACGTCCAGGACAGCCGGTCAGGTGCAAGCACCCTCGCCTCCATGTGGCGGCGGATCGCCGCCGAGCTCCGGAACAGATTGGAGATGGCCCACATCGCGCGGAAGTCGAGGGAGAGGTGCCCGAGTTGCTCCAGCACCTTCCGCTCGTCGGGAAGGAGGCCGTCGACGCTCATGCCCCTTCGCGCGCGAGGCGCTCCCCCAGCTCCCGCGCCACGTCCATCAGCGCGAGCACATCGTCGTCGGTCGTCCGGAAGTTGACGAAACACGGCCGGAGCCACACGTCGCCGTCGATCAGCGCCGACGCCAGGTACACCCGTCCGTCGGACTGGATCGCATCCGCCAGCGCCTGGTTGTGGGGGTTCGGAACCACGTCGCGCGGCACGTGGCGGATGGGGGTGATCGACAGCTGCGGCGGCGCCTCCATGACCTCGAAGTCCTCGGTGGCCTGCGCGTGCCGGTACAGGAGCTCCGCCTCGTCGAGGTTCCGAGCGATCGCCTCGCGGAACTGCCGGGCCCCGTGGGCGCGGAAGGCGAGCCACGCCTTCAGCGCCCGGAAGGGCCGCGAGTACTCGAGCGTGATGTCTGCGGCGTGCAACTCGTGCTGCTGGTGCGGCAGGTAGCCCTCCTCGTGCGCGAAGGCGCCGGCGAACGCCCCCGCGTGACGACTCATCACGACCCCGCACGCCTTCGGGACGTAGAGCCACTTGTGCGCGTCGATCGAGCACGAATCCGCGCGCTCCAGGCCGTCGAACAGCTCCGGGCGGACGGCGGCGGCGGGAAGCCCGTACGCGCCGTCGACATGGAGCCAGACGTCGCGGGGCCCGCAGACGTCGGCGAGCTCCGCGATCGGATCGACGGCGCCCGTGAGGGTCGTCCCCGCGGTCGCGATCACGGCCACCGGCGTGACCCCCGCCGCAACATCGGCGTCGATCGTCGCCGCGAGCAGATCCGGCCGCATCCGACGGAGCCCGTCGAGCGGGATCGCGCGGAGGTTGTCCGAGCCGATCCCGAGCAGCTCGACCGCGCGCGTGACCGAGTAATGGACCTCTTCGGAGCAGTACACGGCGGGATGACCGGCGGTGAGACCGCGGTGGCGCGAGCCGGGCAAGGCCCGTTCTCGCGCCGCCGCGATCGCCGTCAGGTTGCTGATCGTGCCGCCGCTCGTGAACGCGCCGTCCGCGGACGGGTACCCGACGAACTCGGCCACCCAGCGCACCGCTTGGTGCTCCACCACGGTTGCGGCGCGCGCGTCGACGGCCAGGTTGATGTCGTACGTCTGCGCCAGCAGATCCCCGATCGTCCCGATCTCCAGCCCCGACGAGCCGATGAACGCGAAATACCGTGGCCGGGGTTGGGCGATCGACTCGTCCAGGATCCTCGCTGCATCGTCGAGCGCCTCGTGGACGGGGACCGGGTCTTCCGGGAGGGCGCCGCGGATCAACTCGCGCACGCGCTCGTCCAATGCGGGCTCCTCGGGTCGGAACCGATCGAACGACCGCCACGCCTCGGCGACCAGCTTCGCGGCGTGCTCGAGCGCCTCCTCGCGGGTGGCGTCGAGGCGCAGGGGCCGCTCGGGCTCGTTCATCGGTCGACGGTCCCCCACAGGCGATCAGCCACGCGACCCACGAGCTCCAGCTTCCGCCACTGCACGTCCTCGTCGATCCGGTTGCCGATGACGACCGACGCGAACCCACACTGCGGCGAGATCGCGAGCCGCTCAAGGCCCCCGGCGATCCTCGCGGCTTCATCCATCCGAGCGAGGAGCGTATCCTCGGTCTCCATCGCCGGCGACTTCGTCGACACGATGCCCATCACCATCAGCGCGCCGGCGCGCAGGAACCGGATCGGCTCGAACCCTCCATCGCGGTCGAGGTCGTCCCATTCGACGAGGAACGCGTCGTACGGCAACGCTCCGAAGACCCGATCGGCGACGGGTTCCAGCGAGCCCTCGCACATCCAGGAGGAGCGGAAGTTCCCTCGACAGATGTGCAACGCGACCGTGACGTCGTCCGGGATGTCACGAAGCACCTCGGTGTCGGCTCCGATCGCCGCATCCACGAGGTCCTCGATCCGGTGCCCCCGAGCCGTGAAGCGAGCCACCCACGCGGGGTCGACGAGGTACGGATACAGCGGGAAATCGAACTGGATCGACGTCGCCCCGGCACGGATCGCGTCGGCCACCAGCCCTCGCTCGATCTCGACGGCGTCGGAGACGAACTCCTCGAGCGAGCCGTAGCCGCTCCCGTCCGGGCCGACGACCGTCGTCAGCGGGTGCGTGAAGATCGACGCCGCGGGGAACGTCACCTTGAACGGGAACCCGCCCGACGCGTCCTTCATGAACGCCGCCTCGCGCGCGCCGGGTGCGTCCACGGGTCGGAGCCGATCGACGATCTCGTGGATGCGCAGTTCGACCTCCTCACCATCGGCGTTCCGGAACGCGACCGTCTTCCCGGTCCGCACGCCGGACACCGCGTCGTAGAAGGAGTTCATGAACATCCACCGGCGGAACTCACCGTCCGTGATCACATCGAGCCCGCACGCGATCTGACGGCGGATGGCCTCCCTGATCGCTTCGTCCTCGGTGGCCCTCAGCTCGCTCGCATCCTTCGCGCGCTCCTCTGCGAGCACCGCGGAATGACCTTCGTCGTAGAACCGCACCACGGCGGCTCGCAGCGCCGCCGGCCGGAGCAGGCTCCCGACCGTCTCGGCCCGCGCCGGGCTGCGGGCGTGCCTCATGGGTCCCACCGGACCCACGTCGACATCGGAGCCCGGAACTCCCACCCCCGGAGCTCGACCGGCCGCGCGGGATCGAGGCGCAGGTTGGGGAGGCGATCGAGGAGGATCTCGAGCGACACGCGCGCCAGATGGCGCCCGAACCATGCCCCCAAGCAGAAGTGCGTACCGATCGCGAACGCCAGATGCGCGCCGTCGGTCCGATGCAGGTCGAACCGATCGGGATCGGTGAACCGGCGCGGATCCCGGTTGGCCGACGAGAGCACGGCGCCGATCAGCGAGCCCTCCGGGAGCTCCACCCCCGCGAGGACGACGGACCTCGTGGTCTGTCGCGTCGAGGTTCCGACGGGACCGCACCAGCGAAGCGTCTCCTCCACGGCCTTCTTCACGAGCGAGCGATCGCTCACGACCTCGTCGAGTTGCTCGGGGTGCGTGCCGAGGGACCAGACCGCGAGCGCGATCAGGTCGCGCGGCTCCTGAAGCCCCCCGGAGAGCATCAGCTTCGTGTTCGCGACGATCTCCGTCCGGCTCATGCGGTCCCCGTCCGCGTCGTGATGGAGCATCCATGACAGGACAGAGCCGTCGGGCCGTTCTTCCAGCCGATCGAGCACCCGCTCGATCGCCGCGCCGAGCTCGGCGCTCGCGCGATCGGCCGGCGCCTGCTTGTCCGGATCGCCCTCGAAATTCGCGAGACCGAGCATCATCGCCTGGTTCCACCCGAGGATGGCTTCCCACGGGACCTCCTCGAGCCCGAGCATGAACCGGAGCGACCGGACCGACATCGGGTCGCAGAACGCCGTGAACAGATCCGCTTCCCCACGGTCCGCGATGTCGTCGATGAGCTCGTGCGCCAGCTTCGGGATCATCCCGTGCATCCGTGCCTCGACGTCGCGCGGCCGGAAGGGCGCTTCCGTGATGCGCCGGACGCGCTGCTGGTCGGGCCCCTCCGAACCGAGCATGTTCGTGCCCATCGTGCGATTGAGGGTCGACGGCGTCGTCGCGCCCGTGAACACGTCGGGCGCCAGATCCACCCCGCGAACGTCGTCGTAACGGGTCACCAGCCACAGCTGCACGGCGGGCACCCAGCTGACGGGCTCATCGTCCCGGAGCCGTGCGTACACCGGATACGGGTCGGTCTCCAGTTGCTCCAGCGTCACGGTCTCGCCGAGGCTCACGGATCCCTCCCAACGGTCGCGCGGCTGAGGTATTTTGGGGCCGAATCATCGCCGCGCGCAAACCGCGCGACGCGGGCGAAGGAGCGGTCGATGGACACGGACGGGAAGCGCCTGCGACTCCTCTACCCGGACATCCACGGTCTCGAGCGGGGGAAGTACCTCTTCGGAGATTGGGGCTCGACGGGGATGGCCGCGTTCTGCATCGGCGTCTATCCGCTCACGCACGACAAGGAGATCCTCGCGATCCCGCGGACCCAGTTCGACGTCGGTCTGCACGACGTCGAGGCGATGCTCGATCGCGAGTCGCTGCGACCGGGATGGGAAGCGAACACCGTGATCGGGCTCGCGGACGTCGAGCTGCACGGCCAGCCGGCGCCCTGGGATACCCGCAACGCCCTGCGCGAGGCGTGCCGGGCGTGGGAGGACATGGGGCTCGAGCCGCAGGTCGCCTTCGAGCTCGAGTTCTACCTGCTGGAGCCCGGCGAGGACGGCGCGTGGCAGCCGGTGTCGATCCCCGGGCACCGCGTGTACGGAACGGGGATGTCGGTGGACCCGTCGGGCACGATCGACGACGTCGTCAACGTCGCGCTGGGGTGCGGCTTCCCGGTCGAGAGCTGGTGCAGCGAGTACGACAATGCCGCCTACGAGGTCAACATCCGCTACGACGACGCGATCCCGGCGGCCGATGAGGCCTTCTTGTTCAAGTTGCTCGTCCGCGAGACGTGCGAGCGGCACGGGAAGCTCGCGACGTTCCTCGGGAGGCCGCTCGGCGACCGCGGTGGCAGCGGACTGCACATCAACCTGTCCTTCCGTCGAGCCGACGGGTCGAACGCGTTCCACGATCCGAACGATCCCGAAGGCCTCTCCGACCTCGCTCGGAGATGCATCGCCGGTCTCTTGCTCCACCACGAGGGCATGGCCGCGATCCTCGCTCCGCACGTGAACGCGTACAAGCGTCTGCAGCCCGACATGCTGAACGGCTACTGGGCGAACTGGGGCCACGACGACCGCTCGGTCACGGTGCGGGTGCCCCCCGCGCGAGGCGCGGGGACCCGGCTCGAGCAGCGGACGTCGGATGCGGCCGCGAACCCGTACCTCGCGGCGGCTGCCGTCCTGCACGCGGCCCGGCTGGGCGTCCAGAACGAGGTGGAGCTCCCGCCCGCGCAGGAACCGGGGGCCCCGCCCAACACGGACGTGCGGATCCCCCCGAACCTGGATGCGGCGCTCGACGCGCTCGCGAAGGACGACGAGCTGGTCGACGCGATCGGACGCGAGCTCGTCGAGGCGTTCACGATCCTCAAGCGCGCCGAGTGGGAGCGGTACCTGGCCTCGGGCGCCGACCCAGCGACCACGGATGTAACGCCTTGGGAGCTCGGCTACTACCTGCCGTTCCACTGACGGCGGTTCGGAAGGATCACGCGTGCGTCTCGAGGGGAAGGTCGCGATCGTGAGCGGTGGCGGCACCGGGATCGGTGCCGCCACCGCGCGGCGGTTCGCGCAGGAGGGAGCCCGCGTGGTCGTCAGCGGGCGCCGCGAGGAACCGGTCCGGTCGGTCGCGCACGAGATCGGCGGCGTCGCCGTGCCCGGCGACGCCGCCGACCCCGCCGACGTCTCGCAGCTCGTCCGGACGACGCTCGACTCGTTCGGCCGGATCGACATCGTGATCGCGAACGCGGCGATCGCGCTCGGCGGAGCCGCCGGCGACCTATCCGACGAGTCCTGGCGACGGACCCTCGACGTGAACGTCACGGCACCGCTGCTGCTCGTTCGAGCGGCATTGCCATCGTTGCAGGAGCACGGGAACGGAGCGATCGTGCTGGTGTCCAGCGTCTCGGGGCTCGTGAGCTCCGCCGGGTCCGTTGCCTACGTCACCTCCAAGACCGCGCTCTTGGGCTTGATGCGGTCGCTCGTGGTGGACTACGGGCCCCACGGCGTTCGGACGAACGCCGTGTGCCCCGGCTGGGTCGTCACCCCGCTCGGCGACGAGTCGATGGACGAACTCGCCGCGGAGCGCGGCATCTCGCGCGACGCGGCGTACCTGCTCGCGACCGCCCATGTCCCGGCTCGGCGGCCGGCAACCGCGGAGGAGATCGCCGCCTGCTGCCTCTTCCTCGCGAGCGACGATGCCTCGATCGTCAACGGCGCCATGCTGGTCGCCGATGGCGGCCAGATGGCGGTCGATGTGGGGAGCCTCGCGTTCGACGACCCGGGCGGCTGAGCGCGACCGTCAGGCCGTCAGTGCCGAGACGCGCGCGACGATGTCCCGGCACAGCGCACCGACCGCCGCCGGATCGTCGGTGAACTGCGATGGCTTGATGCAGATCGAGGTGAAGCCCGCTTCGAGCTGCGCCGGGACCGCTGCCAGGGCTTCCCCCAGGTCGGCCACGCTGCCGGCATCGCGGAACGCGCCCCTCGTGCCGCCCACCATCTCGAGATCGTCGATGCTGCGCCCGGCCTCCGCCATCGCCGCGCGCAAACGATCGAGGTCGTCCGAGGTCGGGCGTCCGAGGGGATTGAATCCGCTCCCGTAGGCCACCAGCCGGTGGAGGAGGCGGTCGTGCAGGCGCTCCCCCCCGAACCAGAGCGGCGGCCCCTCGGAGCGGAAGGGCTTCGGTTCGAGGAAGACGTCGGTGAACCGGTAATGCCGGCCCTCGAAGGACGCCGGGCTCATCGCCCAGACGCTTCGCCACGCGGCCAGGTGCTCGTCGAGCCGCTCGCCGCGCTCCCGGTACGGGACGCCCAGCGCCTCGTATTCGTCGCGGTGCCAGCTGACCGTCGGCTGCACGACGAGACGGCCTTCTGAGAGCAGGTCGAGCGTCGCGAGCTCCTTCGCCAGGAGCAGCGGATGACGAAGCGGTGGGATCACGGCGCCGGCGACCAGGCGGATGCGCTCGGTCGCGGCTGCGACCGCGGCCAGCAGCAGGAGGGAGCTCGGCCACGGCGTCCGCGGGTCCTGGTTCTCCGGCAGCGCATAGTCCCGCGGGTTCTCGGGCTGGCCGGTCCTGCCGGAGCTCGAGCCGAGCACGACGTGCTCGCTCACCATCACCGCGTCGAACCCCGCGTCCTCCGCGTCCCGGGCCATCCGTACGAGCGACCGCAGGTCGTTCGGTGGCACGAGGGTCCAGTTCTCACTGAGGATCAGGATCAGCTTCGGAGGCGTCATGGGACCTCAGGGACGAGGGTCGGGCTGTCGGAGACCGACCCTCGTCCTCATCCGGTCGGCTATTCCTGGTGGGTCCGGAGCTCGGGCAGCGCGACCCGCGCCGGCTCCCGTCCCTTGACCGCGAACATGTAGAGGAGGCCGATCGCGCCCCAGATCACCGCGGCCCACGGTGCGAGCAACGTCGGGCTCGTGACCTTGTAGAACGAACCGAAGATCGCTGCGCCGGTGATGACGATGCCGACGAGCGCCGAGATCCACAGGCCCGCCTTGTTGGGGTGGTCGGATAGGCCGCGGAGCGCACCGACGGACATCAGCAGATACACCACGATCAAGGCGAAGCCACCGAACGTCGCGCACCAGACGAAGACCGAGAAGTAGTGCGGGAGCTCGGGCAACGCGAGGAGCGTGTCGTTCGCCTCCGCCACCACGATCACGACCGCCTGGACCACGATCAGCAGCACGATCGCGCCAACAGGCGTGCCGTGGCGCTTCGAAACCGAAGCCATCACGGCGGGGAACCGCCGGTCGCGCGCCATGGCGAACACGCCGCGGGTCGACGCGACCGCCGCCCCCACGTACACGGCGAGCATGTCGAGGAAGACCACCAGCAAGAGGATCTTGAGCCAGAACTCGGAACCGTAGGTCGTGCCCGGAGCACCGAGCGCGAACAGGGGTGCCCCGGCGACCTCGGGACTCGTGATCACGTTGAGGTCGAACCCGAACCCGGCTACCTCCACGTAGGAACCGATCACGTAGAAGATCGACACGATGACCACGGCGCCGAGGACGGCCTTCGGGATCGCGCGCTTCGGTTGCTTCGTCTCTTCCGCCAGGTTCGCCGCCGTCTCGAACCCGACGAAGATGAGGACCCCGTAGAGAACGCCGAAGAGGACCCCGCTGAAGCCGCCGGGGCTCGGCGTCGGATCCAGCGCCTTCCCGAGATCGTTCCCGCCGCCGAGTTGGCTGATCACCGTGATGAAGAAGGTCAGCACGACGGCGATCGAGATGAGCGCGAGCGTGAGCTGCACCCGCGTCGAGATCCGAACGCCGAAGTACAGGACGACGAACAGGAGCGCGGTGAGGATCGCGTCCCAGATCCAGACGGAGAACCACGGTCCGACCTCGTATGCCGGGAGCAGGTTGTCGTGTACGTATCCGCCGAGCAGCACGCCGAGGCCGACGGTCAAGATGATCGTGCCGCCGTAGTAGAGCCATCCTGCGGCCGCGCCGAGCGTCCGGCCCAGCCCGTTGGACACGTAGTCGTAGAGCGACCCGGCGGCGTGGATCCGCTTCGCGTACTGCGCGACGATCCACCCCAAGGCGAACACGCCGATCGCCGCGATGATCACCGCCAGGGGCGCCGATGTTCCGGCCCCGCGCGCAGCTGCGTTCACCCCGATGATCAGAGGGATGATGAACGCGGTGCTGAACACGGGCCCCATGAAGCCCACGGATTGCGCCAAGACATCGACGAGCGTCAGCCGCTTGCCGCCTAACCGTTCGTAACCGGACCCTTCCTGTTCTGCCATCTCCGAACCCCCTCCCGCGGGCCTCGTAGCCGCCTCAGGCCGCCGTGCCCTTCCCGGTCCATCCGTCGCCCGGCCGCTCGAACCACACGTGAGCCTGGCCGGTGCCGACGGACGCCTCGTAGTCGCTGAACGGTTCCCCGGGCGCCTGGCATCGCGAGCCGCCGATCGCGGCCGCCATCATCAGGTAGTGCCCGAACTTCCCCTCGGGCGCATGTTTGCGGTATTCCGGCATCCAGTCGATCACGCCTGCATGGTCGCCCTTCTGCAGCATGTCCAGCACGTGCCGGTCGGCGGCCCAGGCCTCCGGGGAGATCACGTTGCGGCTCGGGTCACTCGCCTCGTGCTGCCGGAGCTCGCGGAACCGGAAGAACCGGTGGGTCATGCCACCGGACGCGAGCAGGACCACGCGCCGGTCCAACCCGGCGATCGCCGTGCCGATCAGCTCGCCGAACAACAGGAAATCCTCGGTGGTGCAGGTCTGGTTGACCGCGACGCTGATCCAGGCGGTCGCCGGGTCGCCGAGGTACGTCCAGATGTTGATCGTCCCGTAGAAGATCGGCAGGTAGGGGTCGTCGCACGGCAGGATCCAGATGTCGTCGCGCCCTTCCGCTTGGTGAGCGATCGCCCGCGCGAGGCCCGGGTCCCCCGGGATGTCGTACGGGATCGCGCTCATCCCGCGTGGGAGCTCGTGGCTCGTGAAATGACCCTGCCGCCGTTCGTGTGAGGTCACGATGTGCTCGAAGGTCGATTCCCAGTGGGTGTCGAAGACGATCACGACATCCGGGTGCAACCGATCCATCACCTCGGACTTCAGACGATGCAGCCCCGGGACGAGGCTGATCTCCTTGCCCTCGTTGATCTCCAGCCGAACCTCCTCGGGCAGCATGATCGTTGGTACGTGCGCGATGAGTCCGGCTCCGACGACCTCACCCATGGCTCAGGTCCTCCCCTCCTGCTCGCCTTCCGATGGACGATCGGAGGTCGGCGGCGCCGGCGCGACGACCGTGTTCTTCACGTCCGAGTAGAAATCGAAGCTCCAGACGCCCCCCTCTCGGCCGATCCCGGAATCCTTCGAGCCGCCGAACGGAGCGTTCAGGTCGCGGACGAAGAAGCAGTTGACCCACACGGTCCCGGCGACGAGCCGCTCGGAGACCCGCTGGGCACGGCCGAGGTCCGAGGTGTAGACCGTGGCGGCCAAGCCGAAGTCGGTGGCGTTCGCGAGCGCGACGGCCTCGTCCTCGTCCGCGAACGGCTGTGCCGTGAGGACCGGCCCGAAGACCTCCTTCGTGAGGATCTCTGCGCCGGCGGGTGCGTCGACGAAGAGCGTCGGCCGGTGATAGAGGCCGCCGAGCTCCGGGGAGACCCCGCCGCCGAAGACGAGACGCGCACCGGCGGCTTTCGCGCGTTCGACGAACCCGTCGACCCGCTCGAGATGGGCGCGGGTGATCAACGGCCCGAGGTCCGTCGTCTCCTCGCGAGGGTCCCCCTGGCGGATCGCGGCGGCGGCGTCCGTGAACCGATCGATGAAGTCGTCGTAGATGGAACGCTCGACCAGGAGCCGCGTCCCGGCGAGACACACCTGGCCGGCGTTGTCGAACTGGTTGACCGCCTGCGCGAGCGCCGCGTCGGGGTCGGCGTCGGCGAAGATCACGAACGGCGACTTCCCACCCAGCTCGAGCGATACGGGCGTGAGGTTCGCGGCGGCCGCCTCCGCGACCAGCCTCCCGGTGTCGACGGAGCCGGTGAACGCGATGCGCGCGACGCCGGGATCGCTCGTGAGCGCGGCGCCGGCCTCCTCGCCGATCCCCTGGACGACGTTGAAGACGCCATCCGGGAGGCCGGCGTCGCGCGCGATGTCGGCCAGGAGCGACGCGGTGAGGGGAGCCCATTCGGGGGGCTTCTGGATCACGGTGTTCCCCGCTGCCAGCGCGGGGGCGATCCGCCAGGTCGCGAGCATCAGGGGCGCGTTCCAGGGACTGATCACGACCGTGACGCCCGCCGGGTCCCACGTGACGTGCTCCGCGTTGCCGTCGTACGTGGCGTCCGCGCTCCCATCGAGGGCGAGGAGCCGATCCGCGAAGAACCGGAAGTTGCGCGCCACCCGCGGCATCACCGAGCGCACGTGCGAGCGCAGCAGCGAGCCATTGTCCCGAGTCTCCACCGCCGCGAGCTCGGCAACCCGCGCCTCGACGCCGTCCGCGATCCGGTGGAGGACTTCCGCTCGTTCCTTGGGCGTGGTCCGGGCCCAGCCTTCGAAGGCGTCGCGCGCGGCGGCGACGGCCGCGCGGGCTTCGGCCGCTCCGCCGCGCGCGACGCTCGCGATGACCCGTTCGTCGATCGGGGATACATCCTCGAACCGGTCGGCCGATGCGACGCGCTCCCCGCCGATCCAGTGATCGGTGGAGACCGCAACGCCCTCGACGGCCGTGCGCTCGCTCGTGGTGACCCCTTCCCGACGGCCGGCCTCCAGCCGGTCGTTCGGGTACGAACGGTAGGGTCGACGTCCCGACGCGTCAAACGACCGGGTCGCCACGGGCCCGACAGGATGACCTGCAGCGCCGCCGCATGGTTGCATTACCCACGATGGGCACCCTGTCTCCCGGCGAGCAGCCACTGGATGTCACCCGGTTCGACGTTGAGAGCGCCAGCGACCTCCTCGGAACCTGGGTGCGACACACACCGGTCGCCGAGCTGGAACGTGGGGCGTTCGGTGTTCCGGGACGACTCGTGCTCAAGCTGGAGCTCCTGCAGCACACCGGCTCCTTCAAGCCTCGCGGCGCGTTCAACCGGATGCTCACGGCCGACATCGACGAGACGGGGGTGCTCGCCGCGTCGGGCGGGAACTTCGGGCTGGCCGTCGCCTACGCGGCGTACCGTCTCGGGCATCCGGCTGAGATCTTCGTCCCGTCGACCTCGCCCCCGATGAAGATCGAGCGGATCCGTTCCTACGGGGCGACGGTGCACGTGGTCGACGGCTTCTACGCCGAGGCCTTCGCGGCCTGCGAGGAGCGGGCCTTCGACACCGGCGCGGCGTTCCTGCACCCGTACGACCAGCCGGCCGTCGTCGCCGGACAGGGGACGCTGGCGCAGGAGCTCGGAGAGCAGGAACCGACGCTCGACACCGTGATCGTCGCGGTGGGCGGCGGCGGACTGATCGGCGGGATCGCCGCGTGGTTCGCGAGCGACGTCCGGGTGATCGGCGTCGAGCCGGAGCGGTGCCCGACGCTGACGGCGGCGCTCGCCGCGGGCAAGCCGGTCGACGTGGAGGTCGGAGGCGTCGCCGCCGATGCGCTGGGCGCGGGTCGCGCCGGCATGATCGGGCTCGCGATCGCCCAGCGGCACGTCGAGCGAGTGATCCTCGTGTCCGACGACGACGTCATCCGGGCGCGGCGACTCCTCTGGGACGACTGCCGCGTGGCGGCCGAACCGGGAGCGGCGGCACCGCTCGCCGCCCTCCTGGCCGGCGGCTACGTTCCGCAGCCGGACGAGCGGGTCGCGCTCGTGGTCTGCGGCGGCAACGCGGATCCCGCCGACCTGGGCGCGGCCGCCGCGGACGACACCGACTGAGACGGCCTCAGCTACCGAACCGCTCGGCCAGCTCCGGAGCGGCGCGTTGGCGGAGTGCGGCGAACACGCGCTGGCGTTCGAGCGCCTGGCGCAACATCAGGTGGTTCTGCGGGATGTCGTGGTCCGCGAAGAACGCCTGGACGTCGGCGACGCTGTCGGGATCCGTGAGCGTCCTGATCCCTCCGGCGAGGGCGATCGCGTTCGAGGCAGCGATCCGTCCGAGGAGATCGTCCCACCCATCACGAACGAAGGCCCACGCTCGCGTCCCGAGGTCCCGGTTGACCTGCGCCCGCGCCAACAGGAACGGGGCGTCTTGCGCCCGGATGTCCTCCGTGAGGGTCGCTCGGAGCGTCCGCTCGAACAGGGCCTCGTCGCGGAACCGCGTGAGCGCGTACAGGTACCGGTCGTGCTCCTGCGGCGTCGGGGCGTCCTTGGCGCGCGCCCGGAACCGTTCGTAGTCGTCCGGTCCGCCGGCGAACGCGACCACATCGACCGCCGCGGCCGCGACCGATGGCTCGACATCGGCGCCGGCGCGTGACTCCGATTCCGCTTCGCGAGCCGCGGCTTGGGTCTCGGGGTCATCGCCGAGGATGCCGAGCGTGCGGATCAGGTCGCCACGCAGCTCCCGGTCGAGATCGCGTTCCTCCGGTCGCCGCTCCCATCCGAGCCGCTCCAGCGCGGGACGCACCAGGTCCCTGACGAAGTCGCGGAACCGGTCGCGAGCCGCTCCCTCGACGAAGCGGTCGCACCAGGCGAGCCCGGCAACGATCGCCTGCCAGACCGAGGGATCCGTCTCCTGCGAGAAACCCGCGACCAGGTCGATGAACGATGACGCCGAAACGTCCCCCGCGACCACGGACGCCCAGGCATCGTCGACCAGACACTGACGTTCGGCGGGCGTGAGATCCGTGAAGGCGCGCTCCGTCAGCCGGGCGCGCAGGTCGTCGTCGTAGAAGACCCGAACGAAGGCCGCCCCACCCGCGTTCCCGATCACCACGGCATCCTCGGAGACCAACGGGAGCTGGAGGCCGTCTCGCTCGACGAGCACGCGGTCGACCTGTTCGCCGTCACCCGACACCTGCCGCACGATCAGCGGCACCGGCCAGGTCGTCGGATCGTTCGGATGCGATGGGCTGAAGCGCTTCTGATCGAAGCGGATCGAGTCGCCGTCCCGGCGGACCATGATCGCCGGGTAGCCAGGCTGGAAGATCCACGCGTCCATGATCCGGCGCACCGGCTCTCCGGTCTCCTCGCCGATCGCGTCCCACAGATCGTGCGTCTCGGTGTTGGCGTACGCGTGTGCACGGAGGTACCGGCGGATCCCGTCGCGGAAGCGCTCGTGTCCGAGCCACTGCTCGAGCATGCGTAAGACCGCGCCGCCCTTCGTGTACGTGAGGGTGTCGAACATGCCGCTCGCGTCGTTCGGCGAATGCACCGGGTACTCGATCGGACGGGTCGTCTCCAACGCATCGATCTCGAAGGCGTTCGAACGGATGCGCTGGAACACGTCGAAGACCCGCCAATCCGGTTCCATCGCGTCCACGCAGAGGTACGACATGAACGTCGCGAAGGCTTCGTTCAGCCAGATCCCGTTCCACCAGCGCATCGTGACGAGATCGCCGAACCACATGTGGGCGAGCTCGTGCGCGATCGTCTCCGCGACATCCAGACGCTCGGCGAACGTCGCGAGCGCGTCGTCCATCAGCAGCAGCGTCTCGCGGTAGGTCACCAGCCCGGTGTTCTCCATCGCGCCTTGCGCGAAGTCCGGGATCGCTGCCTGATCGAGCTTCGCTTCGGGGTAGGCGATGTCGTAGAAGTCGGCGAACCAATCGAGCGCGAACACACCGACCTCGCCCGCGAAGCCGGTGAGGTGCTCTTTCCCGGGGCGGCATGCGACACGGAGCGGCACCCCGTGCGCGTCCGACGGCTCGGTCACGACCAGCCTGCCGACGATCACGCAGACCAGGTACGTCGACATGATCATCGTGTCCGCGAACCGGACCTGGACCCGGCCATCGGGCAAGGAGGTCCGTTCGATCTCGGGCGCGTTGGAGAGCGCCGTCAGGCCGCCCGCCGCGACGACCGTGACACCGAAGGTCGCCTTCAGGTCCGGCTCGTCCCAACACGGGAAGCACATCCGGGCGTCGGTCGCCTCGAAGTGGGTGGCCGCGATCACGTACGAGGACCCCTCGTCGTCGTACCGCGAGCGGTAGAAGCCGACCATCCGATCGTTCAGCGTTCCGCGGAAACGGAGGCGGAGGATCCACTCCCCCGGCGAAGCGGTCTCGGCGAGCCCGAGCGTCACCCGTTCGGACCCCGGGTCCAGGACGACCTTCTCAAGGTCGACCGTGGAGCCGTCCGCGGCCTCGAGCGAGCCGTCCAGGACCTCGAGCTCCTTCGCGTTGAGGACGATCTCGGTCACCGGCTCGTGCACGGTCACGGCGATCGCTTCGTGGCCGTCGAACGTCGCCGTGTCGAGCGAAGGCTGCAGGGTGAGGTCGTACCTCGTCGGGGTCACGCTCCGCGGGAGGCGGTACGTGGCCTCGGAATCCGTCGACGGCTCGTGATCCACGCAGGTCTCAGTCGTCGACGTAGGTGAGCCACTCGGTGTGCCGTGGATCCTCGCCCTTCGTGGCGGCGAAGAAGGCGTCCTGCAGCTCCTTGGTCACCGGCTCCGCGGTGGCCGGCCCCGACCTGCCGGTCGTCGACCTCGCGGATCGGGGTGAGCTCGGCCGCCGTTCCGGTGAAGAAGCACTCGTCCGCGTTGTAGAGGTCCGTGCGAACGAGGTTCTCTTCGCGCACGACGTACTCGCGCTCGCGGGCCAGCGTGATCACCGTTCCGCGCGTGATGCCGTCGAGGCAACCGGCCTGGGTGGGAGGCGTGAACAGGACGCCGTCGCGCACGATGAACACGTTCTCGCCCGATCCGTCGGTGACGAACCCCGCCTCGTTGAGCATGATGGCCTCGTCGTACCCGGCCTTGAGCGACTCAACCTTCGCGAGCACGCTGTTGATGTACTGGCCGTCCGCTTTCGCGGCGGCGGGGAGGGCGTTCTGCGAGTTGCGGCGCCAGCTGCTGATCTTGATCCGCACCCCCTGCTCGAGCGCCTCCTCACCCAGGTAGGCGCCCCACGGCCACACCGCGATGCTCACGTTGATCGGAGCGTTGAGCGGGTTCACGCCCATCTCGCCGTACCCGCGGAAGGCGATCGGTCTGACGTAGCAGCTGGTCAGGCCGTTGGCCTTGATCACGTCCGTGGTCGCTCGCACGAGCTCGTCGTACGAGAACGGGAGGTCCATGTGGTAGAGCTTCGCGCTCCGGAAGAGGCGGTGGAGGTGCTCCTCGAGGTGCCAGACCGCGGCGCCGCGGGCGGTCTCGTACGCCCGGATCCCCTCGAAGACCCCGCTGCCGTAGTGCAGCGCGTGCGAGAGCACGTGGATCTTGGCATCCGCCCAATCCACCAGCTCGCCATCCATCCAGATCTTCTCGACCTCGGCGATGGGCACCGGGTGCTCCTCCTCGTGATGGAACCCGCCCCGCATCGGGGGAGGCACAAGGATACCGACCGACGAGCCCTCCTGGCGGGGCATCAGGGGAGGTCGTAGGCGCGCCAGACGCTGGCGAACCGGGGCTCGAGGACACGGTCGAAGTTCCCGAACCGCTCGGCCGCCCACGCCTTGGTCTCCCCGACAGCGTCGGCGAGGAGCTCGGGCGGAACGTTCCAGGTCCAGGAGAAGACACCCGCCTCGACCTCGCCGAAGTACCGATCCATCGTGAGCTCGCTCTCCTGCCATACCGGCGGGAGCTGGCGCACATGGGCGCCGAGGCCGGCCATCGCGTCATCCAGCTCGGGGCCGCGGTGGAAGTCCAGACCGACCCGTCGGGCCGTCTCCCCGATGTGGCCATCCAGATGGTCGCCGATCTCCTGCCAGGGGCCCTCGCTGAACCCGATGTTGATCAGGAGGACCCCGTGCGGGCGAACGACCCGGACCAGCTCCGTCAACGCCTCCTGCCAGCGCGGGATGAGGTGGAGCACGTGGCGCGCGAGCGCTCCGCCGAAGACGTCGTCGGCGAACGGCAGCCGGGTCGCGTCCCCGATGACCAGGGGGAAGGGCGGGCGTCCTCCGGCCTTCTCGACGAGCTTCGCGAGCATCGGCGCCGACAGGTCGACCCCGACCAGTCGGATCCCGGCGCGCTGGAGCGGGAGCCCGATCAGCCCGGTCCCGACCCCGATCTCGAGGCACGGCTGACGGGCGTCGAGCTCGGCCCGGAGGAGCTCGGTGGTCGCCGCGCTCGCTTCCGGGGTCAGTCGCCGGGTCTCGTCGTACACCTCGGCGGCCCGGTCGAACGGGATCGACCCTCCCGGGCTCACGACACCGGGACCTGTTTCGCCGGGTCGAAGAACGGCAGCGCGCTCACGATCGCCCGGCGGGGACCGGTCGACGAGCGCACCTCGAGCCGTGGTCCCCTCCTCCATGTGCGAGGAGGGGACCCACGCATAGCCGATGTTCTTCTCCAGCCGCGGCGACCACGCGCCGGCCGTGACGCGGCCGATGGCCGCGTCCCCGGCCGGCGCGCCCCCCCGCTCCGCGTGCACCGGCCAGAAGTCGTTGAGCGCGCCTTCGTCCGTCATCGGCTCACCCTCGATCACGATCCCGACGAGTTTGCGGTCGACGCCCTCCTCGGCGAGCCGAGCGAGGGCCTCCTTCCCGATGAAATCCTGTGCCTGGTCGAGCTCGACGTAGCGCTCCAAGCCGGTGACGTGGAACGGCGTGTCCTCGGGGCGGATGTCGGAGCCGTAGTTGAAGATCCCGGCTTCGATCCGTCGAGCTTCGCTCGGCGCGATCGCGCGGATCCCGAACGGTTCGCCCGCCTCCTCGACCCGTCGCCAGAGGTCGTCTCCGCGCGAGGCGTCCCGCAGGTAGATCTCGTACCCGACCTCGCCCGTCCAACCCGTGCGGGAGACCACGACCGGGATCCCGTCGACGCTCGGCCTCGGCGCACCGGTAGTAGCGGAGGTCGGCGATCGCATCGCCGAACAACGAGCGGACGACGTCCTTCGACCGTGGCCCCTGGACCTGCATCGGCGAGACGTCGGCCTCCTCGATGTCCACCTCCAAACCCGCGAACGCGGCCACGCCCTTCGCGTACAGGAGTGCATCCGAATCCGCGAGCGCGAGCCAGAACCGGTCCTCCTCCAGGCGCAGCAACACCGGGTCGTTGACGATCCCACCCCGGCGCGCCGTGATCAGCACGTACTTGCACTGGCCGACCGCACACGTCGTCAGGTCCCGGCACGTGAGCAGGTTGGTGAACGCGAACGCATCCCGCCCGGTGATCTCCACGCATCGTTCGACGCTCACGTCCCACATCGTCACGTCGTTGACGAGTGCCCAGTACTCCGTGATGGGGTCGTCGTACAGGGTCGGGAGCAGCATGTGGTTGTAGAGACCCCAGCTGGTGCAGCCGGCGCGCTTCGTCGCCTCGTAGTAGGGGGATTTGCGGTACCAGGGCTGGACGTAGAACGTGAAGGTCTCGGATGCCACGGGTCTCCTCCTGGGCGTCGGGTCCGGATCCTCGGGTCCGGGAAACCTACTCCACTTCGCCCTCGCGAGCGTTACCGGCGAGGAGATCCGGGGACGCGCCGTCAGTTCGCCGACGGGTCGAACGGCATCGTGCGCAAGAGGGCGTAGCCCGGACCCAGCCGTGCCAGCACCGCGTCCCACAAGCGCTCGGGCTCGTCGTGGAAGACGTCCTCGCGCCTGGCGGGCGTGACGATCCAGGCTTCCTCGTCGAGCTCCGCTTCGAGCTGCCCCGGCCCCCATCCCGAGTACCCGGCGAAGACACGGGCTCGCCGGATCGCGCCGAGGTCGACGCGATCGCCCTCTTCGGAGAGGAACCCGATCGAGTCGAACGCGACGACGCCCGCCTCCGATGGATCCTCGAAGTCCGCCACCACCACGGCCGCCTCGGGCTGGACGGGACCGCCGTGGAACAGCGCCTCGCCCTCGCGCACGAGCTCCGCGAGCGGCGGCACGGCCTCGTCCACGGTCACGTCGAAGGGCCGGTTCAGGACGACGCCCACCGCGCCCTCCTCGTCGTGATGGCCGATCAGCACGACGGTCCGGCGGAAGTTCGGGTCGAACAGCGACGCGTTCGAGAGCAAGAGCTGTCCGGTCAACGATCCCATCGCACCATCATGCAGCTTCGGCGGGCTACGCCTTCGGGACCGCTTTCGCGGGATCCCAGAAGGGAAGCGGGACGACCTCCGCATCGAGCGGGCCACCGGGCGACATCGCGAGCACCCTCGTCCCCATCGCGGACAGGTCGATCGGCAGCCATGCGTACCCCATGTTGAACCGCAGGCGCGGTGAGTACGCCGCGCTCGTCAAGCGCCCCACCTCGCGGCCCGCCGACGTGACCGGCCAGAAGTCCTCCAACCACATCGTCAGCGGCTCACCGCCCAGCCGGACCCCGACGAGCTTCTTCCGGACGCCGTCGGCCGCGATCCGCTCGAGCGCCGGACCCGCGATGACCTGGCGGTCGTCGCCCAGCTCCACCAGCCGCTCCAGCCCGGTGATCTCGAAGGGGTTGTTCGTCACATCCATATCGTTGCCGTAGTTGAAGATCCCGGCTTCCATGCGGCGCTGGTCGCTGGGTGCGATCGCTCGGATCCGGAACTCTTCGCCGGCGCTCATCACGCGGTCCCAGAGCTCCGTGCCGCGCGTCGCATCGCGGAGGTACAGCTCGTAGCCGACCTCCCCCGTCCACCCCGTCCGCGAGATGACGAGCGGGATCCCGTCCAGCTCGGCCTCCGAGCAGCGGTAGTAGCGGAGGTCGGCGATCGCGTCGCCGAAGAGCTTGCGGATCAGCGGCTTCGATCTCGGCCCCTGCACCTGCAGCGGCGACACATCGGGCTCGTGGATCTGGACATCCATGCCGGCGAAGGCCTGCACGCCGAGCGCGTACAGCAAGGCATCGGAATCCGCGAGCGAGAGCCAGAACCGGTCCCGCTCCACCCGGAGGAGGATCGGGTCGTTGACGATCCCGCCGTCGGGGGCGCAGAGCACGACGTACTTGCACTGGCCGACCTCGCACGTGGACAGGTCGCGCGGCGTCAGGAGTTGGGTGAAGCGAGCGGCGTCCGGACCCGTGATCTCGACCTGGCGCTCGACGGCGACGTCCCAGAGCGTCACGTGCTCGAGCAGATGCCAGTACTCCGCGACGTCGTCGTCGTACAGGGTCGGGATCAGCATGTGGTTGTAGAGATCCCAGCTCGTGCACCCGGCCTCGACGGTGCGAGCGAAATAGGGCGACTTCTTGTACCAGCTGGCGAAGTAGAACGTGAATCCGTCGTTCATCGATGGCCCCCGCTCACGGCCGCCGCCATCCGACGCGCCGGCGAGCGGCCCTCCGATCCTTCACGATCTCCCGGACGCAGTTGTACGCGGGGATCCCGGACACACCACCGCCGCCATGGGTGGCGCTCGAGCATTGATACAACCCCCGGATCGGGGTGCGGTAGTCGGCGTACCCCGGCGCCGGCCGCATGTGGAACAACTGCTCGGCCGAGAGCTCACCGTGGAAGATGTTGCCCCCGATCAGCCCCCACTCCTGTTCCATCTCGTGCGGCCCGATCACCTGCAGGTGGAGGACCGAGTCTTTGAACCCCGGTGCGAGCTCGTCGTAGCCGTCGATCACCCGGTTCGCGTACGCGTCCAGCTCGCGGGGGTGGGGCTCGTCGGCGTATCCGGCGGGACACCACTGCGTGAACAGGCTGACCACGTGCTTGCCCTCGGGCGCCAACGTGGGATCGTGGAACGTCGGCATCACGCCGTCACTGAACGGAGCCGACGCCGGCACTCCCGCGCGGGCTTCCTCGAACGCCTTCTCCAGGTATCCCACGGAGTGGGCCAGCTCGAAGCCCCCGGTCAGATCGCGGTGCTCGGGGTCCGCGGTGAACACCGGTGCGCGATCGAGCGCGAGATTGATCTTGACCGTGCCGCTCCGCGACCTCCAGCTCCTGATGTCCGCGACGAAGTCCTCCGGCAGCTCGCCTTCGTCGAGCTGCCGGAGGAACGTGATCTTCGGGTGGGTGGCGGCGACGACGATCGGAGCGGCGACCTCCTCGCCGGAGGCGAGGAGGACGCCGCGGACCGCACCGCTCGAGGTGAGGATGCGTTCGACCGGAGCCTCGGTGCGGATCTCCGCACCGAGGCTCCTCGCGCTGGACTCGAGCGCCGCCGCGACGGCGCCCATGCCTCCGACCGGCGTGGCCCAGGAGCCGAGATGTCCTCCTCCGACGTCGCCGATCGAGTGGTGGGCCATCACGTACCCGGTCCCGGGCTCGTGTGGCCCGGCCCACGTTCCGATCAGTCCGTTCAGCGCCATCACCGTCTTCACCTGTTCGGACTCGAAGAACCGATCGACGATGTCGCTGATCGACATCGTCATCAGACGCGTGAGATCCGCGACACCGCGCACGCCGAGCCCCCGGTGCCGCCACGCGAGCGCGAGCTGTTCCTGCACGTCGCCGAACGACCGAGAGCCGAGCCGTGGAGGCGTTCGCATCAAGAGCGGACCGAGCACATCCGCGAGGCCGCCGATCCACGCCTCCCATCGCTCGAGCGCATCCGCGTCGCGTTTCGAGAACTTCGCGAACTCGTCGTGGTCCGCCTTCGCATCGTCCGACTGGGTGATGCTCCGTCCGTCCGGGAACGGGACGAAGTACGGACCGACCGGGATCCCCCGATACCCGTGCCGTTCCAGCTGCAGATCGTGCAGGATCGTGTCGGGCATCAAGCTCATCACGTAGCTGAGCGTCGTGACCTTGAACCCCGGTGCCTCGGGCCAGGGCGCCATGGTGTCGGCCGCTCCGCCGGTCTTGTGCCGCGCCTCGAGGACGAGCGCTCGCGCGCCGTGCTTCGCCAGGTACGCCGCGGCCACGAGGCCGTTGTGTCCCCCGCCGACGACGATCGCATCGAACCGCCCCGTGGTCGCCATCCGGCGACGATACGACCGAAGGCGGTCGGCTCGTTACTGAACGCCGTTCAGACGGCGGGGCGGTCCGACGTGGCGCCCAGGACCCCGACCGGCTCGCCGTCCATGGAGTCCGCCGAGGTGAACCGACGCGACCCCTCGTGGACGTCGTCCTCGTGGCGTTCCGGCTGGGACGCCGGCTCGATCTCGGGCGCATGGCGGAGGCGGATCAGCGGCGACAGGGTGAGCGCCGCGACCAGCGCCGTGAGGCCGCCGATCCGATACACGGGCTGTGGTCCGACGGCACGGAGCACCGGCCCGGCCAGGATGTACGCGATCGCCAGACCCAGCGACAGGACCGCCTCGAACGCCGCCATCGTGCGGCTCCGAAGGGCATCGGGCGTGCGGCGCTGCATGATCCCGTTCTCGGCGACCATCGTGATGCCGTCGCTCGTGCCCATGATCAGCAGGCATACGAGGGCGACCGGCAACGCCGGGGCCCACCCGACGCCGAACGCCGCCGCGGCGATGCCGAAGGAGGCGACCGCGAGCCACACAGGCTCCGTCCGAGCGTTCATGAATCGTCCGCAGGCGGCACCGAGGACCGACCCGCTCCCCCAGCAGGTGATGAGCAGCGCGAACCCGATCGATCCGGCCCCGAAGAACTCGGCCAGCGGCGCGTCGGCCACCATGCTCATCCCCATGCCGAGGACGAACACGAACCACGCGATCGCCATCCGCCGGAGCACCCGTTCGCGCCAGAGGAAGGCCACCCCGGCAAGGATGCTCGCGTCGCCGTCTGCCGAGGCCGCCTGGGCCGTTGTGCGATCCTCCTGGAAGTTCCCGTGCACCGTGAGCGTCAGCACCAACGACACGCCGAACGTCAGTGCGTTGAGGGCGAACACGCCGGACGCGCCGAACGGGATCAGCAGAACGCCCCCGAGGACGGGACCGACGGCGATGCCGGCGTGCACACCCATCGTGACCAGACCGTTCGCCCAGGAGATCTGCTCTTCCGAGTCGACGAGGTTGGGGATCGCCGCTCGCGAAGCCGAGAAGAACGGCAGCTCCGCGACCGCCGATCCGAAGGCGAGGATGATCAGCGTCGTCGGCGCGTGCGTGAACACCATCGCGACGAAGAACGAGGCCGAGATCGCCTCCGACCAGATCATCACGTTCCTGCGATCGAAGCGGTCGCCCAGCGCTCCCGCGAAGGAGCCGAGCAGTCCCGCCACGCCGAAGGTGAGGAGCAGCGACAACGCCTGCATGCTGGGCGAATGCGTCCGCTCCCAGACCGTGAAGTTCAGAGCGGTGTACGCGGCTGCGCCGCCGGTGATCGAGATCAACCGGCCGATGGCGAGGCGGCGGATCCGGGTACGTGCTGACTGTTGACGGGTGCTCATGGAGCGGCTCCTCGAGGTGGGTTCCGGAGAGGTGATCGGGTCGGCGGCAGGGTGCGAGGTGGGGCGCGGGGGACTCAGCGTCCGCCCGTATCTCCTGCCGTGATCACCGTCTGCTCCATAACCTAAGCAGGGTAGCACGGACCGGCCGGGTTCGGATGGTGAAGCGGTCCCGCGTCAGGAACCGTCGCGGATCCAGATGAGATCGCCGCTCGAGACGCCGAGCCCCTCCGCCGCGTTCCCGGGGTTCGCCCGCACCACAGCGAGCCAGCCGCGCGGGTCGACCATCAACCCCCACCCCTCGGCGTCGATGTCGGCGTAGGTGGACACCCGCGAAGCGACGACGGCGCCGGACAGCGCCTCGATCGAGACCTGCTTCGATCCGTCGAGGCCGGCCGCGGTCAGGTGCGATTCGCGGACGTTGAGCTGCACGTTCCCGAATCGATTCAGGTCGAGGACCTCGCATTCGATCCGGCCGCGCTCGATGTTCGGCTCGGGCATGCTGAGTCGCGCCAGCGTGTCGGGATCGACCGGTTCGCCGAGGTCCTCGAGGGGCACGCCCGCGGCCAGGTGGGCTGCCGCCGGGGCGAGCACGTCACGCGCGTGGAACGAGGGCGCGATGGGTTGAAGCGTGTGCTGCTCGGACGTGATGGACACGACCTGCGCCACACCGTTCATCGCCTGCCACGCCGGATCGAGGATGCCGTTGTCGGGCCCGACGAGCAGCCGACCGTTCCCCGTGCGGACCGCGAGATCGCGATCGCGGCCGACGCTCGGATCGACGACGGCGAGCGCGATCGCGTCGTTCCGCATGAAGGGCAGGGAATCGGCGAGCAGGAGCGCGCCGTCGCGGACGTCGAGCGGGGGTATGCCGTGCGACAGGTCGATGACGGCGCTCCCGGGCGAGATCCGATCGATGACCGCGTGACAGATCCCGACCCATTCGTTCCGATACCCGAAGTCCGAAAGGAAGACGATCGAAGGAGTCATGGCCGGGTCACAGGCGCCACGCTACGCGTGACCCTCGTCAGGATGCAACTGCGCTCGCACGGACCGTCAGTCGGGCAGCGACACGGCGCGGACGCGTTTGGCCTCGATCGCCGTGGCGACCTCGTCCTGCACCTCGGCCGGCACCTCCGAGTCGACGGTGACGCACATCAGCGCCTCCATCCCCTGGCCCTCGGGCTTCCGGCCGACGTCCATCGTCGCGATGTTGATGGAGTGCTCGCCGAGGATGGTCCCGACCTTCCCGATGATGCCCGGTCGATCCACGTAGTTGAAGAACACCATCCGGGGAGCGGGCGCGATCTCGATGTCGAAGTCGTTCACGTTCGTGATCCGTTCGGCGTTGCGGGTCACGATCGTTCCTTCCACGCTGGCGGGGCCCTGATCGGTCTCCGCGCGGATCGAGATGAGGCTGACGTAGTCCTGGCTCACGGTGGAGCGCATCTCGCTCACGGTGACGCCACGGTCCCGCGCCAGCATCGGCGCGTTGACGAACGACACCGGCTCGTTGACGGATCGGCCCAAGATGCCCTTCAGGATGGCGAGCGTGAGGACGCGGGTATCGTGCTCCGCGATCCTCCCGAGGTACGAAGCCACGACGCTCCGCACCCCTCCCTGCGCGAGCCCCGCGGTGAGCGACCCGAGCCGCTCGGCCAGGGGGACGAAGGGGCGGACGACCTCCGACACCTCTGCCCCGGCCGAGACGTTCACGGCGTACGGCACGAACTCTCCTTTCAGCGCGAGCCGAACCATCTCGGCCACGGTCGTGCCCGCCTTGTCCTGCGCCTCGCGCGTGGACGCCCCCAGGTGCGGTGCGACCACCACGTTGCTCATCCCGAACAGCGGTGAGTCGGTCGTGGGCTCGACGGCGAACACGTCGAGGGCCGCGCCCGCCAGGTGGCCGTCCTCGAGCGCCTTGGCGAGCGCCTCCTCGTCCACGATCCCGCCTCGGGCGGTGTTCACGAGTCGAGCCCCCGGCTTCATCATCCGGAGCTCCTTCGTTCCGATCAGCCCCTCGGTCTCGGGCGTCCGCGGCAGATGGATCGTCATGAAGTCCGACTGCACCAGGAGCGCCTCGAGCGTCGGCATCATCTCGACGCCCATCTCCTTCGCGCGGTCGACGCTCACGTAGGGATCGAACGCGATCACGCGCATCCCGAACCCCGCGGCGCGAGCGGCGACCAGCGAGCCCACCCGCCCGAGCCCCACGAGTCCGATCGTCTTGCCGGCCAGCTCAACGCCCTCCCAGCGAGAACGTTCCCATCGGCCCTCGATGAGGTCGGCATGCGCTTGGGGCACGTTGCGCGCCTGCGCCAACAGGAGCGCCAGCGTCTGCTCGGCCGCGCTGATGATGTTGGACTGCGGGGCGTTGACCACCATGACGCCTCGCCGGGTGGCCGACTCGACGTCGATGTTGTCCAGCCCGATGCCCGCGCGCGCGACGACCTTGAGGTTGGTCGCTGCGCCCAGGACCGCGTCCGTGACCCGGGTCGCGCTTCGGATGATGAGGGCGTCGTAGGGCGCGATCTCCGTCGCCAGCGGGCCCGCCGCGAGATCGGTCCGGACATCGACCTGGAAGTCCCTCCGCAGGAGATCCAGACCCTGATCGCTCAGCTGCTCCGTCACGAGCACCCGCACCGTCAGCGAGCCTCCTGGAACACCTGCTCGGCGGCGGCGACCGCGGCCCCGCGCTTCACCGGGTGGTCGAGACGCTCGAGGGTCATCTCGAGCGCCGCGAGGCCACGGATGATGTCCAGCTCGCTCACGTAGCCGAAGTGCCCGATCCGGAAGACCTTCCCCTTGAGCGGACCCTGGCCGGGGGCGAGCACGCATCCGAAGTCCGACCGGATCCGGTCGCAGATCGTATCCGCGCTGATCCCCTCCGGGGCCCGGATCGCCGTCACGGTCCAGTTGTCCTCGAGCCCCTCGCCGAACAGATCGAGCCCGAGCGCGCGGACGCCATCCTTGACGGCTCGGCTGAGCCGCTGGTGCCGGCGCAGTGCAGCGTCCACGCCATCCTGGAAATACAGCTCGAGTGCCGCGTGGAGACCCTGCATCACGCTGATCGCCGGCGTCCACGGGTTCTCCGGCTCCGGGAGCTCCGCGAACCGCTCGTACTCGCGCCAATCGAAGTAGAACCGCGGGTTCTGGGCCTGCTGGGCCGCCTCGCCACGCGCGATCGCTCACGGCCACGAACGCGATCCCGGGGCTCGCGGACAGGGCCTTCTGGGACCCCCCGATCGCCACGTCGACCCCCCACTCATCGAACGCGAACGGCACGGCGCCGAGGCTGCTCACGACATCGACCACGACCAAGGCGCGCGCGTCCGCCGCGACCTGCGCGAGTTCCCGGACAGGTTGGATCACGCCCGTCGACGTTTCCGAATGCGTGAGGAGGACCCCCTTGACCTTCGGAGCTCGAGCGAGCGCGTCCGCAACCTTCGCCGGATCGAGTCGCGTCCCCCACTCCTCCTCGAGCCGGCGCACGGTCAACCCGAAGGCATCCGCCAGCCGTGCCCACCGCTCCGAGAAGAACCCCGCGAGCGGAACCAACACCTCGTCACCGGGCGAGAAGCAGTTCTGGATCGCCGACTCGAGGCCGCCGGTTCCGCTGGAGGTCAGGAGGAAGATCCGTGCTCGGTCGGCGCGGTACAGCGTCCGCAGCCGAGCCGTCACGTCTCGCATCAGCGCCCCGAAGCCCGGCCCCCGGTGATACACGAGCGGGCTCCCTTGCGCGAGCAGGACTTCGGGTGGGATCGGGGTGGGTCCCGGCGCGAGGATGATCTCGGGCCTGTCCACGGGTATCAGCTCCTCGATCGGGTCGGGCGGCGGAACTCGGCCAGCCTAACAGTCGGGTCCTGGCGCAGAAGCAACCGCGCGCCGGATCACCTCCGTATAGTCCGGCGAGAGCTTACCGATGGCGATGCTCCGCTTCCTGTTCCGACGCTTGGTCGCTCAGCGCCTGCTCGCACTTGGCGTGGTGCTGACGCTCGCCTTCAGCGTGGGCGTGATGGCGTCCGGCCCCATCTACACGGACGCGGCCCGCGACTTCATCCTGGCGTCGTCGATCGCGACCGCCGGCACCCCGATCAAGAACGTGCGGGTCGATGTCTACGGGGACCCGTCCTTCGACTGGATGGCTGCCGACCGACAGGTCCGCGCGGCCTCCTCCGTGCTACCGGTCGACACGATCGTCACGCAAGGAGAGACGACGGTCCGTCTCGGGCCCTCCCAGGTCTCCGTCCCGATGCTGTTCCGCGACGGAGAGAACGACCATCTCGCCTTCCGCTCGGGATCGGGTCCCGGTTCGGGGCAGGTGGCGATCCCATACGGGCTCGCCCAGTCGTTCGGGATCAGGCCGGGGATCGGGTGGACGTCCTGGGTCCCACGAACCGGCATCGGACCCTCGAGGTATCCGGGATCTTCGATCCGCCCAAGCGTCTGGACGCGTTCTGGTTCGGTGAAGGATCGCCCTTCCCGCTCGGTGACTCCGAGGATCCGGTCCCGGTCATCGTGGACCGAGGAACCGCTCGGACCCTGTCGACGGAGCTCGACCTCTCGTCCCACTACGCGTGGGACGTCTATCTGTCCCTCACGGGCATCAACTACGTCGACGCCGTGAACCTCCCGGACGCGTACGTGGCGTTCACGGCCGACATCAACGACCAGATGGTCGCCGCGCAACAGCCTCCGCACATCTCCAGCGGGATCCAGATCTTGATCGCCGGCGTCCAGCGATCCGTCGCCGATCTTCGGGTGCCGATCCTGCTCGTGCTCCTGCAGATCCTCGTGGTCACCCTCGTGGTGCTCGCGGGGGTCGGCGTGTTGCTCGTGTCCCGGCAATCGTTCGAGCTCGGCGTCCTCCACTCGCGGGGGTTCACCGCCAGAACCCTCCTCCTGGCGCAAGGGATCCAGGCGCTGCTGGCCGCGGTGCTCGCCCTTCCCATCGGCATCGCGATCGGCGCGGTCCTCGCTCGCTTCGCGGGGCTCACGAACGGACCGCGACCCGGGGACTCGGGGTTCCCCACCAGCCTCTCGCTCAGCTCGATCGCGTTCGGCGCGGCGGCTGCGGCGGTGGGCGCGATCGTGCTGTGGCTCCCGTCGATCCCGGCCGTCCGTCGAACGATCATCGACGAGCGACGCCAGACATCCCGGGAGGCGCGCCCTGACGCTGGCGCGCGCCCCGGTCGAGCTCATCGTCTTGCCCGTGGGATTCTTCGCGCTCGCGCAGCTCCGGAACGGGGAGGCGATCGCGCCCGCTGCCGCCGGCCAGGGGTCGATCGATCCCCTCCTGCTGTTCGGGCCGACCCTCGTGATCCTCGGTGCGTCCTTCCTGGTGATCCGCGTCCTGTCGTGGGGACTCGCATCGCTCGACGGGAGGATCGGACGGTCCCGACGGCTGTCGACCTACCTGGCGGGCCGCCGACTCGGGCGGGCGCCGGGGGTAGCCTTCGCGTCGGCGGTCCTGGTGGTGCTGGCCACCGGGCTGCTCTTCATCTCGACGACCTACCGGGCGACGACGCTGCAGAACCACGAGGACGCGGCGCACGCGTTCGCCGGCGCCGACTGGGTGGCGACGGTGGGGAGCCCGTCGGACGGGTCGTTCGCATTCGACCGGCCGTTGCCGCCGGGCATGGCCGACGTCGCTCGGTTGCAGCCCGATGGGTTCGGGGGGGCGTACTCGGACCCGCCGGAGGGCCTCGCGGTCGATCCCGCGACCTTCCGCCAGGCTGCCTGGTGGCGGGCCGACTTCGCGACGGATCCCTTCGAGGGGTTGCTCGATCGTCTAGCGACCCCGGCCGAGGGGATGACGCTTCCTCCCGGCTCACGGACCCTCTCCCTGACGATCGATGCCCCGCCCAGCGCAGCGGGTCTCGAGCTCCGCGCGGCGATCCTCGGAACGGATGGATCCATCACGGCGACCGAGCCGCTCACCCTGGCCGAGGGATCGCACTCCTACGAGCTCGACGTCTCGGGAGGAAGCAGCGTGCTCTCCCTCACGTTCGTCGCTCCGTCGACGACGACCCACGCGCGGCGTGAGCCCCTCACGTTGACGGCGCTCACGGTGGATGGAACGCCGTGGTCGCTCGCCGGGTGGGTGCCGCTCCGATCGCTCGGAGCCGGCGGTCGGATCACGCCCGCCGCCGGTGGATGGACGTTCGAGGCGTCGTTCGGGGTCGGCTCCAGACTGGTGGGGATCGAGCCGAGGCCGGCCGCCGTACCCGCCATCGTGTCCTCGGAGGTTGCCGAGCGGGAACCCGCGACGATGCGGCTCCGGATCGGCGATCGCACGATCCCGATCGAGCGGGTCGGGACGGCAACGTCGTTCCCCGGGATCGACCCGACGACGCCGTTCATCGTGGTCTCGGGGCCGGCCCTGTTCCAGCTCCAGGGAGCGGTGCCGGGCCAAGGTGGTCGTGTCACGGAGGTCTGGGCACACGGCGACACCGATCCGACGCTCGCGATCCAGCAGGCAGGGTTCCCGGTCGTCGACCTCCTTTCCGCACGCGCGATCGAAGGCCGCTTGGCCGAGGCACCGCAGAGCCTCGCGGTGGGACTCGACGCGGCGGCTGCGATCGCGGGACTCGGCCTCGTGATCGCGGGCGTCACGGCGACGCTGTACTTCGCACAGCGGCGCCGTGATTTCGAGTTCGCGTCGCTCCGGGCCATGGGGGCCGGCCCGTCGACCTTGCGCGCCACGATCGCGCGCGAGCAATCCGCCTTGATCGGTGTGGCTTCGATCGCGGGGCTGCTCCTCGGGTACGTCGTGGTCCGGCTCGCGACGGCCCCGCTGCTGAAGACCGTCTCCACGTCGTTCCCCGCGCCGGTGATGGTGGTCGACGTGCCGGTCTTGATCGTCGCGTTGATCGTGATCGGGGTCGCCACGACGATCGCCGTGGTTGCGGCGACCCGCGCGCTGCTGCGCTCGTCGATCAGCGCCGTCCTGCGAGGGGATCCGGAATGACCTGGGGGCACGACGATCGTTACGTGGCGCCGGCCCGCGAACGACCCGAGACCGCCGGCGCCCACATCCGGCTGCATCGCGTCTATAAGGTGCACCACATCGGGGACACGGGGGTCGTGGCGCTGGCCGGCGTCGACGTCGAGATCCCTCCGGGGGAGTTCGTCGCGGTCGTCGGGCCGAGCGGGACCGGGAAATCGACGATCCTCCATCTGCTGGGCGGGCTCGACCAGGCGTCTGCCGGCATCGTGGAGATCGACGGGCAGGACCTCGCGCTGTTGACCGACGTCGAGCGGACGCGGTTCCGCGCGGAGCGCGTCGGGTTCGTGTGGCAAGGAGCCGCCCGCAATCTGGTGCCGTATCTGACGGCGGCGCAGAACGTCCGCCTCCCGCGATCGATCGGCGGTCGCACCGAGCGGGTGCGGCCCGACGGGAGCGCTCCGCCCGATGCCGAGGCGCTGCTCGCCATCGTCGGGCTCGCAGACCGGGGCCACCACCTCCCGGCCGCGCTCTCGGGAGGCGAACAGCAGCGCACGGCGATCGCGGTCGCCCTCGCGAACGATCCGGCCTTGCTCC
This sequence comes from uncultured Actinomycetes bacterium, assembly GCA_963765865.1. Lineage (GTDB taxonomy): Bacteria > Actinomycetota > UBA4738 > UBA4738 > HRBIN12 > AC-51. The sequence goes on from CAVXYE010000011.1 coordinate 133,629, forward strand.
TCGCCGACGAACCGACCGCGGAGCTGGACGGCGAGTCGGCGGCGCTCGTCCTCGACGTTTTCCGCGCCATCAGCCAGGAGCTCGGTGCCACGGTCGTGATGGCGACGCATGACCTGCTCGCGGCCCGGCGGGCCGATCGCGTCGTCCACCTGCACGACGGCAGGCTCCGTCACCCGGGGATCCCGCTCCCGCCCCTCGGCGCAGACGGTGAGATCCAGCTCCCGCCGGAAGTGGCGATGGCCTTCGTCGACGCGGAGCTCGAGGCCGACGTTGCGGAGGACGAGGTCGTCATCCGCCGGCGGACGGAGCGTGGCCGTGGCTGATCCGCGACCGCTCGTGGAGGCGCTCGGCGTCTCCCGCACCTACCCGGGGAACGTCGAGGTCGCCGCCGTGCGCAACGCCTCGCTCGAGCTCCGGTCCCGCGACTTCACGCTCCTGATGGGTCCGAGCGGATCGGGGAAGACCTCGTTCCTCGGGATGCTGGCGGGCTTCGACCGGCCCGACGAGGGCGAGATCCGGTGGCGAGAGACGCCGTTCGATCACCTCACGCGCGACGAGCTGCTCACGGTCCGCCGGACCGGGATGAGCGTCATCTTCCAGTCCTACGGTCTCCTGCCGTCACTCACCGCGGTCGAGAACGTCGAGCTCCCGCTTCGGATCAGCGGAACCGGCCTGGATGAGGCGAGGGCGCGAGCGACGGCGTGGCTCGAACGCCTCGAGCTCGGCCACCGGCTGGACCACCGGACCTTCGAGCTCTCGGGCGGCCAGCAGCAGCGCGTCGCCGTCGCCCGGGCGCTCGTCGCCGAGCCGGACGTGATCCTCGCCGACGAGCCGATCGCCGAGGTCGACAGCGAGAACGCCGATCTGATCCTGTCCGCGCTCTGGGAGGTCGTGATCCGCGACGGTGCCGTCCTCGCGGCGACGCACAACCCCGAGGCGCTCCGCTACGCGAACCGGGTGCTCCTGTTCCGGGACGGGATGATCGAGGCGGAGGGAACACCCGACGAGGTGGCCTCGAAGCTCACGACCGACTGAGCAAGCGGTCAGGCGCGCGCCGGATCGAGCGTTCGCAGATCGATCGCCGGGTCGGTCAGCGCCGCTCGATCCGGCGCCACCTCCCGGCGGATCAGCGGGAGCGACCTTCGCACGTCGCGGGGCCAGTCCATGCTCACGCACGCTCGCAGGACCCCGGCCGGGTCCAGGAAGAACGCGCAGAACCGCCGCTCCTCGAGCGATCCTCGGAGCACCATGTCGTCCGTGAGCCGGACGCCCCCCATCTGGATCTCAGAGTCGTACTGATCCGACCAGAACCAGTGCGGGTCGTCGAACGGCGCGCCGGAGCCGAGCATCGCGCCGGCCACGTGCCCACCCATCTTGATCGCGTTGTCGAAATGCTCCACGCGGACCGTGCCGAAGACCGGGTGGTCGTGGGTCGCGACATCGCCGGCCGCGAACACGTTCGGGAATGCCGTCTGCAGCCTCGCGTCCACGCCGATGCCGCCGACCTCGTGGACCGCCTCTCCCGCCATGACCTCGACGTTCGGTTCGGTGCCGATCCCCACCACGACGAGGTCGCAATCGATCGAACGACCCCGCTTCGTGATCACGCGCTCCACGCGACCCGAGCCTTCGAACCGCTCGACGTTGTCCTCGAAGAAGATCTCCACCCCCTGATCGCGGTGGATCCGCTCCACGACGGTCCCGATCCGCGCGCCGAGCACCCGGAAGAGCGCGGTCTCGAAGATCTCGACGATCGTCACCTCGACGCCGAGCTGGCGGAGCGAAGCCGCCACCTCGGCCCCGATGAAGCCCATCCCCACGACCACGGCCCTGCTCGCACCACGAGCTCGGTCACGGATCGCGTCGGCGTCCGGGATCCTCCGGAGCTGCAGCACCCCGTCGAGATCGGCGCCGGGTACGTCCAGCTCCCGGTTCCGCACCCCGGTCGCGACGAGCGCCGCATCGAACGGGAGATCCTCGCCGCCGGCGAGGGTGACGATGCCATCCCGTGGATCGACCCGCCGCGCCGTCGTCCCGAGCCGGAGCTCGATCCCCTGCTCGTCCCACCATCCGTCCGGTCGGACGAACAGTTCCTCCGCGGGCTCCTCGCCACGGAGGTACGTCTTGGACAACCCGGGCCGCTCATAGGGCGCATCCGGTTCGTCGCCGAGCATGATCAGACGACCGTCGAACCCCGATCCACGGAGCGCGGCCGCCGCGGTGACGCCGGCGAGCGACGCGCCGACGATGACGAAGGTCCGGTCGGCCACGGAGGCGTCAGGCCTCGATCTGGATCTGACCGTCCTGCTCGCGGACCCCGTAGGTCTGGATCGGCTCCGTCGCCGGACCCTCGATGACCTCGCCGGTCTCCATGGAGAACATGCTTCCGTGGCATTCGCATTGGATCGTCGTTCCCTCGATCTCGCCGCCCATCGACAGGTTGCAGTGACGGTGCGTGCAGATGTCGCTGAACGCGTACAGCGCCGAGCCCGACCGGGCCACCGCGACCTCGGCGCCTTTCACCTCGAACGCCTTCGCCGTTCCCTCCTCGACGTCGCCGGTCGCGGCGACCGTGATGAACTCCGCCATCGTTCCCTCCTGCTCGTGGTCTCTCGAAGCCTACGCGGGCGCGGCCGAGGGCGGTCCTGCCTCGGGGTCGGGTCCGTCCGCTCCGTCGGCGCCCGGGCGCAGCACCCGCCGACGCGTCCGGACGCGCCAGACGTAGGTTCCCGCGAGCGCCCCGTAGAAGAGCGTCAACACGACCATCCCTTGGCGGAAGGAGATCGGAAGCAGGACCGGCACGAACGCGCCCGCGACCCAGGCGCCTTGGAAGAGCACCTCGTAGCGGACGAACACCCGGCCCAGGGCTCCCTCGGGCGCGTACCGTTGCATCAGGCTCGCGAACGCGAGACGCGCGAACTCCGAAGCGGCCCCCGCCGTGAGCGCGTAGATCGCGAGCAGGGGGACGCGGAAGAGCTCGGCCGCGACGAGCGCACCGATCCCCGCCGAGCACACGCTGGCGATCACCACCGCCTCCTCGCGGGTGTGCGTTCGAAGGGTCGGCGCGACGATGTCGGCCAGGAACGTTCCCGTGATGCCCGCTCCGGCGACGACCGCGAAGACCCAGGGGGCGACCTCGGCGTCGCGGAGCGCGAACGCCATCAGGAACAGCAGGAAGCCCCCGGCCGCGCGGATCCCGATCGCCCCCATCGCCGGCAGCGCGAGCTGCGGGATCCGGCCGCGTGTGGCCACGTTGCGGCGGGCGTGCGGTTCCGCGAGCCTCCCCGGGTGTGGCAGGCGGAGCGTGCACAGCGCCGAGGTCCCGTACACGAGGGCGGCCGTGTAGATGGGACCGGCGCCGCCGAAGGCCTTCAACGTCAGGAAGCCAACCGGCGCCGCCCCGATCGCACCCGCGACGGCGATCCTGCCGAGCCGCGCGTTCGCGCGCATCAGCCCCTCCTGCCTCGAGGCGTACGCCATCGTGAGCCCGTTCTTCACGAGCCCGTGGATCTTCGACAGGACGAGCATCAGCAGGACGATCGGGAAGAGCAGGTTCGAATCGAGCTGCGGGGCGAGGAACAGGGCCAGCAGACACCGGCCGGCGGCGGCGGCGAACGTCACCGAGCGACGCGGACCGGCGCGATCGAGGATCGGAACGATCAACGGCCCCGCCAGGGCGAGCGGCAGCACCGTGAGGCCGAGGAACAACGCGACGCGCAGCCGTGACTCCGCGACCGGGACGTGGAAGAAGATCGAGTCCGCGAGCGAGATCGCGAGCAACGCGTCGCCCGCGACGCTCGTCAGATGGTTGAGGCCGTAGGCATCGATCGGATCGGGCGACCGCCACATCCGCTGCAGCGGGAACACGATGACACCCTGGACGGCGCGCACCACGCCGAGGAGTGCGAGCTGCCACAGCGGGAGGCGCCGCGGCTTCCGAGGGGTGGTCCCCACCTGGGCTTATCCCTGCAGTCGCTCCCGCAGGAGCTCCTGCGCCACCTTCGGGTTCGCGGCTCCGCCGGCCTTCTGCATCAGCTGTCCCACCAGGAAGCCGATCACGCCGTCCTTCCCACCTCGGAACTTCTCGACGACGTCGGGATGCTCGTGGATCACTTCGTCAGCGAGGGCTCCCAGCGCGCCCGCATCGGAGACCTGCCGGAGCTGCAGCCGGTCGACGAGCTCCGGGATCTCGGCGCCGGACGCGAACGCGTCCTCGAGCGCGACCTTCGCGCCGGCCCCGGAGATGGTGCCGTCGGCAACCAGGCGGACGATGTCGGCGACGTGCCCCGCCGTGAGGGCGCCCTCCGCTCCGGCGGCGTTGCGGAGCGCCGCGACGTCCTGGGTGATCCAGGTCGCCGCCGGCGCCGGATCGGCGCCGGCGGCGACCGCTCCTTCGAAGAGCACGACGGAGGACCGGTCGGCGACCAGCACCCGGACCACCTCGGACCTGAGGCCGAGCGCTTCGTAGCGCGCCCGGCGCGCGCGCGGGAGCTCCGGGAGGGTCGCGCGGATCTCCTCGATCCAACCTTCCGACGGTTCCAGCGGTGGGATGTCCGGTTCGGGGAAGTACCGGTAGTCGAACGCCTCTTCCTTGGAGCGCATGGACGTGGTCATCCCCGAGCCCTCGTCCCAGTGCCGCGTCTCCTGCACCAGGTGCTCACCCGCCTCCAGGGCATCGATCTGCCGCTGCTCCTCGTAGAGCAGCGCGCGCTCGAGGGATCGGATCGAGTTCATGTTCTTGATCTCGACCTTCGTTCCGAGGACCTCGGATCCGGACGGGCGGATGCTGATGTTGGCGTCGCAGCGCAGCGACCCCTCTTCCATCTTGACGTCGGAGACGTCCAGGACCTCGAGGGTCGCGCGAAGCTCGCGGAGGTACGCGGCCGCCTCCTCGGGCGTGCGCATGTCCGGCTCGCTCACGCATTCGACCAAGGGCACGCCGGCGCGGTTGTAGTCGATCAGCGCGTACGCAGCCTCGTGGATCCGCCCGGACTCCGACCCGTGGGTCGTCTTGCCGGTGTCCTCCTCCATGTGGACACGCGTGATCCCGACCCGCTTCGTCGACCCGGCCCCGAGATCGATGTCGAGATGTCCACCGACGCAGATCGGAAGGTCGTACTGGCTGATCTGATAGTTCTTCGGCAGGTCCGGATAGAAGTAGTTCTTCCGGTGGAACAGCGAGTGCGGGGCGATCGCGGACTCGAGGGCGAGGCCGATCTTCACGATGCGACGGATCGCCTCGGCGTTCGGGACCGGCAGGGACCCGGGATGGCCCATGCAGACCGGGCAGGTGTTCGTGTTGGGGTCGGCCCCGAAGACGTTGCGACACCCGCAGAACATCTTGGTCTGGGTGTCGAGCTCGACGTGACACTCGAGCCCGATCACCGTCTCCCACGGAGCCATGGCCGGACAGCCTATCGGACGACTTCGCGCCCGTATCCTGGGCGGATGTCCGCGCCGAGCTCACCCAGCGCGGCGCGGATCTGGACCGGTCTCGGGATCGTGTACTTCTTCTGGGGCACCACGTACCTGGCGATCGACCGATCGAACCAAACGATCCCGCCGCTCGTCGGTCCCGCGATCCGGTTCTCCGTAGCCGGGGCGATCCTGATGGGTTGGAGCCGGGTCCGAGGGGGATGGCGCCGGCCAACCACCAGGGAATGGCGCTCGGCCGCCGTCGTCGGCCTGCTGCTGCTCCTCGGCGGCAACGGCTCGGTGGCCGTCGCGGAGCATCTCGGGGTCGACACCGGCGATCGTCGCGTTGATCATCGCGCTCGTTCCCATCTGGATCGCCTTGATCGACCGCGTCGTGCTGCGGAGCGCACCGCTCGGGATCCGTGTCGTCGTCGGGCTCCTCGGTGGGTTCGGTGGCGCCGCGGTGCTCGTCGGCGGACAGATCGCGGGACACGTCACCGGGCTCGGGCTGCTCGTGGCGGTCGTCGCGTCCCTGTCGTGGGCATGCGGCTCGCTGTATCAGCGGGGCGCACCGCTCGCGGACGACCCGCTGCAGTCGAGCGGGATGCAGCAGCTCGCGGGTGGCATCGCGATCGGGCTGGTCGCGCTGGTCGCCGGACAGTTCGGCGACCTGCACCCGTCACAGGTCTCCCGCGGATCCGCGCTCGCCCTGCTCTACCTGATCGTGTTCGGGTCGTTGCTCACGTTGTCGTGCTACCTCTGGCTGCTCCGGGTGGCACGCACGTCGCTCGTGAGCACCTACGCGTACGTGAACCCCGTGGTCGCGGTCTTCCTCGGTTGGCTCGTCCTCCACGAGCCGATCACGGTGCAGATCCTGGTGGCGGCGGCGGTGATCCTGGCGAGCGTCGCCCTGATCGTCTCCGCGGCCGGCGCCGCTCGCGACCGGATCTCAAGCGAGGATCGGCGGGCGAAGGTCGAGCCCGAGCTCGGCTTCGAGGGCTGAGGCCGCTCGCAGCAGCGTTCGCTCGCCGAGCACCGGAGCCGTCAGCTGCAGACCCACCGGCAGGCCGCGGTCATCGAAGCCGCACGGGACGCTGACCGCCGGCATCCCGGAGAGGTTGGCCGGGATCGTGAAGATGTCGTTCAGGTACATCGCCATCGGATCGTCCACCTTCGCCCCGATCGGGAACGCGGTCGTCGGTGACGTCGGCGACACGAGCAGGTCGAAGCGTTCGAACGCGGCCTCGTAGTCACGGATGATCAGCGTCCGGACCTTCTGCGCCTGTGCGTAGTACGCCTCGTAGTACCCGGCCGACAGCGCGTACGTTCCGAGCATCACGCGCCGTTTGACCTCGGTGCCGAACCCCTGTCCACGCGTTTCGGCCATCATCGAGATGGTGTCGGCGTGCGTTCCCCCCGCCCGGAACCCGTACCGCACGCCGTCGTAGCGGGCGAGGTTCGACGAGCACTCGCTCGGAGCGATCAGGTAGTACGCGGACAACGCGTACTCCGCATGGGGCAGGTGGGCCTCGGCGACCTCGGCGCCCAGCGCAGCCAGCCGTTCGACGGCGGCCTCGACCGCCGCGCGGACGCCCGGCTCGACCCCCTCGCCCGAGGCTTCCGCGATCACCCCGATCCGGAGGCCCGAGACACCGTCGTCGAGGCCCTCGGTGTAGTCGAGGCGGTCGCCGTCCAGGCTCGTGGCGTCGCGCGGATCCTTCCCGCCGAGCGCGGAGAGCAGGGTCGCGGCGTCCCGCACGCTCCGGGTCAGCGTTCCGACCGTGTCGAGCGAGGACGCGAAGGCGATCAGACCGTACCGGCTGATCAGGCCGTACGTGGGCTTCAGGCCGACCACCCCGCACAGCGACGCCGGCTGGCGGACGCTGCCGCCGGTGTCGGTCCCGAGGGCCCACACGGCTTCCCCGGCGGCGACGGCGGCGGCGCTGCCGCCGCTGGAGCCGCCGGGGACGCGCGCCGGATCCCACGGGTTGTGGACCGGCCCGAACGCCGAGTTCTCGTTGGACGAGCCCATCGCGAACTCGTCGCAGTTCGTCTTGCCGACGAGCACGGCGCCGTCGCCGGACAGCCGGGCCCACGCCGTGCTGTCGTACGGCGGAACGTAGTTGTCCAAGATGCGCGACGCGCACGTCGTTCGGACCCCGTTCGTGGTGAACACGTCTTTGAGCGCTGTCGGGATGCCGGCGACCGGCGAGAGCGGAGCGCCCGTCGCGCGGTACACGTCCAGCTCCTCCGCCCGCTCGTGGGCGAGCTCCGGCGTGCGCGTCAGGAATGCGCCGACGCGATCGTCGATCGCGTCGGCGCGCCCCAACGACGACTCGAGGATCTCGACGGCCGAGGCCTCGCCGCTCGCGAGCTTGGCCGAGAGCGCCGCGCCCGTGAGGTCGCAGAGCTCCGTCACGTTCCGATCTCCGTGATGCGCGGGACCTTGATGCGGTCTCCCTCGCGATCGGGAGCGTTCCGGAGCGCCTCCTCGACGGGGAGGCAGGGCTCCGGCAGGTCCTCGCGAACGACGTTCGCCCGGGCGATCGCGTACGCCGTGGGCGGGACCTCGTCCGCGGCGACCTCGCCGACCCGGGCGGCGTGCTCGAGGATCACGCCGAGCTCGACCTTGAGTCGCGCCGTCTCCTCGTCCGTCAGCTCCAGTCGCGCCAGACGCGCGACGTGTTCGATGTCGATGTCGACCGGCATGGCGCGGAAGTCTAGACGCGCCTCAGCGGCTCGTGCCGAACCGAGGTTCGATCCGAGCCGCGAGCGCCGCCGCGACGAGCGAGTTGCCGATCAGCCAGACATCGGTGACGGGGCCGACCCCGCCCGGCACGGGGGTGATCGCGGCCGCCTTGGCCGCGACCTCGCCGAAATCGAGGTCGCCGACCATCGTCGTCCGGCCGGTCGCCTCGTCCTTGAGGACGTGGAACCCGACGTCCACCGCGATGACGCCCTCACGGACCATCTCGCCCGTCACCAACCCCCGGACCCCGGCCGCCACGATCAGGACGTCGGCCATACGGGTGAACTCGCCCAACCGCCCCGCCGCCGCGGTCTGACTGTGGCAGGCGATCACGGTCGCGTCGCGCTCGAGCCCCAGCCACTGGGCAGGTTTGCCGACGCTGGCGGACCGCCCGACGACGACGATCGTCTTGCCGGCGTAGTAGGCGTGGGGATCGTCGCCGATCGACCGAACGTACGAATCGAGCAGGTAGAAGCACGAGGCGGGCGTCGACGGGACGAAGCGCGGACGCCCGAGCGCCAAGAGGCCGGCGTTCTCCGGATGCTGACCCTCGATGTCCTTCCGGGGGTCGACGATCGCGTTCACGTCCGCCTCGGGCAGGTGGGCCGGCAGCGGCCGAAGCACGAGGATCCCGGTCACGCGAGGATCGGCGTTGAGCTTGCCGATCGTCGCGAACACGTCCGCCACCTCGACGTCGGCAGGGAGCCGCTCGTGCACGTAGTGGTAGTCGAGCCCCTCCGCCAGCCGGCGGACGTGGCGCTCGTACGCGAGTGCGCCGGGATCCTCGCCGGCCAGCACGGTGCCGAGGCCGGGACGCACCTCCGAGAGACGGAGCACGTGGAGCTCGTCGTCGACGGTGGCTCGGAGCTCCTCGGCGGCCGCGGTCCCGTCGATGACGGTCGCGGTCACCCGGTCCGCCCGAGCCTGCGCAGGAACTCCTGCTCGTCGATCACGTCGACCCCGAGCTGCTCGGCCTTCGCGAGCTTCGTCCCCGGGCTCTCCCCCGCGACCACGAAGCTCGTCTTCTTCGAGACGCTCGACGTCACGCGGGCCCCCGCGTCCTCGGCGGCTGCCGTGGCTTCCTCGCGGGAGAGCGTCCCCAACCCGCCGGTCAGGACGATGCTCGTGCCCTCGAGGGGGCGCGGGCCGGTCGCCTCCACCCGCTCGTCGGCGAGGCGAACGCCCGCTGCGCGGAGCTTCTCGATCAACTGGCGGTTCTCGTCCTCGTCGAACCACTCCCGCACCGACGCCGCGATCTCGGGGCCGATCCCCTGCACCGCGTCGATCTCGTCCTCGCTGGCCGCGGCGATCGCGTCGATCGACCCGAACGCTCGGGCGAGCACCTGTGCGACGTGGCCGCCGACGTGCCGGATGTTGAGACCGACCAGGAGCCGCCAGATCGGGCGGTCCTTCGACGCCTCGATCTGCTCGAGGACGTTCGTGATCGACCGGTCCTTGAAGCCCGGGAGCTCTGACAGTTTCTCCTGGTTCAGCGAGTAGATGTCGGCGGGGTCTTCGATCAGCCCCTTCTCGAGGAGCCGCATCACCGTCATGTATCCGAGGTGCTCGATGTCCATGGCTCCGCGCCCGGCGAAGTGGAAGAGCCATTCGAGTCCCTGGGACGGACACCCGCGCTTGTTCGGACAGCGATAGTCGGCCTCGCCCTCGCGGCGGACGAGCGGCGTCCCGCACGCGTTACAGGTTGCCGGCATCTTCCAGCGCCGCGCGCCCTTCTTCCGCCGGGACACCACCGGCCCCACGATCTCCGGGATCACGTCGCCCGCGCGCCTCACGATCACCGTGTCACCTTGTCGGACATCCTTGCGCCGCACCTCGTCCTCGTTGTGCAGCGTCGCGTACGTGATCGTGACGCCACCGACGAACACGGGCTCGAGCACGGCGAACGGCGTGACCTTCCCGGTCCGTCCGGTGTGGACGTCGATCGCACGCAGCAGCGCCGTCCGCTCTTCCGGCGGGAACTTGTACGCGATCGCCCAGCGCGGCGCGTGCGAGGTGGAACCGAGCTCGCGCTGCAGATCGGTCTGATCGACCTTGATCACCGTCCCGTCGATCTCCCAATCGACCGAATGCCGGTGCTCCTCCCAGTACCTGAGGAACTCCTTGACCCCGTCCAGCGACTCGCGCCCTTCGGTGGTGGGGGGAACGGGCAGCCCGGATCTGGCCGCCCAATCGAGGAAGCCGAGGTGCGATCCGAAGGAGATGCCCTCGGCCGCCCCGAACGAGTGGACCCACATCCGCAACGGCCGCGACGCGGTCACCTTCCGGTCCTTCTGCCGGAGCGAGCCGGCGGCAGCGTTGCGCGGATTGGCGAACACCCGTTGCTCCGCCTCGCGGAGCCGGTCGTTCAGCTCCTCGAACGCCTTGACCGGCAGGAAGACCTCGCCGCGCACCTCGATCACGGCCGGTGGATCGTCGCCGACGAGCTTCCGGGGGACGCCGTGAACCGTTCGGATGTTCGCGGTGATGTCCTCGCCGATCCTGCCGTCGCCCCGCGTCGCGGCCTTGACGAGGACCCCCCGCTCGTAGGTGAGCGCGCACGCGACCCCGTCGATCTTGAGCTCACACGCGAAGCGCGCCTCGTTCCCGACGGCGCGCTCCACCCGGGCACCCCACGCGTCCAGCTCTTCGAAGCTGAACGCGTTGTCGAGGGAGAGCATCGGCGCGCGGTGCTCGACCGGCGCGAAGAGCGCCGCCGGCGCGCCGCCCACCGTCTGCGTCGGCGAATCGGGGGTCTGCAGCTCCGGGAAGCGGTCCTCGAGCGCGCGCAGCTCGCGCATCAGGTCGTCGTACTCGGCGTCGGCCACCTCGGGGTCGTCGAGGACGTGATAGCGGTAGCGATGGTGCTCGATCTCGGCCCGGAGCTCCTCGACGCGGAGCTTGGCCTCCGCGCGCTCGCGCTCGTCGGAGGCGGTCTTCATGCCGCGATCTCCACGGCGCCGGCGACGCCGATGCGATCGCCGACGACCACCACCCCTCCGCGAACGCCCGGGACCTGCTGCAGGTAGTGCAGCGCCATCCCGAAGCCGTCCGGTTTGGCGAGGCATGCCTGGACGCCCGCCGCGGCCGCGTCGGCCAGCATGCAGCTCTGCGCGATCACGGCGAGCCCGTCGGGTCCGCGGCCGCCACGCCCGCGCCCGAGCGTGGTGGACACGCCGACGCCGCGCGAGCCGTCGAGCGCGACCGTGATGGGGGCCCCGCCGTGTCGCCGCACCTGGACCTTCATCCGCTTCTTCGCCCGGATGTAGTAGTCGCCGTCGCAGGCGACCGTGACATCGTGGACCTGCTGTCCCAGGAACCGGCCGACCGAGTCCACCACCGCGCCTCGGAACGTGAACATCGGGCCAACCCCGGCAGCGCTCGAAGTCGAGACGACCTCCTTCACGATCTCCGGCGCGTCGGCCGCCACCTGACGGAGCGGCCGCTTGGAGCTGTTGAAATCGGGATGCCTCAGCCCGTAGGACTGCAGTTGCTCCCAGAAGGACAGCGCGGCCGCGCGCGATTCCTCAGCGAGGTCGTCGGGCGCGGTGATCCGCAGGACGAGGTCCTGGACCTGGATGTCGAAGACCTTCGGGCGGCGGCGAAGGAGTCTCACCCGACGATGATAGTCGGCGTCGCGGACGCTCCCCGCTCAGCGGAACGCGTCCACGATCCGGCCACCGCCGAGGAGTCGGTCCCGGTCGTAGACGACGACGCTCTGCCCCGGCGCCACCGATCGCTGCGGCGAGCGGAACTCCACCCTGATCGTGGCATCGGTCCCGGGTGCGATGACCGCGGGCACGTCGTCGCCCCGGTACCGGATCCGCACCTCGGCCTCGAACGGGCCGTGATCGGGCGGGCTCCCCGCCACCCACGAAACGCGATCGGCGACCAGCCCCCGCTTCGTCAAGAGCTCCCGCGGTCCCACCACGACCCGGTTCGTCGCGGCGTCGACCTCCACGACGTAGACCGGGGAACCGGTCGCCACCCCGAGCCCGCGTCGCTGCCCCACGGTGAAGGCGAAGGTCCCGTCGTGCTCGGCGACGACCCTCCCGTCCCCATCCACGACCTCGCCGCCTTCGCGCACCAGCGCGGCGGCGTGGCGCCGCACGAAACCGCCGGCATCGCCGGCGGGCGCGAAGCAGAGCTCCTGCGAATCGGGCTTCGTCGCGACCGGCAGCCCGAACCGCTCCGCGATCGCTCGCGTTTCCGTCTTGACGAGCCCGCCGATCGGGAAGAGCGAGCGCGCCAGCTCGCGCTGTCCCAGCATGTGGAGCATGTAGCTCTGATCCTTCGCGCGGTCCGCGCCGCGCACGAGCTCCCACGAGCCATGGCCGGCGCGGACCGCGCGCACGTAATGTCCGGTCGCGACGAGGTCGACGCCGAGCTCGTCGGCCCGCCGCAGGAACGCGCCGAACTTGATCTCGCCGTTGCACCGGGCGCACGGGTTCGGGGTGCGTCCGGACGCGTGCTCGCTGAGGAAATCGGCGATCACCGTCCCCTCGAACTCGTCGCTCAGATCGCAGATCTCGAACGGGAACCCCGCGATGCGAGCCGTCTCCGCGGCGTCTCGCCGCGCCGACGGCCCGCAGCATCCGTGCTCGACGCCGTCGAGGTGCACGAGCGACAGGTGCGAGCCCAGGACCTCGTACCCCTGCTCGTGCAGGAGGCACGCGGCGACCGACGAGTCGACCCCGCCGGACATCGCGACCAGGACGGATGGCATCCTCACAGGCTACCGGGGAGGCGCGCCGGAGCGGGCAGGCAACCTCTCGTATCGTGACCGGCGTGATCGAGGCGCGCTTCGACGACCTGAGCGGCGCCGAGCCGAGCTTCCGGTTGGTGGAGCCGGTCGGCGTGCTGGAAGCACGCCGACCGGCGGAGGTGCCCACCGTGATCGACGCCGCCGAGGCGGCCGCGGCGCGCGGGCTCTGGGTGGCCGGGATGGTGACCTACGAGGCAGCGCCGGGTTTCGACCCGGCGCTGCGGGTCCGGACGCCGCCCGACGGCGATCCGTTCGCGGATCTCCCACTCGCGTGGTTCGCCCTGTTCGAGGCTCGCCAGGAAACGACCCTCCCGGCTCCGCCCGACGACCCGTCTCCCCCGCCGTCGGGCGCCTGGGCCCCCTCGATCGATCGCGAGACGTACGACGCGGCGATCGCCCGGATCCACGAGCACATCGCGGCGGGCGACACGTACCAGGTCAACTTCACGCTCCGCCTCCGCGCGACCGTCGCGGGCGATCCGAAGGGCCTCTACCGCGACCTCTGCTACGCCCAACGCGGTGCCTACTCGGCGTACCTCGACCTCGGCCGGTACCGCATCCTGTCCGCCTCCCCGGAGCTGTTCTTCAGGATCGACGGCGACACGGTCTCGACCAAGCCGATGAAGGGCACGGCGCCGCGGGGCCGGTGGCTCGCGGAGGACGAGGCGATCCGTGCGCGGCTGCGCGGTTCGATCAAGGAGCGCGCGGAGAACGCGATGATCGTGGACCTCCTGCGGAACGACCTCGCACGCGTGGCCCGCACCGGCTCGGTGCGATGGAGCGACGTCTTCGAGGCGGAGCGGTTCGAGACGGTGTGGCAGCTGACCTCGACGGTCTCCGCCGATCTCTCACCAGGGCGATCCCTGCGGGACGTCTTCGGCGCGCTGTTCCCGAGCGGCAGCGTCACGGGAACGCCCAAGGTGCGGACGATGCAGATCATCGCGGACCTCGAGGATGCACCACGGGGGGCGTACTGCGGGACGGTCGGCTATCTCGCGCCTGCCGGCGCGCCGGGCCCCCGCGCCCGGTTCAACGTGGCGATCCGCACGGTCGTGCACGATCCCGGGACCGGCACCGCCGAGTACGGGGTCGGTGGTGGGATCACGTGGGACTCGCGCGCGGGCGCGGAGTACGACGAGGTCCTCACGAAGGCCAGGGTGTTGACGCACCGCCGGCCGGCGTTCCGGCTGCTCGAGACCTTGCGTTTCGATCCGGATGACGGGTACCGGCGCCTGGACGAGCATCTCGCGAGGCTGCGCGCGTCCGCCGCGTACTTCGGTTTCTCCGAAGACGAAGCGGCGATCCGGGCAGCGCTCGACCGGGAGACCGGGAGGTTCCCGGGCAAGGTGGTGCGCGTCCGGCTGCTGCTGGACCGGCGCGGGCACGTCGAGACGGGATCCGCGCCGATCTCCTCCGGAGCCGAGCCGGTCCGACTCGCGGTCGACCGCGACCACCCCGTCGACCCCGCCGACGTCTTCCTGTTCCACAAGACCACGCTGCGCGAACGGTACGAGGAAGCCGCCGCGCGTCACCCCGACGCGGACGACGTGATCCTGATCAACGATCGGGGCGAGGTGACGGAGACGACGATCGCGAACCTCGCGGTCCGACTCGACGATCGGTGGTGGACCCCTCCGCTCGCGGCCGGGCTCCTGCCCGGCTGCGAGCGGGCCGCGCTGCTCTCCGGCGGATCGATCGCGGAGCGATCGATCCGCCTCGAAGATCTCGGGGTGGCCGAGGGACTGGCCGTGTTGAGCTCGGTGCGTCCCTGGCGTGAGGCGGCCCTGATCGACGCGGCGCTACGGAACTAGCCCGCCGTCGGCCTCCGTCGCCGGCCCGACGGGTCCGGACGGGAACTGGAACGGGCGCATCGTCGATCCGTCGAGCGGACACGCGCAGATCGGACAACGGGGAGGCTCTTCGTAGACGAGGACCGTCCGCTCGCAGTACGGGCAGGCGCCCATGCGCATCGCAGGTGGTTCTGTCGTCTCGTTCGCCATGGTGTGCTGCGCCGCGTCCGGGGGGAGCGGTCCCTCAAGCCATCGGCAGCCTCGGGCGGGCGCTTGACACCGTTCGTGCGTTCCGCGACTTCCGGACCCCCGGATGGCCTTGGGCCCGGGCCATCTGCGAGATCGGGGGCCGTCGGGCATCCGCCAGATGCAGCGAAGCCCTCCCATCAGGAAGGGCTTCGGCCTTGGTGGGGCTCAGGCGGCGCGCTTCTTCGACTTCCGCTTCCCCCGCGGGATGTAGGCGTGGACGGGTTCGTGCTGCCAGCAGTACTGCCACTTGTTGTATCTGGACAGCTTCGTGCCGCAGCCCGGCGCCGCGCACACGCGGCCCTCGGAGTACGTCCTGTTCGGCCGTGGCAGCGTGCGAACCGCCGCCCCCCGGAACCTGTCGTCCTGCATGCGGTCACATCCTTCCCAGGGGCCCGTTCTGACGGGCATCGGGTCGGGCCCCCTCGTACCGTGTACGAACAGCTCCGGACGCCGGTTCATTCCGCCACGACCCATCCGGCTGGGCGGGCCATCCGCCGGTTCACGGAACGGTACGGAGCGATGGTGACACCGGCCGGTGACACCTGATGGGCCGTTCGGTGTCCGGGAGATGGCGCCGGCGGGAGGCTAGGTGCCGGGGCCCCCGAACCGGGGCTCGCGCTTCTCGAGGAACGCCCGCATGCCTTCGCGCTGGTCCCCCGTTCCGAACAGGTCCAAGAACAGCGCTCGCTCGACGCGGATCCCGTCGGGTCCGGGCGTCTCGGCCGCCGCTCGGATCGCGTGCTTCGCCGCCGCGAGCGCCTCGAGGGGGCCGTTCGCGAACGACCGAGCATCCTTGACCGCCTCGTCGAAGACCGCCTCCGCCGGGTGGAGCACCTCCGCGACGCCCAACCGGAGCGCGGTGGCGGCGTCCAGCTGCATCCCGGTGTACACGAGGTGACGCGTCACCCCCGGTCCGACGAGGCGGGTCAGTCGCTGCGTCCCGCCGGCGCCGGGGATCACCCCGAGCACGATCTCGGGCTGGCCGACCTTCGCATCGTCTGCCACGTAGCGGAGGTCGCACCCGAGCGCCAGCTCGAGGCCCCCGCCGAGCGCGTAGCCGGTGATCGCGGCGATCGAGATCTTCCCGATGCGTTCCAGCAGATCGCAGGCATCGCCGAGCGCCTCGACGCTCGGACGCACCTCGTCCTTGGTCCACCCGGCCATCGCCTTGATGTCGGCGCCTGCCGCGAAGAGCTTCGGGCCGCCCCACACCACGAGCGCGCCGACGTCGGAGCGCTCCTCGGCTTCGCCGATCGTCTCCCCCAGCTCGACGCCGACCCGCAGATCGATCGCGTTCGCCGGCGGGCGGTCGATACGGATCACCCCGACGCCGTCATCCACCTCGAGACGCACGAACTCGCCCATGGCGGCGCAGCCTACCCCGTGTCGATCGCCGCGGCCGCCTCGAGGGTTGCCCGGAGGCCGTCCACGAGCGGCGTGCGCGCCACCCCGAACGCCGAAGACGCGTCCGGCGCGTCGGCCCGTGACGGCAGGGCGAAGAACGACGCGGTCACGGCGTCGAACGGGACGCCGAGGAGCCGCGTCAAGGCCTCCGCGGCCGCTTGCCCGGAGGCGTGGGTCGGCACCGCACCGTCTCCCCGGAGCAGCCGAGCCAGGCCATCGCCGGTCACGACGTCCGGACCTTCCAGGCCCCATGTCCCGGCGAGCTCGGCCTCGTCATCGTCGATCGCGGCGAGCACCGACGCGACGTCCTCCGCGAGGATCGGGGCCAGGTCGTTGTCGCCGGGGCCGACCACGAACGGCGGCTCGGCGAGCGCCCCCTCGACCGTGGCCGTGAACCACAGACCTCCGAGCCCGTACGCATGCGTCGAGCGCACGATCGCGTGCTCCATGCCGGACGCCCGAACCGCCTCTTCCGCGAGACCCTTCGCCCGCAGGAACGGCTGCGTCGTCTCCGGGTCGGCTCCGGGCACGGAGAGCAGCACGAACCGCTTCGTCCCAGCCTGCTTCGCCGCCTCCAGGGCGCGAAGCACGCTGCCGTGGTTCGCGTGGAACAGCTCGTCCGGATCCGGCTGGGCAACGCCGCCGATCAGGTGGATCACCGTGTGGCACCGAGGGAGGATCTCCGAGAGCGCGTCCGGGGAATCGATCTCGCGAACGGCAACCTTCGCCCCCAGCTGGCGCAGGTAGGTGGCA
This sequence comes from uncultured Actinomycetes bacterium, assembly GCA_963765865.1. GTDB lineage: Bacteria > Actinomycetota > UBA4738 > UBA4738 > HRBIN12 > AC-51. The sequence continues at coordinate 150,751 of CAVXYE010000011.1, forward strand.
TCGGGCGCTCGGCGGACGGTGGCCCGGACCTCGTCACGTGCCAACAGCGCCTTCACCGTCGCCCGGCCGATCACGCCGGACGCGCCGGTCACCATCACGGTCATGCCGGAAGGCTATCGCCCTGCGCCTGGGCGACTCCGGGATGGGATACGGCACCTGCAACCCGTGGCGTTGCACCTGCAACGAACTGCTACACTCGCCGCTCGTGGAACGAGCCCCGAGCGACTTCGCGGAGGTCATGACCCGCCTGCGCGAACACGGCCTTCGGATGACCCCGCAGCGCCGGGCGATCGTCTCCGAGGTGATGCGCACGCAGGGGCACATCTCGCCGGCACAGATGGCCCGCACGATCCAAAGCGAGATGCCGGGCGTCAACGCGTCGACGATCTACCGGACGCTGACCCTGCTCGAAGAGGTGGGCGTCTTGCAGCATTCCCACCTCGAATCCGGCGCCGAGTACCACAAGCGGGACGAGGCACAGCACGTCCACCTGACGTGCAGCCGGTGCGGTCGCGACGACGCCCTCTCGCTCCGGGAGGCCGACAAGCTCGGGGCGCTGATCCATGCCCATCACGGGTTCGTTGCCGACCTGACCCACTTCGCGATCACCGGTCTCTGCGTCGACTGCGCGGGGCTCTGAGCGGCCGACCTCACCCGCCGAAGAGCGCCGGAAGCAGGCTCGACTTCCCGAAGAGGAACAGCGTCCCGATCACCAAGCTGAAGATCCCCGTCAGGACCGCGACCGTGACGTAGATCTTCCAGTTCTGCGACGCACGGAGGAAGCCGAACGAAGACCCGAGCGTGATCAAGCTGTTGGAGGTCAGCAGGCCCACGAGGAACGCGAGCAGGACCACCACGCCGGCCCCCTTCCCGCTCGCACCTGCCGCCGCGAGGAAGATCAGAACCTGTGTGGGGGTCTCCGCGCCCACCCCGTGGATCATCCCGACGCCGAACGCCGTGCGCCGGCCGTAGTTCATGAACGCGTCGGGCTCGGGATGCTTGTGGTGATGGTGACCGGGGCGACCGTGGTGGCCGTGATGCCACTCCGATACCGGAAGATCCTCGGCGACCGCAAGGGCGACGCCCTCATCTTCGGCGGCGTGGGTGTGGACGGGCTCGGCTCGGTGAGCGTGATCGGGATCTTCCGTCTCGCCACGTTGGGGGCGGATCTTGCGATACGCGTTCCGCGTTCCGCTGAAGATGAGCATCCACCGGCTGCGCATCCGGAACTCCCGGCCGTGACGGATCAGTGACGTGAACACGAACACACCGAGGACGACGAGCGTCGCCCCGACGATCCGCTGCATCACGTCGTCGACGCCGGGGGGGAGCCGCTCCCCGAGGACGATCGCAGCGACGCCGATCACGAAAACCACCAGCGCGTGCCCGAGGGCGTAGAGCGTCCCGAAGGCGAACGCCTGCGAACGGTCATCCTGCGAGCCGGTGATGTCGGTGATGGCGGCGATGTGGTCCCAGTCGATCCCGTGGCGGAAGCCGAAGAGGAACGCTGTGACGAGGAACCCGATCCCGAACGCTTCAGATGATGCGATGAGCACGACCCTCCCCATGATGACCGGGACCATCGAACCACAGCCGTGCAGGCCACGGCAACTGCAATCTATTGCAAGACGCTGTTCGGGGTCGGATCAGAAGGCGGGTGTCTCGCGCCAGGGACCGAAGACGGACTGGAGCGCTTCGGTCACCTCACCCTCCGTGCACCGAGCTCGCGCGCAGTCGATCAGGGGCACCATGAGCTCGGCGTCCGGCTCCCGAGCTGCGGCGACCAACGACGCGAGGGCGGATGCGGCTGCCTCGGCATCGCGCTCCATCCGCGTCCGCTCGAGCGCACCGCGCTGGGCATGCTCGGTTGCCATCGGGATCTCGAGAACCTCGAGCGGCTCGTCGTCCGACCCGGTGAACGCGTTGACGCCGACCTGGATCAGATCGCCCTGTTCGAACCGGCGTTGCTCCTGGAACGCGGCCTCGGCGATCTCCTGAACGAACCAGCCGTTCTCGACGCCGTTGAGAACCCCCTCGAGCATGGACCCGTCACCGAGGTCGGCGATCCTCGCGAACAGTCCCTCGGCGAGCTCCTCGATCCGGTCGGTGAGCCACTCCACGTAGTACGAGCCGCCGAGCGGGTCGACCACGTCCGGCACGCCGGTCTCGTAGGCGATCACCTGCTGCGTTCGGAGCGCGAGGGTCGCAGCCTCCTCGGTCGGGAGGGCGAGGACCTCATCGAGGGCGTTCGTATGGAGTGACTGCGTGCCGCCCAACACGGCGGCGAGGGCCTCGATGGCGGTCCGGGCGACGTTGTTCATCGGCTGCTGGGCGGTGAGGGACACGCCGGCCGTCTGCGCGTGGAACCGGAGACGCTGCGCCGCGGGATCGATGGCCCCGTACCGGTCGCGCAGCCACCGCGCCCAGATGCGGCGCGCGGCCCGGAACTTCGCGATCTCTTCGAAGAAGTCGATGTGCGCGTCGAAGAAGAAGCTCAGCTGGGGCGCGAACGCGTCGATCGGCAAGCCCCGCTGCAGCCCCAGCTCCACGTAGGCGAACCCGTCGGCGAGGGTGAACGCGAGCTCCTGTGCCGCGGTCGAGCCGGCCTCCCGGATGTGGTAGCCGCTGACGCTGAGGGGGTGGTACTTCGGCACCCGTTCGGCGCAGAACGCCATCAGGTCGGCGATCAGCCGGAGATGCGGCCGCGGCGGGAACAGCCACTCCTTCTGCGCCGTGTACTCCTTGAAGATGTCGGTCTGCAGCGTGCCTTCGAGCGACGACCACGCGACGCCCTGCCGTTCCGCCGCGACCAGGTAGCAGGCGAACAACCAGGGCGCGGGGCCGTTGATCGTCATCGAGACGGTCACCTCGTCGAGGGGGATCCCGTCGAACAGGGTCTCGATGTCGTCGAGGGAATCGGCGGCGACGCCGCACCGGCCGACCTCGCCCTCGGCGCGAGGGTCGTCCGAGTCGAAGCCCATCAGGGTGGGCATGTCGAAGGCCACGGACAGCCCGGTCTGGCCGCGCTCGGTCAGGACCCGGAACCGCTCGTTCGTCTCACGCGGCGTCCCGTAGCCGGCGAATTGGCGCATCGTCCAGATACGGCCCCGGTACATCGACGGATACACGCCCCGCGTGAACGGATAGGCGCCGGGAGCGCCGAGGTCGGCGACGGGATCGAACCCCGAGAGGTCGTCTTCGCGATACACGGGTTGCAGCGGGACGCCGGAACGGCTGGTGTGGCTCCGCTCCGGCGCCGGCACGTCTCGTGTTCGCGGGCTCGTCTCGACCATCGTGTCGTCGGTGCGAGCGTACCCGCTACGAGGACGTTCGACGGGCGAGCGCCGCGGCGGCCCGGTACGGGTCGACCCGGCGCTCGGTCAGGTCGGCGACGAGCTCCGCGTCGTCGGCGAGATGCGCGGCCACGGCCAGCTTGAAGCGTTCCGCGGCGAGCGACTCCACCTCCGCCAGCAGGCGCGCGCGACGCTTCGCGTCGCGCGCGCCGGAGGTCCGTGCCCACGCGTCGTGCTCTTCGATCGCCGTCCAGACGGCCGACACGTCCCCGGTCGTCGCCGTGACCGAGAGCACGGGCGGGTCCCAATCCCGCTTCGGCCCGAGATGCAGCATCTGACGTAACTCGCGCATCACCTCGCCCGCGCCGTCGCGGTCGGCCTTGTTGACCACGAAGACGTCGGCGGCCTCGAGGATCCCCGCCTTCGCCATCTGCACCGCGTCCCCCAGGCCGGGGGCGAGGATCACGACCGCGGTGTCGGTCGCGGCGGCCACGTCGACCTCGGCCTGCCCGACGCCGACCGTCTCCACCATCACGGGGTCGTACCCGGCGGCGTCGAGGATCCGCACGCCCTCGGGCGCGGCGAGCGCCATCCCGCCGAGGTGGCCGCGCGTGGCCATCGATCGGATGAAGACATCCGGGTCCGTCGCGTGCTCCTGCATCCGCACCCGGTCACCGAGGAGGGCCCCGCCCGTGTAGGGGGAGGTCGGATCGACGGCGAGGACGGCGACGCGGCGCTCGTCGGCGCGGAGCGCGCCGACGAGCGCCCCCGCGAGCGTCGACTTGCCCACCCCCGGGGCCCCGGTGATGCCGACGGTGACGGCGCGACCGGTCGCGCCGTAGATCCCGGCCGACAGCCGCTCGAGCTCGGGCCGCCCGTCCTCCACGAGCGAGATCGCGCGGGCGACCGCACGGCGGTCGCCCGCGAGGACCCCGCGGACCAACCCATCGACCTCCATCGGCGGCTGAGCCTACCCGGTGCCGTCCGGGCGGCGATCAGGGTCCGGCTCGCGCGGCACGGATCAGCGCGCGGACAGGAGCGACGTCAGACGGCGCACCGTGCCGAGGTGACGGATCAGCCCTCGGACCCGGATCCGCCTCGTGAGGAGATCCCGGATCAGCGCGCGCCCGTCACGGCTGAAGGCGTCGGGCAGACCGAACCGCAGCGGCGCGCCCGCGAGCTCCAGGAGCTTGGTCGAGGACGCGCTGACGACCACGCGAGCGTCCGGGTCGCGTCCGTCCGTGACCAGGATCGTCCCGTCCGATGACCGGAGCGAGACCGCGACGCCGGCATCGACCGCTTCGATCGCGACGACGTCCCGGCGCCGGAGCCGCCGGGACGGGTCGCGGCCGAGGTTCTGGCGCACGAGCCCGTCGATCAACTCCGTGATCCCGCCGGACTCCCCGACCGGCCCCGACCCCTCGCTCACGGCGCGAGCAGGACCTTGGTCGCGATCCGCTGGTCGAAGAGCTCGTATCCGCGTGCCGCCTCCTCCAGCGACAGCCGATGGCTCACGATCGGCGATGGATCGAGCCGGTCTTCGGCGAGGAGGGTCATCGTGCGCTGCCAGTACGCATGCGTGGGGCACAGCCCCGCGAAGCGCACCTCGAGGGCCCGCGCCCAATACACGCCGAGCTGGAGCTCCGTGACCTCGCCCGCGAACATCCCGACGACGACGATCCTTCCGCCGCGGCGCACGAGGTCGACGGAGGTCTCGTAGGCGGCAGGCGTGCCGACCGCCTCGATCACGACGTCGGCGCCCCGGTCGTCCGTGGCGCGCGCGAGGATCATCTGCGGGTTGACGCGAGCGGCGTCCACGGGGATCGCGCCGGCCGCCTGGGCCACCGTGCGGCGGGCGGGATCGACATCGATCCCGAACACGGTCCTCGCCCCGAGGGCGAACAGCGCCTGCACCGTGCAAAGGCCGACGGGCCCCAGCCCGACGACGGCCGCGGTCTCGTCCGGCCTTATCGCCGCGAGGGTCGCCGCGTACATGCCGGTGGTCAGGACGTCGCCGACGAAGAGCGCTCGTTCGTCGTCCACCGCGTCCGGGATCGCCAACAGGTTGGTGTCGGCGAAGGGCACGCGGACGCGTTCGGCCTGGGCACCCGGAAGGTCCCCGCCGAACGGTCCGGCGCCGAGGATCGCGTGCTCCTCGCAGAGCGCCGTTTCCCCTCGCCGGCAGAACCAGCACGACCCGCACGCGATGTGGAAGGACACCACGACGCGGTCGCCCGGCCGGACGCCGGTCACGTCGCCGCCGATCGACTCCACCACGCCGACGGCCTCGTGGCCGAGGACCGAGCCGCGTTCGATCGGGGCCTTGCCGTGGAGGAAGTGGAGGTCCGACCCGCAGATCGCCGTCCTCGTCACTCGAACGATCGCGTCGGTCGGACGTTCGATCACCGGCGCCGGGACGTCGGCGACCTCCACCCGACCCACGTCGGCGAACACGACCGCCCGCACGCTAGCCCTCGTCCGGGAACACCGTGTCGACCTCACCGGTGAGGCGCACGAGCTCGTTCGCCGCTCGAACGTATCGCACGATCGTGGGCAGATCTCCCCGCACCTTCAGCTTCCCTTGCATCATCCCCTTGATCGGGTCGAGCTCTCCGAGCAGGATGTCCTTCCATCGCGTGTAGGGGGCGCTGAGCACGTACGCGGCCCGCTCCCCCGTGCCGGCGTCCACGACGCCGCCGCCTCGGCAGGCGCCGTGCCAGAGGTCGAGGTACCCCCACACGTCGTCCGGGACGCGGATGTCGGGCTCGGCCTGGACGAGGAACGCGATATCGCCCTCCCAGTCCGCGGCGGCGGCGCGGTACTCCGCCGACCGGTTGATCAGCTCGATGAAGGCCTGGAACCAGCCATCGGTCGGGAACGTCGGCACGTCGGCACCCCTCGGTCGCGAGGTCACAGGATACGGGCGGTCACCGCGAGCTGAAGATGATCACGATGCCGATCACGTTGAACGCGACGTGCGCGGCGATGTCCGCGACGAGGTTCGCGCGGCGTTCGTAGATCAACGCGAGCCCGACGCCGGTGAACACCATCAGTGTCTGCAGGAACACGACGTCGCGCCAGGGCGCGTCGACGACGTGCGATGCCCCGAACAGCAGGCCCGACACCAACGCGCCCACGACCACCCCGTGACGATCGCGAAGGCTCCGGTAGAAGATCCCGCGGTAGAAGAGCTCCTCGGTGATCGGGGCGAGCACCAGCGCCAGGAACGCCGTGAGGATCTTGGCGTTGATCGACAGGCCGCCGGGGATCTGGTCCGGAGGCGTCACGTCCGCGCCGAACACCCGGCGGAAGAGCCAGAGGAGCGGTACGGCGACGACGACCCCGATCACGAGATACAGCAGCGCCCCCAAGCCGAAGCCCACCGACGCGTCTCGGAGGCCCTTCGCGCCGAACGTGATCCCCACCCGGCTGCGCCAGTCCCTGGTCCTCCAGGTGAGCCACACGAGCATCGCTCCGAGGAACGCGACGTCTGCGGCAACGGTCGCCACGATCTGCGGCAGCCCCTCGATCGGTTCGCCCGCTCCCACACCCATCACCAGCAGGACGATGGTCGCCACGGCAACCTGTGCGATCACGAGGTTGCCGACGACGAAGACGGCGATCGCTTGCCACGGTCCCCACGGGACCGCCGGGAGATCGCCGGGCCCGTGCTCGGGCTCCCCGGGAGGCGGGGGCGGGAGCTCCGGGATCAACGGAGCTCCGCCGGGTCCGGGATCACGACCGGGTCGCCGCCGCGACGGATCTCAGCACCCAGCGAAACGAGCTTCTGCTCGAAGTCCTCGTATCCACGATCGATGTGGTGGACGTCGGCGACCTCGGTGATGCCGTCGGCGACGAGCGCGGCGATCACGAGGGCCGCGCCGGCACGGATGTCCGGCGCGCGGACGGGCGCGGCGGACAGGCGCGGGACCCCCCGGATCACCGCGTGGTGCCCCTCCGGGCTGATGTCCGCCCCCATCCGCTGGAGCTCGCCGATATAGGTGAACCGACCCTCGAAGACGTTCTCGGTCGCGATGCTCGTGCCGTCCGCGACGGCGAGCATCGCGAGGAGGATGGGCTGGAAGTCGGTCGCGATCCCCGGGTACGGGAGCGTGACGAAGTCGAGCGCGCGCGGCTGTCCGCGCTGCCGGACGCGCAGCCCCTCCCCCTGCGGGCGGATGACCTCCGCGCCGGCGTCCTCGAGCTTCGTGAGGAACAGGTCGAGGTGCTCGGGCCGCGCGTTCTCGATCGTGACGTCGCCCTGGGTCGCGACGGCCGCCGCCGCCCAGGTGCCCGCTTCGATCCGGTCGGGGACGGCGTCGTGATCGGCCGGACGCAGCTCGCTCACGCCGTCGATCGTGATCGTGCTGCTGCCGGCTCCCAGTACCTCGGCGCCCATCGACACCAGGAACGCGGCCAGATCGGCGATCTCGGGCTCGCGCGCCGCGTTGTCGATCACGGTGGTGCCGCGCGCGAGCACGCCCGCGAGCAGGAGGTTCTCGGTCGCGGTGACGCTCGGGTAGTCGAGCGTGATCGACGCGCCGTGCAGCGACGGCGCGTCGGCGACGAGGAAGCCGTGCTCGGAGCGCACGGTCGCTCCCATGCGCTCCAATCCGCGGACGTGCAGCTCGACCGGTCGGGCTCCGATCTCGTCTCCGCCGGGGAGCGAAACGCGAGCCCGACCGGTGCGGGCGAGCAGCGGCCCGAGCACCACGATCGACGCGCGGATCTGCCCCACCAGGTCGTGCGGCGCCTCGAAGGCGGTCACCTCGGTCGCGTCGAGCACCGCCGTCCCGTCGCGGAGGTCGACCGCGACGCCGAAGTGCTCCAGCAGCTCGGCCATGACGGCGCAGTCGCGGATCCGCGGCACGTTGCGCACGACGCTTCGCCCCGGCGCCAGCAGGGCGGCGGCCATCAGCTTGAGCGCCGAATTCTTGGCGCCCGACACCCGAACGGATCCCTCGAGACGCGCGCCACCGGTGACGAAGAGCCGCTCCATCGCCCGATGGTAGACCGACAGGCTCGCCGGTTCCCCTACCCGGCGACGACGATCCGCGCCTCGGCCTTCGCGACCTCGGCAGCGGCGAGCTCGTCGTCGGCGGCCGCTCGCGCTTGCGCCTCTTCGAGGCGCGCGCGAGCGGCCGCCACGTCGATCTGGTCCGCGAGCTCGGCGTTCGCGGCCAAGACGTCGGCCCGCGTCACCCCCTCGTCCGAGGACACATGGAGGAAGCCGCCGTCGACGACCGCGACCAGCCACGTGCCGTCCTCCAGCTGCATCCGCAGCGGCGCGATCGAGAGCTGCACCAGCAGGGGGGCGTGCCCCCCCAAGATCCCGACCATCCCGTCCGTGCCGTGGGCAACGAGCATCTGAACGTCGCCCGTCCACACCTCTTGCTCGGGCGTGACCAGATGGACCTCGACCGTCACGAGCCGACCGTCTCCAGCTGCTTGCCCTGCTCGACGGCTTCCTCGATCCCGCCCACCATGAAGAACGCCTGCTCGGGCAGATGGTCGTAGTCGCCTTCGCACAGACCCCGGAAGGACGCGATCGTCTCGTCCACCGGGGTGTACTTCCCGGCGATCCCCGTGAACTGCTCGGCCACGAAGAAGGGTTGGGACAGGAACTTCTGGATCTTGCGGGCGCGCGAGACGATGACCTTGTCCTCTTCGGAGAGCTCGTCGATCCCGAGGATCGCGATGATGTCCTGCAGGTCCTTGTACCGCTGCAGGATCTCCTGCACGCGCCGCGCGACCCGGTAGTGATCCTCGCCGACGTACCGAGGGTCGAGGATGCGGCTCGTCGAGTCCAGCGGATCCACGGCTGGATAGATCCCGAGGGCCGAGATCTCGCGGGAGAGCACCGTGGTCGCGTCCAGGTGCGCGAACGCCGCGTGCGGCGCCGGATCGGTGATGTCGTCGGCGGGCACGTAGATCGCCTGCAGCGACGTGATGGACCGTCCACCCGCCGACGTGATCCGCTCCTGGAGGTCGCCCATCTCGCCCGCCAGGTTGGGCTGGTATCCCACGGCGGAAGGCATCCGCCCGAGCAGCGTCGAAACCTCCGAGCCCGCTTGGGTGAACCGGAAGATGTTGTCCACGAACAACAGCACGTCCTTGTGCTCGACGTCGCGGAAGTACTCGGCCATCGTGAGCGCCGAGAGCGCGACGCGCAGACGCACACCCGGAGGCTCGTCCATCTGCCCGAACACGAGGGCGGTCTTGTCGATCACGCCCGACTCGGTCATCTCGAGGAACAGGTCGTTGCCCTCGCGGGTCCGCTCCCCCACCCCGGCGAAGACGGACACACCACCTTGCTGCTCGGCCTGGCGGCGGATCATCTCCTGGATGATCACGGTCTTCCCGACGCCGGCCCCGCCGAACATCCCGATCTTGCCGCCCTGGACGTACGGCTCGAGGAGGTCGATCACCTTGATGCCGGTCTCGAGCATGACCTTCTTCGGCTCGAGGTCGGCGAAGGGCGGCGGCTCACGGTGGATCGGCCACCGCTCGGTGGCGTGGATGTTCGCGGCGTCCGTGTCGAGTGGCTCGCCGAGCACGTTGTAGACGTGGCCCAGCACTCCCTCGCCCACGGGCACCGTGATCGGCGCGCCCGTGTTGATCACCGGGGTGCCACGGATCAGCCCGTCGGTCGGCTTGAGGGCGATCGCTCGAACCTGGGAGTCGCCGATGTGCTGCGCGACCTCGCAGGTGATCGTGGTGGTCAGCTGGTCGATCGTGATGTCGACCGTCAGCGCGGTGTTGATCTCGGGGAGCTGGTTCGGTGGGAACTCCACGTCCACCACCGGTCCGATCACCCGGACCACACGGCCGTTCGCGTGTTCGTCGTGGTTCTCGTTCATCTCAGGCATCCATCATCCTTCCTTGGCGGAGGACAGCGCCTCGGCGCCGCCGACGATCTCCAGGATCTCCGTCGTGATCTCGTCCTGACGCGCCCGGTTCGCCTGCCGCGTCAAGATCTTGATCAGATCGTCCGCGTTGTCGGTCGCGGCCTTCATCGCGCGACGGCGAGAAGCGTTCTCCGACGCGGCCGACTCCAGCAGCGCCGCGTAGACCTTCGTGACGACGTACTGGGGCAGGAGGTGCTCCAGGATCTCCGCCGGCTCCGGCTCGAAGAGATACTCGGCCGGGACCGTCTCGCGAGCCGCCCCCGTCACCTCTTCCGGGGCGATCGGGAGGAAGCGTTTGGACGTCGCCCGCAGCGTGAACGCCGACCGGAAGTCGGTGTACGTGCAATGCAGCTCGTCGATCGTCTCATCCGCGAAATCCTGGATCAGCTGCCGGCCGACGACTTCCGCCTTCTCGTACGGCGGGACCTCGCTGAACCCCTGCCACGATGCCTGCATGGGCACGCCACGGAACCGGAAGTACCCGACGCCCTTCTTGCCGACCACGTAGAGGACCGGCTCCATCCCGCGGCCGCGGATCTCCCGCAGGTGTTGCTCGGCGATCTTCAGGACGTTCGCGTTGTACGCGCCCGCGAGCCCCCGGTCGGAGGTGATCACCAGCACGCCGATCTTCGTGGCGGATCCGCGATGCTCGAGGAGCGGATGGTCGATGGACGCGGACCTCGACGCGACGTCCTCCATCGCTTTCGTCAGCTGCTCCGCGTAGGGGCGCGAGGCCTCCACGCGGGACTGCGCCTTCACGATCCGCGAGGATGCGATCAGCTCCATCGCTCGCGTGATCTTCTTCGTCGACTGGACCGAGCGGATCCGCCGACGGACGATGCGGAGCTTCGCGCCCACCCGCTAGCCCGTCTCGGTCGGCTCGGCGTCGCCGGGCGGAGCTCCGGCACCCTCATCCGTGGCCGGGGGCTCGGCCTCGTTCTCGTCGTCCGCCGAGGACATGCGGTCCCATCCGACGTCGGGTTTGACCGGATCGGTCTCCGTTGTCCTCCCGATCGCGGACTCCGAGCCGGGTGCCTCGCCCGTCGGGGCGAAGGTGGCCGCGAACTCCTCGACGGCTCGTGCGAGCGCCTCCAGGTTCGCCTCATCCAGCTTCCCGGTGTCGCGGATCGCCGCGTAGATCTCGGGGTGCCGCGCTTCGATCGCCTCCTGGAAGTTCTCCACGAACCGCTTCGCGTCTTCCACCGGGTACCGGTCCAGGTGTCCCGACGTGACGGTCCAGATCGCGACGACCTGGCGTTCGACGGTCTGCGGCTGGTACTGCGGCTGCTTGAGGACCTCGACGACGCGGGCTCCGCGGGCGAGCTGCTGTTGCGAGGCCTTGTCGAGCTCGGAGCCGAACTGGGCGAAGGCCTCGAGCGCGCGGAACTGCGCCAGGTCGAGCCGGAGCCGGCCGGCGACGTCCTTCATCGCCTTGACCTGCGCGTTCCCACCCACGCGCGAAACGGAGATGCCGACGTTGATGGCCGGGCGGACGCCCGAGAAGAACAGCTCCGGCTCGAGGTAGATCTGGCCGTCCGTGATCGAGATGACGTTCGTGGGGATGTACGCCGAGACGTCGCCACCTTTCGTTTCGATGATCGGGAGGGCCGTCAGGGAGCCTCCGCCGAGCTCGTCGGACAGCTTGGCCGAGCGCTCCAGCAGTCGGGAGTGGAGGTAGAAGACGTCGCCGGGATAGGCCTCACGGCCGGGCGGGCGCCGGAGCAGCAGCGAGATCTCCCGGTAGGCCACCGCCTGTTTCGACAGGTCGTCGTAGATGATCAGCGCGTCGTCGCCCTCGTACATCCAGTGCGCGCCGATCGCGGCTCCGGCGTAGGGGGCGATGTACTGGAACGGCGCGGGATCCGAGGCCGCCGCGTTGACGATGACGGTGTATTCGAGGGCGCCGTTCTCCCGGAGGGTCTCGACCACCTCCGCCACGGTCGAGGCCTTCTGGCCGATCGCGACGTAGATGCACTTGACCGCCTGGTCCGTCCCCCAGAAGGGCTTCTGCGCGATGATCGCGTCGAGCGCGATCGCGGTCTTGCCGGTCTGGCGGTCGCCGATGATCAGCTCGCGCTGGCCGCGGCCGATCGCCGTCATCGCGTCGATCGCGGCGATCCCCGTGTAGAGCGGCTCCTTCACCGGCTGGCGCGATACGACGTTGGGCGCCTGGAGCTCCAACACCCGCGTGCTGTCCGACGGGATCGATCCCTTGTCGTCCAGCGGCCGACCCAAGGCGTCGACGACGCGGCCGAGGAAGCCGTCGCCGACCGGGATCGAGAGGATCTTCCCGGTCTGCTTCACCGGATCGCCCTCCTCGATCGTGGAGGCGTCGCCGAGGACGATGCACCCGATCTCGTCCTCGTCGAGGTTGAACGCGAGCCCGAGGAGCTCTCCCGGGAACTCGAGCAGCTCGTTCGCCATCGCTTGTGGCAGGCCGGACACGCGGGCGATCCCGTCCCCGGTCTCGATCACGCGGCCGACCTCCTCGCGCTCGATCGAGGGGCTCCAGCTTTCGACGTTCTTGCGCAGCGCCTCCGCGATGGAGGCTGGATCCAGGTTGAGTGCCATCAGCGATTCAGCTCCCCAGTGCGTGCTTGGCGTCCTCGAGGCGACTCGCGATCGAGCCGTCGAAGACGAGGTCTCCGACGCGCGCCACGACGCCGCCGACGAGGGTTGGGTCGACCACGACCTTCGCTTCGATCGTCCGTCCGGTGGCGCGCGAGAGCGCTTCCTCCAGACGCTTGCGCTGCCGGTCGTTGAGCGGGACCGCGCTTCGGACCTCGGCCACCACGTGTTGGTGTTGCTCCGCCGACAGGGCCACGACCCCCTCGGCGATCTTCCCGAGGTCGCGAGCGCGGCCGGCGTCGATCAACAGGGAGATCGCCGTCAGCGTCGCCGGGTTGGCCCGGTCGCCCAGGATGTCGTAGACGAGCGCACGACGGTTCTCCACCGGGAGCGCCCGGTCGGTGAGCGCCTCCCGGAGCTTGGGGTTCTGCTCGACCGCGTTCGCGAAGGAGAAGAGCTCATCCCCGACGGTGTCGAGGACGCCCTCGGCCTCCGCGATGGCGACGATCGCCATCGCGTATCCACGGATGCGCTGGTCCTTCCCGAAGAGCCGGTCGAGGAATTCGGCCATCGTCCCGCTCAGCCGCCCTGCCCGTTCGCGCCCGAGGCGACCTGCTCGATGTACTCGTCGATCAGGCGCTGATGGGACTTCGTGTCGAGTTCGGCGCCCACCACGCGCCCGGCGAGGGTCACAGCGATGTCCGCCACCTGGGCACGCAGCTCGTTGAACACACGGTCGCGCTCGGCGCGGATCTCGTCCTGGGCGCGCGCCACGATGTTCCGCGACTCTTCCTCCGCTTTCGCCTGGATGTCGCGGCGGAACTGCTCGGCGGTCTCGCGCGCCTCCTCGATGATCCGGTTGGCGTCCTCGCGCGCGCTCGCGAGCTGCGTCCGGTACTCGCCCAGCTCGCGTTCCGCCTCCTGCCGCGTCTGCTCGGCGCTCTCGAGCTGGCCCTGGATCTGTGCGCGCCGCTCCTCGAGGAGCGTGTTGACCCGAGGGATCACCCACTTCCACATGAAGTAGAACAGGATCGCGAACGCGAGCGCACCCACGATCAGCTCGCTCGCCTGTGGGTACAGGTCCTTCTTGTCGCTCACCGACTCCTGCGCGAGGACGGATAGGGCTCCCAGCACGATCCGCCTCCCTCAGATGATGAACGAGAACGCGATGCCGAACAGCGCCAGCGCCTCGATCAGACCGATGCCGATGAACATGGTGGTGCGTACCTGGTTCGCGTACTCCGGTTGACGCGCCATGGCCTCGACGGACTTGCCGATCAGGACGCCGAGGCCGATCCCCGGGCCGATCGCGGCGAGCCCGATCACGAGGCCCTTGCCGATCGTCTTCAGGCCCGGAGTGATATCCGCGGCCTGTGCGATGAGATGGAACATCGATGCCTCCCTTTCCTCAGTGCTCCTCCGCCAACGCGCCACCGATGTACGAGCCGGTGAGGATGGCGAAGATGAACGCTTGCAGGCCCGCGACGAAGATCTCGAACCCCACGAGCGCGACCGCGAACGCGAACGAGAACGGGGCGAGGATCCACGTCTTCGGGCCGTCCTCCAGGAAGAAGACGGTGCCCAGGAAGAAGATCGACAGCAGGAAGTGCCCGGCGACGAAGTTGGCGGTGAGACGGACCGTCAACGTGATCGGCCGGATGATGATGTTGGATATGAACTCGATCACCATCAGGAGGGAGTACCGGAGCAGGGCGGGAGCCTCGCTGATGATGCACGTGTGCTTCAGGTAGCCGAAGAAGCCGTGCTTCGCGATGCCGACCCCGTTGTAGGTGAGCCAGGCGATGATCGCCAGCGTGAGTGGGAACGCGACACGGCTGTTCGCGGAGAAGCTGAACCCCGGGATCACCTCGAAGAGGTTCCCGATCAGGATGAAGAAGAAGAAGGATGCGAGGAGCGGGAGGAACCGGTCGGCGTTCTGATCGAGAACGGGGATCGCGATCTGCTCGCGGACGAACGACACGCCGAGCTCCATCATCGTCTGCAGCTTGCCGGGAACCACCGTCGGCGCGCGGAACGCCAGATAGAACAGCAGGAACATGATCCCGAACGTGAGGATCACCAGGAACGTGACGAAGTTCAGGCAGAGCTCGAACCCGAAGACGTTAACCCCGCCTCCCCAGCAGCCGTAGACGAAGTCTTTCGTGCTGGGTGCCTCGAACGTTGCTCCGAGGAACGCGATGTTCAACGACCCGTCCCCTGGAAGGACCACATGTCTGCCTGGAGCCGGCCCGAAAGCGTTCGTGCCTCCACGACCAGCAACCCGATCGTGGCGGGCACCAGGGTCAAGGCGAAGGCGACAGGTGAGAACCAGGCAAGGGTGTTCAGGAGCACGAGCGCGATCGTGAACACGACGAGTCGCACGACGAACCCGCCCATCGCCACCGCGTACAGGATCATCGGCGAGATGTGGGCGGCCCACGCGACCGACAGCGCGTTCGCGACGAAGTTCGCGGTCACGATCACGACCGCGATCGCCGCCGACCAGGCCGCGCCGCTGCCGCCCAACACCTGACCGAGCGCGAACGCGGCAACCAGTGCGACGGGCGCCAGTGGGAGCACGCGCCGCATCGCCTCGCGCTCCGGTTCAACGCTCGTCACTGCTCCCCCTCCCGTACCGCAGGTAGACGATGTAGACCCCTCCGGCTCCCCCGAGCACGATCCCGATCGGCAGGAACACCTTGTGGATCCCGAAGAGGCTATCGAGCAGGTAGCCGATGCCCCCCCAGGCGAGCATCCCCGCGATCAAGGTCGACGTGATGGACCACCCGGTGCCCATGCCTGACCAGGCGTTATCAGGACGCTGGTCCCCGGTCATGAGCGCGGGCAGTATATGCGGAGCCTTTCGGCTCCGTCAAAGGCGAACGACACCCGTTTCCGCAGGTCAGAGCGCAGATGGGCTGCCGCTCGTGAAAACGTTCACGAGGACGCCCACCCGGGTTGCTCACTCCTCGGCGGCGGCACTGGCGCCTCGCTTGCGACCCTGGAACACGAGCGCGAGGACGGCAAGCACGAGGCCGGCCATGAAGATCGCGGTCCCGAACACGAAGACCTGCGGCGGGATCCCTACCTTCACGGCGCCGTAGACCCACAGAGGGAACGTCACGGTGCGACCGGCGACGAAGTTCGACGTCACGAAGTCGTCGATCGAGAGCGCGAACGCGAGCAAGGCGCCGGCCAGGATCCCCGGGAAGATCAGCGGGAGCGTGACCTTCCAGAACGTGACCCACGGGGTGGCGCCGAGATCCTGCGCGGCCTGCTCGAGCATCGGATCGAATCCAGACAGCCTGGCCCGCACGGTGATCGTGACGTAGGCGATGCAGAACATCACGTGCGCGATCAGGAGGGTGGAGAAGCCGCGGTCGAGGTTGAGCGTGATGTAGAAGCCCAACAGCGAGGCACCGAGGACGATCTCGGGGGCGGCGATGTTCGTGAACATCACCTGTTCCGTGGCGCCCTTCCCTCGGAAGCGGTAGCGAACCAGGGCGAGCGCGAGGAGGGTTCCAAGGGTGGCGGCGATCACCGTCGCCAGCAGCGCCAGCTTGATCGACAGGAAGAAGGCGTCGCCGAGGCCGGGGATCCCCTGCCACTCCTTGTACCACTGGGTCGTGAACCCTTGCCATTTGAAGGTGACCTGAGGGAGGGCCGAACGCGATTGGTTGAAGCTGTAGACGATCATGAAGGCGATCGGGATCAGCAGATAGAGGAAGAACCCGCTCGAGTAGATCGGCAGCACGTAATACGTCCAGCGGCGCCGTCGTTCGCGCGGGACGGGCGCGAGCTCCTTCGCGGACGGGACCGGGACATCCTGCGTGAGCGTGCTCACACGTACTCCTCGATCGTCCGAGAGCCGAGGAACTTCGCATAGGCGGCGATGCCCACGAGCATCAGCACCAGCAGGATCGCGGAGAGCGCGGACGCCGCAGGATAGTCAGCAGCTTCGAGGAACTTCGTCTGGATCACGTTGCCGATCATCCGGTTGTTCGTCCCACCCAGGATGAAGGCGTTGACGTAATCCCCGGCAGCAGGCACGAACGTCAGGAGGAACGCCGCGAAGATCCCGGGGACCGACAGCGGCAGCACGACGCGCGTGAAGGCGCTCGACGGGTGGCATAGAGATCGTGCGACGCCTCCAAGACCCGCCGGTCGATCCGTTCGAGCGCCACGTAGAGCGGGAGCGCCGTGAAGGGGAGGTAGTTGTACGCGATGCCGGCGATCACGGCCCATCCGGTCGCGAGGATGTGGAAGTTCTCCGGAAGCAGATGCAGGTTCTTGAGCGTCCCCACGATGATCCCTTGATCGGCCAGCAGGAACTGCCATGCGGTCGTGCGGATCACGAACGAGACGAAGAAAGGAACCAGCAGCATCAGCAGGAAGAAATTCTTCCGCTTCGCCCGGAACGCGATCCAGTACGTGACGGGGAAGGAAACGATCAGGGTCACCAAGGTCGCGGCGCCCGCGTAGACGAACGATCGGACGATCGTGTCGCTGAACTCCCTGATGACGTCCGGGAACTCGGCGAAGTGCCAGGTCAGCCGTGCACGCAAGCGTGACCGAGTCGCAGGTCTGGACAGACAGCGACAGCATCGTGACGAGCGGGACCAGGAAGAACACGACGAGCCACAGCACAGCTGGGCCGCCCATCAGGTACGGGCTCAACTTCCGCCCGATCGCTCGTGTGGCGGCGCTGCGGTTCTATCCCGTGTAGATCGGCTCGAACGTGCTGTTCCACTGGTCCAGGTCCTGGGAGGTCTTGAATTGGTAGTAGGGCTTGGACCGCGCGACCATCTGGGCGTCCGGGAAGACCGTCGGGCTGTTGGCGACCGTCGGATCCTTCAACTGGTTCGCGATGATCGATTTCGACGCGGGCACGGGGCAGACGTAGGCGTTGTAGTCCTCGATCAGCGCTTGCACCTGTGGGTCATAGACGTAGTCCATGAACTCCATCGCGGCGACCGGGTTCTCGACACCGACCGGGATCAGTTGGTTGTCGGTCCAGAACATGGAGCCCTCGTCCGGGATCACGGCCTTCAAGGTGTCGTAGCCCTGGTAGTTCGCTGCTTGGAAGACGTCGCCCGACCAGACCATCGAGATCCAGATGTCCTCGTTCTTGAGCGCCTTGATGTAGTCCTGGTCGTAGTAGGACCGAACGAGCGGCTTCTGCTGGTTCAACTTCTCGGCCGCCTTCGACCAATCATCGGGCGTCGACGCGGCGGGATCGACGCCGATCGCGAGCAGCCCCGCGCTCCCGAGCTCGGTCGGCGATCCCCATCATCCCGATCTTCCCCTCGTACTTCGGATCGAACAGGGACTGGATCGAGGTGATGTCCTCGGTGATGTACTTCGTGTTGTAGCCGATGCACGTGTACCCGGACTGCCAGGCCATCGTATGGATGTTCCCGGGATCCCATGAGGGGTCGGTGACGAGCGGACTGGCGTATTTCTTGAAGTTCGTCATCCGCGATTGGTCGAGCGGGACCGCCCACCCGAAGCCGATCATCTGGCTCAGGGGCGGATCGCTGTTGGTGAGCACGATCACGTCGTAGCCGATGTAGTTACCGGCTTGCAGGTCCGGACGGATCTTCGTGAAGAACGAGGTGTTGTCGTTGATCGGCTCCGTGTAGTCGACGGTGATCCCGGTCGACTGTTGGAACTGCTCGATCGAAGGATGCTTCCCGTGCGCCGTGTCGATGTAGTACGGCCAGTTGGCATAGTTCAGCGTCTTCGTCTCCGGCTGCTGGCCCCACCATTCGGCCGAACCCACGCCGTTGGCGGCGGCGCTCGAGCTGCTCACCCCTGCGGTCCCGCATGCGGCGAGGATCGAGGAGAGGCTCAGCGCGCCCGCACCGACGCCGGCTGCGCGGAGGAACCCTCGCCGCGAGGTCCGTGCCTGGGTGAGCCCGCGCCACAGCGCGGGATCGACGGGCTGCTGCTGATCGGTCATTCCTCGACCTCCTCGGGAGTCAGCGCTTCGGATGGTTTCACGATGAACGTGTGCTCGGGGCGCCACGTCAGTCGGACCTTCCTGCCCGGTGCAGGCGCCTCCTCGGCGCCGAGGTTCTGCACGTAGACGGTCAGTTCGGTCCCACCCGGCCCCTCGACCTTGTACTGATGGCTGACCCCGATGTAGGTCGCGATCCGGAGCAGCCCGGAGACCCAGTTCGTCCCCGCCGGCGGCTCCCCCTCGTCCGCCTGGATGCTGATCTTCTCCGGCCGAACCCCCACCTTGACCAGGGTGTCGATGTCCGACGGAACCATCGAGGCCGGGATGGAGATGTCCTGGCCGGTGCTCAGACGGACCGTGGCGACGTCGCTCTGGTTCCGGACGAGCTCTCCGTCGAGCAGGTTGGAGGCGCCCAGGAACCCGGCGACGAACTCCGTCGCCGGCGACTCATAGACGAGCTCGGGCGCGCCGATCTGCTCGATCTGGCCACGCCGCATCACGGCCAGACGATCCGACATCGTCATGGCCTCTTCCTGATCGTGGGTCACGTAGATGAACGTGATGCCCACTTCCTCTTGGATGCGCTTGAGCTCCAGCTGCATCTGCTTGCGGAGCTTCAGGTCCAACGCGCCGAGCGGCTCGTCGAGCAGCAAGACCTTCGGGCGGTTGACCAGCGCGCGGGCGAGCGCCACCCGCTGCTGCTGTCCTCCGGACATCTGCGAGGGCTTGCGCTTCTCGAACCCCTCGAGGTCCACCAAGCTCATCGCATCGCGGACGCGTTGCCCGATGTCCTTCCCACCGACCTTCTTCCGCCGCAGACCGAAGGCCACGTTCTCGAACACGTCGAGGTGCGGGAACAGCGCGTAGGACTGGAAGACCGTGTTGACGTCGCGGCGGTACGGCGGGAGGTCGGTCACATCGCGGCCGCCCAGGTACACCGTGCCGAGGGACGGATCTTCGAATCCGCCGATCATCCGGAGCGTGGTGGTCTTCCCGCAGCCGGACGGTCCCAACAGGCTGAAGAACTCGCCCTCCGCGATGTCGAGGGAGAGGTCGTCGACAGCCGGGACGTCTCCGAAGAACTTGGAGACGCGTTCCAGCCGAACGTCGATCTCGGTCACTGGCACCTCCTCGAGGGATGCGCCCGGCGTGCCCCCTCGGTGGACCGGGCGGCGGCGATCATCACACGATCACGCCGACCTTGAACAGCCTTCAACGGGAACCTTCCCTCGACCACTTGTACGGGTTGGACATCCGCAGAGGTTCTCACGGTGCCACCGGGGGGAGACCGCTCGTGGCCTCCGGCGGTGCCTCGGGCGCCGGTTCCCGAGGCAGATCCGGTCCGGCCGCGACCACCGGCCCGATGACGGGATCATGCTCCTTCGAACCGTTGTCCTGCACGGGAACCGTGTGCTCCCCGTTGCGGCGGCGGGCGAACCGAGGGAACGCCGTCGCGGAGAACAACGCGGCCGCGCCGATCAGGATCAGACCGACCACGAACCGTCCGTCGATCAGCCCGATCGCCAGACCGCATCCGGAGATCAGCGCGCTCCAGAGATACATCAGCAGGACCGCCTGACGGTGCCCATGGCCGATCTCCATCAGGCGGTGATGCAGGTGTTCCTTGTCCGCATGGCCGATCCCCTGTCCGCGCCAGGTCCGCCGCAAGATCGCGAGCACGACATCGAGGATCGGAACCGCGAGCACCAGCAGCGGGACGACGACGAGCGCGAGCGGAGCGGCCAGCTCGCCCGGGCTCGGTGGGCGGGGATTGTTCCCGACGCCGGAGATGGTCGCGATCGCCAGGAGCATGCCGAGCAGCATCGAGCCCGTATCTCCCATGAAGATCCTTGCGGGGAAGAAGTTCCAGGGAAGGAATCCCAAACAGATCCCGACCGTGATCGCGGAGAGCAACGCCGCCTGCGACGCTTCGCCGAAGAAGCTGCTGGGGCTGCGGACCATGAAGATGAAGAAGGCGCTCGCCGCGATGGCCACCATCCCGGCAGCGAGGCCGTCCAACCCGTCGACCAGGTTGACGGCGTTCGCGACGGATACGACGAAGACGATCGTGAGGATCACCGGCAGGTCGCCCGAGAGCACGACGATCCCGTTGCCGGGGAGCCACGGTGCCCACGAATACGCGAATCGCACGCCGAACAAGACCACCACACCGGCGATGAAGATCTGCGCGGTGATCTTGGAGAGCGCCGTGGTTCCGCGCGTGTCGTCGATCGCCCCGAGCCCGACCATGAGCGTGCACGCCACCAGCGCGGCAAGGGGCTCCGGGCTCGCGCCGTTCACGTCGCGGAAGAACGGGACCACACGGGAGAGCCCGAGCGCGGCCAGGAACCCCAGATACATCGCCAGGCCGCCCATCGTCGGGGTTGGCTTCGGGTGTACCCGCCGGTCGGAGGGCTGGTCGATCACCCCGGCCGCGACCACGAACCGCCGCACGAGTGGGGTCGCCAGGAACGTGACCGCCGCGGCGACGGCGAAGATCTCGGCGTACGCGTGCAAACCACCAGCAGTGAGGAAGACCGCGAGGGACGCGTCCACGACCCGAGCAGTGTGTCCGCCCGGGCCGCCGGACGGCAACCCCGGCCTACGGGTAGAGCGGGAACCGCTGCATCAGGTCGCGAACCTGATCGCGGGCCTTGTCTTTCGTGCCGGCGTCGTCCGGGTGACGGAGCACATCTCCGATGATCCCGGCGATCTCCCGCATCTCCGGTTCATCCATGCCGAGCGTGGAGCACGCGGGCGTCCCGACGCGGATCCCGGACGGCGTGGACGGCGGATTCGGGTCGTAGGGGATCTGGTTCTTGTTGAGCGTGATCCCCACCTCGTCACAGAGCGCCTCGGCGGCCTTGCCGTCGACGCCGATCGGGCGGACGTCGACGAGGGCGAGATGCGAGTCGGTGCCACCCGACACGACGCGCAGCCCCTCGTCGGCGAGCCCCGACGCGAGCGCCCGCGCGTCCCGGACCGTTCGCTCCGCGTACTCGCGGAAGGCTGGCGTCATCGCCTCCTTCAGCGCGACGGCCTTCCCGGCGATGTTGTTCTCGATCGGCCCGCCCTGCATCATCGGGAACACGGCCTTGTCGATGGCCTTCGCGTGCTCCTCGCGACACAGGATCATGGCGCCGCGGGGGCCGCGGAGCGCCTTGTGTGTCGTGAACGTCACGACGTCGGCGTGGGGCACGGGGCTCGGGAACGCGCCGCCGGCCACGAGCCCGATGAAGTGCGATGCGTCGACCCAGAAGAGCGCTCCCACTTCGTCCGCGATCCGTCGGAACGCCTCGAAGTCGATCGTCCGGGAGTACGCGGTGTACCCGGCGAGGATCACGCGCGGACGCTCCGCGAGCGCTTGGTCCCGGATCCGATCCATGTCGAGCTGTTCCGTGTCGTGGTCGACCTCGTACCCGATGAAGTTGAACCACATCCCGGAGACGTTGACCGGTGACCCGTGCGTGAGATGCCCGCCGTGCGCGAGCTTCATGCCCAACACGGTCGAAGCCGGATCGTGTGGCTCGAGGAAGGCGCCGAAGACGGCCATGTTCGCGGTGGCGCCCGCGTGGGGTTGCACGTTGGCATGCTCCGCACCGAACAGCTCCTTCGCGCGATCGATCGCGAGCTGTTCGACGACGTCGACGTACCGGCAACCACCGTAGTACCGGCGTCCCGGATACCCTTCCGCGTACTTGTCGCTGAGGGTCGAACCGACCGCGGCGAGCACCGCCGGGCTCGCGTAGTTCTCCGATGCGATCAACCGCAGCGTGGTGCGTTCCCGCTCCAGCTCCCCGGCGATCGCATCGGCGATCTCCGGATCGGTTGCCTTCAACGACTCCCAGTCCGCCGCGTACTCGCGCATGTTCAGAGCTCCCCTCGTTCGATCGCCGCGATCTGCTCGATCCGCGGCACGTGCCGGCCCTTGGCGAATGGCGTGGACAGCCAGACGCCGACGATCTCCTCCGCGTACACCGGCGCGATGATCCGGGCACCCATGCTGAGGACGTTCGCGTCGTTGTGCTCACGCGAGAGCCGCGCGAGCGTGACGTCGTGGCAGAGCGCGGCTCGGATGCCGTCGACCTTGTTCGCCGCGATCTGCTCGCCCTGCCCGGAACCCCCCAGCACGATCGCGCGATCGGCGTCGCCGGCCGCGACGACGCGAGCGGCGGCCGCGCAGAAGACCGGGTAGTCGACCGGCTCCTCGGAGTAGGCCCCCACGTCGGTGACGTCGTGTCCGCCCGACGCCAGGAAGGGCTTCAGCGCTTCCTTCAGCGGAGAATCCCGCATGGTCGCTCGCGAGGACGATCCGCACGTCAGTGCTCCCCGGAGACGGCCGCGGGCACCGGATCGAAGAGCGCGGGGACGAGGCGGACGATCCAGTCGTCCAGCTCGGAGGCGATCGCGCGATAGCCATCGAGCGGCAGCCCCAGCGGGTCGGCGATGTCCTCGTCCTGGTGCTCGCCTGCCTCGGCGCCGGCGCGGGCCGCGGCGGCGGCAGCGATCCTCGCCGCGGGCGTCGCCGCGGCCCGCGCCCCGCCCTCGAGGAGCCGGACGAGCTCCTTCAACGTGAAGGTCCTGTCGACGGCCTGCGGCTCGTCGCTCGCGATCTGGTCCCGGTGCTCCGCCGCCATGCAGAGCACGAGGTCGGCGACGGCCGCCATACCCGGTCGGAGCCGCGTCGCCACGTGGCCGGAGATGTCCACCCCGCGCTCGGCGGCGGCCTCGACCGCTTCCGGCATCGCGGGCGACCCCTCCCAGCCGGCCGTCCCGGCGGACGACACCGTGATCGGAGCTCCAACCGTCCGGTGCTCCGTCGCGCGTCGCATCAGCCCCTCGGCGATCGGGGAGCGGCACACGTTGCCGGTGCACACGACGATGACGGCGGTCATCTCAGGAGGCCGGAGTCTAACAGTGGGGCTTCCGGGACCGGCTCCCTGGGCTCACCGCGCCGTCGCCAGACCGATCACGTGCTCGGGGTCGACATCACCACGACGAAGGACCCTCGGCTCCGTTCCGGTCAGATCGATCACGGTGGACGCGGCACCGCCGACGGATCCATCGCTGCGCAGGTAGACGGCGACCGCTTCGCCGAACGTGGCGACGAGCTCGTCGTGATCGCGCCCCGGAGCCTCACCGGATCGGTTGGCGCTCGTCGCCGCGAGCGGTCCCGTGCGCCCGAGCAACGACCTGGCGACCGGATGATCGGGGACGCGCACGCCGATCGTCGCGCCGTCACCACCGAGCTCCCAGTCTCGCGAGGCGCCCGTCCTCGCAAGCACCAGCGTGAGCGCACCCGGCCAGCACGCGGCGGCGACGCGGGACGCGCGGTCGTCGAAGACGGCCACGTGGCGCGCGTCGTCGACCGAAGCGACCAGCACCGGGAGCGTCAGATCCAACGGGCGGAGCTTCGCCGCGAACAACCGCGCCGTCGCGGCGGGGTCGTCCGGTCGCGTGCCGATCCCGTAGACCGTGTCGGTCGGGAACACGATCAAGGCGCCGCGGCGCGCGGCGGCCGCCGCGGCCTCGATCGTTCCGCCCGCCGTCACGGCCGCCGCGCGCCGACGACCCGGTCGCGTCCGTTCAGGTCGCGCCGCACGAACACCCCCTCGAAGCCGGCATCGCGCGCCGCGGCGGCGACCGCCGCCGCGGCGCCCTCGTCGCACTCGACCGCCAACGCGCCACCCGGCCGGAGCCAGGCGACCGACTCCGTGATCAGGCGCCGCGTCAGCTCGAGCCCGCCGAACAACGCCTCCGGTGGATCGGCTCGGACCTCCGGCGGGAGATCGTCCGCCATCTCGACGGATAGGTAGGGAGGGTTCGCCACGACCAGATCGACCTCGCCCAGGAACGCCACCGGCACCGGCTCGAACAGGTCGCCGGCGCGGACGTCCACCGCGAGCCCGAGCCGCTCGGCGTTCTCGCGCGCGAGGTCCACGGCGACCTCGGAACGGTCCGTCGCCGTCACGCGCGTGCCGGGACGTTCGTCGGCGATCGCGAGGGCGACGGCGCCCGACCCGGTGCAGAGATCCACCACGCACGGCGTCTCGATGCCTTCCAGGAGCTCGAGCGCGACGTCCACGAGGACCTCCGTCTCGGGCCGGGGGACGAACACGCCGGGTCGCACCGTCAGCACCAGGTGGCGGAAACCTTGCTCCCCGGTCAGGTGCTGCAACGGCGTGCCGGTGCATCGCAGACACAGGGCCCGCCCGTACGCCCGGGCCTCGGCCGAGCCGAGACCCTGCTCGCGTGCGTACAGACCGGCACGGTCGACGTCGAGCACCCGCATCATCAGCGCCTCGGCGTTCACCCGGGGAGCCTCGATGCCGTGGCGTTCGAGGTACCCCGCTCCGCGCCGCACGACCTCGGCCGGACGCATCGTCGGTCAGCCCCCGTCCGCGGAGAGCTGCGCGGCGCGCTCGGCGGCGAGGAGCCGGTCGGCGAAGCCGTCCAGCTCCTCGCCGCCGGCGAGCACGTCCTGCAGCTGGTGGGAGGTGTACTTGATGCGGTGATCCGTGACCCGCTCCTCACGGAAGTTGTAGGTGCGGATCTTCTCCGATCGTTCCCCCGTCCCGAGCTGCGCCCGGCGGGTCGCCGCTTCCTTCTCGTGAGCCTCGTCGAGGGCCACCTGATACAACCGCGCCCGGAGGTACCGCATCGCCTTGTCCCGGTTCTGAAGCTGGCTGCGTTCCTCCTGCATCTCGATCTTGATCCCGCTCGGCTTGTGAAGGATGCGCACCGCCGAGTCGGTGGTGTTGACCGACTGGCCGCCCGGACCGCTCGACCGGTAGACGTCGATCTGCAGATCCTCGGGTCGGAGGTCGACCTCCACCTCCTCGGCCTCCGGCATGACGGCCACCGTCGCCGTCGACGTGTGGATCCTGCCCTGCGACTCGGTGACCGGAACCCGTTGGACACGGTGGACACCGGCCTCGTACTTGAGCCGGCCGTACGCGTCCGGTCCTCGAACCTCGAGCGACACCTCCTTGAACCCGCCGAGGTCTGAGGGCGAGGACGCGATGACGTCCGTCTTCCAGCGGTGGCGATCGGCGAGCCGCCGATACATCTCGAAGAGGTCCCCCGCCCAGAGCGCAGCCTCCTCGCCGCCGGCGCCCGCCCGGATCTCGAGGATCAGGTCCTTGCCCTCGTCCGGGTCCTTCGGGACGAGGAGCAGCTCGAGCCGTCCGCGAAGCTCGGCAACCCGCGCGTCGAGCCGTCCGGCCTCGTCGTGGAAGTAGGCGGCCATCTCGGGATCGGCCTCACCCTTGGCGAGTTCCCGCGCCTCCCGCGCCTGCGCCGAGAGCGTCTTGTACTCGCGGTACGGCACGACGACGTCCTGGAGTTCGGCGAATCGTTTGCCGAGGTCGCGAAGGCGGTCGGGGTCAGCCGCAACGTCGGGAGCCGCGAGCTCGGCCGCAGCCTGCTCGTAGGTCTCCTCGATCTCGTCGAGCTTCGTCTCGATGCCGGACGCCATGCGTCCTATGGTCGCAGGCGGCGATGCCGACCGACCGGATCGGACGGGTCAGTCGCGCCGAGGTTCTTCTTCGAAGTCGACGTCGAGCCCGGCGAGATCGGGGATGTCGACCATCTTCTTGCCTTTGGGCAACGCCCACATGTCCTCGTACCGCGGGTCGACAGGATCGTCGGAGGTCCCGCTGTCGGTCGGAACGGGCCCCGGAGCGCTCCCTTGGGGCGCGTCGGTCGACCCGGGGACGTCCATCGACGACTCGAGCTCCTTCGCGACCGAGAGCAACTTCGACTGCATGTCGTGCATCTGGGTCACGAGGACCTCACGACGCTCCGACAACGAACCCAGGATCTGTTCGGCTTCGCGCTTGGCCTCGGCGAGGGAGTCGGTTCCCTGCTGCTTGGCTTGCTCCGCCCGTGCCTGGGCGTCGAGCTTGATCCGGTCGGCCTCGGAGCGGGCTTCCTGGAGGATGCGGTCCGCCTCGGCCTTCGCCTCGGCGAGAGCCGCCGTGGCCTCCTTGTCCGCGGTCGCGAGGACCCCGGCGAACCGCTTGGCGATCACCTCGTAGGGGTCCTGCGCCGGAACGGCCGGGGATGGCATGGTCGGCGCCGGAGTCGCGGCCGCCGGCGTGGCCGGCGTCATGACCTGTCCGGCCGTGACCGGCGGAGCCGGAGGTCCGCCCGGTGTCGCCGAGCCTTGCGCCTTGGTCTCCTTGCGCGGACCACGCAGCTCACGCTCGAGCGTCTCCACCTGGCCGGCGACCCCCTGGAGGTACTCGCGGACCTGGTCCGGGTCGTAGCCTCGTCGGACCGTCGCGAACTCCCGTCGGCGGATCTGCTCGGCGCTCGGCAGCAGGGGTAGGTCGAGGTCGTTCGTCATGGAGCCACCTCCCGGGTATCGCTTTCACTCCGGGCCGTTCGCGCAGCGCGCGACCGGCCCGGTCTCGATCGGACATGTCATCTTCTGCGCCGAGAGCCCAGGATGCAATGACCGTGGGGCGTAGGCCTCAGGCGGTGCCGGCGGCCTCAGCCTCCCGACGGAGCACCTCCTTGAAGGAGGACACCGCGACCTCGATCTGACCGACGTCGGGCTCACGGGTCGTGATCTTCTGGAGCCAGATCCCCGGCGCCATCATCGCGCGCACCATCGGGGAGCGCGGATACCGCGCCCCGAGGCGGAGCGCTTCGTACGCGATCCCGGCGATGATCGGGATCGCGATCACGCGGGAGACCAGCCGCCACAGCAGGCCGGGCGTCCCGAACAGCGTGAAGACGAAGATCGTGATGATCATGACGATGATCAGGAAGTTCGTCCCGCATCGAACGTGCTCCTTCGGGAAGCGCTCGATGCGGTCGGGGACGAGATCCTCGTCATGCTCGTACGCCGCGATCGTCTTGTGCTCGGCGCCGTGATATTCGAAGACGCGTTGGATGTCCTTCGTCCGGCCGATCAACCAGAGGTACCCGACGAACAGCGCCACGCGGAAGACTCCTTCGGCGACGTTCACCAGCACGCCGTTGGCGTCGACCCGGTTCTCCGCCCAGGCGAACAGCGTCGTTGGGCCGAGGATGAAGATCGCGACGAACGCGACCAGCGCGATCGTGAGCGACACACCCATCTGGCGACTCGAGAGCTGCTCCTCCTCCGCCACGGCGTGGTTCGACGCGATCATCAGCGCCCGGATGCCGATCGAGAGCGACTGACCGAGGACGATGATCCCCCGGAGGAACGGCTTCCGCCAGGTCGGGTGTCGCGACGCGACCGAGTCGATCGCGTGCGACTCGAGGTAGACGGACCCGGTGGGCTCACGGACGGCGACCGCCCAATGATCGGACCCGCGCATCATCACGCCCTCGACGACAGCCTGGCCGCCGTAGAGGTGGGTCGCCGGGGGCGGCTGGCCCACCGGCGGCTCAGCCCTGCTTCGCGGCCTGTTGGGCCTGCTGCGTCTTGGCGTACCGGCGCTGGAACCGCTCAACGCGCCCGCCGGTGTCCACCAGCTTCTGCTTCCCCGTGTAGAAGGGATGGCAGTTCGAGCAGATGTCCGAGCGGATCTCGCTCACCGTCGAGCGTGTCTGGAACGTGTTGCCGCAGGAGCAGTGGACGTTCGCGATCTGGTAGTCGGGGTGGATTCCCTGCTTCATGGTGGATCGATCTCCTTCGTGAGCGTCGCGATGCTACCTGCTTCAACGCTCGCCTATTCCCAGGTCCTCGCCGGCGCGGCTCAGCCCCCGGTCGGCGCCTTCGCGATGTCCTTCAGGAAGAGCTCGTTCGACTTGGTCGACCGGAGCTTGTCGATGAGCAGCTCGAGCGCTGCGCCGGTCTCCAGGGCGTGCAGGACGCGGCGGAGGCGGATCACCAGCGCCAGCTCCTCGGGCGGCAGGAGCAGCTCCTCCTTGCGGGTGCTCGAGGCGTCGACGTTGATCGCCGGGAACAGCCGCTTCTCCGAGAGCTGCCGGTCCAGCCGGAGCTCCATGTTCCCCGTGCCCTTGAACTCCTCGAAGATGCCCTCGTCCATACGGGAGCCGGTCTCCACCAACGCCGACGCGATGATGGTGACCGAGCCGCCCTCTTCGATGTTGCGCGCCGCGCCGAAGAACCGGCGCGGAGGATAGAGCGCGGCCGAGTCGATGCCACCGGTGAGGATCTTGCCGGAGGCGGGCATCCCGAGGTTGTACGCCCTCGTCAGACGGGTCAGGGAGTCGAGGATGATCGCGACGTCTTGGCCCATCTCCGCCAGTCGCTTCGCGCGTTCGAGGACGAGCTCGGTGACCTGGATGTGTTGGTCGGTCGGCTTGTCGAACGTCGAGTAGACGACCTCGGCGGCCTGGACCGTGCGCTGCCAGTCGGTGACCTCCTCGGGTCGTTCGTCGACGAGCAGCACGATCACGTGCGTTTCGGGGTTCGAATGGATGATGCCGTTCGCGATCTGCTTGAGGATCGTGGTCTTGCCCGCCTTCGGCGGGGACACGACCATCCCGCGCTGACCTTTGCCGATCGGCACGATCATGTCGATGATCCGTTCGGTGATCGCGAGCGGACCGCTCTCGAGACGGAACCGCTCGTCCGGGAACAGCGGTGTGAGCTTGTCGAACTGCGGTCGCGCGACGGCCCTCTCGGGGTCCATCTCGTTGACCGCTTCGACCGACAGCAACGCGGGGTACTTCTCGTTGTTCTTCGGTTCGCGGATCTTGCCCGTCACGGTGTCGCCCTTGCGGAGCTGGTGCCGGCGCACGTAGGACAGGGACACGTAGACGTCCTCCTGGCCCGGCAGATAGCCGGAGGTCCGGAGGAAGCCGTACCCCTCCGGGAGGATGTCCAAGATGCCGGTCCGGGTGGGAGCGGTCTTGAGCTCCTCCGCCCGATCCTGCTCGTCGCGGACCTTCCGCTCCTCGCGCGAACGACGGCGCTCCTCACGGGAAGGCCGGCGCCGGCGATCCCGGTCGCCTGCGTCCGAAGGACCTTGCCCGATCGGACGTGGGGCGCCCTGACGGTCGTTGCGGTCGCCGCGGTCGTTGCGGTCGTTGCGCCCGCCACGGTCCTCGCGCTCGTTCCCCGCGCTCGGTTCCGGTGCGTCATCGTCGCCGTTCGCCGCATCGCGAACGGCCTCGCGGCCTTCCGCGGGCGTCTCGTCGACCGATGTCGTTGAGGCCGCGGTCCCCGCGGCCTCATCGCCGTTGCGGGTCGAACCCTCTCCATTGGTCGAGGCGGCGACGATCGCGTCGATCAGTCCCGCCTTCCGTAGTTTCTGCGTGCCCTCGACGCCCAGCGTTTGGGCGATCTGCTGCAGCTCCGGCAGGAGCTTGCCTTCGAGGGCGGTTCGTTCGGTCGTTGTGTCCATCAGGTGGATGCCTCTCCCTCCAGCTGGTGCTGGAGCTTCTCCCAATCGGCCTGGAACCGCTCCATGCCGAGATCGGTCAGTGGGTGCTTCACGAGCTTCGTGAAGACCTCGTACGGCATCGTGGCGATATCGGCGCCGGCATGCGCCGACTCCACCACGTGCATCGGGTGTCGGAGCGATGCGGCCAGGACCTTGGTCTCGTAGCCCTGCACAGCATAGATGTCGCAGATCGAATGCAACAGCGCCATCCCATCGCTCGCGACGTCGTCGAGCCGCCCGAGGAAGGGCGAGACGATGTACGCCCCGGCCTCCGCGGCCAAGATGGCCTGCGCGGCCGAGAAGACGAGGGTCACGTTGATGCGGATGCCCTCGCTCACGAGTCGCGAGCCGGCCTCCAGGCCGTCGGGGGTCATCGGAACCTTCACGATGGCGTTCGGACCCATCGCGGCGAGCGTCCGGCCCTGCGCCACCATCCCATCGGCTTCGGGTGCGGTCACCTCGAGCGAGACGTCACCGGCAACCTCCTCGAGGATCTGGCGCCAGACCTTGTCGGGTTCCGCGGCTTCCTTCTGGAGCAGCGACGGGTTGGTGGTCACCCCACCGAGCACGCCCCAGCGGTTGATCTCGCGGATCTCCTCGATGCTTGCGGTATCGAGGAAGAGTTTCATGCTGTCTTCCCCTCCTTCGGGTTCGTTCGCGGTTCGTTCCTTCCGGCGACGCCGGTCGCGTCGCCGTCGAGCGGCCTCGCCGCGCGGGCGGTGGCTCGCTCCATGACCAGGTCGATCACCGCGGCGATCGACTGATCGAAGCTGTAGTTGGGGATCACCGGCACGCCGTGCGCGAGCGCCTGGCTCTTCACGTACCGCTGCAGCCGCCGGATCCCTTCGAACCCTTCGACGTACCGGGTCGCCGGTCGCGAGGCGACCGCGTCTTCGCGGGCGGCGAAATGCGACCGGTGGCGATCTTCGTCGTCGACCCCGACGACGAACGGTACCGCGAGGATGCGCTCGGCGTGCGCATCCGTCTCGAAGAATCCGGGGACGACGTGCGCCCCCTCGATGACGATGCTCGTCCCCTCGGCCGCGGCACGCTCGATCAAGGCGTTGATCCCCACCGAGACGGCTGCCGTCTGCTCGCGGAAGCCCAGCGTGAGCGCGTCCGCCGTCTTCGTCGGGGGTTCCCGCAGGGCCTTGTCCGCCTGGAACGACGAGACGTGCAAGGTCGGCATCAGCTCTTCCGACAGCATCGCCCGCATGACCTCGCGGATCGCGTCGGTCGCGACGATGCGGACGATGCCCAGCCGCGCCGCCAGCTGGGTCGCGATCGTGGACTTGCCGACCCCGGTGGCTCCCCCGATCAGGATCACGAGCGGGACGTCGAGGGTCTCGATCTCCCGCCAGCGGACGAAGTTGGTCGCGTAGCGCTCACCCGCAACCTCGCCGATCACCTCGATCGCGACCTCGGCCAGCTCGGCCGACGTGACGGAGGCTCGCCGTCGCTCCAACAGCCGGATCTCGACCTCCTCCGCGACCTGGTAGGCCCGGTACGGGGAAAGCCCTGTCACCATGACCTGGGACGCGAGCAGTCCCTTGGAGAACGGCAATCCCGGCTCGCGATCGGAGATCACGATCTGGGACGTCCTCGTTCGTTCGCTCATCCGCTGGCCCCTCTCGAGGGTTCGCTCCCCCGCGCCATCCCCCTGGCGATCGCCAGGTCGATGACCTCTCCGAAGGCGGTTGCCAGATCCGTCGATCCTTCGGTCACTTCCGCTCGGTTGTCCACGAAGACCACATCGGCCCCGCGGGCGGCCGCATGCCGACACGCAACGTCGACGGCTGCCGCCTTCAACTCCGTGAGGAGCACGTCGTACCCACCGGCGGTCTCGAGATCCTCTGCCAGGCCGGCACGGTCTGCCAGCCTCGCGCTCGACCCGACGATCCGGACCCCGTACGCGGTCTCCAGATGCTGCGCCTGGGTTGCGGCGATCGCGGTCGGGGCGGTCGTTGCGAAGAACGCGTCCTGTCCCCGCACATCTGCGAGCGGCACTGGGAGGAAGTCGGTCACCAAGACCCGCGCATCGCCCAACGTACGACGCAGGTGAGCGGAAAGCTGGGAGAGGTTCTCGGACCCGGGAACCGGGCTTGCTGACATGGTAACAACAGCCAGGTCGGCCCGCAACAGGCGGTATGGACCCAGATAGCCGCTGATGTATTCCGGCGGGCAGTTGGCCGGGACGACCAGGACCCCCGCGTCCCAGGCGACGGGCGGCAGCGCCGCCCCGCTCCCCTCGAGGACGAGGAGACCGGGGTGGCGGTCGGCCCCGATCGCGACGGCCTCCCCGACGTTGGTCGCGTAGGGAGCGCCCGCCAACCCGCCGGCCGCCCGTCGCGCGCCGATCGTGGTCACCCCCGTGGTCAGGGCGTCCTCCAGGTAATCCGACGCGGCGTGCTCCCCCGCCTGGACGAGGCCGATCAAGCGATCGAGCGTCACGGAGCCGGCCTCGGCCACCTGAGGGGCGGGCGGCCCCCCGCGACCCATGGCGATCACGATCGGCGCGAGATCGCGGCGGGCCGCCCGCCGCGCGACCTCGCCGGCGATCGCCGTCTTCCCCGTTCGCTTGCCCGTCCCGTAGACGGCCAGCACGGGGACCCCGATGGGGGGCGGGTCGGCGACCGGGGGATCGAACCGGAAGTCGGCTCCCTGGTAGGGAACCCCCGCGACGAGGGACACCGACGCCAGCTCCATCCGCTCGCGATACCCGAGGACCGGCTCGTCGGACAGGTCGAGCACGACCTCGGGCCGCCACTCGGCGATCGCCGCGCGCAGGCCCTCCGCCCGGTCGTCCGCGATGGAGCGGACCGGCACGCCGAGGTCCGGAAGGTCGCCGGGCACGAGCTTCTCGATCCCGCCGACGATGAGCGCCACGGCGACGTCGACGCCCCGGGAACGGGCGACCTCCAGCGCCCAGCTGGTGACCGGTGGGTAGTGCTCGCCGTCGACCAGAGCGATCGCGCGCATCGGATGGTGCCGGTTGTCCCTCTCTCGCCGCTCGCGGGTCGGCGGTGCGCCTAGGGCTCGGGCGGTCCCGCGACCTGTTGCACGGGTGCCTCGCGATGGTGCCTCGCCGTTTCGAACAAGACGAACCTCGCCATGAGGTGGCGCTCGCCCTCGAAGGGGAAGACGCGGTGGATCGAGACCTGGTCCCCGTCGAAGTCGAGCACGTTGTAGCACGGCTTGCCGTAACCGCGCAGCCGCAGCGACGACACCGTCCCGGCGTTCGCGATGTACAGATCCTCCAGGCGCCAGACGTACGGAACGTGCTTGTGTCCGGACAGGACCACGTGGACCCCGGCGTGGACGAGCACCTCGAGGAGATCGCCGGCGTCCATCACGATCGAGCGCTCCCGCCCGGTCCCGGGGATCGGCATCAGGTGGTGGTGCAGCACGAAGACCTTCAACGCTGCCGGCCCGGCGAACTGGTCGGTGATCCAGTCGTAGTGGACGCGTCCGACCTGGCCTTCGTTCAGGTCGGGCTCGCTCGAGTCCACCCCGACGATGCGCACGTTGTCGATGTCGTGCACCCACATCCGCGGCCCGATCAGATCCTCGAAGTGGAGGTAGCCGACGTTCCGCGAGTCGTGGTTGCCCGGGACCGTGAGCAGCGGAGCCTCGATCCGGTCGGCGTACGCGAGCCAGGCCTTGTACTCGGGCCGGAACCCATCGGTCGTGAGGTCGCCGGAGACGACGACCACGTCCGGTTGGAGCTGGTTCAGCTCGGCGATCACCCGGTTCATCAGGTTGGGCACGAAGTGCGGGGATCCGACGTGCGGGTCCGAGATGTGGGCGATCGTGACCACGCCCTTACCCTACCGACCCTTCCCCCGGCGGTGCGGTGCGAGAGGCACTCGGTCGCCGCCGATCTCGACCTCGAACCCCCGTCCACGGATCCCCGGGCGCAGGATCCGCCACGGCGCGCCGACGCCCACCGCCTCGAGCGTGAGCGGGGGCCGGTCCGGTCGCTCGAACACCACGAGCGACGGACCGGCCCCCGAGACGCACACCGGGACGTGGTCGCGGCGGAGCGCCGCGACCACGTCCGCGACCTCGGGCATCGACGCGAGCCGAACGTCCTCGTGGAGGCGGTCGACGAGGGACCGGGACAAGAGCGACGGGTCCCGCGTCAGCGCGTGCACCTCGACAGCCGCCCGCCCGACGTTCGCGACCGCGTCCGCCCGAGGAACGCTCTCGGGCAAAACGCCCCGCGCCGCCGCGGTGGGCATCCGCAGATCGGGCACGAGGAGAGCGGGCCGCAGGTCCGGATGCGGTTCCAGTCGCAGCACCGAGCCGTCGTCGAGCGCGATCGTGAAGCCGCCGAACACCGCCGCGGCCACGTTGTCGGGATGGCCCTCGATCTCCGCAGCCAACGCGAACACCGAGACCGGGTCGGCGTCGATCCCCAGGTCGAGCAGGGCCGACGCCGCGACCACGCCGGCGACCGTCGCCGCGGCGGACGAGCCGAGGCCTCGCTCGAGCGGGATCAGGTTCCGGCCGCGGCGAGCGAGCGGGGCGAGTGGGAGTGACAGCCGCCCGGCGACCGCCGACATCACGCGGCCGATCAGATCCGAGCCGTCGGTCGGGAGCTCGTCCGCCCCCTCCCCATCCCAGGTCGCGCCGGGCGGGGCCGCCGTGTCGACCACCAGCTCGTTGCAGAGCTCCCACGCCAGCCCGAAGCAGTCGAACCCGGGACCGAGGTTCGCCGACGTGGCGGGGACGCGGACCGTCACGCGCATCGTGGCGCGGAGCGTATCGCGGTCCGAACTACAGACCGAGCTCCGCGGCCACGGCGTCCGCGTCCGCCGGAACGGTCACCGGGGGCGCCGCACCCGCGATCGCCCACTCCGTGTCCTTCAAGCCGTGTCCCGTCAGGATGCAGACGACCGTGCGTCCCGCGGGCAGCCGACCATCCGCGTGCAACTGGAGCATGCCGGCGACGCTCGCGGCGCTGGCGGGCTCGACGAAGAGACCCTCGCGCGCCAACCGGCGATAGGCGGCCAGGATCTGCCGGTCGGTGACGGAGGCGATCGCGCCCTCGGATGCGGTCGCGGCGGCCACCGCCTTGTCCCACGAGGCCGGGTTCCCGATCCGGATCGCGGTCGCGATCGTCTGCGGGTCCGCGACGGGCGCCCCGTTCACGATGGGAGCCGCGCCGGCAGCCTGGAACCCGAACAGCTGCGGCGGCTCGGGGATCACGCCGTCCAGGAGGTACTCCGAGTAGCCCATCCAGTGGCTCGAGATGTTCCCGGCATTGCCCACCGGGACGCAATGGATGTCGGGGGCTCGCCCGAGCGCGTCGCAGATCTCGAAGGCGGCCGTCTTCTGGCCCTCGAGCCGGAACGGGTTGACGCTGTTCACGAGCGTCACGGGGAAGCGGTCCGCCAGGTCGCGGGCGACGTCCAGCGAGGCGTCGAAGTTGCCGTCCACCTCCAACATCCGGGCTCCGTGGACGAGGGTCGCCGCCATCTTGCCGAGCGCCACCTTCCCTTTCGGCACGAGCACGGCGCACGTCAGCCCCGCCCTCGCCGCGTAGGCAGCGGCCGAGGCGCTCGTGTTGCCGGTGGAGGCGCACACCACGGCTTTCGCGCGGCCTTCGACGGCCTTGGAGATCGCGAGCGTCATGCCCCGATCCTTGAACGACCCGGTCGGGTTGGCGCCGTCGTACTTCAGCCAGACGTCGCATCCCGTCTCGAGGGACAACGGATCGGAACGGACGAGCGGCGTGCCGCCTTCGCCGAGGGAGATCACCGGCGTCGCGTCGGAGACGGGAAGGCGTTCCCGGTACTCCTCGACCACGCCGCGCCATTGGTGCGGGCCTGAACCTCCCGGCGGAACGCTCACTCCTCGCCCTCCACCCGCAGGAGGCTCGCCACCGCCCGCACGCTCGCGCGATCGCGCAGCTCGGCCACCGTCTTCTGGAAGGCGCCCTCCTGCGCCCGATGCGTGATGAAGACGAGCGTCGCCTCCTCGGCGAACCCCTCCTGCCAGACGCGCTCGATCGAGACGCCGTTGTGCGCGAACGCCTCGGCGATCTCCGCGAGCACCCCCGGCCGATCCTCCACGTGGAGGTTGAGGTAGTACTGGCCGGTCGTGGCGTCCATCGAACGGATCGCGCGGTCGAGGACGCACGTGCATCCGATCGCGCGCCCGCCGAAGGCGAGGTTGCGCGCCACGTGGACGAGGTCACCGACGACGCTCGTCGCCGTCGCATCGCCACCCGCCCCCGGCCCGTAGAACATCAGCTGGCCGACCTTCGCGCCCTCGACGAAGACCGCGTTGTTGGCGTCGCGGACCGACGCCAGCGGATGCGTCACCGGGATCATCGCGGGGTGCACCCGGGCGGACACCTCGCCGTCGTCGAGCTCGGCGATCGCGAGGAGCTTCACGACGTAGCCCAGGCGGGCGGCGTCGGCGATGTCCTGGGGGGTGATCCGCGCGATCCCTTCGCGATACACGTCGCTCGCGACGACGCGCGTGTTGAACGCGATCGAGGCGAGGATCGCGCACTTGGCCGCGGCGTCGAACCCATCGACATCGGCGGTCGGATCGGCCTCGGCGTACCCCAGGCGCTGCGCTTCGGCCAGCGCGGCCTCGAACGTCCAGCCGCGTTCCGACATCTGCGTCAAGACGTAGTTCGTCGTTCCGTTCACGATCCCGAGCATCCGGATGACGCGCTCGCCGGCCAGCGACTCCTTGAGCGGAGCGATCAACGGGACCCCACCGGCCACGGCGGCCTCGAACCGGATGTCGCGCGCACGCCGCGTCGGCCGCATCGAACAGCTCCTTGCCGACGTTCGCCAGCAGCTCCTTGTTCGCGGTGACGACGGGTTTGCCCGACGAGAACGACGCGAGGATCAGCTCCTTGGCCGGATCCATGCCGCCCAGCAGCTCGAGCACGATATCGATGTCCGGGTCGACCACGATCGAGGCGGCGTCGGTCGTGAAGACCTCGCGCGACAGCGGGACGTCCCGCTCCCGGCCGGCGTCGCGGACGGCCACGCGGGTCACCGCGAGGCGGACCTCGGCGCGCATCGCGATGTCGTCGCCGTGCTCGGCGAGCATCCGGACGACCGCCGATCCGACGGTCCCGCACCCGAGCATCCCGATCCGGATCGTGCGCTCCGTCACGCCGATCCCTCCACGCGATCCATGCGCTCGGGAGCTGAGACGCCGAGGATCCCGAGCAGGTTCGCGAGGACCGTGCCCGATGCTCGGCACAACCACAGGCGTGCCTGGGTCCGTGCCGCGTCGTCGGAGACGACGCGGCACTCGGTGTAGAACCGATGGAACCGCGCCGCCAGATCCTGCGACGCGTGCGCGACGCGATGCGGCGCGCGCAGCGTCGCAGCCTTCGCGATCAGCGCCGGCACGTCCGCGAGCGCCTTGAGGAGCTCGATCTCGGCGGGCTCGACCAGGATCGAGACGTCCACCTCATCGATCGGCAGGAGCGTCACGCCGGCGTCACGCGCGGTCCGCAGGATCGACGCGATCCGCGCGTGACCGTACTGGACGTAGTAGACGGGGTTGTCCATCGACCGCCGTTTCACGGCCTCGATGTCGAACCGCATCGTGTGGTCGTTGCCGAACAGGAGCAGGTGGAACCGCGCGGCGTCCGTTCCCACCTCATCGATCAGCTCGTCGAGCGACACGAAGGTCCCCGCGCGCTTGCTCATCGGCACCGGTTCCCCGCCCCGCAGGAACGAGACCCACTGGTAGATCACGATCTCGACGGCGTCGGGATCGAACCCGAGCCCTTGCGCGGCGCCGCGAACGCGCGCGATATCGCCGTGGTGATCGGCACCCCACACGTAGATCAGGTGATCGAACCCGCGAGCGAACTTGTCGATCACGTACGCACAGTCGGCGCCGAAGTACGTGTGTCGACCGTCGCTTCGGATGAGGACACGGTCCTTGTCGTCGCCGAACTCCGTCGACCGGAACCAGACGGCGCCTTCGGCCTCGTAGGCGAGGCCGGCGGCGCGGAGCCGTTCGATCGCCAGCGCGATCTCCCCCTTGCGTTCGAGCGCCGCCTCGGAGACGTAGGAATCGAAGCGCACGTTGAACCGCGCGAGCGTCTCGTCGATCCAGCCGAGGACGCGCTCGGCGGCAGCCGCGCGGACCACGGCCAGACGCTCTTCGTCCGGGAGCGCCGCCCACGAGGGTTCCCGTTCCGCGAGCTCGCGACCCAGGTCATCGATGTACGCGCCGTGGTAGCCGTCTTCGGGGACCTCGGTCGGGCGTCCCAGGTGGGTCAGGTAGCTCGCGTCCACCGAGGCGCCGAACCGGTCCATCTGGCCTCCGGCGTCGTTGTAGTAGTACTCGCGCTCCACGATCCACCCGGCGGCATCGAGCAGACGGGCGATGGTGTCGCCGAGCACGGCGTTCCGCGCGTGCCCGACGTGCAGCGGCCCCGTCGGGTTCGCGCTCACGAACTCCACCTGCACCCGCTGCTGCGTCCGCGGCGCCACGCCGTACGAGGCTCCTTCGGCGGCGATGCGTCGCAAGACGTCGTGCAGCCACCCTTCGGTGACGAAGACGTTGATGAACCCCGGACCGGCGACCTCGACCTTCCGGACGAACGCCGCCGGTGGCAACGCCGCGACGATCGCCTCGGCGACCGTCCGCGGGGATGCAGCGATCCCGGACGCAACCGCGAGGGCGACGTTCGTTGCGAAGTCCCCGTGCTCCTTCTGCCGGGGCTCCATCACCTCGGGCTCGGGGAGCTCGCCGTCGAGCCCGAGCTCGGACGCCGCGGCCTCGAGGCCCGAACGGAACCAGGCCTGGAGCTCGTCCTCGATCACGCTCCGGCCCCTCCGATCGAACCGCGGACCGTCTCGATCAAGGCCTGTGCGTCGAAGGGTTTGGTGATGTATCGGACGCCGGGAGCGACCGGCGTGGTGTCCAGCGCCCGCGCCGTCAGGAACACGACGGGGATCGCCCCGAGCAGCGGATCCTCCTGGAGCTTGCGGTAGACCTCATGGCCGTCCATCTCCGGGAGCATCAGGTCCAGGACGATCGCATCCGGCTGCCTGGCGGCGAGAGCGATCGCTTCCGGCCCCCGAGAGGCCGTCATCGTCTCGAACCCCTCCAACCGGAAGTTGAGCTCCAACAACCGGAGGATCACGGGATCGTCGTCGACGAGCAGCACGGTCGGCACGCCACGAGCATACGGGTGAGTGAGCTCCGGTCGGAACGTTAGACTCGGTGCCCGTTCGCCCCCGTAGCTCAGAGGATAGAGCGCCGGCCTCCGGAGCCGGGTGCGCAGGTTCGAGTCCTGCCGGGGGCACCAGCCGGCGCCAGCGGGAGCAACGTTTTCGATCGTCCGAGACGTGGGGGTCGATGTCCGGGAACGAGGGGATGCGTGCGCAGGGCTCGCACGAGCACCGCGAGCTGCGCCGGGCAGAGCTGCACCCCGACCCGATCCGCCAGTTCCTGCGTTGGTTCGACGACGCGGAGTCCGCCGGGGTCGTGTTGCCGAACGCGATGGCGCTCGCGACGACGGGAGCCGACGGCCGACCATCCGTCCGTCACGTCCTGCTCCGCGAGGCCGATCAACGGGGTTTCGTCTTCTACACGAACCACGACAGCCGCAAGGGTCGACAGCTCGGCGAGAACCCTCGGGCGGCCCTGGTGTTCCTGTGGAAACCGCTCGACCGGCAGGTCTCCGTGACCGGCGACGTTCGGCGGGTGGATGACGCCGAGTCCGACGCCTACTTCGCGACCAGGCCGCGTGAGGCGCAGATCGGAGCCTGGGCATCGGCCCAGAGCTCGGTCCTGCGAGATCGCCACGAGCTCGACGAGCGCGTGGAGGAGGTCTCGGCCCGATTCGCGGACGCTCCGATCCCCCGGCCACCCCACTGGGGCGGATACCGGCTGACCCCGGACACCGTCGAGCTCTGGCAGGGTCGCCCGTTCCGGCTCCACGACCGCTTCCTCTATACCCGCGACGCCGACGAACCGACCGGGTGGCGGGTGGAGCGGCTCTCGCCGTAGAGGGAACGCGGTAGCCTGCCGCGCCATGGACACCGACCAGCTACGGAGCCACATCCACGACGACATGCCCCGGGTGATCGACGAGCTCTCCCGGCTGGTTGCGATCCCGTCGATCGGCTACGAGGGCTATGACCCGGCCAACGTCCGCGCCAGCGCGGAGCTGACCCGCGACATCCTGCGCGAAGCGGGGGTCGGGGCCGACCTGCTGGAGATCGAGGGCGGGCACCCGGCCGTCTTCGGCACCGTTCCGGGACCGGCCGATCGGCCCACCGTCCTGCTGTACGCGCACCATGACGTACAGCCGGCGGCCGATCCGGACGATTGGGCGAGCCCCCCGTTCACGCCCACGCTCGCCGACGGGCGGCTCTTCGGTCGCGGAGCAGCCGACGACAAGTCCGGGATCGTGATCCACGCCGCGGCGCTGCGGGCGGTACGTGCCGACGGTCCGCTCCCCTGTTCGGTCAAGGTCATCGTGGAGGGCGAGGAGGAATGCTCGACCCAGCACCTTCCGGAGCTCGTCCGTGGACACGGCGACCTGTTGCGGAGCGACGTCGCCGTGATCGCGGACGGGGGGAACTACCGGACCGGTGTGCCGACGATCGGCACCAGCATCCGCGGTGCCACGCACGTGACCGTCCGCGTCGACGTGCTCCCGATCGCACAGCACAGCGGTGCGTTCGGTGGACCGCTGCCCGACGCGGTGATGGCGCTCAGCCGCATGCTCGCATCGCTCCACGACGACGATGGCGAGATCACGATCGGCGGGCTCCTCGCGTTCCCGTGGCCCGGGACGCAGGTGCCCGAGGACGAGTTCCGAGCGGAGTCGCGCGTCTTCCCCGAGATCGAGCTGTTGGGAACGGGCACGATCGCCGACCGGACCCTGTCGAAGCCGGCGATCAACGTCCTCGCGTTCGAGGCGCCGCGGGTGAACGAGGTCGCCAACCAGATCGTCCCGACCGCACGCGCCGTGGTGGGGCTGCGGATGGCGCCCGGTGAGGACTACGCCGCAGCGGTCGACAAGCTCGCCGCGCACCTGCGTGCGGCGGCGCCGTGGGGCGTCCGCGTCCAGATCGACACGGACGAGCCCGGCGCCGGCTACATCGTCGACCCCACGACCCCGGCCTACCGGAGCGCCACCTCCGCGCTCGCGACCGCCTTCGATCGCAAGGTGGTGGAGATGGGTTCGGGGGGATCGATCCCGCTCGTGCCGATGCTGGCGGAGACGTTCCCCGGGATCGAGGTGCTGATCTGGGGGGCCGGGGATCATCGCTCGAACTTCCATTCGATCGATGAGAGCGTGGACGTCGAGGATCTGGAGCGGATGGCCCTGGCCGAGGCGCTGTTCCTCCAGAGCTTCGCGACCGGCGACTCGGACCGCTGATCGCCCACATGGAGTCGTCGATCGACGGTCTGCTGGCGCGGATGGATGCCTTGCTCGCGCCGATGGTCGCGTCGAACGACGAGCGCCGTCACTTCCTCGCGGTCTACACCCGGACGACCGCCGCCGTCCGGGACGAGCTCGCGCATCCGACGCTCGGTGGGTTCGTGGATCCCGGGTGGACCGAGCGTTGGGACCTCGCCTTCGCCGAGCTCTACCTGGAAGCGTTGGAACGATGGAACGAAGACGGGACCGCTCCCGGTCCGTGGCAGGTGGCCTTCGCGCTCGCGGGGTCGGAGCCGCGCGTCCCCCCGATCCGCCACCTCCTGCTGGGGATGAACGCGCACATCAACTTCGACCTCCCGCAGGCGCTGCTCGCGGTCATCAGCGACGCGGAGTTCGACGATCCGAGCGTGGTCGAGCGTCGCGCGACCGACCACGCGCACATCGACGCGATCCTCGCGAGCCGCGTTCCCGAAGAGGACCGGCTCCTCCAGGCGTCCGAGCAGCCCGGTGACCGGACGCTGATCGATCGGCTGATGACGCCGTTCAACCGTCGCGCGACGACGCGGTTCCTCAAGGAATCCCGCGCGAAGGTCTGGAGGAACGCGCGCGCGTTGTCGCTCGCCCGCCGGGACGGCCCGGCGCCCTTGCGAGCGAGGGTCCTCGAGCTGGGCGAGCTCTCGGCCGGCCGGGTCGCCGACCTCGGCCGGCCGGGCAACGTGATCCGCCGGCTGGCCCGCGACGGCTTCGGGGTGCTCCTGGACGGAGCCTAGTCGCGTCCGGATGCTAGGTTGGCCGCATGAGCCAAGGACCCAGCCAGATGCCCGTTCCCGACGTCGTCCAGGCGGTCCCGGTCGGTCCGGACGCCGAGCAGGCCCCGATCCCCGCAACCGACACGATCACCGAGCCCGCGAAGCTGCTCCGGATCGCCAGCATGGTCCGCGAGCTCCTCGAGGAGACGCGGCAGACGTCGCTCGACGAGCCGGGTCGCAAGCGGCTGGCCGAGATCTACGGACGCTCGGTCGGGGAGCTCGCAGGCATCCTCTCCGAAGACCTCCGTGAGGAGCTCGCATCGCTCGCGCCTCCGATCGACGACGGGGTCCCGACCGAATCCGAGCTCCGGGTCGCCCAGGCCCAGCTGGTCGGCTGGCTCGAAGGACTGTTCCACGGGATCCAGGCCGCGATGTTCGCGCAGCAAGCCTCGGCGCGGGCGCAGTTCGAGGAGCTCCGCCGCCGCGGCTTGCCGGCACAGGGCCCGCAGGGTGGGCCGGTGCCGCAGGAGAACGAGCGAACGCCGGGCCAGTACCTCTAGAGCCCGGGTTCCGTCTCGCTCCGTCAGCGTCGCTCGCTGGCCTGCGGCGGTTCCCCCCTCAGCGCCGGCCAAGCGTTGCGCGATGTAGACCGGGACGATCATCACGAGGAGCACCACGACCGCCACGACGTTCACCACCGGCCGGTTCCGAGGCTGGCGCAGGTTGTTGTAGATGAACTTCGGGATCGTGAGCTCCGTACCCGACGTGAAGTTCGTGACGACGATCTCGTCGAACGACAGCGCGAATGCCAGAAGCATCCCCGCGATGACCGCGGTGCGGATCGCCGGCCAGGTGATGTACCGGAACGTCTGCCATCCGTCAGCACCCAGATCCATCGACGCCTCGACCTGGGAACCGCCGGTCCGTCGGAGACGCGCGAGGACGTTGTTGTACACGACGACGATGCAGAAGGTCGTGTGCCCGAGGATGATCGTGAGTACCCCGAACGGGATCGCGTAGTTGTTGATCGCCGTGTTGAGTGCGATGCCGGTCAGGATCCCCGGGAGCGCGATCGGAAGGATGAGCACGAACGACACGGTGTTGCGACCGAAGAACCGGAACCGGTGCACGGCGAACGCGGCGAGGCTGCCGAGGAAGAACGCCAGGAGCGTCGCGAAGAGTGCGACGATCAGGGAGGTGGCGAGCGCCGTGCGTACATCGGAGTCATGCCACGCGAAGGAGTAGTACCTCGTCGTGAAGGACGAGATCGGCCATGTCTGGCTGACGCTGTTGTTGAACGAATAGATCACCACGATCAGCAGCGGGATGTAGAGGAACGCCAAGACCAGGACCGCTCCCGACTTTGATCGCGACCCGGATCACTCGTGATTCCATGGATGCCCTACAGCGCCTCGAAGGCGCCGAGGCGCCACGCGACGAAGAGATAGATCGACATGATGCCGAGCGGAACCAGCGCGAAGGCGGCAGCGAAGGGGATGTCGTTCGCGATCCCGACGCTGTCGTAGATCACGTTCCCGATGAAGGCGGACTTCCCGACGAGCTGGACCACGATGTAGTCGCCGAGCGTGAGCGAGAACGCGAAGATCGAGCCTGCGACGATGCCGGGGACGATCAGCGGGAAGACCACCTTGCGGAACGTCCGCCAGCCCCGAGCCCCGAGGTCGGAGGAGGCCTCGAGGAGGGAACCGGGAACCCGTTCGAGCGCCGCGTACATCGGCAGGATCACGTACGGGAGCCAGAGGTAGCAGAACGTGATCCAGACGGCGACCAAGGAGGATCCGATCGTCAGGTGCAATCCCGCCTTGGCGAAGACCCACTCGAGCAGCCCCCCCGGGGAGAGGATCAGCTTCCACGCGAAGATCCGGACGAGGTAGTTGGCCCAGAGCGGCAATACGATCGCGATCAGCACCGCGGTCCGG
The DNA here is from genome assembly GCA_963765865.1 of uncultured Actinomycetes bacterium. GTDB lineage: Bacteria > Actinomycetota > UBA4738 > UBA4738 > HRBIN12 > AC-51. The sequence continues at coordinate 194,914 of CAVXYE010000011.1, forward strand.
CGGCGAGCGGGAGCCAGCCGCGCGGCGTAGTACGCGACCGGGAATCCCAGCACGATGTCGGTCAATGCCACGGCCGCCGCGATCCCGGTCGTCCTCAGGATCACGGTCCGGTACACGGGAACGTCGACGATCCTCTTGAAGTTCGCCAGGGAGAACTGCTTCACCACGAGTCGCGTGAACGGATCCAGGTGCCAGAAGGCCGTCGCGTACATGACCAGGAGGGCCCCGAGGTAGATCACGAGGAACCAGGCACCCGGAACGCCGAGAAGACCCCCGAGCTTCAGCCGAGGATGCCGGAAAAGGAATGCCGAGACACGCGCGCGCGTCCCGGTCGATCGGTCGGCTCGTTCACTCACCACGTCAACCGGCGTGGGGGCGGATGCTGTCGCTCGCGACAGCCTCCGCCCCCTCCGACCTCACGCTCCGGTGATCTCCGTCCACTTCTGCGACCAGACCGAGTAGTCCATGCACGTGCTCCCTCGGTCGTCGCCGCACGCTGCCTGCGGGGTCCTCCACAGGTAGAGCGAGTTGAGGAAGTCCACGTTCCCACAGAACGAGTACTCGACCGAGTTCACGAGCTGGGCGCCACCCTTCCCGAGGCTCTTCGCGATCAGGTCGCAGGAATTCGTGTTGCTTCCGGCGGCGCCGTACCACACGCCGACCTCGGCCTGAACCTTCGGATCCATCGTGTACTTCATCCACTCGAGCATGCAGTTCGGGTGCGGAGCATTGGCTGAGATCATCCAGGTGTCCGCCCACCCCGTGACGCCCTCGCTCGGGATGACCGCCGCAGCGGGCGCCGAGTCCTTGGTATACGTGAGGTTGATCGGCCAAGCCGTTCCCGCAACCATCGACTTGTTGTTGAAGCCGTCGATCTCGTCCGTATAGAGCGCCCAGTACTTCGTGAGCATCGGCTTCTGAGCCTGCAACAGGCTGACGGCGGCATCCAGCTGGTCCGTGGTCAGCTCGTACGGGTTGGTGATCCCGAGGCTGGGGTTGTGCGTCTTCAGGTAGACCGCCGCGTCCGCGATGAAGATCGGGTCGTTGTACCCGGTGAGCTTCCCGGCGTACGGGTTGGGCTGACCGTTCAGCGTCGGCTCGAAGGTGATGTCCCAGCTCTTGGGCGCCGGCTTCACCAGGTTCGTGTTGTACATCAGGAAGTTCGGACCGTACATGTAGGGCACGCCGTAGACGTTGCCGTTCACGACGTAGTGGGAGTTGTTCGTCCCGGTCCCCGGTTGCAGCGGCGCGATCACGTTCGCGAACTCGGGGAACAGCGCCGGGTCGATCGCGGCGACGTTGCCGCCAGCGATCAGCACGTTCGAGGCGTTCCCGGAGGCGGACACACCGTCGTACACGGATCCCCCACCTTGGCGCATCAGGGTGACCATCTCGTCCGACGTATCCGCGTACTTCACGGTGACCTTGCATCCGGTCTGGTCCTCGAAGGGGGTCACCCAGTCGTAGTTCGCGATCGTTCGAACCGTTCTCCGTGTAGCCGTTCCACGCGATCAGCTTGAGCGCGCCCTCGCCCTGGCCGATCGAGCTGTAGACCTTCGGCGCGGCGGTGCCGGCGCCGGTCGAGCTCGAGCTGCCACACGCGGCTGCGACGAGCGCGAGCGCCGCCATGACGGCACACGCCGTCGTCAGTCTCCTCATGATGCCTGAGCCTCCTCCTGGTCCATGGACCCCTCGAGTGCACCCGCGGGCGCCTCCACCGGCCGGTTGTTGCTTCGGCGCCAGATCAACCGCACGGCCTTGCCGCGCACCTGCAGCGCCTCCATCGAGCTCGTCGCGAGGTTCTGCTGCATCACGACGAGCGAGCCGCCCACGATCGAGCTCGACGATGTACCGGGTGGTGGCTCCCAGGTACACGACCTCCCGCACATGGCCGGTCGCGGTGCAGGAGTCGCCATCCACGGGCGCGTCGAGCTCGTTCATCGAGATCTTCTCGGGTCGGATCGTGAAGGGGTGCGGATCGCCGGCGATCGCGGCAGCGGTCTCTCCCTCGAGCACGTTGGAGACACCGACGAACCCGGCGACGAAGCCCGTCGCCGGACGCTCGTAGACGTCGGCCGGCGAGCCCACCTGTTCGATGCGGCCGCGATTGAACACCGCGAGGCGATCGCTCATCGTGAGCGCTTCTTCCTGGTCGTGCGTGACGTAGATGAAGGTGAGCCTGACCTCTCCCTGGATCTCCTTCAGCTCGATCTGCATCGCCTGACGGAGCTTGAGGTCGAGCGCGCCCAGCGGCTCGTCGAGCAGCAGGACCTTCGGCCGCATCACCAGGGCGCGCGCGAGCGCGACCCGCTGTCGCTGACCGCCGGAGAGCTGAGCCGGCTTCCGGTCGCCGTATTCCGGGAGGCGCACCATCTCCAGGGCATCCCCGACGAGCGCGGCGCCGCTCGGCCCGGGGAACCTTGCGCACCATGAGGCCGTAGCCGACGTTGTCGGCGACGGTCATGTGCGGGAACAACGCGTAATCCTGGAACACCGTGTTGACCTCGCGCTCGTAGGGAGCGAGGCCGGTGACGTAGCGGCCGCCCAGCGCGATCCGGCCGGCGGTCGGGGTCTCGAACCCCGCGATCATGCGGAGGCACGTGGTCTTCCCGGATCCGGACGGCCCGAGCATCGAGAAGAACTCCCCCTCGCGGACGTCCAGGTCCACCCCGTCCACCGCGACCACGTCGCCGAACCGCTTCACCACGCCCTCCAACCGGACGGCGGGGGCTGATGGAACTGGCTCGACGTCGGACAGATCTGCCTCCAGGGACGGGACGCCGCACATCTTGCACGCCACGGCCACGCCGACGCAACACACGTGCCCGGCGAGCCCGGCTCCTCGACGGCGCGGATCCGTCGGGTCCGAACGAGCTAATCCATCGTCGGGACCGCCGCGGCGAGGCCTCGCGTGAGGGCCCCCGGAAGGCCGGGCCCTTCGTAGATCAGGGCCGTGTAGACCTGGACGGCGGCCGCCCCCGCGTCCAGGCACCGGCGGGCGTCATCCGCCGTGAAGATCCCGCCGCACGCAACCACCGGCAGGCCGCCGCCGGTCGCATCGACGACCTCGGCGACGATCCGCGGCGTCTCGGCCGTGAGCGGACCACCCGAGAGCCCTCCACGGCCGGTCGACATCCGCGCGTCGACCACGGGCACCGTGTTCGTGCAGACGATCGCCGATGCGCCGGCGTCGCGAGCGGCGGTCGCCATCGACACCGTGCTCGTGGCGCGCTCGCCCGCGGAGGGTGGTGGGATCTTGACGAAGAGCGGTTTCGAGGTGCGAGCGCGCACCGCTCGCACCAGCTCACCGGTGTGCGAGCTCGCGTGCTCCCATCCGGCGTTCGGGCTGCTCGCGTTGAGCTCGATGCCATCGACGAACGGCTCGAGGAGCTCCGCCGTCGCGACGGTGTCCGCGACCGGCTCGTCCGCGATCGAGACGAACCGGGGCGCGGTCCGCGGGGTCCGCGTCAGGTTCCGAGCAACCGCCTCCGCGCCGGGGTTCGGCATCCCCATCGCGTTCACGATCGCGCGCCGCGCCGGGTCACGGGCGATCCGCGGGTGCGGGTTCCCGCTGCGCGGGGCGCGCGTCACGGTCCCCCCCACGACGTACCCGAACCCGAGCGAGCCCAAGGCATCGAGGCGGGCGCAGCTCTTGTCGAACCCGGCGGCGAGGCCGACCGGGTTCCGAAGCGGGATCCCGGCGAGGGTGGTCGTCAGGGCCGGGTCGTCCACCGCGCCGCCGATCCTCGGCCACGGCAGCGGCAGCCCGAGCAGACGGAGGGCCAGGAGATGGGATCGTTCGGGGTCCATCGAGAAGAACACCCGGCGGCCGACGGCCTCGTACCAACCCATCGGTCGCCCATACTAGGCCGCGTGAACGAGGACCTCGTGCGGCGCATGGTCGAGGCGTCGGAGCTCCACGGCGACTTCGTGCTCTCGTCCGGAGCGACCTCGACCGTCTACTTCGACAAGTTCCGCTTCCTGACGCGTCCCGACCTGCTGGACCAAGTCGCCGCCGAGGTGACGCGGCTGCTCGCGCCGACGACGGAGCTCCTCGGGGCCCCGGAGGGCGCCGCGATGCTGCTCGTGGCCGCCGTGTCGCTCCGCGCCGATCTCCCCGTGACGATCGTCCGGAAGCAGGCGAAGGAGTACGGAACCCAGGCGCAGGTCGAGGGCGAGGTTCGACCGGGTGCGATCACCACCCTGCTGGAAGACGTGAGCACGACCGGTCATCAGGTGCGTCGGGCCGCCGAGGTGCTGACCGACGCGGGCGCGGACGTGCGACGGATCGTGCTGGCGATCGACCGCGGCGGAGCGGATCACCTGCGAGCGGCCGGATACGACGTCGAAGCCGTCGCGGTGCTGCGTCCGAAGGAGTGAGCGCTCAGACCCGGTCGCAGCGCCAGATGCGGAGCTGCCAGAGCCAGCGGCTGCCGCGCTGACGGAAGCTGACCAAGCCTTCCTTCATCATGCGGGCGACGGCCTTCGACCTGGCGACCAGATCCGGGAGCGGGAACTCGCGTTCGAGCACGGGCCGCATGTGGTCGCCGAAGATCTCGTGCGCGGCGTCGAGGATGGCCTGCTCGTGCTGGATCGTTCCCGTCGGGAGGTACAAGCGCCCACCCATCGCGAGGGTGTCGCCGATCGAACGCAGGAACTTGGCGGGGAGCTCGGCGCCCGTCGGCCCGCCGGCGGGGACGTCGTCGAACCAGCCGGACTCCTTGGCGATCGCGTCGGGGATCCCCGAAACGTCCCCGATCAGGACGTTGGCCTGCACGTCGCGCACCGGCTCGAGCAGGTCCCCGGCGCGGAACTCGCAGATGTGATCGAGCCCGAGTCGGCGAGCGTTCTCCCTCGCCGCCTCCACCGCCCGCTGGGAGAGGTCGACCCCGTACACCTTGGCGGCGCCGAGCTTCGCGGCGACGATCGCGAGGACGCCGCTGCCGCAACCGACGTCGATCACGGTGTCTCCGGGCGTGATCTCGATCGCATCGGCGAGCGTGCGGCTGGTCGTCGTCGGGCTGAAGACTCCCGGACCGAGGTGCAGGGGGAAGGGACCCTCGCGGCCCTTCCAGAGGGTTTCCACGTTTTGGCTCGCCATCGCTCGCTCCGGATCGTCGGGGGAAAGGGCTTCCGAGTCAACACACCTGGGACGTGAGGACGACGCTACACCTCAGGTGGGTCGACCGTCGCATCGGGCCCGGGGACCAGTTTACCGGTCTCGACGGCCTCGGCGTCGGCCTCGAGTCGCGCCGCCAGGGGCCCCGTGGCGATCCCGAGCGTCCCGTCCGGGTAGGCCTTCACGCGGCGGGCTCCCCGCCGCAGCAGCGTCATCGCCCCGTGCGCGTTGCCGCGCAGGAGGTGAACGTAACCGGCGCCCATCTGGGAAAGGCCCTTGAACAGCTCCTCGTCCCCCGTCCCCCGCGCCTGCTTCCAGGCGGTCTCCCAGGCCTCGTGTGCCCCGAAGTAGTTGCGCCGGCGGAGCAGGTCGCGGCCGAGCCGGTCGTTCTCCTCCATGGGGAACGAGTCGAAATCGGGAAGGTGGAGCAGGTTCACCGCGTCATGCGCGAGCGGCCTGCCCAGCTCGTCGCGCGGCCGCTCCGGCTTCTGCCGCCGTTCCGAGGGAACACCGGTCTTGCCCGTCGCTTCTTCCGGCATACGTCGATGCTAGCCGCTCCCGCGGCGGAACTGCCGGACGCGCTTGACGCGATGGCGGCCGCGCATCGGCTGCACGTCGATCGGGATCACGCTGATCGTGCCGTCCGGCTCGAGGTACGCGGCCCGGACCCCACCGACGTCGGCGATGCCGTGCTCCCGGATCGCCGTCTCGACCTCCTCCGGGGCGAGGCCTTCGTGCCGCAGCCCGTGTGGGACGAGGGCGCCGTCCTTCACCAGGAGCGTCGGCCCACCCTCCAGCAGGCGCTCGCCGAGGCTCGTCCGACCCAAGATCCGGACGACCGCGAAGTTCATCGCGAGGAGCACGAGGGCAGCCGTCAGGCCGCCCTGGAGCGAGACGTCGGGTCCGACCATCGCGTTCTGCACGGCGTTCGCGATCAACAGGATCATCACCAGGTCACCGGTGCTCATCTGACCCAGCTCGCGCTTCCCGAACAGCCGCAGCCCGAACAGGATCGCGAGATACACGATCGCGGTGCGGATCGCGATCTCCCAGAGCGGCGTCCCCAGGTGGAAGAGCACGTCAGGCCTCCGCTTCGAGCTCGAGCTCAGCGAGCTCCTCGAGCGTCTCCCGGAGCGTGTCGTAGCGACGGTCCCCCAGCTGACGCCGGGTCCGTTGCTCGACCGATTGCATCGCGCGGCGGCACTCCGCGGCCGCCCGACGGCCGCGGGCCGTGAGCCGCACCAGCTTCGCGCGGGCATCGTTCGGGTCGGGGACGCGGCGGACGTAGCCTCGAGCCTCGAGGTCATCCACCATCGCCATCATCCCCTGCTTGGTCAGCCGGACGTGCTCCGCGAGGTCGGTCAACCGGGAGCCGCTGCGGCGATCGACCCCGAGGAAGACCGCGGCGTGGCCCGGCCGAACATCCGGGAATCCGCGGTCGGCCAGGTCGGAGTCGAGCTCGCTCGCGAGCGCGCGCCGTGCCTCGAGGAGCTGCCGGATCAGGTCTGCCACGCTCGTCATCGTGCCAGGCCGGATGGGCATGGTCAATCAGGTTGACCATCGGACCTCGGTAGCCTTCCGCCCGATGGCGATCGTGACCCGCGAGGCGGTGCCCGAGGACTACGCCGAGGCCGGCCGGATCACGGCCGAGGCCTATCGCGAGTTCGTCCCGCCGGACGACGACGGCGACTGGCAGCGGTACCTCGTCCGGTTGGCGAACGTCGGCGAGCGGGCAACCAGGACCACGGTCCTCGTTGCGATCGACGAGGGCCGGATCATCGGCTGCGTCACCCTCGAGCTCGAGAGCCGGGTTCGCGACGGGGACGGGGACGCGCCCCTCGAGCCGGGCGAGGCGCACATCCGCATGCTCGGCGTGGACCCGGCGGCGCGGGCGCGCGGCGCCGGCTCCCGGCTGATGGCCGAGTGCGAGACGCGCGCCCGCGCCGCCGGCAAGACGTTCGTGACGCTCCATACCACGACGAAGATGCTGGCTGCCCGGCGGATGTACGAGCGTCTCGGCTACGTCCGCGACGCCGACCGGGTCTTCCCCGATGGGTTCGTGCTCCTCGGCTATCGCAAGGAGCTGTCGGGCTCGATGAGCTGATCCTGGAACTGCTGTTCGTAGAGGCGGGCGTAGAGACCGCTCTTGGTCAGCAGTTCCTCGTGCGTGCCCTGCTCCACGACGCGGCCCCGGTCGATCACGAAGATCACGTCCGCCTGGAGGATCGTCGACAGCCGGTGCGCGATCGCGATCGTGGTCCTGCCCTGCATCAGTGGCTCCAGCGCGGCCTGAACGAGCCGCTCCGACGTGGTGTCGAGCGACGAGGTCGCCTCGTCCAGGATGAGGATCGAAGGATCCTTGAGGATCACCCGCGCGATCGCGAGCCGCTGCTTCTCGCCGCCCGAGAGCTTGTACCCACGCTCCCCGACGACCGTGTCGTAGGCGTCGGGCAACTCGGCGATGCGCTCGTGGATGTTGGCGGCACGCGCGGCCGCCTCGAGCTGGTCTTGCGACGCCCCGGGCTTGCCGTAGAGGAGGTTCCGCCGGATCGTGTCGTGGAACAGGTACGTCTCCTGCGTCACGATCCCGATCGCTTCGCCGAGGGACTCCAGGGTGACCTTCCGCACGTCGTGGCCGTCGATCCGGACGGCGCCGCTCTGCACGTCGTACAGGCGCGGAACCAGGTAGGTGATCGTGGTCTTGCCCGCGCCGCTCGGCCCGACCAGGGCGGCCAGTTGCCCGGGCTCGATCCGGATGGAGACGTCGTCGAGCGTCCACAGGCGTCGCTGCCGGGGGCCGTCGCCGTCGCCCGATGGAGCGGGTGCCCCCGCGCCGTCCCGTGGCTCCTCGTACCGGAACCGAACGTGATCCAGCTCGACGGCGCCCCGGACGTTCACCAGCGGCTCGGCATCGGGCGCGTCCACGATCTCGTGCTTCATGTCGAGGTACTCGTAGACGCGGTCGAACAGCGCCATCGACGATTGGACCTCGGTCGAGACCTGGAGCATCGACCCGATCGGGAAGAACAGGCGCGACTGCAGGGTCGTGAAGCCGACGAGCATGCCCGATTGGATGACCGCCGATCCGTGGTTCGAGTTGACCCACCCGGCGACCAGGTACACGAGGGCCGGCGTGATCGAGAAGAAGAAGCCGATCAGGGCGAAGAACGACCGTCCGATCATCGTCTGGCGGATCAGCAGGCCGGTCAGTCGCTCGTTCTCGCCTTGGTACCGGTCGACCTCGTACCCCCGGCGACCGAACGACTTGGACAAGAGCATCCCGGAGACCGAGAGCGTCTCCTCGGTGATCGCGGTCAGATCGGCGAGCGTCCTCTGCGTGTTGGTTGCGACCTCACGTCTGGCCTTCCCGACCCGAACCGTCAGCCAGAGGAACAACGGCATCAGCAGGAGCGAGAGCACCGTGAGCGGGATCGAGAGCAGGAGCATCGCGGCGATCGTGCTGATGATCGTCACCACGTTCGACAGCACGGTCGAAGCCGTGTCGGTCACCACCGACTGCACGCCCCCGACGTCGTTCGCGAGCCGTGACTGGATCTCGCCGGTCCGGGTGGTCGTGAAGAAGCGGAGCGGCATCTTCTGGAGGTGCTGGTACAGCGAGTTGCGGAGGTCCTGCATCACGTGCAGCCCGACGTCGTTCGCGAGGTAGGTCTGGCCGATGCCGATGATGCTCGTCACGAGCGGGATCGCGATCATGAGGGCCACGTAGAAGTAGAGCAGCGGCAGGTTCGGACACGGTTGCCCGGCGCAGTCGTTGTTGGGGCCGAACAAGGCGTTGTCGAATACCCGGACGATGAGCAGGGGGTTGACCACGCCGAGGCCGGCCGTGATCACGATCATCAACCCGACGAAGGTCACCTTGCGCCGGTATGGGCGGAAGGTGGCGACCACCCGACGGACGGTCGCGGGCTTGATCGGACGAGGGTCCTCGTCGATCGGGGCCCCGCCCATGCCGAACATGCGTCCGTGCCGTCCCATGGCCTTCAACGATACGGCGGGACCGCGGATGGTACGGGGCCGCGAGGGCGGTCGACGTCAGTCGGCGAAGCAGATGATCTTCTTCTCGACCGTGCTGGCGTGGTCGCCCGGGTCCCCGTACCAGATGTCGGTCCCGGGCCCACCGACGATCGTGTCGCCGCCGTGGTTGTCGAACGTGGCGAGGCACGAGTCGCTGCCGAGGCCGCCGTGGATCGAGTCGGTCCCCCGCATGTCGATCAGGGAATCCGGTCCCGCACCGCCGTACCAGCGATCGTCACCGTACCCCCCGAAGTTGTAGTCGCGGCCGCCTCCACCCTTCATGACGTCGTTGCCCCGACCGTCGGACAGGAAGTCACCACCGGGCCCACCGACGAGGAGGTCGTTCCCGTCGTTCCCGTACAGGCTGTCGTCGCCTCGACCACCGCGGAGGACGTCGTTGCCGCCTGCGCCGTGGAGTTCATCCGCGCCGCCCCTCCCGCAGATGACGTCGGCCCCGCCGGTCCCGTGGAGCACGTCGTGCCCGTTCGTGCCGACGATCGTGCAGCCGGCCGTGCCCGCGTAGGTGGGGATCGATGGGACGGGTCCCAGCGCGAACACGGCCACCGCGGGGATGAAGAGCATCCGGGTCCAACGCATCGCTCGTACCTCCTGGGCTCATCGGTCGAGATCGGCGGTCGTCCGAACGCTCGCATACCCGCCCGGAGGGGTCAAAGCGCGAGCGCACGGCTCCGACGCAGCACGTCGTCGAGCATCGCCGGCGTGAGCTTCCCCGTGAACGTGTTCTGTTGGCTCGGGTGGAAGCTTCCGAGGACCCGATAGGGGCCGACGGACGCTTCCACCCCATGACCGAACCGAGGTCTCGGACGCGGCGTGCCGTGGCCGAGACCGGCGACCGCGCGCAGCGCGCCATCCCACGCGAACGCTCCCAACGGAACGATCACGCGCACGCGGGAGAGGGCGCCGAGCTCCCGCTCCAGGAACGGGAGGCAGCGATCGCGTTCCTCGGGGGTCGGGCGGTTCCCCGGCGGAGCGCATCGGTTCACCGCGCTGAGGTAGGCGCCACGGAGACGGAGGCCGTCGTCCACGGACGTGGACGACGGCCGGTTCGCGAAGCCGGCGCGATGCAGCGCCGCGAACAGGAAGTCCCCCGAGCGATCGCCCGTGAAGATCCTCCCCGTCCGGTTGCCGCCGTGCGCGGCTGGCGCGAGCCCGAGCACGAGGACCCGCGCGTGCGGGTCCCCGAATCCCGGCACCGGCCGTCCCCAGTACGGCTGGTCCGCGAAGCGGGCCACCTTCTCCCGGGCGACCTGCTCGCGCCAGGCGACGAGCCGGGGGCATCGGCGACACACGACGACGTCGTTCCGGAGGTCGTCCAACGCCGGCGTCACGGCGCGCCGGTCCCGATGCGGTCGAAGATGTCGTACCGCCCGAAGTTCGCGGTGGATCCGTTGTACTGGACGTAGACGTGGGCCGAGGTGGCGACGATCGACGGCTGATCGTTGAGGGTCGAGCCTTTCGATGTAGCGGGCGCGACGAGCGAGGGAGCGGTGAACACCGTTCCGTCGGGCGAGCTCGCCGACAGGAGATCGACCCGGGCGGCTACGCTTCCGGCTACTGCAGTCGTTCCGCAACGAGGTGTTCCGGCATCCCGCCCAGATCGCGACGAACCCGCCGGGCGCCGGTTCGACGACCGTGGAGTACCCGCCTGCGTACGCGACGCCGTTCGCGGTCCCGTTGACCCAGATCGTCGTCGGCGTCGGCGAGACGGCCGTCCCGTCGAACGTCGTGTACACCTGTTTCGTGGGCGTGTTCCACGCGATCGTCACGACGCCGGGAGCGAGCGGCGACGCGGCGGCGACGGGGTAGCCGCCCTGGCGGAGCGAGACACGGCCGCCGAGGACGACCAGCGGGTTCCAGTTCGCCCGGGTGGTCGCGGCGGTCGGCGACGTGCCCGAGAGGTTGATCGCGCGTGCCTCCAGCGAACCCTTCGCGTCGGCGACCCACGCGACCGTGATCAGGTTCCCGACCGCGGCGACGTTCGCGTACCCGTGGTAGCCATCGACGCGGTCCCGCAGGGTCGTGGCGCCGATCGCGAGCGGAACGGACCAGGCGCCGGCGCCCGAGCGCTCACGGAAGTACACCTTGCCGTTCGTCGCGTCGACCCACGCTGCGTACAGGTTGACCGGGCCGAACGTCGTCTTCGCCGCCGCCACGACCGGATAGTCGATCCTGCCCCCGCGCGGGGTCAGCGACTTGATCCCCCGCCACGTCGCGCCGCCGTCGACGCTCGTGTTGACCTGGAGGCGGCGAGGAGCGCCCGCCGGGTCGTACGCGCTGAAGCCGGTCACCCATCCGACGACGATCCTGGTGCCCGCTGCGGCGAGGGTCGTCCCCTCGGCGTTGACCACCCCGCCGGAGAGCCTCCTCGGGTTCGTCCAGGTGATGCCGTCGTGGCTCGACGTGATGTAGGCGGCCTGGGGCGTCGCCGCGTCCGAGACGAACACGTCGTGGAGCTTGAAACTGGGATCGGCGGGCGTGCCCGAGAAGTCCAAGGAGTCGCCGTAGTTCCACGAGTAGGCGCCCGGGATGCCGTGCTGCTTGCCCCAGCCGATCGTCGACGAGGCGGTCCCGGCGAACGCCAGGACCAGGCCGACCGCGAGGATCACCGCCCGTCGGCTCAGGTGTCGCATGCGGCCCCCATCATGCGCCATGCCGAGTGCGCTGCCCCCGGGCGCGTTCGGTCCTCCGGCGCAACGAGGCGAACCGGTCTTCCGCCTGAGCGAAGGGCTCCAGGGGATCGAGCAGACCCTCGACGAGCCCCACCAGCGAGCCGAAGCCGGTCGCCTCGTACGCATCGTCGAGGAGCTGCGTCGCTCGGTCGAGCGCGACGGCGAGCCCGTCCGCGCATGCCGACCACTCGTCCTCGAGCTCCGGGCGCCGCCACGCGGGCATGAGGTCCCGCGCCCGGGTCAGCCGCGCGACGAACTCCGCCAACGCGTCCTCCAGGGGCCGTCCGGGGAGCCTGGTTCCGGGGACGACCTCGGTGAGTCCCGCCTTCGCCGGTTCGATCTCGTCGAGGACGTCGTGGAACGCTCGGAACGACGGGACGAGCTCGTCCGGCAGCGCCTTCCGGCGGAACATCATGCGCCGAAGGCGCGCCGTCGCGCCGCGAGGATCCGCCCCGGGTCGTTCGTCGCCACCGCGTCGACCCCGGCGCGCATCAGCTCGACCGCCTCGTCGGGATCGTCGCTGATCCAGGTCCCCACGCGCATGCCGGACGCGTGCACGCGCTCCGCGAACCCGTCGGGTGCGCCGAGCAGCGCTCCGATCGCCGGCAGCACCCAGGCATGCCCTTGGGCATGCGCGAACGTGAGGCCCGCATCCGCCTCGACGCTCCGATCGGTCAACAGACCCGTCGGAAGGTGCGGCGCCAGCTCACGGCAGCGCGCGATGGAGAGCGGGTTGAAGCTCGAGACGAGCACCGCGCCGTCGAACCCGGTGGACGCGATCGCCGCTACCGTCGCCTCGACCGCCTCCTCGCGATCGGGGTCGAAGTCCGGCTCACCGGGGATGTTCTTGATCTCGATGTCGGCGGCGGCGCGACCGGACAGCACGCGCAGCGTTTCCTCCAGCGTCGGGACACCGGCCGCACCGCTGTCGCCGAGCTCGATCCGGAGACGGCCGACCTGCCCGAGGGTCATCGACCGCACCAGGCCGCTCCCGTCCGTCGTACGCGCGACGTCGGCATCGTGCATGACCACCGCGACCCCGTCCGACGTCATCCGGACATCGAACTCCACGACCTCCGCCCCGAGCTCGATCGCGGACTCGAACGCCTCGACGGTGTTCTCCGCGACGTGTGCGGAGTCACCTCGGTGGGCGACCACCGCCGCTTGACTGAACGGCCATTCAGACACTATCGTCCGCTCCACGCGGGACGTTCGGCTGTACCAGTGGAGTCGCACGAACGATGACTGAACGAAGATTCAGACACGATCCCGACGAGATGTGGTGGCTCTCGGACGCCGCGTGCATCGGCGAGGACCCCGAGCTCTTCTTCCCGATCGGAACGTCGCCGCCGGCCGCCGATCAGGCGTTCCGCGCCAAGGCCGTGTGCCGCTCCTGCCCCGTGCGCTCCCCGTGCCTCGAGTGGTCGCTCGTGACCTTCCAGGACGCCGGCGTCTGGGGCGGCCTCGACGAGGAGGAGCGACGCCAGATCCGACGCCTGCGCCGGCGCGCCGGCGCGAGCGGCCGCGAGCTGGAGCCGGCGGTCTGAGGCTTCCCCGCTCACGCCTGACTGGATGGACACAGCGGTTCGATCGGACACTCCGTGCACCGCGGCTTCTTCGCATGGCAGATCGCCCGCCCGTGGTCGATCAGCACGTACGTGAAGGAGAACCACTTCTCGCGGGGGATCAGTCGCATCAGATCCTGCTCGATCTTCACGGGATCCGACTCCTTGCTGAACCCGATCCGGTTGGCCAGCCGTTTGACGTGGGTGTCGACCGCGATGCCCTCGACGATCCCGAACGAATTGCCCAGCACGATGTTCGCCGTCTTGCGCGCCACGCCTCGAAGCGTCAGCAGATCCTCCATCGTTCCCGGCACCTCGCCGCCGTAGACCTCGACGATCCGCTGGCAGGCAGCCCGGATCGATGTCGCCTTCTGGTTGAAGAAGCCGGTGGGTTTGATGTCGGCCTTGAGCTCGTCCTCCGGGACCGCGAGGTAGTCCTCCGCCCTTCGGTACTTCTTGAAGAGGGTCGCCGTGACCTCGTTGATCTTCTCGTCGGTGCTCTGGGCCGACAGGATCGTGGCCACGAGGCATTCGAGGGGGTTCGAGAAGTTGAGCGCCACCTTGGCATCGGGGTAGGCGGCTTCCAGACGACGGATGACCTCGGGCGCTCGCTCCTCGATCGGAGCCTCACGGGTGAGGGCGACCACCGCTCACCCCAATGCGAAGTCGAAGCGGTCGCCCGCGACGTGATCGCTCCACGCACCGCCCCGGTAGAGGTGGATCCCCTGACGACCGTGCACGGTCCACGACGCTCCGTCACCGACCATCGCCGTGTCTTCGTCCAGCGCGACGAGCGTGCCGCTCGGAGGCGCCGCCGCCGTGATCGCCGCGCGGGCACCGGGTTGCCAATCGTCGACGATGTCCCAGTGCGGCGCGAACAGGGTGTTCCGGACGTAGCCCAGCCCGGGCTTGAACACCTGGTCGAGGTCCCGCGCGTCGCTGTCGTAGGTCATCTCGGTCAGGCACGCCACCCCCGCGCTGCATCCCGCGTACGCGAGCCCGTCCTGGAGCCGCTCCTGCAGACGGGCCCAGAACGGCGTGTCGAGCAGGATCGTCGCGAGGTACCACGGGTTGCCGCCCGAGAAGAACACCAGCGATGCCTCGTCGAGCATCGCGACGACGTCCGGTCGCTGGGCGTCCTCACGCGTCCGAAGCGGCGACACCCGGGCGGAGATCCCGAGCCGCTCGTAATGCGCCAATCCCTTCGCCCCCCACGTGCCGAAAACCGCCTCCCCTTCGGGCGCGGACGCCGCGGGGGAGATCAAGACGCTCCCGTCGCCGTTGGATCCGTCCAGCAGCGCGCGATCGATGTCGTCGTGCCACGTCTCGAACTCGCCGGCTCCGAGGAGTGCGAACGCGGGCGCGCTCACGAACGGACCTCGGCGATCGCCTTCGCGAACGCCGGGACGGCACGTTCGCACATGTCGTCGTTCGCGGTGACGGAGAGCCTGAACCAGCCGGGCATCTCGAACACCGAGCCCGGCAGCACGTAGACGTCGTGACGGACGAGAACATCGAAGAACGCTTGATCGTCCGGGATCGGGGAACGAGCGATCACGTAGAACGTCCCCTCCGGTTCGACGACGTCGTAGCCCTGGTCGCGGAGCGCGGGGACCAGGAGGTCGCGCCGTCGCTGGAGGCGGTCGATGTCGACCTGGATCCGGTCGAGGTCGCCGATCGCGTGTTGCAGCGGCGCTACCGGGAACGCCCAGCCGCGCGCAACCTGGGCGAGGAGCAGCGGTCCGCGCAGGTCCTCGCGGCCTGGCATCGTCGGCGGCACCGCGACGTACCCGAACCGCAGCCCCGGCGCGAGATGCGTCTTGGCGTAGGTGTAGATGTAGAAGGACCACGGGTACGAGGCGACCGGCGTCGGATAGGCGCGACCGTCGAAGACGATCCGGTTGTAGGCCTCGTCGGACAGGAGGTAGATCGGCCGACCGTTCCGCTCCCCGGCTTCGGTCAGGATGCGGGCGAGCGCGTCGAGCGTCTCGCGTGGGTAGATCCTCCCGGTCGGGTTGTTCGGCGAATTGACGATGATCGCCGCGGTCCGCGGTCCGATGGCGGCCGCGATCGCGTCCAGGTCGAGATCCCACGTCTCCTGATCGGCGGGCACCCGGACCGGGGTTGCCCCCGACTCCAGGATCAGCGTCTCGTAGAAGAACCACGGCGGGGAGACGTAGACGACCTCATCGCCGGGTCCCGTGACGGCGTGCAGACAGATGGACAGACCGGAGAAGTTGCCGTTCGTCAGGAACACATCCTCCGCGTCGAACGGGAGCGAGAACCGTTCGGTGAGGCTGGCGGCGACGACCCTCGTCGGCTGCTCCTCGTTCATCTTGTACGCGAAGTGATCGGCAGCGGTCGGCGTCGAACCGCGGACCAGCGCATCCACGTACGCCTGCGGTGCCATGTCGTGCGGGTTGCCGAACATGAAGTTCGCGATCCCCGGCCCCGATGCGCCTCGGACGTCCGGACGGCTCGCCCACGTGACGAACGGCCCGATCACATCGAACAAGACGCCCATCCGAGGCGAGACGTACGGCCGTTCGATCGTCATGCCTTCACACCCCCCAGTCGGAAGTTCTCCTCACCGAGCGGCTCCATCAGGTCGCGCCCGAACACTTCCATCAGACCCTCGACCTGGCTCTCGTGTGCGGCGATCGCCTGGAACTTGCGATCGCGGAGGTCGTCGGGAAGCACGAGATGGAGCGCGAGCTCCTCGATCGGCGTCTCCGGGGGGCTGCCCGGCAGGAAGATGTTGAACGGCTCCAGCTTCGGGACCCATTCGGCGGTCCACTCCGGTGTCTGCGTCGCGTACAGCAGCCGGGCCCCCGGCTTGGCGATCGCCTCGAAGGCGTCCGTCGTCCACCGACTGACGTCTTTGTGACCCTGATGACCCGTCATCCCGTCGGGGCCGAACGTCACGACGGTGTCGGGATCGACCTCCGCCATGATCGTCTTCACTTGCTCGGCCCCCGACTCGTCCAGATGAGCCTGCATGTCCACGTCGACCGGGCCCTCCAGGAACCGATGCTCGCCGAACGCCCGAGGATCTCGAGCGAACGGAGCAGCTCTGCGGTGCGCACCTGGCCCATCGTCGCCGGCGGCCACCGCTCCTCGTCCATCGAGCCGCCTTCGCCGCGGGTCGCCGTGACGTCCACGACACGGTCTCCCGCCGCCGCCGCCGCGGCCATCATCCCGGCGCTCGTGTAGATGTCGTCGTCCGGGTGCGCCCAGACGAGCAGCAACGTCCCCCATCGGTCCATGCTCAGCCCACCTGCCTCACGATGCGATCCGCGTTCGTGGTGGGGAGTCTGCCGCAACTCGATGAACGATGCACCGGGAGCAGGCTCGCAACAACGTGACGGGGCCCTATCGTGGATCGAGGCCGGGATCGGGGGTCGACAGCACGGTCCGGAGCCGGTCCTTGAGGGCCTCCGGGACCTCGTGCTCGGCGCACTTCGCCTGGATCAGGGCCTTGAGATGAACTCGGAACGTGGCCTTGTCCGTGCAGTCGTTGCACCCGGAGAGGTGACGCTCCACCCTCACCCGGATCACTTCGTCGACCTCATGGTCCAAGAACCGTTCGATCTCTTGGAGGGTCTCTTCGCACTCGGGCCCACACTTAGCCATCGACCAGTCCCCGTTCTTCCGCCGTCTGCCACAACACACGCTCCAGCGCTTTCCTTCCCCGATGCAGACGACTCATGACCGTCCCGATCGGGGTGTCCATGATCTCGGCGATCTCCTTGTAGGAGAACCCCTCCACGTCTGCGAGGAGAACGGGTATCCGGAAGTTCTCCGGCAAGGACTCCAGAGCCTTCTTCACCGCTTCGTCCGGGGATCCGATCGAGGACCTCATCCTCCGCGGACCCCTCGACGTTCTGACCGCCCAACCGGTCGAAGAGGTACCACTCGTCGGCGTCATCCGGTCCCTCGACCGTCTGGGGCTCGCGCTGCTTCTTGCGATAGGTGTTGATGAAGCTGTTGGTCAAGATCCGATACAGCCACGCCTTGAGGTTGGTCCCCTCCTGGAACCCGGCGAAGCCTCGGTACGCCCGAAGGTAGGTCTCCTGCACCAGGTCTTCCGCGTCGGCAGGGTTCCTGGTCATCCGGAGCGCCGCGCCATACAGAGACGGCAGCAGCGGCAGGACGTCGCGCTCGAAGCGCTCGCGGAGTGCTCGGTCGTCTTGTGCCGTCTGCGCCATCGGACACCAGGGTAGCGCGCGCCGCTCAACGCGAGGCGGGCCTCCGGTGCAGGGGTTCCGGCGCCAACTCCGTCGCGCTGCCTGTCATTGGCGCAGGTCGATGCCATTATGGAGCGACCATGCCCGACAACGATACGAACAAGTCTCGCCGTCCTGGGGCCGATGGGCCGTCGGGTCCCGGCATCCCGAAGACGCGACTGACCCCCTGGATCTTGATCGCCCTGGTCGTCCTCGCCCTCGTTGCGTTCAACCAATGGTTCTCGACGGCATCCCGACAGAGCATCGATCTGTCGAAGTTCTATCAGCTCGTCGACGAGGGCAAGATCACCGGGAAGGTCACGATCTCGGCGACGCAGGTCACCGGGACCTACACGGACACGGACGGCAGCCAGAAGACCTTCGTGGCGACCCTCCCCGGATCGAACTACGACCCCTCCACCACGCTCGAGCCCAAGCTGCAGGCGAAGGGGATCGATTACACGGGCACGCAGCCGAGCCCGTGGTTCTCGCTCCTCGCGAGCATCCTGCCGCTCGTGCTGCTGATGGGGATCGCCTACTACTTCTTGTTCCGTCGCGTCGGGGGTGGTGCAGCCAACCCGCTCAACATGGGCAAGAACAAGGTCAAGATCTACGACCGCAAAGAGATGAAGACGACCTTCTCCGACGTCGCCGGTGTCGACGAGGCGAAGGAGGAGCTCAAGGAGATCGTCGAGTTCCTGAAGAACCCCAAGAAGTATCAGCGGCTCGGCGGCCGGATCCCCAAGGGCGTGCTGCTGCTCGGTCCCCCCGGGTGCGGCAAGACGTTGCTCGCGCGGGCGGTCGCCGGTGAGGCGAACGTTCCGTTCTTCTTCATGAGCGGCTCCGAGTTCGTCGAGATGTTCGTCGGCCTCGGGGCGGCCCGGGTGCGCGAGCTGTTCCAGCAGGCGAAGGAGAAGGCTCCCGCCCTGGTGTTCCTCGACGAGATCGACACGATCGGCAAGGGGCGCTCCGGGGTCATGGGCGCGGGGTTCGGAGCCCACGACGAGCGTGAGCAGACCCTCAACCAGCTCCTCGTGGAGATGGACGGGTTCGACTCGTCGAAGGGCGTCATCATCATGGCCGCGACCAACCGTCCGGACGTCCTGGACCCGGCGCTGGTCCGCCCGGGCCGGTTCGACCGCCAGGTGGTCGTCGACCCGCCGGACCTCCGCGGTCGCGAGGAGATCCTCCGCGTGCATGCACGCGGCGTCGCGCTCGACCCCTCGGACGATCTGCGGACGATCGCCCAGCGGACCCCGGGGTTCACCGGCGCCGACCTGGAGAACGTGGTCAACGAAGCGGCGCTCCTCGCCGCCCGACGCGAGAAGAACTCGGTCACGATGGACGAGCTCGAGGAAGCGATCGACCGGGCGTCCATGGGCCTGGAGCGCAAGTCACGGGTGATCAGCGACCGTGAGAAGGTGCGCGTCGCCGCGCACGAGATGGGCCACGCCCTCGTCGCCCACTTCTGCGAGAACCTCGACCCCGTCCACCGCGTGACGATCGTCGCCGCGCGGCACGGCCGCGCTCGGGCTGACCATGACGCGGCCGCTCGAGGACCGGTACATGGCGACCGAGCCCGAGCTCAAGGACATGCTCGCGTTCGCGATGGGCGGTCGCGTCGCCGAGGAGCTCGTGCTTCGGCGAGGTCTCGACCGGTGCGCAGAACGACCTGGAGAAGGCGACGCAGATCGCGCGGGCGATGGTGGCCGAGTACGGGATGAGCGACAAGGTCGGCCCGCTCTCGCTCGGTCGCGACGATCCCAACTCGTTCTGGCAGCAGCCCAAGATCTCGGGCGAGACGGCCCAGCTGATCGACCAGGAGACGCGTCGGCTGCTCGACGAGGCCCACGACAAGGCCGAGCGGATCCTGAAGGAGCGGCGTCAGCTCCTCGACGAGCTCCGCGACCTCCTGCTCGTGGTCGAGACGATCGACGGCGACGACATCGAGGCGTACGCGACCGGCACGAAGCTGGTGCCGGACCCGGATACCGCGAGGCGCGAGCAGGACGAGCGTGCCGCCGCGGCTGCGGCAGTCGCGTCGAAGCCGGCGGCCGTCGTGCATCCGCGACCTGCGCGGGCGCCCGTCATCCCGCCGGCACCCCCGCTGCCCGCGGACTGACGCTCACCTCGCGGCGAACCGCTGACCGTCACGAGCGTTCGTCGTCGCGGCCGTCCGTTCGTTCGATCGGCTTGCCGGACAAGACGAGATCCCAACGGTCGCGCCATCGGTCCAGGAACCGGTAGAAGTTCCGCTTCGACCACGTGGCCCGCTCGCGCGGGGGCGTTTCGAACCACATCCGGTGCTCGTGTTTCTCGACGGGGAGCTCGACCACCTCGCAGCGGTAGCCCGCGTCTTTGACGCGGAACGACCACTCGATGTCCGCGGTCCGGTACCACTTGAACTTCTCATCGAAGAAACCCGCCTCGGCGAGCATCTCGCGACGGAAGGCCATCAGGTAGCCCTCGATCGCGTCGCACGGACCGGCGCCGGGCGCCTCGTCGAACTGGCGCAGGTCCGTGGTCACGATGCCGAACGGGCCGCAGACGCCGAGCTTCGGATCGGTGAGCGCTCCTTCGAGGGGGCCGAACACGTCGCCCGTCGGCTCGACCGAACCGTCCATCGCCAGCACGATGCGGCCGCGCGATCGCCGGAGACCGGCGTTCCGCGCGGACGCCCACCCCGTCCCGGGCTCCAGACCCAGCACCTCGACGTCGTCGCCCCACCGGTCGACGGGCGCTCCCGTCACGTCGGCGACGACGTACTGGGCACGCCGCCCGCCGGCGTGCGCGCGGAACGCCGCGATCGCCCGGTCCACGTCCTCGGGCCAGCCTTCGCAGACCCAATGGACGCTGACGTCCATCGTCGCCGGCTCCTCCAGGACGCTCGTGACGTCCGCGGGGGCGAGCGGTCGCTCCTGCTCCGCCGCGACCTGCTCCAGGCGGAACGTGCCGTCGGGCTCGTCCACCACCGTCCAGCCGGCCGACGCGATCCGGTCACGGATCGCGTCGGCCTGCCCGAAGTCTTTCGCAGCGCGCGCCTGCGCGCGCTGCTCCCCCAGCCGCACGAGCTCCTCGGGCGCCTCAGGCATCGCGGTGTCTCTCGATGAAGTCGAGGATCAGGCGATCGGCGAGCTCGGGCTGCTCCGACCAGAAGACGTGTCCGGCGCCCTCGAGGAGCTGGAGCTCCGCGCCCGGGATCCGTCCCGCGAGCAGCTCGGCGTTGCCGGGCGCGATCGACCCGATCCTCGGTCCCGTGCAGCACCAGCGTCGGCACGGCGATCCGCGGGAGTCGGTCGAAGGCGTCCCAGCGTCTGCATCGCCTCCCATTGTCGCCGCTGCCCGCGCTCGATGCGTCGGGCTGGGCGGCCGCGACGCGACGATCCTCGGCCACCACATCGGGATGCGCCTCGGGGAAGCCGGGCGCGTAGAGAGCGCGCCACGGCTCGCCCTTCGGGACGGTCCGGTCGACGACCTCGATCGCATGCGCCGGACCGGGATGCGTCCCCGCGAGGACCAGCGTCCGGACGCGGTCGGGGTGCGTGAGCGCCATCTCCTGCGCCACCATGCCGCCGAACGACTGACCGTAGACGTGTGCGCGCTCGACGCCGAGCTCGTCGAGGACGGCGAGCACGTCCTCGACGAAGGTCGTCATCGTGCACGGTCCGGGCGGGTCGTCGCTCGCACCGTTGCCTCGGTGATCGATCGCGACGACCCGGAGCTCGCCGGCGAGCGCCGGGATGCTCCGCCGCCACCCGGCGATGTCGGCACCGATGCCCTCGAGCAGGGTGAGCACCGGGGAACCAGGACTCGCCGAAGAGCTCGTAGTGGATCCGGCAGCCGTCCGGCCGAACGAGCGACGGCATCGGTCGGCTAGCTGGTCGCGTTCTTCGTGGCTCTCCGCAGGCGCGCGGCCACCGCCTCCAGCGTGCGGATCGCGATCGAAGGGTGTTCGGTGAGCAGGCCCCGGTAGACCCACTCGGTGAGGACGAACAGGGAGAGATCGGTCGTAGCGGTGACCGTGGCGGTCCGAGGGCCGCCGTCGAGCAGCGCCATCTCCCCGAAGAAGTCACCCGGGCCGAGCGTGTTGATGGTCTTGCCGCCGATCGTGACCCTGGCTTCGCCCGCATCGATGATGAAGAGACCGACGCCCGGCTCGCCCTCGGTGGCGACGACCGACCCCGCGCCGTGCTGGACCGGCTTGATCGCCCTCGCAACCGTCTGGAGATCTTTCTTCGAGCAGCCCGAGAAGATCGGCACCCGAGACAGCCGCTCCACCACGTCCTTGTGCGCCACGGCGCCCCTCCTCCTGCTCAGCCGGATGCTACCCCGGGCAGGGCGGTCGGCGCCCCTGGAGGAGCTACGGCAGCAGTCTTCACGCGGGCGTAAGCGGTACCTCGGGATCGTCCCTCGAAGGCGGGGCGGCCTAGGACGTCGTCATCGGGCGCGACGCGATCGCGACGAGGTCAGCAACGACCTCGGCGAGCGGTCGGCTGGCATCCAGCTCATGGGTGCAGCCCTCCCTGAGGAGCGGCTCGACCCTCGCGAGGTCATCCAAGATCATCGCTCGTTCCGATGACGTCTTCCCGTAGTTGTTCGTCGTTCTGTACGCGACCCGGTCAAGGATCACCTCAGCAGGGGCGCTGAGCAGGACGACCGCGCTGAACCGGTCGTAGAACTTCGACTGGTTGCGCACGCACCCTTGCACGAAGAGCGAGCGACCATCATCGGAGTCCAGCAGCTCGGTCATCCTTTCCTCGACCCAGAGCCACTCCCCCCGGTGCAACTCGGAGGGCTCAACGTACTCGCGATACTCGCGCCAACCCGGATCATCGGTGTCGACAACGCGATACCCGCGTCGGCCAAGTTCGGCGAGCGCCGACGACTTGCCCGTTCCCGACATCCCAGTCACCAACACCCTCGACACGGGACAACGCTACCGAGTGTCAAGCGACGGCGCGGCCGTGTGCCCGAGGGTTCGCCGATGTAACTGGAAGACCGAGTACCTAGGACGTGCGCGGAAGCTCCTTGAGCACGTTGACGAGGTCTCGCTCGACCTTCGGCAGCTCAGGCCATTTGTCGAGCTCGCGCAGGAGACCCTGAGCTTCCTCCTTCGTCATCCAGACGCACACCTTGTCCTCATGCGGCTCTGCCTGCATCCCACCACCTCCGATCGGGGTTCCAGATCCTGATCCGACTCGATCCAGCATCCCTAAACCGCGTCGAGCTCCCTTAGCGGCCGAGCAACCTTTCGCCGAGCCACCGGATGCAGCGTCAGCGTGTCGATGATGTCGGCCCAGTCCTGAAATAGCCTCCCTACTGCGGCCATGACCTCGTGAGGTTCACGTAGTGGCCCTGTGCTGTAGCCCAAACCAGGACGCATCCGATGCCGGTGATCAGTACGAGTGACGTTGCGATGAGGAAGTCCCAAACGGTCCGGCGCGTGATCAGCACCATGAGAACGCTGGCCGTGAAGACGATGCTCAACCCCACGAGCATCACGATCGCATTCACCCACACACCAGTCTCAAGCCAGTGAGCTACCTCGATCTTGCCGACGACCACGTCGCCTTCATCCGCCACCTGGGTCGCGAACCACATGACACCGATCCCGAAGAGTCCAACAAGGAGTCCCAGAGTGCGTCCCGCGTGCCTCATGGCGGGAGCGTAAGGCGGTTCAGTTGCGCACCGTGTTGCGGGTTCGTTGCGAATCGGCCGCTCATTCTTGCGAGACCGTCTCTATCCGTCTCCCTTAACTGACATTTCGCCGAGCATCTTCACAACCCTCCGCCGCGCCTCCTGGAGACATCGTCAACCAATGTCGATCGAGCAGCGAGTGCTCGCGGCCCTCGTGGTCGAGGGTTTCGAGAACGTGAGCGAGCATCGCGGAGAGTTCACCCGATATCCAGTCTCGTCCAGCAGTGCGAACGGCCCCGAGTTCCAAACGTCATGCCGGCGCGAACATGCTGCGTGTTGGCCTCGCGAGGTGGCGACCTGGAGAAGGATGAAGGTCACCGCGATCACCGACGTCATCACGGCCACTGCGAGGAGGTCCTTCGCATGTCCGCTTCAAGGCTCCACTATCGGCGGCTGCGAGGCGGTTTGAAAGCTCTCGACGAAGGTCTCCGGCTGCCCGTACAGCTTGCAGATCCGCTCCCAAGTCTCGAACCGCCGAAAGCATCGGATCGGACTGCTTGCGTGCGTGCTGCGGAACCTGCCGAGCGCAGTCGCATCGCGTCCAAGCCGGCGAGCGGTGTCTACATCGACAGGTAGGGCGTGAAGAGAACCGGGACCTCGCTATCTGCCAACTTCGCTCTCAGCTCTGCGCTCGGCTCGCCGAGGAGTTCGCCGTGAACCACGGAGACCGTCGCAAGGACTGCCCCGAAGAGGTGGCCAAGGTTCGCCGCGTGCTCCATGGCCGCCTCGGAGTCCCGGTACCTCTCGACGATCATGCACTCGGTCTGATCGTCGTTGAAGTAGGTGTCGTACTGCAGCGTTCCGGTGTCCTTGGTCCGCACGATCTCCATGGCCTGGGCGGACAAGCGCTTGTACTCCTCGAGCTTGCCCTCGTGGAACTTGAATCGAGCGATACCGAGAAGCTCACTCACGGCTCCGGCCTCCGATCCTTGCGTTGCTGGCTGGGATCGACGCGCTCGGTTACAGGGGCCGAGCGTCCTCCCGACTGTAGTGCCCGGATCTGCCCGGTCGGGCACATCACCCGGCCTCGCGCAACGACGACGCGATCATCACGGCGCCTCACGCTGCCAGATGCGAAGGGGCCGGGTTCACCGGCCCCTCTCGTGCTGGTAGGTCTCGTCGCGGGGGTAGGATTTGAACCTACGACCTCTGGGTTATGAGCCCAGCGAGCTACCGGACTGCTCCACCCCGCAGGAGAAGGCTAGCAAAGCCGCTGCCCAACCGGCCAGCACCCAGCGGGGGAACGAACCGGCCGTGCTCCGACCCGACGTACCATCGAGCCATGCATAGCGTCCGATCCCTCGTCAGCGGCCAGACGACAGATGCCCCCGGTGGCGTCCGCACGATCGCGAACCCGGCTCGGCTCGACGAGATCGTGAGCGAGGCACACCTCGGCGACGCCGAGACCTTCCTCCAAGCGTGCCGGGTCGCGAAGGCGTCGCAGCTTGCGTGGTCCTCCGTGCCCGCACCCGTCCGCGGCCGGGCGATCCAGCAGCTCGGAAGGCTCGTCGAGGACAACGCCGAGACGCTCGCACGGCTGATCACCCAGGAGATCGGCAAGCCGATCAAGGAGTCTCGCGGCGAGGTCCAGGAAGTCATCGACACCTGTTCGTTCTTCCTCGGAGAAGGGCGGCGGCTCTACGGGATGACGGTGCCCTCCGAGATGCCCGACAAGCAGCTCTTCACGTTCCGGACACCCGTCGGCGTCGCCGCCATCATCACCGCCGGCAACTTCCCCGTCGCGGTGCCCTCCTGGTACCTCGTGCCCGCGCTCCTGTGCGGGAACGCCGTCGTGTGGAAGCCCGCGGAGTACACCCCCGCGATCGCCGACGCGTTCGCGCAACTGATCCTCCACGCGGGCTTGCCGGAGGGAACGTTCCAGATGGTGCTCACCGACGGACCCGAGACGTTCGCCGGACTTGAACGCGCGCTGGACGAAGGGGTCGTCGACAAGGTGGGCTTCACGGGATCGACCGCCGTCGGTGAGCGGCTCGGCGAGCTCTGCGGCCGACATCTCCAGACCCCGTGCCTCGAGCTCGGCGGGAAGAACCCGCTCGTCGTGATGCCCGACGCCGACCTCGACCTCGCGGTCGAGGGCGCACTGTTCAGCGGGTTCGGGACCGCAGGGCAACGATGCACGTCGCTCGGCACGGCGATCGTGCATCGCGACGTGCACCAGGACTTCGTCGACCGGTTCACGAAGGCGGTCACCGAGGCCCCGATCGGCGATCCGACCCGCGACGTCCTCTACGGTCCGATGATCGACGAGCGCTTCGCGGCCCGGTTCGAGGACTGGCTCGAGCTGATCCGCGATCACCATCACGTGCACGGCTCGAGCGCGGTGGGACGGATCACGCGAACGGCCCCACGCGAGGGCTTCGTCGGCGACGATCCCGAAGCGGGCTTCTTCTACCACCCCACGATCGTCGACGGCGTCCGGGCGGAAGACGACCTCTATCGGATCGAGACGTTCGGCCCGATCGTCGGGGTCGCGAGCTTCGACACGTTCGACGAGGCGATCGCGCTCGCCAACGGGCATGGGTACGGCTTGTCGTCCTCGATCTACACGACCGACCCGCTGCACGCGTTCCGCTTCCGGGAACGCGTCTCCGCCGGGATGGTCAGCGTGAACAACTCCACGTCCGGCGCCGAGGCGCACCTCCCCTTCGGCGGCAACGGCCGGAGCGGCAACGGGTCGCGGCAATCGGGTGTCTGGGTGCTCGACCAGTTCACGCGGTGGCAGGCGATGAACTGGGACTACTCGGGTCACCTCCAGAAGGCCCAGATGGACGTCGCGGACGTCGCCGCCGACCTCACCTATCGCCTGCCCGAGTAGCTACGGGGACGCCGACGCGCTGGCGCTCGGCGTCGGGGTGGACGGCGTCGGCGTTCCGCTGGGTGTCGGTGTGGTTCCCGCGAGCTTCGCGGCCGCGTCCACCGCATCCTGCGCGGCCTTGATCTCGGTCTGGTAGGTCCCCAGATCGCCGGACCGGAGCGCCGCCTGCGCTGCGGAGAAGTGCTGCTGGGCTTGGGCGAGCAGGGCCTGGATCCGCTGCGGCACCGTCCCGCCACCGCCGCCGTTCCCACCACCCGACGGCACCTGACCGGTGACCGCGCCGCGGATCGCATCCTGCAGGTTGTCCGCGATCGTCACCGCTCCCCCGCTGCCGTTCACGATGATCACGTCGTGGAGTTGCGGGATCGGTGTCTGTTGCGCCTGCACGTAGACCGGCTGGACGTAGAGGAACGAGTTGTCGATCGGGATCACGAGGAAATCGCCGAACAGGACGTTCGATCCCGCTTGGCTCAGGAGCGTCCGTTCGCTCGAGAACCGCGCGTCCTGGTTGATCCTGGCGAAGACCTGCGTCGGTCCTTCGATCGTGCGTCCCTCGGGGAACCGGAACACCGTGAGTTCCCCATAGTGCGGTTGGTCGGACGACGCCGCCATCCACGCCACCATGTTCTGGCGATCGGCGGGGACGAAGGGGATCACCAACTCGAACTCCTCCGTGCTCCCGTCGGGCAATCGGATCAACTGGTAGTACGGGCGGAGGGGCACGGTGGAGGCGACGCCGGCAGCGGAGAGCGTGGGGTCGCTCGGGATCGCCCAGAAGTCGCGCTTCTGGTAGAAGTCCGTCGCGTTGGTCACGTGGTACGCCGCGTATTGGGACGCCTGGACCTGGAACAGGTTCTCCGGGTACCGGAAATGCTGCCAGAGCTCCTGCGGCGCGCTGTTGATGTCGGTGAACAGTCCCGGGAAGGCTCGTGACCAGACCTCCACGATCGGGTCTTGCAGGTTCGCGTAATAGGTGATGTTGCCGTTGTACGCGTCGACGACCGCCTTGACCGAGTTCCGGAGGTAATTCACGTTGCCCTGCAGGGTCGTGGTCGAGGAGTCCTGCCCGGGAGCCGCCTGCGCCAGATCGACCTGTTGCGAGTAGGGGTACTCGTTCGTGTACGTGTAGGCGTCCCAGATCCAGACCGGCCTCCCGCCGACGATCGCGAGGTACGGGTCGTTGTCGAACTTGAGGAACGGAACGGCCTTGCGCACCCGCGTCTGGATGTCGCGATAGATCATGATCCGGCTGTTGCTGCTGATGCTGCCCGAGACCAGCAGGTTGTAGTCGCGGAACTTCCACGCGAACATCGCTCTGCGCAGGACGTTGGAGAGCGGGATGCCGCCCGTTCCCGAGTAGGTCGCGCTCGCCGACGTGTCCGGCTGGAAGTCCAGCTCGCTGACGTTCGTGTTGGTGATCACGAACGGTTCCTGGTCGCTCTCTCCGAAGTAGATCCGTGGCTGTTGGGACATGTCGAGCGCCGGGTCCGTCGTGACCGGCGGGAGGTCCTGCAGGACGTAGTCCGGTTGCCCTTCGACCGTGGCCGTGTTGACCTGCGCCGCGACCGCTCCGTACCCGTGCGTGTACGCCAGATGGACGTTCTGCCAGGTCTGGGCGGACGGGTCGAGGCCCTGTTGGGCGATCTCTCGTGCGGAGACCATGAGCACCCGCTCTTCGTTGTTGACCGTGTAGCGGTCCACGTCCACGTCGTTGAAGTCGTAGTACTGACGGAAGCGCTGCACCGACTGCAGGTTCTCCTTCAGCACCGGTGGACGCCACACGCGGATGTTCGAGACCGTGCCGGCGTTGTCCGCGATCTGTTTCGCCGACAGGGGTCCCGTGGACACGTCACGCTCTTGCGCCTGGATCGAGCTGAGGTTGAACGCTGAGCTCGTCGCCTGGATGTTGTCCTCGATGTATGGCGCCTCGTACTGCTGTTCGTTCGGCTTCACCCGGAACTGCTGCACGAAGGCGGGATAGATCGCTCCCAACAGCACCGACACCAGCGCCAGGAGCCCGACCGCGATGATGGGCAGGCTCCATTGCCTGAGCCTGATGTTGGCGAAGAACAGGATCGCGCAGATCACGGCGACGATCGCCAGGAAGTTGAGCGCCGGGAGTTGCGCCTTCACGTCGGTGTAGGACGCCCCCTCGACGACGCCCCGCGGTGAGGTGAGCAGGTCGAACCGACCGAGCCAGTAGCCCCACGCCTTGACCAGCATGATGAGCCCGAGCAGCACCGAGAGATGCGCGCGAGCGGCCGGCGTCACCTTGTCGGCGAACATCGGCGCCTGCGGACGGATCCCACCCCACAGGACATGGGCGATCCCGACCAGGATCGTGACCCCGACCAGGGTCGAGAACAGCCACCCCTGGAGGAAGCGGAGCCACGGGAGCGAGAACACGTAGAACGCCGGGTCGCGATGGAACAGCGGCTCCACGGTCCCGAAGGTCACGCCCGACGAGTTCTTCCAGAGCAAGAAGTTGCTCCATTCGCCCGTCACGCCGAGCGCAACGAAGAAGGCGAGGACGGCCGAGCCGACCGGGATCGCCCACCGAACGAGCGGATCCGTGACATCACGGATCCGCTCGAGGACCTCTTGGTCCGGCGACAGGATCCGGGTCGTCGGCCGGATCCTCCTCGCGATGACCAGGTTCACGTACAAGATCGCGAAGAACAGCAGCCCGAAGACCACGGCGAGGACGGTCTTGGTCCGAAGGACGGTCCAGAACACGCCGCTCTGGTCGATCTCCCGGTACCAGAGCAGATCGATCACGAAGCCGGAGAGCGCCGTGAACAGGACGATCACGACGATGACGGCTCCGATGAGGATCAGCGGCCATCGCCGTGACCGGCTCGGGAGACGGATCGTCGACACGGCCTGCAGCCTACTTCACGTCGTCGTTCCGCCAGACCGGAGTGCCTGGAGTGCGTCCGCGAAGGTCGCGACCGAGATGACCCGCATCGCTCCCGTGTCCACCCCCGCGAGGTCGGCCATGTCGTCGGCCGGGGCGAGGAAGATGCTCGCCCCCGCACGCTGCGCCGCGACCACCTTGTCGCGGATCCCGCCGATCGGCCCGACCTTGCCCTGAAGGTCGATCGTCCCGGTACCCGCGATCGTGCGTCCCCCGGTCAGATCGCCCGGCGTCATCAGCTCGTAGAGCCCGAGGGCCCACATCAGTCCGGCGGACGGACCTCCGATGTCGCCGCTGTCGATCGAGACCAGGAACGGGAACGCGTCGATGGAGCGGAACCCGACGAGCAGCTCCTCGTCGGGGCCGCACGGCTTCCGGACGAACGTCGCCCGTTCCACCTTCCCGTCCACATCGAGCCGGAAGGACAGGGCCTGCCCCTCCTTCGCGTGGTGGAGGATGCGACGCACGTCCGCGGTATCCCCGACGGGCTTCCCGTCGATCGCTTCGATGATGTCCCCCGGGAACAGCCGTCCGTCCGCGGAGCAGTCGGGGACGGTGGACTCGACCAAGGCTCCCGTGCCGTGATCCTTCGGGTAGTTCGCGAGCCGCCGGAGAACGACCCCGGTCGCGTCGATCTTGCTCTGGTCCATCTGGGAGATCGACCGTTGGTTCTCCAACGCGACGTTGCCCGTCGGATACAGGTCGGCTTGGGGGACCAACGCCCAGTCGGGCTCGAGCCAGACGGCGATCGCTTGCAACGGGCTCACCTGGTGGTAGCTCACCGTGGTCATCTCGAGCGCACCCGTGGGGTCGTAGCGCGGGCGACCGTCGTAGCGGATCTGCGGCGTCACCGACCGGGCGGGCCCGGGACCGATCGCGTAATACGGCAGTCGGATCCACGCGGCGGCCACGAGCACGGTTGCGACCACGACGAAGGCGGCGATGCGGAAGGGGTGACGCATGCGGGGAGCCATCCTACGGACTGCTTCGTTCCGAAGGTTGCCGTGGTTCCTCGTTCGAGGCCGCTCGGAGGGGTAGGCTCGCGCCCGATGGCCTATCTCTTGGTGGTGTTGGTTGCGGCGGCCGTGGGCGCGGCCGCGTACCTCATGACGCTCCGACAGGGTGCCGCGCACGCGGCCGCCGGACCCCCTCGAGCGAACCAGCCGGTCGGCGTTCCCGTCCCCGGCTCCGGCCAGACGTACGTCACGGTCACCGACACGCGGCTCGATTGGGAGTCACGTCTCACCGGCGCGCTGGGGCTCGTGATCGCGGTGATCGCCGGCGCGGCAGCGCTCGCGTTCACCACGTACGCCGGCGCCAGTCTCCTCGTGAAGCTCGTCCACCGGGCCGTCAGCTGAACGACGGGCCCGTCACGACACCTCCGGGGTGATGTCCCGCAGCTCCGTCACCAGGTGCCGCGAGATGCGATCGTCGTCGCGCAGACGTCCCTCGAGGTTGTACCAACCGGCCCACTCCGCGAGCGCGACCCTGGTCGGCTCGTCGAACGCACCGTGCGCCTGCCCGTCGTAGCGTCCGACACTCGCGAGGCGGCGTTGGAGCTCGCTCACGAGCTCCGCCGTCGCTTCGAGCGGCGGGTCCGTGCGAACCAGCATCGTGTCGTCCCACACGGCGAACAGGCGCCCGAGCTCCGCCGGCGCGTCCGGATGATCATCCACTCGAAGGTCGATGTAGCGGTCGTTCCGCCCCTCGTAGCCGCCACGGTCCCGAACGACCAGCAACGCCGAGGATTGTCGTCCGCGACGGTCACCGCCCGCGGCGTCCCCCGCCATCAGCGCGGTGAGGAGTCGATCGCAGAGCTCACCGTCGGCCGAGCCGAACGCGCGCGCCATGGCGTCCACGACACCCGCGCCGGCGAGGATGTTGCCCTGCGCCGCGAAATGCTCGCCCGAGACCCCGCCCGCCCACTCGGCGCATCCTGAGCCCGTGAAGGTCGCCGCCCCGCCACCGGCGTCCACGAAGCCCACTTGGCGCTCGTCGCGGCCGTCGTCGCCTTCCAGCACGGCGTCGAGGGCCGGCCCCGCCGGCATCCCGCCCGCCATGAGCCGCAGGCCGTCCGGGCCGAAGTCCGTGTTCGCCCACGCCTGGGTCGCCACGGCGCCGACGCCGGCCTTCGCCCACGGGACGACGGCGCCGACGCACGGGAACTTCGAAGCCACCGCGACGCCCAGATCGCCGTTCGCCGGATCGAACGCCACGATCGAGAAGGTCATCGCCCACTCCCCCTCCGCGCTCGGCTCGGGGCTCAGCGCTCAGCGCCGCCCGGCCGGCCGAACCAGCTGGAACGCCGAACGGTACTCCTCCAGGTGTTCCAGCATGTGACCCGCGCCGATCGCGACGGTCTCGAGCGGCTTCTCGGCGACGTGCACCGGGACCTCGCACTCCTGCGCGAGGAGCTGGTCCAGACCCTTCAGGAGGCTCCCGCCCCCCGTGAGGAACATGCCGGTCTCGAGGACGTCGTGCGTGAGCTCGGGGGGCGCCTCGCCGAGCGTTCGGCGCGCGCCGTCCACGATCGACCGGACGGGCTCCGCCATCGCTTGGCGGACCTCGTCCTCGGTGATCTTGACCTCGACCGTGTTCCCCGTGGCGAGTTCCCGTCCGATCACGAGCGCGGCGCGCCCGCTCGCGGACGGGAACGCGGCGCCGATCGCCATCTTGATCTCCTCGGCGGCCTTCTCCCCGATCGCCACCCCACACGTGGAACGCAGATGCTCCTGGATCGCCGCGTCCAGGTCGAACCCGCCGCATCGCACGCCGTGGCCCGACACCACGCCTCCCATCGAGACGACGGCCATCTCCGAGCGCGCCCCGCCGATATCGACGATCAGATGCCCGATCGGTTCGTGGATCGGCAGACCGGCGCCGATCGCCGCCGCGAGCGCCTCCTCGACGAGGGTCACCTGTTTCCCTCCGCTGGACGTCACGGCCTCTTCGACGGCGCGCTTCTCGACCTCGGAGCTCTCCGACGGGATGCAGATCAAGACGCGCGGCTTCGGGAACCGTCCCGGCGCCACGCGGCGGAGCACGGAGGCGAGGTAGCGCTGGGTCATCTCGAACTCGGTGACCGTTCCCTCGCGCAGCGGTCGCACGGCAACGACGTTGCCGGAATCGCCGCCGATCAGATCCCAGGCAGCCTCACCGATCGCGACGACGGCGCCAGTGTTCGCGTGCAGCGCCACGACCGTCGGCTCGTCGAAGACGATCCCCTCGCCCTGGCGGTAGACGATCGTGTTCGCCGTTCCGAGGTCGATCGCGAGGTCCCGCCCCATCAGGACCCCATCACCCAGTGGCCTTCGCCCGTCGCGAGCAGCTCCTTCTTCCAGATCGGAACGTCGTGCTTCAGCTGTTCGATCCCTTCCCGGCACGCGTCGAATGCCTCCGCGCGATGAGCTGAGGAAACGGCGACGACCACGCTCGCCTCGCCGACGGCGAGGTCACCGATGCGGTGGAGCAGGGCCACCTTCCGGACCGGCCAACGGGCGCGGAGATCGTCGGCGATCTCGTGGAGCCGGTCGACCGCGATCTCGTTCCACGATTCGTACATGAGGCCGGTCACGACGCCGCCGTTGGCGTCGGCATCGCGGACCGTGCCGACGAAGATGCACGATCCTCCCGCCGAAGGATCCCCGATGAACGCGAGCGCTTCGTCGACGGACAGCGGCTCGGCGGCGACACGCACGAGCGTCTGGTCGTCGGACACGACGCCCATCGTAGCGCGAGGGAGGTCGTAGTCTGGCCGACGTGAGCGACCCACTCGGCTTCCCCTTCGGCATGGATCCGGACGCCCTTCGGGACGCGCCCTTGTTCCGTGAGCTGCAGCGGGTGATGGCCTCCTCGTCGGGGCCGATCAACTGGGAGCTCGCGCGCCAGGTCGGCGTCGCCACCGCGCTCGAGGAGGGTCCCGATCCCGAGCCGACCGACGAGGATCGCCGGATGCTCGACGAGGCCGTCCGTGTGGCGGAACTGCAGGTCGCTGGGTTCACCGGGTTGGAGCTCCCGGGCGACATCGTCCACGTCCAGCCGGTGCGCCGTGCCGAATGGGTCGGCGCCAGCGCGACGAGCCTCCGTTCCTTGCTCGAGCCGGCGGCCCAGCGGATGGGCGAAGCGCTCGAGACGGCGATGCGCGAACAGATGCCCGACGACGTGGGGCCGATGGCCGGCATGTTCACGCAGCTCGGGCCGTTGCTGCAGGGAACACAGGTAGGACAGGTCCTCGGGTTCCTAGCCACGCGCGTGCTCGGCCAGTACGACGTCGCGGTCCCTCGTCAAGCGGGCGCGGGGGCGCTGTTGTTCGTGATCTCCAACATCGCGCGCTTCGAGCATGACTGGTCGCTCGACCCGACCGAGTTCCGCACCTCGGTCGCCATCCACGAGGTCACCCATCGGCTCGAGTTCGCGCGGCCGTGGACATCCACGCATTTCGTCTCGCTCGTGGACGATTTCCTCTCGACGCTCACGGTGGACGTGGGCGCGATCCAGGAGCGGCTCTCGTCCCTCGACCCGACCGACACGGAGGCGGTGGAACGGGCGCTCGGCGGGGAGGGTGGCGACGCGCTGTTCGGCGCCGTGCTCGACGATGAGCAACGGTTGAAGCTCGGCAGGATCCAAGCGTTCATGGCCGCGGCCGAGGGCTACGCCGACCACGTGATGCACGCGCTCGGCGCACGGCTCCTCGCCACGCACGCGATGATCGAAGAGGCGATGCATCGGCACCGAGAGGACGAAGCGACGGATCCGGTGTTCGAGCGGCTGCTCGGGATCGACATGAAGCGGGAGCAGTACGTGGCAGGACGACGGTTCTGCGACCTCGTCGTCGATCTGACGGACGAGGCGACGCTCGCGCGCATGTGGGGGTCGGCCGAGGCACTGCCGTCGCTGCCGGAGATCGAGGAGCCACGCTTGTGGCTCGCGAGGACGGTCTAGCAACCTCGGAGCGGTATCCTGCCCCCCGATGGACACCGTGGGGGAGCTCGTCGCGGCGGCGATCGTCGACGAACGCGTCTGGCAGACCCAGGGGGAGTCCTCGCCCGATGGCATCTACCTGACGGGGCAACCGGGTCCCGCGCTCTCGTTCGTGATCTTCCGAGCTTGGAAGGTGGGCGTCGGGATCGTGCAGGAGGAGGTGCGCCTCTACGGTCCGTCCGGACGCATGATCTGGCGGTGGGGACCCGAGTACCGCCGGATGCGGGGGATGTTCGACCTGACGACGGAACTCGACGTCGTGAACGATGCCGTCTTCGACGAGACGGGGACCTACGTGGCCTCGTTCATCATCGACGACCAGGTCGTCGGTGAGATCGAGCTCCCCGTGTACGTGCAGGCCGCCCCGACGAAGCTGCCGAAGGAGATCGAGGACGCGGTCCGGAAGTCGGACGTGATCTGGGTCGGTGCGGACGTCGGCGGGCGTCGAAGGATGATCCCGGCGTGGTTCGTTTATAAGAACGGGCGGATCTTCGTTCTGTCGCAGAAGCAGCCGGGGCCGCAGGAGCAGACGGTCCCCGGCGTGGGCGGGGCGAAGGAGTTCGTCGTGGTGACCCGCCGGAAGGGTCGCGACACGTCGGCTCAGGAGTTCACTGCCGCACCACGCCTGCTTGAGGGTGCGGAGTGGGAGGAGGCGGCGAAGGCGTTGGCGGACAAGCGGAAGTCCCGAGGTGGCGCTCCTGGCGAGTCGATCGGCCGCTGGCGCGGGACCTGTGACATCCTCGAGCTGACGCCGAACGTTCCAGCGTTCGTCTGACGTCGCTCCTGTCGCGCGTGTCAACCCCTTGCGGTCGGTCCGGGGTGGCTGCGCTGGCAGATGTCCACAGGTTCACGACTGCGAAGGCCGTCGCAGTCGTGAAGATGTTGACGGGTTCCACCGGCAGGACCCGGTGAGCCTGGTAACCGCTTTACGTCCCGTACGCCGATGTCAGACCCTCGCGGTATGAACGGCCCCCATGTGCGACGTCGACGACATCACGAGCGCCAGCGGGTGGGACGTCATGGTCGAAGCCAGGCGCGTTCAACACCGTTTCGAGGTCGCCATGGATCAGTGTCTCGAAGCGTTCGGCATCTCCTATGCCCAATACCGAGCACTCGTCGTTCTGCTTGACCAGAACGACATGCACATCTCGGAGCTCGCGCGGCGCCTGCGCGTGACGCGACAGGCGGCGCTTGCCATCGCCACGAAGCTCGCCCGATCAGGACTCGTCACCTGCGAACGCGGACCGCACGCCACCTACCTCGTCGTGACAGCCCATGCACGCGCGCACATCGCCCGCCTCCACGAGTTCGCCGACATGCCCGACGTCCTGGAGAAGGCCTTGACGGACACCGAGCGCGGACGCCTGGTCGCGCTCCTGCGGAAAGCCGACCGATCCCTCGCCCCTCCACGCCGGCCCACCTGGTGGCTCGACGACTGAGCGGCCCTAGCGGTTCATCGGCCGGCCGAGCGCCTCGGCGATCGCCGCGAGCTGCCCTCCGAGCTGGATGACCTCTTCCGGCAGGAGCGCCTGGGCCCCGTCCACCAGCGCCTGCTCGGGGTTCGCATGCACATCGACCATGACCCCGTCCGCCCCGGCGGCGAGCGAGGCACGCGCCATGGCCGCCACCAGGTGACGCTTCCCCACGGCGTGCGACGGGTCGACGATCACCGGCAGGTGCGACTCGTGCTGCGCGACGGCCATGCCGCCCAGATCGAGGGTGTTGCGGGTCGACGGCTCGAAGGTCCGGATCCCGCGTTCGCACAGGATGATCTCCGAGTTGCCGCGTTGCGCGACGTATTCGGCCGCCTGCAGCCACTCCTCGACGGTCATCGCGAGACCTCGCTTCAACATCACGGGCTTGTTCGCGAGCCCGACCTCTTTCAACAGCTCGAAGTTCTGGGCGTTGCGGGTCCCGACCCGGATGCAATCGGCGACGTCCGCGACGTGCGCCACCTGCGACACGTCCACGACCTCGATCACGACCGGCAGGCCGAACTCGCGACGCGCTTCCTGCAGGATCTCGATCCCCCGCTCCCCGAGTCCCTGGAACGAGTACGGCGAGGTCCGCGGCTTGTAGACGTCGCCGCGGACGATCGTGGCGCCGGCGTCTTTCGCCGCTCGGATCGCGCGCATCGTCTGCTCGGGGTTCTCGACCGCGCAGGGCCCGGCGATCAGCGTGAAGCTGTCCCGGCCGACCGGGACCGTGCCGACCTTGACGACGGTGGTCTCGGGATGCAGGTCGCGGGAGACCATCTTGTACGGCTTCCCGATCTGGATCACGTGATCGACGCCCTGCATCTGACGCCAATCGATCGCCTTGAATCGCTCGGTGTCGCCGACGAGGCCGATGATCGTGTGCACGGTGCCGCGGGAGACGAAGGCCTCGCCGCCGTTCGCGCGTACGCGTTCCGCGACGGCCTCGATGTCGGCGTCCGTCGCCTCCGGTGTCATCACCACGACCATGCGGTCGAACCTCCTCGTCCGGCCCGGTCGAACGGCCCGGGGAAGTCGAAACCCCGGGCGTCCGGCCCGGGGTCGCTCGCTGCTCGGTGGCCGCTGGCGACTACGCCGGGTCGTGCCCGCCGTAGAAGAACCAGAAGCCGACGCACCGCTGCATCTCGGGCAGATGGTGGCAGACGGCGGGCGCGGGTGGCAAGCCACCCGCGCCCGCCCTCGCTAGCATGCGCCGGTGACCCTCACGGTCGTGGATCATCCGCTCGCTGCCGACCTCCTGGCTCGGCTCCGCGACGAGCGGACCCCTCCGGACCTGTTCCGGACGCTCACGCGGCGTCTGGGCTGGCTGCTCGTCCTGGAGGCGACCCGTGACCTGGCGACCGAGCCGATCGACGTCCCGACCCCGCTGGAGACGACGACCGGAGAGGTCGTCGCCGAGCGGCTCGTCGCGATCCCGGTCCTCCGTGCGGGCCTCGGGCTCCTGGACGCCGCCACCGATCTGTACCCGGACACCGTCGTGGGCTACCTCGGGATGGAGCGCGATGAGATCACGCTCCAGCCTCGCGACTACTACGCGAAGCTCCCGCCGATGGACGGACGCCGGGCGCTCGTGCTCGATCCGATGCTCGCGACCGGAGGAAGCGGCGCGGCGGCGCTCACCCACATCAAGGCGAACGCCACCCCCAGATCGATCTCGTTCGTCTGCGTGGTCGCCGCCCCCGAGGGCGTCGAGCGGCTCGCGGCCGACCATCACGACGTCCCGGTCTTCACCGCGGCCCTCGATCGCCAGCTCAACGAGCAGGGCTTCATCCTGCCGGGCCTCGGCGACTTCGGCGACCGGCTCCACGGGACCGTCTAGGTCGTCGTTCCCTCGTACGCCTTGCCCGCCGCGGCCGGCGGTCGCACCCTCCCGATGAACCCGGCGAGCACCACGATCGTGACGACGTAGGGCGTCATGTTGACGAACTGTTCGGGGATCGAGCGGATGATGGGCCAATCGCGGAGCGCCAGCGGGACCGCCTGGGCGAAGCCGAACAAGAACGCGGCGCCCATCAGCCGGATCGGGTTCCAGTTCGACAGGATCAGCGCGGCGAGCGCGATGAAGCCCAGGCCGAGCGTCTGGCCCTCGCGCCAGTTGTTCACGATCTCGACCGACAGGAACGCGCCGGCGAGACCGGCGAACGCGCCGGAGATCAGCACGCCCTTCCCAACGGAGCGGGGCCACGGCGACCCCGAGCGACCGGGTCGCCTCGGGGTTCTCCCCCGCCGAGCGGAGCCGCAGTCCCCAGCGGGTTCGGTTCAGCACCCACCACACCGGGAAGACGATCAGGAACGGGAACAGGACGAACGGCGACAGCCCCTGGAACGCCCTCCCGAACGCCGGGATCGACGACAGCAGCGGGATCGAGATCACGTGGAGATGGGGCTGCCCGGGATCGGATTGCGTCGCCTGCCCGAAGAAGATCGTGGAGAGGAAGCGTGCGAGGCCGACGGCCACGAGGTTGATCACCACGCCGGAGACGATGTGGTCGATCTTGAACGTGACCGTCGCGAGCGCGTGGATCGACGCGAACACCGCTCCGCACGCGAGCCCGAGGAGCAGCCCCATGATCGGGCCCGCCGGCACACCCCACCCGAGCTTCGCTCCGAAGTAGTACGCGCCGAACGATCCGGTGACCGTCCCGATGATCATCAAGCCCTTCGAGGCCGATGTTGACGATGCCGGAGCGCTCGCTGAACAGACCCCCGAGCCCGGTGAGGTAGATGATCGTGAAGTACGTGAAGGCGATGCTGATCGCGAACCCGAGCTTGCTCACGATAGAGCCT
This sequence comes from uncultured Actinomycetes bacterium, assembly GCA_963765865.1. Taxonomy (GTDB): domain Bacteria; phylum Actinomycetota; class UBA4738; order UBA4738; family HRBIN12; genus AC-51. The sequence continues at coordinate 233,262 of CAVXYE010000011.1, forward strand.
CCCCCACCTCGACCGGGCCTCGCCTGCGCAGCGACGATCTCCTCCTCGGCCAGGACGCGGCCCGTCTGTCGGCGCTCCAGCCGCCGCTTCGCGAGCGTGTACGTGATCACGACCGACATGATCAAGATCCCCTGCAGGATGATCACGAACTCCCGCGGCATGTCCGTCTCGATCGGCAGGATCGACTCCCCTCGCGACAACGAGGCCCAGAAGATCGCCGCGAACACGATGCCGATCGGATTGTTCTGCCCAGGAACGCGACGGCGATACCCGTGAACCCGAGGGTCGCCTCGTAGTTCTGCGGGAGGTACCCACCGGTGGAGGTCGAGGCGTTGTTCACGAGGATCTGCTGCATGCCCGACCGAGACCGGCGAGCGCGCCCGAGATCAGGAACAGCTTCATCTGCACGGAGCCGATGCCGATGCCGCCGGCCTGCGCCGAGCCCGCACGAGGCACCGACGGCCCGCGCCTCGTACCCCAGACGCATCCGCTTCACGATGAACCACACGATCGCCGCGGCGAGCACCGCGAGCGGGAACAGCCACGACAGCCGTGGGGCAGGACCGTAGCCGAGGAGGTGGCCCAGGTCGGGCACCTTCGCGTGCGCCGGGAAGATGTTCGTCCGGAGATCGACGTTCTGGCCGACCGGGGCGTTCGTGTACCGCAGTGGGTTGTTCAGCGCCCACGCCACCAGGCTCACCGCGATGCCGTTCATCATGATGGTGGTGACGACCTCGTGCGCCCCGGTCTTCACCTTCAGCGCGCCGGGGATCGCCGCGTACGCCATCCCGCCGAGGATGCCGAACAGGAGCACGCCCCACATCAGCAACGGCCCCGGGAGGATGCCCCCGAGATGCAGGGCGGCCCAGGCGGCGGTGACCATGGCGACGAGGTACTGGCCCTCGACCCCGATGTTGAAGAGTCCGCCCTTGAAGCAGACCGAGACCGCCAGCGCCGAGAAGATCAGCGGGGTGGCGGCCGAGAGCACCCACGCGGGACCGTCCTTGTCCGTCGTCGACGCGCGCAGGATCGACCCGTAGACGGCCAGCGGGCTCTCCCCGTAGAGCAGGATGATGATCGAACCGAGACCCAGCGCGATGACGAGAGCGAGCAGGAGCGCGAGCCCCTGCCCGATGGCCCGCTCGAGCCATTCGGGTCTGGTCTTCACGCCGCTCCCGGCGGCGGGCGGGCGCGGTCGCCGTGATCGCCATCAGCGCGCTCCCTGAGCGGCGACGTCGCCGAGCATGCCGCGACCGACGTCTTCGGCGGGCGCGCTGGGCGGGTACTCGCCCGTGATCGTCCCCTCGTAGAGGGTCAGGATCCGGTCGGAGAGCGCGTAGATCTCATCGAGCTCGGCGGAGATCAGCAATACCCCTCGGCCGGCGGCCTTCTGTTCCAGGATCTGGCTCCAGACGAACTCGATCGCGCCGACGTCGAGCCCGCGTGTGGGCTGTGCGGCGAGCAAGAGCTTCGGGTCGGTCTCGAGCTCCCGTGCCAGGATCAGCTTCTGCTGGTTGCCTCCGGACAGCGCTCCCGCGGTGACGTCGATGCTCCTCGCACGGACGTCGAACAGCCGGACCAGCTTCCGTGCGAGTTCCTTGATCCTTCGGAGCGACAGGACGCCGAACCTGACGAACGGCGGGTCGTCCTGCCGTCCGAGCACCAGGTTCTCCCAGAGGGTCATCCCCAGGACGAGCCCCTGCTCGTGACGATCCTCGGGGACGAATCCCACGCCCGCGTTCCGGATCTCCGCCGTGCTCCGGGATGCGAGATCTTCGCCGTCGAGGAGGATCCGGCCGGCGTCGAGGGGCCGCAGACCCATGACGACGTCCGCGAGGTCACGCTGCCCGTTGCCCTCGACGCCGGCCACGCCGACGATCTCCCCCGCCCGCACGTCGAGCGAGAGGTCCCGCAGGCGACCGCCGGTGAGGCCCTCGAGCCGCAGGACGGGCTCACCGATCTCGACCTCCGGCTTCTCGAGACGGAACAAGACGGGACGTCCGACCATCATCTCGGCGAGCTTGGCCTTCGACGTCTCCGCCGGCGTGGTCTCTCCCACGACGGCTCCCCGGCGGAGCACGGTGATCCGATCCGCGATCTCGAGCACCTCGTCCAGCTTGTGGCTGATGAAGACGATGGACTTCCCGTCGGCCCGGAGGCGGCGGAGGTTCTCGAACAGGTCGCCCGTCTCCAACGGGGTGAGGACCGCGGTCGGCTCGTCCAAGATCAGGATCTCGACGCCGCGGTAGAGGGCCTTCAAGATCTCGACGCGCTGTTCCTCGCCGACGGAGAGGTCCTCGACCGTCGCGTGCGGATCGATCTGGAACCCGTACGCGTCGGCGAGATCCTTCACCTTCTGCTCGGACTCTTCGCGCTGGAGGATCGCGCCGCCCTCGTCGCCGAGGATCACGTTCTCGGCGACGGTGAACGGGTCCACCAGCACGAAGTGCTGGTGGACCATCCCGATCCCCCGCGCGATCGCATCGCGCGGGGAGTGGATCCGGACCTCCTCGCCCTTGATCACGATCCGGCCCGCATCCGCCGGATACATCCCGTAGAGGATGCGCATCAGGGTGGACTTGCCGGCACCGTTCTCTCCGATCAGGGCATGCACCTCGCCTGGGCGGAGCTCCAAGGAGACATCGTCGTTCGCGACGACCCCGGGGAAGCGCTTCGTGATGCCTTCGAGCACGACGAAGGGCGGGGCGCTCGCGCGCCCCGCCCCGTCGCCGTCGCTCATCGTCGTCGGTCGTCGCCGATGCCGGTTACGGCTTCTCCGGAACCTTGATCGTCCCGTTGATGATGTCCTGCCGGTACAGCTCGAGCGCCGCGATGATGTCCGGAGTCATCAGCTTGCTGTTGGATTTGGAGTAGTCCAATCCCTGGTGCGCCAGGTCGAAGACCTGTCCGCCGCCCTTGAACGAGCCGTCGCCGGTCTGCTGGATCGCGTTGTAGACGGCCGTGTCGACCCGCTTGATCATCGACGTGAGGATCAGCGGCTTCTGGTCCGGCGCTCGCTGTGAGGTACTGGTCCGAGTCGACGCCGATCGCGAGCTTGTCGGCCTTCACGGCCGCGTTGAACAGTCCCGCGCCCGACGCGCCGGCTGCATGGTAGATGATGCACGCGCCGTCGTCGTACATCCCGGTCGAGAGCGCCTCGCCCTTCGTCGCATCGTTGAACGCCGTGACGTCGTCGCCGATGTACTGATAGACGACCCTGATGTTCGGATTCACCTTGTGGACCCCGGCCGTGTAGCCGGCCTGGAACTTCCCGATCAGCGGACCGGTCTGGCCGCCGAGGAAGCCGACGGTGGTGCAGTTGAGCTTGGCCGCCTCGAGCGCGGCGGCCGCGCCCACGAGGAACGACCCTTGCTGCTCGGTGAACGTCAGGTCGGCGACGTTCGGGATCGCGGCGGCGTCGTTCGTGAGACCGCACGCGGTCCCGCAGGTGGCGTACCCGTCGATCACGGCGAAGTTCTGGTCCGGGTAGTCCTTCGCGATCTCGTTGATGTCCGGGGAGAACGCGAACCCGACTCCGACGATCAAGTTGTAGCCCGCCTCGGCCAGGTTGGTGACGTTCTCGCCGCGGTTGGAGCCCGTCGCGTTCGCCTCGAGGAACTTCGTGTTGTCGAAGCAGACGAGCCCGTCTCTGATCGCGTTCTGCAAGCCCGTGTACGCAGAATCGTTGAACGACTTGTCGCCCAGCCCGCCGACGTCGAGGGCGAGACCGACCTTGATGTCCTGATTGCATTGACCGGCGCTTTGACTCCCGCCCCCGCCGCACTCGAGCTGTTCGAGCACGCCGCGGCGACCAGGGCCAGTACCACGATCGGCGGTGCCAGCGATCGGAGCACCTTCGACATCCGTTCTCCCTCCGTTTCCGTTGGATCGGCCGCGCCGACGTGGCCCGGCCGCCCCGGATTCTCAGGCCGAACCGGCGCCGGCGTCAATCGAGGTCTGGGTAGTGCATCTCGCCGACAGCCCGATACCCATGGGAGACTTACGCAGCGCACGGGCTCTGCGGATGGACGACGACCCCACGATCGTTGCTGACCTGCGAGATCGCGTCGCCGCGTCTCCCTTCCACGCGGGGTTCGGGATCTCCGTGGACGAAGCCGCGGTCGGGGAGGTGAAACTCGGGTGGGAGGCTCGCCCGGATCATCGCAACCTGCAAGGGCTGGTGCACGGCGGGATCCTCGCGACCCTCGTGGACATCGCGATGGGGCTCGCCGTTCGCACCGTCGTCGGGCCGACGCGCCGACACGTGACGATCGACCTGCACGTGCACTACCTGCGCCCCGCGCGGCCGGGACGACTCGAGGCCCTCGGGAACGTCGTCCGCGTGGGAACCCACGTGGGCTTCGCCGAAGGGAGCGTGATGGACGCCGCGGGCCGCCTCCTGATCCGCGCGAGCGGGACGTACAGCGTCACCGAGGATCACGCGATCGCCGAGGACGCCCCCGGCTAGTACTGAACGTCGAGCCCGGCCATCGCGTCGGCGAGCTTGCCGAGCGCGCCGGCGAGACCCATCAGGAGACCCATGTTCCCGTCGACCTTGATCTTGCCCATCATGAAGCCCGTCACGGGCGACAGTTCACGCTTGGCGAGCGCGACCGCCGTGTCGTAGCTCTGCGTGATCGTCGCATCCGGGGCATCGAGGTCGCCCATCCCCATCGCGATCGTGCCGTCCTCGATCGTGGTCCAGTACCGGGTCTCGCCGTCGGGGGCGGTGATCACCTGCTGGATCCTCGCGCGCTGGGTCCCGGCGGCTTGCGCGAAGGCATCGCCACCGTTCACCGAGCTGGTCAGGGCGTCTGCCCACTCGGGTGACAGGAATCTGAGACTCACTCGGTTCCCTCCATCTCTCTTCGGTCATCCGCTCGATCTTGGTTGGACGCACCTTACCGGCTGACCCGGCGGCGGCCGTCAGTCCGGGAAGAGCTCGGGAGCGGTCACGTGGGTGTCATCGGCCAGGAACCACAGGGCTCGCTCATGATCCCTGACCTTGACCGTGTTGATGCTCGTGTTCGGTGGGAGGAAGAACATGTCCTGTTCGTGCAGCTCGAGGAACGACGCCAGATAGGCGTTGATCACACCGCCGTGGCACACGACCCACAGGTCACCCTCGGGATGTGCGGCGAGCGCCCCCTCGATCGTTCCCACCACGCGTCGCTGGAAGGCGTCGAACGGCTCGCCGCCCGGAGCCAGATGGAACACGGGGTCCTGCAACAAGATGCGGCGTGGGATCTCCGGATGCTCGACGAGCAACTCTTCGAACTCCTTGAACTCCCACGCGCCACCGAACCACTCGACCAGGTCCTCGGAGTACGTGACCTTCGCTCCGGTCGCCTCGACGAACGGCTCGATCGTCTGGCGCGCGCGAGCCAGGGTTGAGCAGTAGATCGCCGCGGGTTCGGGCATCTTGCGCAGCCGCGTGGCAAGCATCGAGGCTTGCTCGCGTCCGGCGGCGTCGAGCGGGGGATCCGCGACCGTCCCGCGGATCGTGACCGTCTCCCCCAACGACCGGCGGTCTGCTTTGCCGTGGCGGATCAGGTAGAGGCGACGCTCCATCCCGTTCACGAGCCGGCCTTGGCGTTCGGGTGTCGCGCTCGCCAGTCCTGTGCGTAGGTCTCCACGTCTTCACGGAGCCAGATGCGGCCGGACGCGAGCCACGTGATGGGCTCGGGGAACTGCCCTCGATCGATGTACGTGATCACGCGCCGCTTGTCCCAACCCATGATCTCGGCCGCCTCGGCGACCCCGGCCAGCGTCGGAACGACCTCGATGGTCAGCGTGGCGTCCTCGCCGACGGCCTTCCGAAGTTCCTCCAGGCACGACCGCTTCGATGTCCCGGTCACCTCGACGTACACCGGTGCATCGAGGACCATCGCGAACCACCGTCCGCCCCAGTGCCACATCCTCGCCCGCACCGGATCGGCCACGGATCGATTGTATGACGGTGTCGTCGGAGGAGGATCCCTGCTCGGATTCAGTCGTCGCCGCGGCGGAGGATCCCCTGGCGGCGGAGCTCCTGCCGCCAGCACTCGGTGTGCCAGTGCCGCCGGTCATCCGCCGCGCCATCCGGGATCACCACGAGGTGCCAGGAGCCGGGCCGCACGACGTGATCGCAGCCGGGGCAGCGGTACTCCTTGTCTCCGACGAGATGCCGAACCTCGTACCCGGGGACCTCGGCCCACGGCGGGGGCGCCGATCGTGGCCGGGTGTTCGGCGACGGCAAGGACTCGAGCGAGGCGCGCCGATTCTTCCGAGGCATCGAGATCAGACCCGTTCTCGGACGAACGCGGCGACGTGGGGCGCGAGCGACGCGCCGACGACGCGGGCGTCGTCCTTCCGCGAGCGCTCGAACGAGTGCCCCGCACCGTCGAAGTCGACGAGCGTCGCCCGGTCGCCGAGCCGCCGGATCACCTTCGCGAGCTCCTTCGGGTCGGCGAACGGATCCTTCGTCCCGTGGAGGAAGAGCATGGGCATCGTGAGGTCGTACAGATGGGCGTCGCGGATCTGGTCGGTCTTGCCGGGAGCGTGCAGCGGATAGCCGAGGAAGATCAGGGCGGCGGCCGGCATGCCCTCGGCGGCGGCCATCGAGGCGATCCGACCGCCGTAGCTCTTGCCGCCGCCGAGCACCGGCCGGCCGCCGCTGCGTGCGGCCGCCGCGTCGAACGCGGAGCGGAACGCCCCGATCGCGTTCTTCGCCTGATCGGGCGTCCGCCGCCCGGCCTCCATGTAGGGGAAGTTGAACCGCAGCGCCGCGATCCCCTCGTCCGCGACGGCGTCGCAGAACCCCACGATGAACGGGTGGTCCATCCCCGCACCGGCGCCGTGGCCGACGACGAGGGCGGGTCCGTCGGCGGGATGCCACGACCGCGCTCACCTCGCCCTTGGGCGTCGGGATCGTCAACCGTTCCATGCGTGCCATCATGGTTGCAGATGGACGGTCGCTTCTACCTCGGGACGTCGGGCTTCGCCTACGACGAGTGGCGCCACGGCGTCTTCTACCCCGAGGGCCTCAAGAAGGACGACATGCTCGACTACTACTCCTCGCAGCTGACCTCGGTCGAGGTCAATTACACGTTCCGCAGGCTCCCCTCCGAGAAGACGATCGAGCGGTGGCGCGAGCGAGCGCGCCCGGGCTTCGTGTTCACGCTGAAGGCCAACCAGCGGATCACCCACTGGAAGCGGCTCGAGGACGTGGAGGACGACGTCCGAGGGTTCGTGACGACGGGCAGGCTGCTCGCGGACCGGTTCGGATGCGTGCTGTTCCAATGCCCGCCGAGCCTGCACTACGACGCCGACCTGCTCGCGAGGTTCCTCGACACGCTTCCTGAGAACGGCCCGGCCTACGCGATGGAGTTCCGACATCCGTCGTGGGCGGCGGCGCGCGATGCGTTGCTCGAACGCAGCGTCGCCTGGTGCGTCGCCGAGACCGACGACAAGGACCCGAAGCCCGAGGATCTGTCCTGGGAGCCGGTCGGCTACCTGCGGCTGCGGAAGACCGAGTACACGCGATGAAGAGCTCGCGACGTGGGCGGAGCGGATCCGACCGGCCCTGGATGCCGGTGGCACCGTCTTCACCTACTTCAAGCACGAGGACGAGGGCGCGTCAGCCCGAAGATGGCGAAGCGGCTGGAAGCGATGCTGCAGGATCCGGCGGCGAGCGGAGCGGCGCCCGTGCCAGACGACACCTGACGGCCTCAGCGGTCACTCCTCACGCAGGATCTCTGCCGGGTCGAGGCGGCGTAGGAGCTCCGCCGCGAGGAGGCCGCACACCACCGCCGCCACGAGGACGACCGAGCCGATCGCAGCGAAACGGCCGACCGGAAGCGTGATCCGCGGGTCGAGCACGAAGAGACCCCGTAGGACGCCGATCGACAGGCGCGCCGTCACGGTACCCACGAGGAGCCCCGCCGCCAGCCCGCAGAGCGTCACGACGGCAGCCTCGACGATGACCAGTGCGCGGACCTCACGCGACCCCATGCCGAGCGCCCGCAGGGCGACGAACTCCCCGCGGCGATGCAGGAGGAGACCGAACACGAAGATCGCGATCGCGGTGACGCTCATCATGAGGGCGTAGGAGGTATCGAGTCGAACGAGCCCGTTGACGTTGATGGCCGTCAGGCTCGACTGGTCCTTCGCGAGCGTCGTCTCCGTGGAGTCGATGTGGAGGGGAACCGCGTGGCCCGGACCGGACGAGAGCGATCCGGTCGCGCTCGCCAAGCCCGCGGCGCCGTCGTCCTCGACCCGTGCGAGGAAGAAGTCGACCTGCCGGATCCCGGTCACCGCGCGGTATCGGTCCAGGTTCACGACCAGGTTGGCTCCTTCCGGCATGCCGGGGAACCGTTCGAAGAGGCCGGCAACACGGAACCGATCTTGGATCTCGCGCCTCGTGCCGAGGGCGAGGATGATGCCGACCCGATCCCCGATGTCGACCGAGAGGTCGTCCGCGGTTCCCTCATCCACCAGGACCCCTCGCGGGTCCGCGCCCAACGCGGCCAGCGTGTCCGCCGCGGTCCCCTCGACGAAGACCTGATCGGGCAACGGCGCGACCGCCGAGAAGGTCGAGGGGTCGATCGCCGCGAGGCTCTCGCGTTGCTGGTTGTGCCGCCCGATCATGACCGCGTTCTCGACGTCGAAGACGACGGGCGACACCCCGGCGACGCCGGGAACGAGGAACGCGGACACATCGTCGGCGCTCGGTCGACCGGTCGCGAGGACGCTCGGCGTGATCCGGATGTCGGAGCCCAGGGTGAACCGCGCGTCGGCGTCCTTCGCTGCATCGTACGTCGCGGCGAACAACGCCAACCCCGTTCCGAACGCTACGACGAGGCCAAGCCCGAGGATGCCGCCAGCGAGATCGGCCGCGCGACGTCGAAGGCTCCGACCCGAGACACCGCGAACGACCCGTCCGAAATGGTGCGCCGGCACGGGCACGTGCGATGCGAGGGCGACGAGGAGCCGTACGGACAGGAGCGACCCGCCCACCCACGCGAGGACGGGGATCGACAGCAGGTTCGTCGGCAAGGAGATCGCGGTCCCGGAGTACACCGACCCAGCCGGTGGATCGAGGGTACCGCCCCGAACCACGGCGATCTCCAGGACCACCGCCGCGACCACGAGCGCGACATCGAGACCGTACCTCCGCCACAGAGGCGAGGGCGCGTCGCGGAGTGCCCGCCGTTGTTCGCTGACTTCCCGTCCGATCGAGCGCCGCGCGGGGACGTACAGCGCGACGGCGGTGACGACGAGACCGACGGTGGCCGACAGGATCGCGGAGCCGGATGAGTTCGGCGGTCGTCGCCGCGAACACGGTGGTCGCGCCGAGGACGATCGCCGTCGAGAGCAGGCCGAGCACGATACCGGCGGTCGATCCGACGCACGCGATCGCGAGTGACTTCGTGAGCGCGATCGTTCGCAGGTGCCGGCGGCCGGCGCCACGAACGCGAAGGATCGCCTGCTCCCGGCGCTCGGTCGCGGCCAGGATGCTCGCAGCGAACGCGGCCAGGAACGCCGCGAGCAGAGCACCCGGAAGCCCCAGGAACAGGAACATCCGTCTGCCCGTCGCGGCATCGACGCTCGCCACAGCGAGTGCGTTGGAGATGTTGTCGATCACGTACCCCTGACCGGGGCCGATCCGGTCGATCGCCGCGGTCGACCGCACTCGTCTGTGCGAGCGCCGTCGCAGGGTCCGCGCTCGAGTGGTCCTCGATCGAGGAGCACGTCGGCTTCCACGACCGGAAAGCTCTTCGTGGACGGTGCCGACCGTGGCCCGCGCGCGGTCGAAGGCGGGGACGACCACGTCGCGGAACGTCGCGGGAGAGATCACGACCGACGTTGGGCACGTAGAGGAATTCCTCGAGCTTGCTCGCCTTGCGGCTCGAGAAGAGCGGCTGCGCCTGGGCCAGATCGACGGTGCCCGTCACCGGGAGTCGCAGCGACGACGCGCGGCCGGGAACCGCCAGCTCGATCTCGGAGCCGGGCTCGACGCCGAGCGGGCGAGCCGCCTCGACGCTGAGCAAGGCTCCCGAGCTCGCGAGCTGACCCGAGACGATCCGGATCGACGGGTAGTGATCGAGGTAGCGCTGATCGAACGCGAAGACCCGGATCGGCTCGCCTACGCCGGTGCCCTTCGCTGCGAGCGCGCCGGGTGGCAGGTCGACCATGCCGAGGGCGTCGACCGCCGCGACGCCGGGGATCGCGGCGATCCGCGAGAGGAGCTCGTCCAACATCACCACCGGTGGTGCGTTCGCCGCGATCGGGACCTCTTGCTCGCGGCTCGACACGGTGGCACGCATCGGCAGGCTGCCGACGTCGAGCACGGCCTCGGTCGCCTCGACGGCGTACGTGATCGTGACCGAGGCTCCCGCGTCGAGTCGTCCGATGGTCATCCCGAAGCCCGCGATGCCGTGCGAGAGCGGGCTGTCACCGTCGATGTCCGGCTGGTGGGTCCCATCCAGCGTCGTCGTCTCGGGGAGGTACCTGAGCCGTCGCGGCGGCTCGTCCCGGATCACGACGTCGTTCGCCGCGGCCGCTCCGCCGTTCGTCGCCGTGATCTCGATCGATCGCCCGATCGCCCCCACCCAGGGCATCTGCACCGGAGATCCGTTCGCTGAGGCGAAGGTCGGTGGGCTCGGCCGTGACGATCCGCTGGATGTCGAGCGTGAGCGGAGCGACGGCTCGCGCCGTCATCGTGGCGCCCGAGCCATCCACGAAGAACAGGACGCCGGAGAACAGACCCACGCCGAGCATCACGCCGGTCAGCGCCGCCAGGGTTCGCCGGGGATTGCGAACCAGATCGCGCCAGGCGTACCCGATCACGACGCTGATCCAGAGGTTGGTGCGCTGTCCCCGGTCAGCCGACCGTCGCGTAACGAGACGACCCGCTGCAGCCGGTCTGCGACGGACGCCTCGTGGGTCACGAGCACCAACGTCGCACCCGAAGCCCGCTGCGCCGAGAGCAAGAGATCCACCACGGCCGTCGCGTTCTGGGGGTCGAGCGACCCGGTCGGCTCGTCGGCCACGATCAGCTTCGGATGGTGCGCAAGGGCCCGCGCGACCGCCACCCGCTGACGCTGCCCGCCCGACAGCTGATCCGGGAGCGCATCGACCTCGCCGGCCAAACCCGAGACGACCAACATCTCGACGCTCCGGGCGTAGGCGCCCTCACGATCGTCGAGGGCGATCTGCGCGCTCACGTTCTCCGTAGCAGTCAGGTACGGGAGCAGGTTGTCCGATTGGAAGACGAGCCCGAGGTCGTGTCTCCTGGCGCGTGCACGCTCCTCCGCGTCCATCGACGAGATCACGCGGTCACCGATGGTGACGGTCCCGGTCGTCGGAACGTCCAAGCCGGCGATCAGCCCGAGGAGCGTCGACTTGCCGCATCCGCTCGGACCGGTGACCGCGACGCTCTCGCCGGGAAGGATCGACAGGGTCACCCCGTCGAGAGCGGTCACGGTTCCGCCCGGCGCCTCGTACCGCCTGCCGACGCCGACGAGCTCGACCGCGACCGCGCCGCTCACCGTTCGTGCACCCGCCCGTCTTCGAGCACCAGACGTCGCTGCGCCCGGGACGCCAGGTCGTCGTCGTGCGTGACGAACAACACGATCAAGCCGTGCCGGCGCCCGGTCGCGAGGATGGCCTCCATGACCTGCTCCGCGGTCTCAGAGTCCAGCTGCCCGGTCAGCTCATCCGCCAGCAGAAGGTCGGGTTCGTTGGCGAGCGCCACGGCGATCGCGACGCGTTGCGCTTGGCCGCCGCTCATCCGACGGGGTAGGTGATCGGCCCGATCGGCGACGCCGAGCTCCGCCAGGAGGCCTCGCCTCCGCTCGTCGTCGCCGCCGGCGAATCGCGCCGCGAGCTCGAGGTTCTCCGACGCGGTCAAGAAGGGGATGAGGTTCCCGCTCTGGAGGACGATCCCGATCCGGTCGGCTCGGAGGCGAGCTCTCCCCGCGTCGTCCATCGCGTGGAGCTCGCGGCCGTCGAAGAGGATCCGACCGTCGTCGGGGGCCGAGAGCCCGGCGAGCACGGCGATGAGCGTCGATTTGCCGCTGCCCGAAGCTCCGGTGAGGCTCGTCACCTCGCCTCGATCGAGATCGATGCTCACGTCGCGGAGCACCTCGCGATCGCCATAGCGCTTCGCGATGCCGTCGAGCCGGACGAACGGCGCAGCGGGCCGCACGTGCTTCCGCTCCGGGCCCGTCAGCGTACGCGCACCGCGGGGTTCGACGCGGCGAAGACGCTCGGAATCGTCTGCACCGCGTGCTTGTCGAGCATGAGCGCCTCGGCGCTGAGCTCCGCAAGCGCCAGGGGGCTGAGCTCCTTCACGTTGATGAGCTGCTCGATCTCTTGCGCCGCGCCGGACAGCGGTTCGGTCAGGATCTGACCGACGCCCGGAGCCCAGTACTTGTTCTCAGAGCCGGCTTCCTGCAGGACGACGACATCCTTGAAGCAATCGAACGGAACGCACTTCCTCTGCCCGACCTGGACCACCGATGCCGCGGACTGTTCGACGCCGGGCACTTGCACCTGGGAGAAGGGCTCGCTCCCAGGCTGGGGATCACCGGGGAACCAGAGGCCCGCGATCGCGCCGTTCACCCCGGCGAGCCAGGCATCTTGCGCGTTGAGGAACTGCCCGCCCTCGTACGCCTCGGTGTACGAACCGAGGTACCACACATGGCCGCCCACATCCTCGGCGAGGTAGTCGACCGCCTGCTCGCTGACCTGGCCGCCGTCGATGTCTTGGTCGAGCACCAGCAAGGCTTGGACGCCGTTGATCTTCTTCGTGACGTCGGTGATGGTCGTGACGGTGAGATGTGGCACGGTGCGGCCACCGATGAAGACGGTCCCCTTCCGGATGATCTGCACACCTGGCGCCATAGGAACCCACGGGTTCACGTCGGATCCCCCGGTTTCGAAGTGCTTCGGATCGAACACCCGAGGGATCTTCTGCCCGGTCGGCGTCGCCGACGAGTGCGACGGTTCACTCGACGGGGTGGGCTCCGTTGTGGAGACCTTCGTCGATGAGGAGCTGATCCCCGTGGCGGCGGTCTTGCCCGTACAGCTCGCAGCCAGGACGCACGCGGCGGCGCCGACCACGACGAACCAGGTCACCGCCCGTCCTCCGAACATCGCGATGAATGGTAGTCGGGAGACCTGGTTGGGAGCTGAAGACGCTCCAGCTCCTCGGGATCACGCGTCGTCGCAACGTCAGACGGATGCGACGGGGGGCGCGACCTGCACGACCTCGTTCTGGTTGAACAGCGGGACCCAGAACGTGCCATCGACCGCGACGAGCAACTGGTTCGCGCTGATCGTGCCCTGGTCCGCGACCGGCCACGGGCCTTGCACCGTCCCGCTCGTCGGATCGATCCGGTGGAGCTGCGGCCCGGAGTCCGACGCGACCCACACGGCGCCGTCGAGCTCGACCAGCCCATCGGGCGTCGTCCCGGCGTCCTCCAACGTCGCGCCGACCGTGTTCGTCTGCGGATCGATCCGTTGCACGGCCGGCGCGTCGGTGTTCGACACCCAGACGCCTCCGGATGCCGCGAGCATCAGCTGCGGACCCGACTCGACGTCGATCGTGGCGATCACCTTCCCGGCGACCGGATCGATCCGTGACACGGATCCTTCGACGAAGTTCGAGACCCAGAGGCTCCCGAACGCGCCAAGCGCGAACCGAGGAGAGAGCCCGACATCCACGGTCCCCGTCATCCGTTCGGTCGCCGGGTCGATCCGCCCGACCGTGTCATCGTCCTCGCAGACGACCCACACGGATCCCGGCGTCCCGGCGAGCCCCTCCGGCGCGTGACAGACGCGGATCGTGGCCACCACGGCGTTCGTGCCGGGATCGATCCTGGAGACCGACGCGTCGTCGGAGTTCGAGACCCAGATCGATCCTGCCGCCGACGCCACCTCGAGCGGCACGCCTCCGACCGGGATCGTCGCGAGGATCGAGCCGTCCGCCGGATCGACGCGCGTGACGGATCCGCGATCGTGCACGCGGAACTCGGAGTTCACGACCCAGATGCTGCCGAACGCCGCCGTGATCCCGATCGGGCCGGCTCCGGTCCGGACGTGCTGGAGGATCGGAAGCGTCGATGCGTCCGACGGAGCGGACGCCGGAGCAGACCCGTCGGATGACGACGCGGCCCCCCCACACGCCACCGCGAGCGCCAGCACGACCGTCGCCGCCAGGGTCCCGCATCGTCGCGCCATCCTCGACCGTTGTACGCGAGGCGCGTGCCGACCGGTTGTCCCTACGGCTCCAGCCGTTCACGGAGCGCCGACTCGACCCCGGACAGCAAGCTGTGCTCGGTGACCTTGCGGCCCAGCTCGTCACGCACGTAGAAGGCGTCGACGACCCGCCCGTCGAAGGTCGCCACCTTCGCGAGGTGGACGCCCAGATGGAGATCCGCGAACGTCCTCGTGATGTCGTGCAGGAGCCCGATGCGATCGGACGCGCCGACCTCGATCACCGTCGAGAACTCGGAGACGTCGTTCAGGACACGGATCGTCACCGGGCTCGGCATCCGGGGTCGCGGATAATGCCGGCCCTTCTCGCGGACGCGGTGCTCGAGCGAGATCGACCCCTCGATCGTCCGTCGCAGCGTGTTCCGGAAGGCCCGCCACCGAGCCTCGGTGATCTCCGGCTCGAAGGCGCCCTCCACCTCGAACACGTCGATCGCGGTGCGATCCTCGGTCGTGAACGCTTGCGCCGCGAGGATCGAGATCCCGCCGATCGCGAGCGCGCCGGCGATCCACGAGAGCAACCCCGGCCGGTCGGACGCGACCACGACGACCTCGTAGCTGCCCGCTCTGGACCCCGCCGAGGCTGCCGTCCGCACCTCGTTGCGGCCCGAGCGGTGGCATGACGATCCGGAAATGCTGGGCAGCACGTCCTGGGTCGACGGCGAGGAGGTAGCTCCTCGGCACCCGCAGGATGAACCGGTCGATCTGCTCTTCGGGCTCGCCATCCAGGAGCTGCCGCAGCCGTTCGGTCCGCTCCGCGAGACGAGCGGCGAGCTCCTCCCCCATCTCTCCCCGGTCGAACACCCGCTGGACCTTGGCGACCAACTCACGCACGAGCGTCTCGCGCCACGGTGTCCACGCCGCGGGTCCCGTCGCGAACGCATCCGCCTTCGCCAGGAGGTAGAGGGCGCCGAGTCGCTCCGGTGTTCCGATGCGTGCCGCGACGTCGAGGAGGAGGTCCTCATCCGAGAGGTCGCGACGGGTCGCGGTGTCGGGCAGGAGCAGATGCTCCTCGACGAGGAAGACCGCGAGGTCGCGCTCGGGTCCGGCTACGCCCATCGCGTCGAGCGTGTCTCGAGCGATCGCGGTTCCGATCGGCACGTGTCCGCCGGTGCCGATCTTCCCGACATCGTGCAGCAGCGCTCCCAGCAGCAAGGCGTCGGGCCGCTCGACCTGCGCGACCGCCGAGAGCTCGATCGGATCATCCGCATCCCCCGACCCGGCGAGCAACTCGGCCATCCCTGCGGCCGCAGCCACGAGATGCGCATCGACGGTCGACCGATGGTAGGGATCCCGCTGCGGACGGCATCGCACGCCCGCCCACGCCGGGATGAATCGCGCCAGCAAGCCCACGCGATCGAGCACGTCGAACATCCCGGACCCTGATCCGCCGGAACGGAGCAACCGCAGGAACGCGGCGCGGGTGCGCGCATCCCATCCGACGCGATCGGGGACGGTGACGTCCTCGATCGCGTCGAGCAGTCCCACCGAAGGGACCTCGCCGCCCTCGGCCGCGTCGGCCAGCGCTTCGAGGATCGCGCCCGCATCCGCGATGACCACGGGATCGCCGGTGGTTCCCGCCGTCGCGCGGGCCAGTGCCAACCCGACGACGTGCTCCACGTTCCGCGCGTGTTCGAAGAGCGAGCGCATGAGTCCGTCCGTCGCGAGCAGGTTGGGTTCATCGACGAATCCCATCTCGCGAGCGACGTCCGGTTGGAGCTCCGAGACCAGCCGGTCGGCGCGCCGGCCGGTCAGCAGCTGGACCGCGCTGCGGGTGCGGACCAGGAACCCGGCGCCGGCGTCGACCGCCGCGCGCTCGCGCGCGCGGACGAGGCCGGCGCTCTCGAGGTCGGTCCCGAACGCGGCCGCGAGCCAGCCGAGCGACGCGACGTCGCGAAGCCCGCCGCTCCCCTCCTTGAGATCGGGTTCCAACAGGTGGGCGGTCGAGCCGAACCGCGCCCGCCGCGCGTCGGCTGCATCGCGCAGCCGGCGCGCGAACCCTGCGGGGTCCTCGCGCGCTCGCGCCCGAACGGGCGCGAGCGCGCGATCCGCCAGCGTCTCGTCGCCCACGACGAGACGCCCGTCCAGCATCGCCGTCCACGCGTCGAACCGCTCGGTCGCGGCGAGACACTCCGCCGGCGTGCGGACCGCGTGCCCGACGGCGAACGCCGCGTCCCACAACGGGTACAGCAGCGCGTCGACGGTCGCGCCGATCGATGCGTCGTCGTCGTGGACCACGAGCAGGTCGATGTCCGACGCCGGGAGCTGGACCATCCGTCCGTACCCACCGATCGCCAGGATCGCCACGCCGGCGGGCGACCCCGCGCGTTCGAACAGCTCCACGAGGCACGCATCCACCAGGCCCGCGCGCCGCCCCGCCACGCCGAGCCCGTGGTGTCCGATCGTGTATGCGCGTTCGAGCGCGCGGAGCTCCTCGCGCAGGTGCGCGGCGGGATCGCTCACGCTCACCCCGACAACGCGTCGGGGCCCATCTCGCCGGTCCGGATCCGCATCACGCGTTCGACCTCGCCCACCCAGAGCTTCCCGTCGCCGATCTTCCCGGTCCGCGCCGCCTTCACGATCGCGTCGACCACGCCGTCGACGTCGCCGTCGTCGACGACGATCTCGACCTTGACCTTCGGGACGAAGTCCACCTGGTATTCGGCTCCGCGGTAGACCTCGGTGTGTCCCCGCTGACGGCCGAACCCCTCGACGTCGGTGGTCGTCAGCCCGCTCACACCGATCTCGCGGAGCGCGTCCTTGACGTCGTCGATCCGGTGCGGCTTGACGATGGCGGTGACCAGCTTCACGCGCCGGAGCTTACCCCCGCCGAGTCGGGCGCTCTCGGCACGCCTGTCTCCTCACGCGAGTTCGAGCTGGTAGGTGTCGTCGACGACGATCGAGCGCATCCCGACGCGTTCGTAGAGGCCGACCGCCCCGGTCTCGTTCTCGGCATCCACCCACAACGTCACCTCGCGGTGCCCGGCGCTCGCCATCTCGGCGAAGGCTCGACGCAGCAGCGCCGAGGCGATCCCGCGGCCGCGCCACGGCTTCCGCGTTCCGAGCGCCGCGACCTGCGCGACCTCGCCGCCGGTCACCTGACGCAGGAACGCGACGATCTCATCCCCGTCGAGGGCGAGCAGCCATCGTGAGCGGTCATCGTCGTCGGCATCGAACCGGCGCTCTCGCCACACGTCGAAAGCCTCCGGTGCGAAGCCGAAGTGGTCGGCGAAAGCCTCCTGATCTGCCCGGTAGAGGCTCCGCTCATCGGGATGCTCCGCCAAGGTCGTGAACCGGATACCGTCGGGCGACCCCTCGATCGGCCCCACCGGACCGATCTCGCGATGCATCGTCCACGAGGACCGCACCCGCCGGAACCCGCGCTCGAGCGCGACCGCTCGGTGCGCGTCGTCGTTGCGGTAGACCAGGTGATACAGCGAGCCGGCTCTGCGCTCGCGTGCGCGCGCGATCACCCGATCCACGAGGAACGGGAGCGCCCCGCCGTCACGACCCGCTGGCGGAAAGGCCACCCAGGAGGTGAACGGCTCGACGCCTGCGTCGTCCTCGCGGAACACTCCCGCGAAGGCGACCGGAACGCCACCGCGCTCGACGATGCGGCCGTCCTGGCGGACGTCGAACCCCGGGTCGCGCCACACGAACCGAACGATCTCGTTCCAGTCGGCGGTCACGCGCCCGTGATCCGCGATCTCGTGCTCACGGAGGAGTTCGACGACCGCAGCGACGTCCGTCGGCGACGCGGCTCGGTCGCGATGCTCGGGACGCACTACTCCCCGACGGCCTTCTTCCGCGCCGCCGGCTTCTTCGCGGCCGGCTTCTTCGTGGGAGGCTTCTTCTTGGGGGCCGCCGACTTCTTGGCGGCCGGCTTGCGCGAGGGAGCGGGCTCGTCCGCCTCCTTCTTGGCCGCGGCGACGGACGCCTTGAGCGCCTCCATCAGATCGACGACCTTGGCGGTCGGCTCGGGAGCGACGACCTCGATCTCCTGCCCGTTGAGCTTGGCTTCGACGATCTGGAGCAGGGCTTCGCGGTACTCGTCGGAGTACTCCTCCGGGTTCCACTCCCCGGAGAGCGACTCGATCAGTTGCTTGGCCATCTCCAGTTCCTGGCCACGGATCTTCGCACTGACGTCGACGCCGCCGAAGTCGGCCTCACGGATCTCGTCCGGCCAGTACATGGTCTCCAGCACGAAGGCCTCATCCTTGAATCGGAGCGCGGCGAGGTGCTCCTTGTCCCGGAAACTGACCTTGGCGATCCCCACGCGGCCGTCATCGGCCATGGCCTCTCGGAGCAATGCGTACGCCTTGGCGCCGGTCTCCTCGGGGACGAGGTAATAGCTCTTCTTGAACATCACCGGGTCGATGTCGTCCAGATCCACGAACCGGTGGATGTCGATGGCCCGGCTGGACTCGACGGGGACGGCGTTCAGGTCCTCATCCGTGAGCACCACGTAGCGGTCCTTCTCCACCTCGTAGCCCTTGACGATGTGCTCGAAGGTGACCTCTTCACCGTCCTTCTCGCACACACGCTTGTAGCGGATCCGGCCGCCGTCTTCGTCGTGGAGCTGGTTGAACTTCAGACCCTTCTCCTCGGTCACCGGGTACACGGCGACCGGGATCGTCACGAGGCCGAACGAGATGGCCCCCTTCCACATAGCTCGTGGCATGACTCGCCTCCCTGAGATGGCCCGTACGCAGCGGGAACGGTCAGTGTAGCCGTGGCGGCCGACACGGCGGGAGGCCGCTCAGACGACTGCGCGCGAACGGGATCGGCGGCGGAACGCGAGCCACACGATCCCTCCGACCACGAAGGTGTAAAAGGCCAGGTAGCCGAGCGAGTTCCGGGCTTCGGGGGCGGTACCGGCGATGGCGCAACAGGTTGCCGAGCCGCCGATCCGGAACACGTGAAGGTTGCCGTCCACGCCGCTCACGTAGACGCTATCGTCCGCCACGGTCGCGAAGTTCGCCGATGCTCCGTTGTCGGGAGACATCGTCCAGAGCGGGGCACACGCCCCGCCGCTCGCTCCGCACGCAGCATCGAACGCCTGGTCTCCCTGGTCCCCCGACCCGGTCAGGTAGAGGACCCCCTCGTCGATCGTCGGGCTCGCTACCGTCGGGAACGTCCACGATGGCGTGCATCGGGTCGCGCACGCCGTGGGGAACACCGCCGTCCCACCCGCGAACCCTTCGCGGCGGTATGCGACGCGCGGCGATGCCGAGGCATACACGAACTCCGATGAGGCGGCGATGTCATTGATCCACCCCCCCACGTGCCCGATCCACCGCGGTCGACACGGTGAGGTGCTGCAGGAGAGCGGGAAGGCGTAGACGGATGAACCCGCAGCGACGTACACCGTCGACGCCTGCACGACGAGCGGTGTCACGTTCAACGAATGCGACGGGAGCCCGAACCCGAAGTTCGCGGCGAATCGACCATGCGTCTCTGCGGTCCACAGCGGCTTGCACCGTCCGCCGACAGGTGCGCAGCGAGTTGGGAACGCGTACACGGTGCCGTCCAGGGCCCCCACGTACACCCGACCGCCGGCGACGACGGGTTGGGCACCGATGAACCCGCCCGGCAGGGATGCCGCCCACGACGGACGGCAAGGGGTCGGGTAGCTCGCGCACGACTCGTCGAACGCGAACAGATCTCCGTATGAACGAGATCCATGGCAACACTCGTCCGATGCCACGAACACGTAACCGTCGCCGGCCGCTGGGTTGGCGCTCGTCAGGTCGCCGGACGCCTTGCCGATCCAATCGGGCGAGCACGGGGTCGAGGAGCACGAGGTCGGGTAGCCCATCAGCCGACCGTCGGACGATGGTTGGTACACGCGGTTGCCGGACACGATCGCCGATCCCCACGGCCGAGACGAACCGATCCCCGCCTTGGCGGACCAGATCGGATCGCACCGCTCCGACGGACATCCGCTCGGGAAGGCGAAGAGCGTCCCGTCCTGCCCGAGGACGTACACGCGGCCGCCGGCAACGATCGGCTGCGATGTCGCGGGTACGGCCGGCCCCCACCAGGCGAGGCCGAGGTCACGGACGTTCGACAGCGTGATCGGCGCCGCGGGAACCTGATCCCGACGGTTCGTGATGGCCCCGGCGAGCGCCGCGACGAGCGCCACCACCAGCACGATGGCGACGCTGCCCTCGACGATGCGCCGATTCCGGTCACGTCGCTCGCGACGCCGCGCCAGCCGCTCGAAGGCGTCGATCGGAGCGGGGAAGACTCGGTCCAACACGTCGGTCGGGGGTGTCGGCGTCATCGGTCCACCACCTTCCTCATCCGCGCTCGTCCCCGGGAGGCAAGGGCGCGCACGGTCGCCGCCTTCATCCCGAGCATGTCCGCGGCCTCCTCCGAAGAGAACCCCCGAAGCGACGTCAGGACGACGGCTGCACGTTCGTTCGGCCTTAGCTCTCGGAGGCCGCGGATCACGACCTCCCGCGTGTCCACCAGGTCGAAGGCGTCCGTCATCTCGACGAGACCGGCCGCCTTGCGGACGGCGAGCCCGGCGCGTCGGAGCCTCTTGCGGAACAGGTTCATCGCGGTCCGGTACAGGTAGCCGACGGGGTCCTCGAGGCCTGAGACGCGGTCCCAGCGCTCCCAGAGCTTCAGGAACGCCTCCTGCATCACCTCTTCGGCCTCCTGCCGGTTGCCCGTGGCGGCGCAGAGCGCGGAGAAGAGCCGCCGATGGTGCTGCTCGAAGAACTCCTCGAAGCTGATGGTCTCCGCGGCGACCTCAGCGATCTCGGGGACGTTCGTCCGTTCGTCGACCACGCGATCCACGCCGCACCATGAATCCACGGGGGGCTCAAGCGCAACAAGCGGCTCCGATTACCATCGTTCGCATGCCGAAGCGAGCGCGCGGTTCGGGCGGTCCCGCCTTCACGGTTGAGCTCCCGCGTCCGCTCGAGACCCGCAAAGGCGAGCGCGACGCATGGTGGATCGAGCTGCCCGAGCGGGAGCTCAGGCTCTCCAACCTCGACAAGGTCTTCTGGCCCGACGAGGGCTACACGAAGGGCGATCTGATCGCCTACTACTTCAACGTCTCGGACCTGCTGCTGCCGCACCTCCAGCGGCGGCCGCTCACGATGAAGCGGATGCCCGACGGGATCCACGGCGCCGACTTCTACGAGAAGTCGGCGCCGTCCCACACGCCGGACTGGGTCCATCGATGCACCGTCCTGTCGGAGGACGCGAAGACGGGGCGGATCGACTACCTGACCGTCGACGACCTCCCCACGCTCCTGTTCGTCGCGAACCTCGGGGCGATCGAGATGCACCCGCTGCACTCGCGATGTGAGGATGTCGAGCACCCCGACTACCTGTTCTTCGATCTGGACCCGTTCCCGCCGTACACGTACGACGACGTGCTGAACGTGGCCCGGCACATCGAGGTCCTGCTCCAACAGCTCGGCATGACGGGGTTCCCGAAGACGAGCGGGGCCACCGGCTTGCAGATCTACGTCCCCTTGGAGCAGGGCGCGTACACGTACGCGGAGGCGCGCGCGTTCGTCGGGGCGTGCGGGCGGCTGATCAAGGAGGCGGACCCCGACAAGGTGACGATGGCCTGGCGGGTCGCCGACCGCTCCGGGAAGATCTTCATCGACCACAACATGAACCGGCAGGGGGCGAACATCGCGGCGGCGTATTCGCTGCGGCCCGAGCCTCGCGCGCCGGTCTCGACCCCGCTCACCTGGGACGAGGTCCGCGCCGGCGGATTCGAGCCGCAGGACTTCCGGATCGACAACGTGTGGGAGCGCTTCGCGAAGGTCGGCGACCTGTGGACGGGCGTCCGCGACGGGCCCGGGGCCGACCTGGCGGCAGCGCTCGGAGCGCTCGGCGTCGAGGTGGAGGAGGACGACCCCGTTCGGGGCCCGCTCCCCCGGACCGCCGCGCCGAGCGTCGAGACCAAGACCTCGGATGAGATCGCGCTGGCGTCGAAGGACCCGGCCCTGTTCGAATACGTCCGCCGCCGAGCGTTCGGTCCCGAGGGGACGACGGAGCCTGCGCCGGGCGATGAGGCGGGCGCCGGCAACTCGTTCGTGATCCACAAGCACCGCGCGACCCGCTTGCACTACGACGTCCGCCTCGAACGCGACGGCGGGTTGCCCTCGTGGGCGGTCCCGAAGGGCCTGCCGGTCACGAAGGGCGAGAAGCGGCTCGCGGTCCAGACCGAGGTCCACCCCCTCGAGTACGGGTCGTTCCAGGGCACGATCCCGGAAGGTCACTACGGCGCGGGCGAGGTCCGGATCTTCGACGACGGCTGGTACGAGCCGATCGAGTGGACCGACACGAAGGTCTCGTTCCGGCTCCACGGGCGGCGCTATCCGGGGCTCGAGTTCCACTTCGTGAAGACCCGAACCGATTGGCTCGCGTTCCTCGCCTCGAACCAGACCGCGCCGCTGATCCCCTCGCCCCCCCGGTTCACGCCGATGCTCGCGGAGGGTGGGGGGCATCCCTTCGACGACCCTGCGTGGTGGTTCGAGCCCAAGCTCGACGGGATCCGATGCCTCGCCGAGATGACGACGGGCGACACCGTCCTTCGTTCGCGCACCGGTCGGGACATGACCGCGCAGTATCCCGAGCTCCACATGGTGCACGAGCTGGTCGACGAGGTGAACGCGGTGATCGACGGCGAGATCGTCGCGTTCGACGCGAGCGGGCGGAATTCGTTCGAGACGTTGCAGCAGCGGATGAACCTGGCGAACCCCCGCCAGATCGAACGGATGCGCGCGCAGATCCCGGTGGCGCTGGTGGTGTTCGACCTGCTGTGGCTGGACGGCCGGGACACGACCGGGCTCACGCTCGAGGATCGACGGGAGCTGCTGCGCCTCGTCGTGGAGCAAGACGATCGGCTCCAGCTCGTGACCTGGGTCGAGGGTGAGGGCACGGCGCTGGTGGATGCCGCGCGGACCCAAGGGCTCGAGGGCGTCGTGGCCAAGCGCCTCGGCTCCCCCTACCTCCCGGGCCGACGGACGGACGCGTGGCGCAAGATCAAGCTCCGCGACACGCAGGACTGCGTGATCCTCGGGTACACGCCGGGCGAACGTGGTCGGAGCGCCACCTTCGGCGCGGTGCTCGTCGGCGCCTACGACGGCGGCGCGCTCCGGTGGATCGGGCAAGCCGGGAGCGGCTTCACGGACCAGATGCTCACGAGCGTCCTCGAGCAGCTCCGGCCGCTCGTGCGGTCGAGCCCGCCGATCGACGACCCCGAGCTCGCGCGCGTCAAGGGCGCCGTGTTCGTCGAGCCGGAGGTCGTCTGCGAGATCGAGTACGCCGAGATCACGAAGGGCACGAAGAAGATGCGCGCCCCGGTCTTCAAGCGGCTCCGGCCGGACAAGCTCCCGGAAGACTGCGTGCTCGAGCCGGTGAGCGAAGTCAGCAGGTAGGCTCCCGCGGACCATGTGGGGACGCATCGTCTTCGGAACGGACGGGTCGCCCGCGGCGACGCGCGCGGGCGAGGTCGCGGCGACGATCGCGCGGGCGACATCCGCGAAACTGATCGCGACGAGCGGGTATCGCGCGTCCTCCGTCGGCGCGGAGGAGCGGCTCGCGGAAGCGCTCGACGTCGCCGAGGCCGCCGGGATGCGGCGAGCTCGGCTCGAGGCGGAGGCGGTCCCGGGTCGCGCCGGCGACGTCCTGGTGGGCGTCGCCGAAGCGCAGGACGCGGGGCTGATCGTGGTCGCGCGCGGCGAAGACCAGACGCTGTCCGACCTCTCGCGGTGGCTGACCCATCATGCGCCGTGCGATCTGTTGATCGTCGCGTCGGGGTCGCGGGACCCGCACGCACCGTACGGGCGGATCGTGATCGCGAGCGACGGGAGCGCAACGGCGGACCGGGCGGCGCGCAAAGGCTTCGACCTGGCGCGAGAGGTGCTCGCCAGCGTGACCCTCGTGTTCATCGGGCATCCCAAGACCGGCAAGCTGGTGATGGAGGACACGATCGACGTCTACGGGCGAGGGATCGAAACCGAGGTCCGCTTGCTCGAGGGCGATCCCACGCAGCAGATCCTGCAGACGGCCGAGGACGTCGATGCGGAGCTCGTCGTCGTCGGCAACCGCGGCCTCCAAGGGGCGAAGGGGTTCCTTCTCGGCTCGGTCCCGGAGAAGGTCGTCGAGGGGACGCGCCGGGACGTCCTCGTGTGTCGCACCGTGATGCAGATCGCGTCCGAGCTGGGTCCCGGCGAGGGCGGCGTGATCGAGCGTCGCGGCGAGAAGCTGGCGGTCTCCGTCGACGAGACCGGCACGCAGCACCTGCTGTCCGCTCGATGCACGCACCTGGGATGCACGGTCGCGTGGAACCCGGCGGAGCACACCTTCGACTGCCCGTGCCACGGCTCGCGGTTCTCCCCGACCGGCGAGGTCGTGAACGGGCCGGCCGCGAGGCCGCTGCCGCCCGCGTGAAACGCGGGCGGCAGCTCAGTGCGGCTGGAAGACCATCAGGTACAGGATCGCGGCGAGGCCGATCCCGCCGATCGCCGACAGCACATGTGCCGTCGGCGATCGCAGGATCTCGGTGAGCTCCTCGTCGGAGACGCGGGGGACGCCGGAAGGCCGGACCGCGCACGCCTCCTTCACCCGGGCGAAGTACGGCCGCGCGATCGCACCCATCGAGGCGGTGATCGCCAGGAGGATCACGATCGCCAGCCAGAGCCACCAGCGTGAGAACGCTGCGAACTTGAGTCCCAGGAGCACACCGGTCACGACGATCGCGCCGAGCGAGACGTACATCGGCAGGATCGTCTCGCCGGACAGCGTGATGAGATCGACGATCTTCTTCCGATCGCGCTCGCGCCTGATCCGGTACAGGACCGTCATCGAGGTGCCGTGCGTCCCGAGGAGCGCGAGGACCGAGGCGATGTGCAGGAAGAGCAGCCACCGGATGTACATCGCGCGAAGGATAGCGGGTGGGAGGAGCGACCTGAGACGTCAGAAGGGCTCGTAGCCGGCCCGCGCCAGCATCGCCCGAGCCTCGCGGTCCTCGATGCCTCGGTCGAGCAATTCCTGGTACAGGCGGATCGCCCCGAGCTGCCGGCCACACCGCGGGCAGTACTGGTACCCGGCGTCGAACGGGGTTTCGCACCACGGGCATTGGGTGACCTCGATCGTGCGTCCCGTCTGGAGCCCCGCGTCGGCGAGCGCGTCCACGTATCCCTTCCCGTAGTCCCACTGGATGTACTCGTCCTCGTGGATGTTGAACGCGGGCTCGTGCATCCTCGGCTCACCCGTGTCCAGCATGTGCTCGAGGTTGTCCTGGAGGAGATCCCATTCGTAGAAGTGGTTCTGCCCGCAGTCCTGGCACGCGATCACGACACCCTTGACGCCCTGCGGTGAGAAGACGTCGTGCATCTTGCCGAGGTCCTCCAGATCGGCCTCGACGTCACGGCGCTCCTGCGGTGAGAGCTCGTACGGTTCCGGCTCCTCCGCGGCGGGGAATCCCTCTTCCATCACGCTTCCTCGTCTTCGTCCTCGTCAAGCAGGTGGAAGGCCTTGAACCCCTCGGCGTAGGTGTAGCCGGATCCGCTCTGCGCCCCAAGCGCTTCGGCTCGTTCCCGGACGAAGCCCGTTGCTCCCTCGGTGTGCTGGGAGACGTGCTCGGCGAGCGACGCGAGCTTCGCGTCCAAGGTCTCCGTGATGTCCACGTACGTGTCCGGCTCGTTCATGGCGAGCCAGAGGTTCGGCACCTCGAACGGCTCCAGCCCTTCGTCCAGCAGCTCGGGGAACATCGGCCGCGACGGGGCATCCGGCATGACCGCCGTGAGCGCGAGGAGGCCCGCCTGTTTGTGGTCCCAATGGTTGATGTAGCCGCTCCCGAACCACAGCCGCGAGGGGTCGGGCGCCACCAGGACCTCCGGCCGGAGCCGCCGCACCTCGCGGCACACCTTCCGGCGCGTGTCGAGCGTCACCTCGAGCATGCCGTCGACCTCGCCGAGGAACGTGACGCTCTGCACACCGAGGACGGCGGCCGCGGCACGCTGCTCGCGCTCGCGGACCGGACGAAGCTCCTCGCGCGTGACCCCCGGCTCGTTCGACCCGGCGGATCCGTCGGTGATCACGACGTAGTGGACGTCACACCCATCCCGCGCCCACCGCGCCACGGTGCCGCCGCACATGAACTCGGCGTCGTCGGGATGCGCGAAGAGCACGAGCGCGCTCGCGAACGTTCGTTCGGCCATGACCCTTCCAGCCTACCGACCCTCGAACGTTGCGCGGGTAGCTGGCGTTCGCTAGGAGCCGCCGGAGCCAACCGCCTCCGCGCCGCGCCGATGCGCGCGCATCGGCATCCCGTTGCGGGGTCGCAGCGTGACGACCGGCTGGAGCTCGACGCGGTGCGCCGGGTCGTGCTCGAACCGCCACCTCCGACCGATCGTCGAGAGCACGACGCTCGCTTCGAGCTCGGCGAACCCCTCGCCGATACACATCCGAGGGCCGCCGCCGAAGGGCAAGAACGCGTGCCGGTGTTCGACCGGCTCCCCGTCGATCCATCGCTCCGGCCGGAAAGCCGTCGGCTCGGCCCACCAACGAGGATCGTGATGGAGGAGCCAGGGGGACACGATCACGACGGCACCCGCGGGGATGCGGACGCCGTCGGCGACGTGCTCGGAGAGGGCTCGCCTCCCGATCGCCCACGCCGGCGGGTAGAGCCGCATCGACTCGTGCAACACCGCGAGGACGAACGCTTCATCATCCAGCCGTTCGTGGAACCGCGCCTCGACGTCGCGATGCTCCGAGAGCAGGAGCCACGTCCACGTCAGCGCGTTCGACGTCGTCTCGTGCCCCGCGAGGAAGATCGTGACGGCTTCGTCCCGCACCTGCTCATCGGTCATACCGGACCCGGCATCCTGCGCACGGATCAGCCGGGACAGGAGGTCGTCGCCACGGGCCCCGCTCGCCCGGCGCTCGGCGATCAGCCCGTAGACGATCTCGTCGAAGACCTCCCGTGCCCTCTGGAACCGTCGTGTCGAGGGGATCGGCAAACGCTCGGTGATCGGGAGCAGCGGTGAGAACACCCGGTCGAACTGATCCAGGACGTCGGTCAGCGCGCCAGCGATCCGAACGCTCCCCGTTTCGTCGATCTCGGATCCGAACAGCGTCCGGGCGACGATCCCCAGGGTGAGTCGCGCCATCTGCTCCCGGACGTCGATCATCTCGTGGTCGGCCCAGCGGTCCCCCGCATGCTCGCTCCGTTCTCGGATCGTCGGAGCCAATCCGACGAGCCGCTCATGGTTGAACAGCGGTTGGATCAGCCGACGCTGTCGCCGGTGATGATCGCCCTCGCTCGTCAGCAGGCTCTCACCGAGGATCCGTTTGGCGGCCTGCATCGTCGGTCCCTTGGAGAACGCGCGAGCGTCGGTCGCGAGCACGTCCCACACCAGGTCGGGATGGTTGATCACGTAGAGATCCAGGCGCGGAACCCGGACGCGCACCACATCACCGAGGTCGGCGGCACGCTCGAGCAGCCCGATCGGATCTCGACGGAGGAACCGGACCGCCTCGAAGCGGGACATCGCGAGCCGAGGAGCCTCGGCCATGCCGGCAATCTACATCGACCCGGCGGTGCGGCCGCGTTCACCCAACGATCGTCAGCGGCGGGCCGTCCCCGGTGTCGGCATCGTCCGGGCCGGTGGCCGGGACCTCGGCGCGGGCGATGGACCCGCGCGCCTTGCCCAACAGCGAACGGAACTCGTCGGTCCCGTTCGTGAGCATGGTTGCCGCCTTCTGGAAGCGGTTCTCGACGATGGAGGCGAGTCCGTCGAGGACCGCGGCGACCTCGGACAGGGCCGCCTGCACATCGGCGGCGTCGCCGAAGCGTCGCACGAGCGAGTAGAGGAACAACACGATGGGCAGGGCGCTGCCGTACGGAACGATGATGACGCCCTTCGCGTACGCGTCGGCGTGCGCTCGCTTCAAGACGCGATACGCCGCATCCGGAACGGCGGCCACCGCGACCGGCGCGGTCACCGCCGGATCGAGGTACTGGGCGACCTCCTTCGCACGAGCGGTCACCGCCCGCTCGACGGCCCGCGCGCACGCATCGCGTTCGGCCGCGTCCCGCGCCGAGTCCAGCGCCTCCAGCTCGGCGACCGCCGACCACTTCGAGTCGATCGGCAGCCGGCGGCCGTCCGGCAGGAGCAGGCCGAACTCGACGACCTTGCCGTTCACGCGGAAGTCGGTGACGAGCATGCCCGGCGGGAGTTCGGCGAGATGCTCACGGAGGATGAACTCCCCCGCCCGACCCTTCGACGCCCCGCCGGCGAGCACCGTGGCCAATCGCTTGACGACCTCTCGCTGCTCCCCGTCCGATGCGCGGCGATCCTGCTCATGCGTGCGGAGCTCCTCCAGCGCTCGGCGCGCACCCTCCAACCCCTGCCGGAGTTGCTCCGAGGCGAGGTCGCGCTGCGCGCCCTGGTCCGCGATGCGCCGAAGCTCGCCGGCCTGGAGCTGCACGTGTTCGCGGAGCCCCCGTTCGGTCCGCGGTCGTCGCGCGATCGCGACGACTAGCGCGCCGATCGCCAGGCCAGCCACGAGCGCGAGGAGCGGGCTCTCCGTGCCGGTCATCCGGTCCGCCCGTCGTGACGAAGTGCTGGTGGGGTATCCATCGCTCGACCCTAAGGAGGTCCTCTGACATGGACCGCCGGCGTTCCGCGTCCGGCTCCGAGCTGTGGGAGCATCCCGATCAGGTGGCCGTTCGGGCGGGAGCGGGTCCCGATGCGCGCGCGCGAACGAGCGCTCCGATCGTGGCGACCGAGGGCGAGCTCGCGATCCGGTTGCTGCGCAACGATCCCGCGGATATCGCGCTGCTGACCTCGTGGCGCGCGCAGCCCCACGTGCACGCGTGGTGGCACCCGGATAGACCCGCTCCATCGTTCGACGAGGTCTCCGCGACGTACGGGCCGCGAACCCATCCCTCGTCGCCCACGACGCCGTGTCTGATCGAACTCGAGGGCCGACCCATCGGCTACATCCAGTTCTACCGCTGGGCGGCGTTCGCAGAGGAGGCTGACGCGATGCACATCGAGTATGACGAGGACACGTTCGGCCTCGACGTGATGATCGGCGTTGCGGAGCTGACGGACCGCGGGATCGGATCGCGTGCCGTCGATCTGCTCTGCCGGCATCTCGAACAGGAGCGGAACGCCTCGCGCTTCGCGCTGACGACAGACATCGAGAACTTCCGCGCACAGCGCGCGTACGAGAAGGCAGGCTTCGAGAAGGTCCGAGCAGTGCTCGACCTCGACCGGCGAGGTGGAGAGCGCGCGCGTTCCTGGTTGATGGTTCGCGTCCGCAGGTAGCCTGCGACCGACGTGACCGCGCTGGGTGACCTCGATCGGGACCGGATCCGCGAGCTGCACGACGCGGAGCTCGCGTGGTTCCGCGCCGAGCGACCGCGGACGCTCGAGCTCCTCGCCCGGGCCGCCGCGCACATGCCGAACGGGACGCCGATGGCGTGGATGGCCTCCGACAACGACCTGCCGGTCTACGTCGATCGCGGCGAGGGCGCATCGTTCACCGACGTCGACGGGCACCGGTACGTGGACTTCAACGCGAGCGACCTGGCGATGTTCTGCGGTCATGCGCACCCCGCGATCGTTCGCGCGGTCCAGGAACGGGTCGCGCGCTCGACCCAGTTCCTACTCCCGACCGAAGAGTCGGTCATCGTCGCGGAGGAGCTCGCGCGCCGCTACCCGTTGCAGACGCATTGGCAGTTCACGTTGTCCGCCTCGCAGGCGAACACCGAGGCGATCCGCCTGGCGCGAGCGGCGACCGGCCGCGACGTGGTCCTGCTGTTCGAGGGCCATTACCACGGGCACTTCGACGAGGGGCTCGTCGACCTCGAGGACGGACGACCGGCACCCGTGCAGCGCGGCCTCTCGAAAGGCGTGACGGGCCGGGTCCGGATCACCCAGTTCAACGATGTCGAGGGACTACGCACGGCGCTCGGACCCGACGACGTCGCGATCGTGCTCACCGAACCGGCCCTCACGAACAACATCCATTTCCTGCCACCCGAGCCGGGCTGGCACGACGAGCTCCGCGGGGCAACGCGGGAACGCGGGGCCGTGCTGGCGTTCGATGAGACCCACACGCACGTCGTGGGCGAGGGTGGCGCGACCGCGCTGTGGGGGCTCGAGCCCGACGTGGTCACGATCGGCAAGGCGGTGGCGGGCGGCATCCCGATGGGCGCGTACGGCGTCAGCGCCGCGCTCGCCCGGGAGCTCGACCACTCGAAGGAGATCGCGACCGGCGGGACGCTCTTCGGGAACCCGCTGTCGGCGGCGGCGGCTATCGCGGCGCTCACCGAGGTGCTGGTCCCCGCGGCCTACGAGCACACGACCGCGTTGGGCGGGATCCTCGCCGACGGGATCGACGCGGCGCTGCGCGACGCGGGCCTGCCCTGGACGTCGTACCGGTTCGGTCCTCGCGCCGGCCAGTGGTACGGGCCCCACCCGCGGACGGGAGCCGACGCGCACGCGATGACCGATCCCGAGCTCACACGGCTGCTCCGGATCTGGATGGCGAACCGGGGGATCTGGGAGGCCCTGCCGGGCGCGGGACCGACCGTGCCGGTGCCGGCGGGCTTCGCCGAGGTCGACCGGTACCTCACGGCGTACACCGAGTTGCTGGTCGCGCTCACGTCCTGAGGAGATACTCGACAGATGACCCCGCCGACGATCGAGCTCGTCCGCGTCCGCGGCACGCACCGCGAGGTCGGCCACCAGCTGGGCGAGGCCGGACGCCAGCAGATCCGGCGGACCGTCGAGACGTCCTGGAACGAGCTGCCGTCCGGACGCTCGAAAGCCGACCAGCTCGCCCTCGCCGCCGAGTACCGCGCCTTCACCGCGCCGCGGCTCCCCTGGCTGATCGAGGAGCTCGACGCCTGCGCCGAAGGCGCAGGCGTCGACCCCCTCGAGTTCTTCGCGGCCTCGATGGAGGAGATCTGGTACGAGCCCTACGGCCCGCGCACCGACGGGCGATGCTCGGACCTGGTGGCCGGGCCGGCGGCGACGAGCGACGGCCACCTCGTGGTGGCCCACAACAACGATCTGCGCCCGGAGGCCGAAGACGACATCACCGCGCTCGAGATCAGCGTGCCGGGCGATCCGGTGATCTTCCAGCTCGGCGGGATCCCCTGGTTGTCCGTCGGCTGGAACGCGGCCGGCCTCTCGCTCACCGGCAACGAGCTGAGTCCCAACGATGAGCGCGTCGGGATCAGCCGGAGCCATCAGGTCCTGGAGATGATGCGTGCGAGCTCCCTCGATCAGATGATCGCGATGGCCCTGCGCACCGACCGCGCGTCGAGCTACAACAACGTGCTCACCTCGTCCGACGGCGGGGTGGCGAACGTCGAGGGCAGCGCCACCGATGCGGAGATCACGGGTCTGGATGCGCGCGGGCACCTCGCGCACACGAACAACTACGTCTGCGATCGGATGCTCCCGTTCGAAGGCGACACCGAGTACGCACCGCTCTCGCAGGTCCGCTACGAGCGGGCGCGCGAGCTGCTCGCCGCCGAACCGGCCGCCTCGCTCACGATGGACCGGCTCCGCGAGCTGCTCTCCGATCATGAGACGAAGCCACAATCGCTCTGCAAGCACCCCGAGTTCGGGACGCCGACGTCCAAGACCGTGTTCTGGTGCGTGGCCGATGTCACCGACGGGCGCATCCGGTTCGGACGCGGCAACCCCTGCGATTCGGTCGCCCAGGAATACCTGTTCGAGTCGTACGCGGGTCGCGAAGCGGCCGCCTGAGCCGCCCAGGCTCCTCAGCCCGACGACGCGGCGATCGCAGCGATCGTCGCCGCGTCACCGCTCTCGCCCGCCAGGTCGCCGACGGACCGGCCGTCGTCGTCGACCGCGCTCGGATCGGCGCCGTGGGAGAGCAGGAGCTCGACCGTCCGAACATCGCCGTTGTGCGCGGCGGAATGCAGCGGTGTCCAGCCTCCCCGCTGGACGGCGTCCGGGTCCGCACCGGCTTCGAGGAGCAGCGCGACGACGGTCGCGTGGCGGGCGCTCGCCGCCGCGTTGAGCGGCGTCCCGGTCATCCATCCCGTGCCCCGCGCGTCCGGATCCGCGCCGCGCGCCAGCAAGAGGCGGACGGCGTCGTCCTGCCCGAAGAACGCGGCGAGGTGCAAGACGGTGAACCCGTCGCCGCTCCGGCGTCCCGTCAGGTCCGGGTCGGCTGCGAGGAGGACGGCGAGCCGGTCGAGGTCGCCGAACGTCGCGGCCTCGAAGGCATCGAGCGAGGCGACCCGAGCCTTGACGGCCTCGACGAGCGCCCGGTCGCGGCGATACCGGGCGCGGAGCAACGCGGACACACCCTCGTGATCCCGCGCCATCGCGAGGGACGGGTCCGCGTCCAGCGTCGCCCGGACGCGATCGACGTCCCCGGCATCGATCGCCGCGAACAGGTCCTCGGATGCGCTTGCCATGGCGCCACCTTCTCACTATCGTCTCTATTTGCTTAGGCTAAGCAAATAAAGCAGCGGATATGGCGGCGAGGCGAACTTCCCCAGCGCGAGAGGTGGAGGCCGTCGCCGAGAAGCTCCACTCGGCGGCCCTGCTCCTGTTGCGTCGCCTGCGTACGGAGGGCGATGCCCGCGGCATCTCCCCTCCCCGCTTGGCAGCCCTCTCGGTCGTCGTCGACACCGGTCCGATCGGGATCGGTTCCCTGGCGGCGGCCGAGGGGGTGTCGGCCCCGACGATGTCGAGGCTCGTCGATGGCTTGGAGCGCGACGGCCTGGTGCGACGAACGACCGATCCCGACGATGCCCGCGGTGTCCTGGTCCGCGCGACCGTCCGAGGACGACGGATCCGCACCGAAGGGAGGCGGCACCGCATCCGGATCCTCGCCACGGATCTGCAGCGGCTCTCCCGGGAGGAGTTGGACGCGATCCGCGTCGGAGCCGAGCTGATCGAACGGGTCGGCGCAGGCCGGAAGCCTCAGGGAAGGTCCGGACGCCCCGGGTAGGTCGGGAACGATGGTGGCGCCACGGCGGGACGCCGCCGCCCTCGGAGGAACAGCAACGCGACCACCGCGCCGAAGCCGAATCCCCCGACGTGTGCCCAGTACGCGACGCCGCTGTTCACCTGCGCCGCCAGCCCCGAGACCCCCTGGAAGAGCTGGAGCACGAACCACAGCCCGAGGACGACCGTGGCGGGCAGCTCGATCACGGTGATCAGGAAGAAGAAGACCGCCGTCAGGATCCGCGCCCTCGGGTAGAGCACGATGTAGGCACCGAGCACCGCGGCGATCGCCCCCGAGGCGCCGACGTTGGGGATCGTCGAGTTCGGTCCCAGGACGAACTGGAGGGCCCCCGCCGCGACCCCACCGATCAGGTAGAACGCCAGATAGCCGAGCTTCCCCAGCGCATCCTCGACGTTGTCGCCGAAGATCCAGAGGAACAGCATGTTGCCGCCCAGGTGCAGCCACCCCGCGTGCAAGAACATCGCGCTGAGGATCGAGAGCCAGATGTTCTTGCCGGGACACTCCCGTCCGAGGTAGCCCTGGAGCTGCCCCGCGTCGGCGACGGTGACGCTGTAGTCCTTCGCGATCTCGATCCGCCCGTCCGCACCGCTGCGCGCGAGCGGGACCTGGTGGGCAAGCTCGTACGGGATCTGTCCGTGACACCAGAAGAAGGTCTGTTGCGCCAGCTCCGCGTCCACCTCGTGCCGGAGGGTGGGCTGCCAGAAGAGGAACGCGATCACGTTGGCCGCGATCAACCCGACCGTGACGAGGGGGATCCGTTGGCGACGCGTCGAATCGCGGATCGGGAGCATCGCTCAGACTCGGACGCGCGCGCCGTCTTTCCAGACGGCGCGCGCGTCCCGCAGCGCCGTCGGATCCTCGATCGGATCCGTGTCGTAGAGCACCAGGTCCGCACGCATCCCCGGCGCGATCCGCCCGACGTCCGGCATGCGGAGCGCCTCGGCTCCGTTCGCGGTCGCGGCGACCATCGCCGCGAGCGGCTCCATGCCCCACTCGATCATCGCGATCACCTCGTTCGGGGCGTTGCCGTGCGGGTTGAACGGCGTCCCGGCGTCGGTCGAGCAGATGTGCCGCACCCCGGCACGGATCGCTCGCCGGTGGCCGGCCTTCGCCTCCTCGACCAGCGCTTTCGCCTTCGTGACCGCATAGGCCGGCGCTTTGCCCTCGTTGCCGGCGATCCCCATCAGCGCGCTGATCGTGGGACCGCGGAACGTCCCTCGCGCGGCCATCTCCTTGGCGATCCGGGGCGTGACCTGCACGCAATGCTCGACCGTGTCGACCCCCGCGAGGACCGCCCGCAGGATCCCCTCGGCCCCGATCGCGTGCGCGGCGACGCCGCGATCCCACGCGTGCGCCTCATCGATCGCGGCCGTGAGCTCCTCCATCGTGAAGGCCGTGAACGTCGCACCGATCCCCGGCGTGAGCACGCCTCCCGTCGCGATCAGCTTGATCGCGAGCGCCCCCGCGCGGATCTCCTCGCGGACCGCGCTTCGAACCGCGTCGGCGCCGTCCACCTGTCGCGCGATCCCGATGTTGTGGCCGTGCCCGCCCGTGATCGTCAGTGCCGAACCGGCCGGGATCACGCGAGGGCCGGGCACGGTGCCGGCCTCGATCGATCGGGCGAGCTCGATGATCCCGACCCCCCCGAGATCCCGCACGGTCGTGACCCCGTTCGCCAGATGCTTGCGCGCGTTGACCGTTCCCTTGATCGCTCCGAGCGCGGGGGTCAGCCCGACGGCCTCCTGCGCGAAATCGGCGCCGCCGTCGAAGCACAGATGGACATGGCAATCGATCAACCCCGGCGTCAGCGATCGACCGGTGCCGGCCACCTCCCGAGCGGCCCGCGCTTCCCGCGGGGCCCGCGCGTGCGGACCTACCCAGGCGATGCGGTCGCGGTCCACGAGGACGCCGTGGTGCGGTCGCACCCGTGCCCCGTCGAACAGCGTGACGTCGGCGAAGTAGGAGCTCGCCATCTCACCCCACCCACGGCGGCACGATCTCCGAACCGTCCTCGAGGATCAGCTTCGTGCCGCCCGGCATCGCGACGGTGATCGTCGCGCCGTCGGCGCCGGCTTCCAGGTGATGCCATGCGCCGGTCGGCACCACGACGGAGTCCCCAACCCCGACCACGGACCGCTCATCGCCGACCTGGAAGGTCCCACCGCCCCGATCGACGGTGAACACGTCGATGTGGTCGTGGCGGTGTCGGGGGAGCGCGCCGCCCGGCGGCAGCTCCGTCCGGAACAGCGCGACCTCGCTCGCGCCGCGAGCCGGCGCGGCCAGACTGATGATCGTGTTGCCGTTCGACTCGTGGGTCGGATGGTCGTCGGCGTGCTCGATCGACATGGGACGGCCTCCTTCGGAGGGGTTGCGGCGCATCATCCCACTGCCGGCTCGGCCGCGTCTCCGTGTAGGCTGGCGTTCCCGAGAGGCCAGGAGGTAGCGCGATGTTGGTCGGCGACATCATGCGGTCAGACGTGAAGACGGCCGAGGCCGAGGACACGTTCGCGGATGTGGCCAAGATCATGCGCTCCAACGGGATCTCGTCGGTCATCGTCCTCGAGAAGGGCAACAAGCTCGGCGGGATCCTGACCGAGCGCGACGTGGTGAATCTCGTCGCCGCCGGAGGGGATCCGGGATCCGTGAAGGTCGCGCAGGGGATGACGCGTCGACACCTCGAGACGATCGGGCCGAAGGCGGACATCGGCGAGGCGGCCGACCGGATGGTGTCCCTCAACATCCGCCACCTGCCGGTGGTCGATCGCGGCAAGGTCATCGGCATCATCTCGATCCGCGACCTGACGAAGTGGGCCGCCGAGGAGCTCTCGACCGGCCACGAACTGCCCGACATCGCACGTTCGCAGAAGGCTCTTCGCGCCGCGAGCGAGCTGCAGAAGCAACGCCAGCTGAGCTGAGCGACCGTCACGATCCCGCGGATCGCCGGAAGGCGTCCCGCGGATGTTCGAGCGATCCGAGCTGCGCCAGATCCCGAGGGAACAGCAGGGCGACGGTCCAGTCGAGCGCGATCCGCACCTTCCGGCCGAGCGTCGGCACGTAGAACAGGTGATACGTGCGGTGCAGGAACCACGCCGGGAAGCCTCGGATACGCACCCCGAGCGGATCGGCGACCCCCTGATAGTGACCCAGCGAGCAGAGCATCCCCTTGTTCCGATACCGGAACGGTTGCAGGGGCCGGCCGTCCAGATCCGCGGCGATGTTCTCCGCGAGGCGCTTCGCCTGGCGCAGGGCATGCTGGGCCGTGGGTGGCGAAGACCCGGAGGGCTCATCGAGGTCGGGGACCGCAGCAACATCCCCCGCCGCCCAGAGCCCGTCGATGCCTTCGACGCGAAGGGCCCGGTCGACCCGGACCCGGCCGCGGCCGTCGACGGGGAGACCGCTCGCCGAGGCCAGCGGCGACGCACGCACCCCGGCCGTCCACACGACCGTCCCGGCCGCGATCGAGGACCCATCGCTGAGACGAACGAGACCGTCCTCGATCGAGACGAGCTTCGTCTCCGTCCGGATCTCGATGCCACGCTCGCGGAGCCGGTCCGCCGCGTACGTCGCCAGGGCGGGATCGAGCTCGGGCAAGATCCTGTCCGAGGCCTCGACCATGAGCCAGCGCATGTCGGCCGCCATCCCGTCGGGGTAGGGAGCGAGCGCGGCCCGTGCGAAGTCCTCGAGCTCACCGATCGCTTCGATCCCGGCGAACCCCGCCCCGACGAAGACGAACCCCAACGCGGTGCGGCGTTCCTCAGCGTCGGCGGCCTCGGAGGCGGCGTCGAGCTGCGCGAGGACCCGGTTGCGGAGCCAGATCGCCTCCGGCAGGGTCTTGAACCCCACCGCGTACTCGGCGAGTCCGGGGATCGGCAGGGTCCGCGACCACGAACCGGCGCCGATCACGGCCACGTCGAACGGTTCGTCCCGCCGACGCCCGTCCGGAAGCCGGATCCGTGCCGAGCGGCCTTCGACCTCGATCCGCTCCACCTCACCGACGACGAGCTCCGTGCGTCGCAGGACGCTCCGGAGCGGCACGACGACGGCGCGGGGGTCGATCAGCCCGCTCGCCACCTCGGGCAGGAACGGCTGATACGTCATGTGGTTCTCCGGGCTGACCATCACGAGCTGATGTGCGTTCGCCGGCAGGAGACGCTCGAGGTGGCGGGCCGCGTACAGACCGATGTAGCCGCCGCCGACGATCAGGATCCGGCTCATCTCACGCTCCCGCGCCGAGCCTACGAGCCCGCGCGGCGATGGAGCTCGTCCACCAGCGGTGACGGGGTGGTCTCGGACCCCAGGCGGAAGTCGTACCGCGCGCCGTGGCAGTCCGAGGCGCCCGTCGGGATCAGATCGAGACGCTCGGCCATCGCGCGATACCTCGCGCGCTGGTCCTCGTCCTGATCGGGATGATCCACCTCGATCCCCGCCATCCCGCTCGTCGCCATCTCCTCGATCAAGGCGTCGGGGACGGAGTCGGCCCCACGCCACATGCCGGGATGCGCGAGCACGCAGGCTCCGCCCGCGTCGCGGATCAGCGCGAGGGCGTCCACGGGAGCGAGGGCGTGCTTGGGGACGTAGGCGGGCCCGTCGTCGGAGATGTAGGAGTCGAAGGCGTCGCGCTCCGTCGCCACGATCCCGGCCTCGACCATGGCCTGGGCGATGTGGGGCCGAGCGATCAGGTCGTCCCCGGCGATCTCCCGGACCCGTTCGAAGGAGAGGTCGTACCCGAGCGCCTGGAGCTTCTCGACGATCATCTCCCCCCGGCGGAAGCGCGTGTCGTGCAGGCGCCGGAGTTCCGTGCGGAGGCCCTCGTGGGTCGCGTCCACCCAGTAGCCGAGCACGTGGAGCGAAGCTCCATCGTGCTCGGCGGACAGCTCGACGCCGGGGACGATCCGAAGATCCGAGCCGGACGCAGCCTCGAGCGCCTCTCCCCACCCATCGATCGTGTCGTGGTCCGTGACGGCGATCCCTTCCAACCCGCGTTCGCGCGCGAGCGCGACGTTCTCCGACGGCGTCGCCGTGCCGTCGGAGAAGGTCGAATGCGTGTGAAGGTCGTACCCGGGCATGGCCGGCAAGGGTGGCAGACGAGCGAGCCGACCGTCATCCGGTTGGCGCCGGGGCTACGTGCTCGCGCGTGATATCCGCAACGGTGGCGCACCCGCAGAGGGTCATCGCGTTCTCGAGCTCCTCGCGGAGGATCCGAAGGACGTCGACGACCCCGTCCTCGCCGCCGGCCGCCAGCCCCCAGGCCGCCGGTCGTCCGATCATGACCGCCGACGCCCCGAGCGCCAGCGCCTTCACGACGTCCGTCCCACGCCGAACGCCGCCGTCGACCAGGACGGGGATCCGCCCGCCGATCGTCTCGATCACCTCCGGCAGCGCGTCGAGCGATGCGGGGCTGGTGTCCAGCTGTCTGCCGCCGTGGTTCGACACCACGATCCCGTCGGCGCCGGCCGCCACGGCCAGCTCGGCATCCGCTGCCGTGAGGATCCCCTTGAGCAGCAGCGGCAGGCCCGGCGCGTGCTCGCGGATCCACGCGACGTCGTCCCAGCTGATCGAGGGGTCGTACGCGAGCTCGTCGGTCGTGAGCGAGATCGGCGGCTCGTAGCCGACCCGGGTTTCGCGGTGGCGGAGGCCGTACGCGTTCAGATCGATCGTCCACACGAGCGCGGTGTAGCCGGCGGAGGAGACGCGCCCGAGCATCTCGGCCGTGAATCCGCGATCGGCGAACACGTAGAGCTGCCACCATTTCGGTGCCGCCGACGCCGCGGCGATGTCCTCGAGGAGGTCCACGGCGGTCGTCGACACGCACATGATCGTTCCGGCCCGAGCGGCCGCTCGGGCCGTCGCGAGCTCGCCGTCGGGGTGCGCGGACCGCTGGTACGCCCACGGCGCGATCAGCACCGGCAGCGCGAGTCGATCGGCGAAGAGCTGCGTCGAGGGATCGGCGGCGGCCACGCCCCGCAGGAACCTCGGACGGAGCACCCATCGGTCGAACGCCTGTCGGTTCCACGCGAGCGTCCGTTCATCACCCGCCCCGCCGGCCACGAATGCAGCGAACCCCTCCGGCAGGAGCTCTCGCGCGAGGAGCTCGTAGTCGTCGACGGTGACGAAACGCGGTGGATCCGGCATGGCGCGCGAGGCTACTCCACCGCGACCACGTCGGCCGCTCGCGTCTCGGCGGCGATCGCCACGTAGACCCCGGCAAGGACGATCGCCCCACCGACGACGGTCGCGGGCCCGGGCGCCTCGCCGAGGATCATCCAGGCGAGGATCGTCGCCCCCACCGGTTCCGCGAGGAGCGCGACGGCGACGATCGAGGCCCGCACGTGTCCGAGCAGGTAGTTGAACGTCGTGTGACCCAGGAACTGCGGGCCCGCGGTGATCAGCACGAACACGAGCCACGTCTTCGCCGGGTACCCCGTGAAGGCCGTCCGGCTCGCGACCATCATCGTGGCCAGCGCCACGGCCGACGTCGCGTAGACGATGCTCGAATACGTGACCAACGAGAGCTCTTGGCGCAGGCTCCGTCCCAGCAAGACGTAGATCGCGGCGAAGACGGCGCCGGCGAGCGCCAGGACGTCGCCGAGCAGCGCGCGCGAACCTCCGTCGAACCCTCCACCAACGATCACCAGCGTTCCCGCGACCGCGATCGCCATCCCGAGGAGGGCGCGACGCGAGGGTCGCTCGCCGATGAACCGGCCGAACGCGGCCACCCAGAGCGGCAGGGTTTGGACGAGCACGGCGCTCGCCGCGACGGTCGTGAACGACAGCGACGAGATCCAGGTCGCGAAATGCGCGGACAGCACGACGCCCGACGCGAGGGCGAGCCGCCATTGGCGTTTCGAGAGACGCCGATACTCCGCACGGTGGCGAGCGAGCCCGAGCGGCACCAGCACGACCGAAGCCATCGCGCATCGGTAGAAGGCGATCGCGAGCGATGGTGCGTCCGCCTCCCGCACGAGCACGGCCGAGAACGACACCGCCGTGACGCCGACGATGAGGAGTGCGACGAACCGTCGCTCCACGGACCTACCCGCCCACGCCCGCCCGAGGGATGGAGTGACCGATCGTCCCGGCGCGCCCTCGCCGGGCGCCCATCTCCCACGAGAGCCGTTTGGCGGTGTCGGTCAACGCCACGACGAGCTCGGCCGCCGGACCCGCCGGGAGGAGCCGTTCGACCGGACCCACGACGCCGATCGCACCGACCGGGTGCCCGCGATGATCGAACACCGCGGCGGCGACCTCCCCTTCGCCGATCACGGCCTCATGCGCCTCGGTGGCGAAGCCGGCCGCCGCGACCTCTTCGAGGGCCAGCGCCAATGCGTGCGGGTCGACGATCGTCCTTCCGGTGAGCCGTTGCAGCGGACCCGAGACCAGCGTTCGCCGGCGGTCCGAGGGCAGGAAGGCGGCATGGACCTTGCCGAGCGCCGAGGCGTGCCAGGGAACGGAGGCGCCGACCTCCAGGATCTGCACGGAATCGTCCGGGCGGAAGACGTGGTGGACCACCAGGACCCTTCGACCGTAGAGCACGCCGACGCGGACCGCCTCCCCGACCCGCTCCGCCAGCGTGTCCGCCCACACGAGCGAGCGTCCCCGCAGCTCGTGGTGGTCCAGGAACGCGTTGCCGAGCTGGAGCATCTCGGGGCCGAGCCGGTACTTGCCGGTCTCCGGATCCTGCTCGACGAGGTCCTGGCGCTCGAGCGTGCGAAGCAGTCCGTGGACGGTCGTCTTCGCGAGCCCGAGGCGCTCCGCCAGCTCGCTCACCCCGAGCCGGGGTGAGCCCGCGGCGAGCGCCTTCAAGATCCGCGCCGCGCGGTCGACCGACTGGATCGTGGGGTCTCGGCGGTCGCCCATCACCGATCCGGCGGAGTCTCCGCCGCCGCGCGCTCCAGGGCACCGAACAGCAGGGACGTCGAGGCCGCCCCCGGATCTTGGTGGCCGACGCTTCGCGGACCGAGGTACGAGGCGCGTCCCTTCCGGGCCTCCATCGGCGTGGTCGCGGCCGCACCTCCCTCGGCGGCGACCCGCGCGGCGTGCAACGCCGCAACCGCGCCGGCCGAGCGAGCGTCGCGGAGCGCCCGCAGCGCCGGCGTCCATGCATCGACGATCGTCTTGTCTCCCTCTTCGGCCGCGCCGAGCTTGACGATCGCTGCCAATGCGTCGTCGAGGGCACCCGTGAGCTCGGGGAGTCCGAACGCCGACGCGTCCCCGAGCGATCGACCCGCCTCGCGGAGGGCGGATCCGTACAACGGCCCCGCGGCGCCGCCGACCCGGAGCACCAGCGTCGCGCCTGCTTGCACCAGGAGTTCGCCCGGGGACAGACCGTCCGCGGCCGAGGCGACGGAGACGACCGCCGCGAAGCCGCGGTCCATGTTGACCCCGTGATCGGCATCGCCGATCGCGGCGTCGAGCTGGGTGAGGAAGTCCCGGTGCACGGCGATCTGGGCGGCGGAGGCTCGCAGCCAGCGCGCCACGAAGTCCGCGTCGAACGGAGGCGGAGCTCCGCGGCGCCCGCGTCGGCCGGCACTCACCCCGGTGGTCACCGCGGCCACCTTCTCCACCTGTACCACTTGTGTCAAACCTGCATCATCGCGGGCCGCGATGTCCGGCGATGCCGAACATCTTTCGGGGTCATCGCATCCCCGGCGCCGATCCCGGCCGTTGCTGTTCGGCATGGCGAGCGGTCCCATTGCCCGACCGGGATCGGCCCCGCAGGGGCCACCGCGTGAGACCAGAAGGGGGTGGTTGGGCGCATGGCAGTTCCGAAGATCCGTACCTCGGAGAGATCGTCGGTACGGCGTCACTGATCGTATTGGGTGACGGGGTGGTCGCAGGCGTCCTGTTGAACAAGTCGAAGGCGCAGAACTCCGGGTGGATCGTGATCACCTGGGCATGGGGGATGGCGGTGTTCATAGGCGTCGTCACGAGCCTCGCCGTCGCTCGGCGGCGGTCGCGCACCTCAACCCGGCGGTCACGATCGGGCTCTGGGCAGGCGGCTTCCTCGAAGAGCTGGACGTACGACCCAGATCGTGGTCACGATCGTCGTCCGAGTTCGTCGGTGCGATGATCGGAGCGTTCCTCGTTTGGCTCGCCTACCTCGCGCACTGGCCCGAGACGGAGGACCCCGGGCTTGAAGCTCGCGGTCTTCTGCACCGGGCCGGCGATCCGGAACACCGGCGGCCAACCTGATCACCGAGATCATCGGCACGTTCATGCTGGTCTTCGGCGTCGTCGCGATCGCGATCAAGCTCGGCCGGCGGCCTGTTCATCCACATCGAGGGGATGGCCGGGCTCGATGACCATCGGCGGCGCACTGTCGAGCGGGGCACTTCCCGGTTGGCCTGCTCGTCCTCGTCATCGGTCTGTCGCTCGGTGGCCCCACCGGCTACGCGATCAACCCGGCGCGCGACCTCGGGTCCGCGGATCATGCACGCGATCCTTCCGATCCCGGGCAAGGGCAGCGTCGGACTGGGCGTACTCGTGGATCCCCGTTGTCGGACCGGTCATCGGTGGCATCGCTCGGGGCGCTCGCGGCGAACTGGTTGTTCGAACTTCGTCGACGACTCTGTTCACGCGGTAGATCAGAGGGCGAGTCGAGACGAGAGGGTGAGACCATCGGGATGAAGAAGCTGATCAACGATCCGGAGAACGTGGTCCGCGAGGAACTGAGTGGGATCGCGCGGGCGCACGGTGACCTCGTCGAGGTCCATATCGACCCCCACTACATCGTCCGCAAGGACGCACCCGTCCAGGGCAAGGTCGCCCTCGTATCGGGGGGCGGCTCGGGACACGAGCCGATGCACGGGGGGTTCGTCGGGATGGGCATGCTCGACGCGGCGTGTCCCGGCGAGGTGTTCACCTCCCCGACACCCGATCAGATGGAGGCCGCGACCAAGGCGGTCGATGGCGGCGCCGGCGTCGTGCACATCGTCAAGAACTACACGGGCGACGTCATGAACTTCGAGATGGCGGCGGAGCTCGTCCGATCGGAGGGCAGCGAGGTCGAGTCCGTGCTCGTCGACGACGACGTGGCGGTTCAGGACTCGCTCTACACCGCGGGTCGGCGCGGCGTCGGCGCCACCGTGCTGATGGAGAAGATCGCCGGCGCCGCGGCCGAGCAACGGCGCCCGTTGA
Source organism: uncultured Actinomycetes bacterium (assembly GCA_963765865.1). Taxonomy (GTDB): domain Bacteria; phylum Actinomycetota; class UBA4738; order UBA4738; family HRBIN12; genus AC-51. The sequence goes on from CAVXYE010000011.1 coordinate 276,669, forward strand.
AGGAGGTCGTCGACGTCTGCCGGAGGGTGAACGACAACGCGCGGTCGATGGGGATGGCGCTGACGTCGTGCACCGTCCCCGCGGCCGGGAAGCCGACCTTCGAGCTGGGCGACGACGAGATGGAGATCGGCATCGGCATCCACGGCGAACCCGGCCGCGAGCGGCGGAAGGTGGCGCCGGTCCACGACATCGTCGAGATGATGGCGACGCCGATCGTCGACGACCTTCCGTTCAAGAGCGGCGACCAGGTCCTCGCCTTCGTGAACGGGATGGGAGGGACGCCGCTGATCGAGCTCTACATCGTCTTCAACGAGCTGGCGTCGTTCCTCGACGGGCGTGGCATCGGCATCGGTCGCAACCTGATCGGCCCCTACATCACCTCGCTCGAGATGCAGGGCTGTTCGATCACGCTCCTGAAGCTCGACGACGAGCTGACGGATCTGTGGGATGCACCGGTGAAGACGCCGGGACTACGTTGGGGAGTCTGAAGAGGAAGCGGAGGGCGGAGGCGACCTCGGTCGCTGCCTCCTTCCCATCTGGAGGTGGTCGTGACCGTCACGCACGATGACGTGGTGCGTTGGATCCGGGCGTTCGCGGATGCGATCGCCGAGAACAAGGACTCGTTGACCGATCTGGACTCCGCGATCGGAGACGCCGACCACGGGATCAACATGAACCGCGGGATGACCGCCGTGATGGCGAAGCTCGACGGCGGGGGATCCGCCGACGTCGGCGCGCTCCTGAAGACGGTGGGGATGACGTTGGTCTCGAGCGTCGGGGGCGCCGGCGGTCCGCTCTACGGAACGCTCTTCCTTCGCCTCGGCGCCGCGGCCGACGGCAAGGACGAGCTCACCGATCGAGGATTGGGTGGCGATGGTCGCCGCCGGGGTCGAGGGGGTTCAGTCACGAGGCAAGGCGGAGCCGCAACGACAAGACCATGGTGGATGCCCTCATCCCGGCACGGGACGCGCTCGCGGCCGCCGTCGCCGCGGGCGAGCCCTTCGCCGACGCGTTGCGGGCGGCGGCCGCGGCTGCGGAAGAGGGGATGAAGGCGACGATCCCGCTCGTTGCGCGCAAGGGCCGTGCGAGCTATCTCGGCGAGAGGAGCGCCGGTCATCAGGACCCCGGAGCCACCTCGTCGTGGCTCCTGATGAGAACGGCGGCCGAGACCTTCGGCGACCACGAGGATTGAAAGGAGGAAGCGATGGCGGACTACGTAGGAGCCATCGACCAGGGAACGACGAGCACGCGCTTCATGATCTTCGACCACGCCGGCAAGGTGGTGGCCGTGGATCAGAAGGAGCACGAGCAGATCTTCCCGAAGCCGGGCTGGGTGGAGCACGATCCGTTGGAGATCATGGAGCGCACCCACGAGGTCATCGCGGGGGCGCTGAAGAAGGCCGGGATCTCGGGGAACGACCTCGCGGCCGTCGGGGTGACGAACCAGCGAGAGACCACCATCGTGTGGGAGCGGTCCAGCGGGAAGCCGATCCACAACGCGCTCGTCTGGCAGGACACACGGACCGACCAGATCTGCAACGAGCTCGTCGGCCGACGGCGGCCAGGACCGGTTCCGCGCGGCGACGGGTCTTCCGATCGCGACCTACTTCTCGGGGCCGAAGATCCGGTGGATCCTGGACAACGTCGAGGGAGCGCGGGCGCGGGCCGAGGCCGGCGAGCTGCTGTTCGGCAACATCGACACCTGGGTGATCTGGAACATCACCGGCGGCCCCGACGGCGGCGCCCACGTCACCGACGTGACGAACGCCAGCCGCACGATGCTGATGGACCTGCAGACCCTCGATTGGGACGACGCGATCTTGGATGCGATCGGAGTCCCTCGGGCGGTCCTGCCCGAGATCCGGTCGTCCAGCCAGACGTACGGCGACGCGACGGGCGACTTGGCCGGCATCCCGGTCGCGGGTGACCTCGGGGACCAGCAGGCCGCCCTGTTCGGCCAGACCTGCTTCGCGGTCGGCGAGGCCAAGAACACCTACGGCACCGGCAACTTCCTGCTGCTCAACACGGGCACGAAGGCCGTGCCGTCGAAGAGCGGATTGATCACCGGACTCGGCTACAAGATCGGGGATCAACCCGCGACGTACATGCTCGAGGGTTCGATCGCGATCACCGGAGCGTTGGTGCAGTGGCTCCGAGACAACCTCGGGCTGATCTCCTCCTCGGGCGAGGTCGAGGATCTGGCCAAGACGGTCGAGGACAACGGCGGCGTCGTTCTTCGTGCCGGCGTTCTCCGGCCTGTTCGCGCCGTACTGGCGGGGCGACGCGCGCGGCGTGATCGCCGGGCTCACCCGCTACGTGAACAAGGGCCACATCGCACGCGCCGTGCTCGAAGCGACCGCATGGCAGACGAAGGAGGTCGTCGATGCCATGAACGCCGACTCGGGCGTCGCGCTCACGTCGCTCAAGGTGGACGGCGGCATGGTCTACAACGAGACGCTGATGCAGTTCCAAGCGGACGTCCTGGACGTCCCGGTCATCCGTCCGAACGTTGCGGAGACCACCTCGCTCGGTGCGGCGTACGCCGCAGGCCTTGCCGTCGGGTTCTGGAAGGAGGTCGAGGACCTCCGCGCCAACTGGGGCAAGGACAAGGAATGGCAGCCCAGCATGGACGCCGCCGAGCGCGACAAGGAGTACGCGCTCTGGAAGAAGGCCGTGACGCGCACGTTCGACTGGGTGGAGTGACGGATCCGGACGAGCGGCCACCGTTCCTCCGCACCCGACCGAGGAGGGCAACATGTCGGAGAAGGAGCACCACCGCGGCGACTTCGCCGAGGGTCAGGAGGCGGAGCCCGACGAGGGTCGAACGGGTTCGTACGCGGAAGGGGAGGAGCAGGAACCCGAGAAGGACGGAGAACAGGGCGATTTCGCCGAAGGTCAGGAGACCGAGGAGGACGACCACGAGGAGGGCTCGTTCGCCGAAGGTCAGGAGACCGAGGAGGACGAGCCGTAGGACCCTCGCGGGATGGCCGCGGTGCGATACTCGCGTCGATGACGCGATCCGCACCGCGGGCATCCCGCGATGCGCCACACGTCCTGATCGTCGGGGGTGGCGGCACCGGGGGCGCGCTCGCCCACGACCTGACGTTGCGCGGCATCCGGGTCACGCTGGTCGAGCGCGGCGAATTCACCTCGGGGACCACCGGTCGCCACCATGGGCTGCTGCACTCGGGGGCCCGGTACGCGGTGAACGATCGCGAGTCCGCGATCGAATGCATCGAGGAGAACGCGATCCTGCGCGCGATCTGTCCGGGATCGTTCGAGGAGAACGACGGCCTGTTCGTCGCGCTCACCGACGAAGACATGGAGTACCTACGCCGACTTCGTCGAAGGCTGCAAGGCATGTGGGATCCCGATCGAGGAGCTCACCCCGCAGGAAGCGCTCCGCATGGAGCCGCTGCTGAACCCGGAGCTGAAGGCTGCCGTCCGAGTTCCCGACGCGACGATGGACGCGATGCGGATGCCGCTGCGGTTCTTCGCCACGGCCAAGCACGGACGGCGCGACGCTCTACAACTTCATGGAGGTCCTCGACCTCCTGGTCGAGGGCGGCGCCGTCACGGGCGCGACGGTCCGCGACCAGGTGACCGGCTCGCGAGGGCGATCTCCACGCCGACCTCGTCGTGAACGCGACCGGTCCGTGGTCGGAGAAGATCGCGTCGCATGGCGGGCGTCGACGTCCCGATCAGTCCCTCGCCGGGCGTGATGCTCGCGCTGCACGGTCGCCTCTGCAACATGGTGATCAACCGGATGCACCGATCCGGTGACGGCGACATCGTCGTTCCCCAGCGGGCGCTCTCGGTCGTCGGGACCAGCTCGTGGACCGTCGAGGACCCCGACGAGCTCGGCGTCCCGGAGGATCACGTCGACCGGATGCGGGCGGAGGGGGCGAAGCTGATCCCCGCCGTCGCCACAGGCCGGGTTCCGGGCGGCGTGGTCGGCCGCCCGCCCGCTGATCGGCTCGCGATGGAGGCGGATTCCGGCCGCGAGCTGTCGCGGACGTTCAAGACGATCGATCACGCCGACGACGGCGTCGAGGGGTTCGTGACGATCACGGGCGGCAAGGCGACGACGCTCCGCGGGATGGCGGAGCTCTGCGCGGACGTGATCTGCCGCAAGCTCGGCGTCGACCGACCCTCGACCACGCGCACCGTCACCACGCTCCCCCACACCGCCTTCTACGCGGAGACCGAGCGGAGACTGGCGTGAGCGAAGCCGGTCACCCGAACGGCTCCTCGCCGCCGACCCGGACGTTCCGCGTGTACCGCTACAAGCGCGGCGACCCGGGGTGGCGGTTCGACGGCTTCGAGGTGCCGGTCGACGCCGCGCACCACGGTCCTCGAGGCCCTCCGGTGGATCCAGCTGCATCGCGATCGGACGCTCGCGCTCCGGCACTCCTGCCTCCACGCCTCGTGTGGCACGTGCGGGATGCAGGTGAACGGCCGCGAGGTCCTCGCCTGCGTGACGCCCGTCGACACCCTCGGTTCGACGATCACCGTGGAGCCGATGGCCAACATCCCCGTGCTCACCGACCTCGTCGTGGACATGCGGCAGCTGTACGAGCGGTTCCCGGATGAGATCGGCACGGTCCGGACGAGCGACGCGCTCCCACAGGCCTCCCCGCCCGACGGGATCGAGACGTACGAGCGGTTCGAGGATTGCATCGAATGCGGACTGTGTCTGTCCGCGTGCCCGGTCTCCGCGACGTCCGACGCGTACGTGGGGCCTGCAGCGCTGGCGGCCGCGCAGCGCCTCCTCGAGGAGCCGCGCGGCGTGGATCCCGAGCGGATCCTGGACTGGGCCCAGGATCCGAACGGGGCCTGGCAATGCCACGCCGCGTTCGAATGCACCGAGGCCTGTCCGTCCAACGTCCGCCCCGCGGAACGGATCATGGCGCTCCGCGGCACGCTCGCCGGCGGGCGCCGAACCGTGGCAACGGTGGCACCGGGATGAGCGGTCAGGAGCTCCCGGACACCGAGCGACGCGGTGACGACGGCCCGGTCCTGCGCAAGGGTGTCGGGATCCCGGCGTCCGGCTGGTTCGATCCACGGGGCCGAGCCCTCGGCGGCTTCGCGTTCGCGGTCAACCGCGTGACCGGGCTCGGTCTCGTCTTCTACCTGTACCTGCACCTCGCGGTGTTATCGATGCTGCTGCGCGGCGAGTCGGCGTGGAGCGGGTTCCTTCGGCTCGCGACCAACTGGCTGTTCCTGTCCCTCGACGTCCTGCTGATCTTCGGGATCCTGTACCACGGTCTGAACGGCATCCGTGTCGCGCTCGTGGGCAGCGGCCTCGTCGCCGACCGGCAGAAAGCGCTCTGGTGGGCGCTCGGCGTGATCGGGACGATCGCGCTCGCGTTCAGCGCCTTGCACATCTACGGGAGCCGGTGAGATGGCCACCGTTCGGATCCGCGAAGCCGTCCGTCGCCGGTCGCCGCGCGCGCCGAGATCCGCGGGCGAATGGCGAACCATGACGCTCACCGGGCTCGGGCTCCTGGTTCTCGTCACGGTCCACATGATCGCGAACCACTTCGTCGTGCGGTCGATCGGCGGCCTCCGCGATTACCAGCAGGTGCTCGCGTACATCGCGAACCCGGCGATCTTCACGATCGAGTCGCTCTTCCTGTTGTTCGTCACGGTCCACGCGATGCTCGGCCTCCGGGGCGTGCTCCTCGACCTGGATCCCGGCCCTCGTCTGCGTCGGTGGATCGACCGCGGGCTCGCGGTGCTCGGACTGGCGACGCTCGCGTACGGGTACTTCTTGATCGGGACGCTCGCGTCCCGGGCCTGAGGATCGGAGCGGCGTGGTCGGACTCGTCCTGGTCTCGCACAGCCACGAGATCGCCGAGGGCGTCGCGGCGCTCGCTCGCCAGATGGGGGGCGAGGACCTGTCGATCGCGACCGCCGGCGGTCTGGACGGGACGGGCGACGAGCACCCGATCGGGACCGACGCGGCGCGGATCGTCGCGGCGATCGAGCACGTGTGGTCCGAGGACGGGGTCCTCGTGCTGATGGATCTCGGGAGCGCGGTCCTCTCCGCGGAGATGGCGCTCGAGTTCCTCGACCCGGATCGTCGCGAGAAGGTGCGCCTCTCGGGCGCACCCTTCGTCGAGGGCGCGATCTCGGCCGCCGTCGCCGCGAAGCTCGGCCGTCCCTTGGACGGCGTGGCCGACGAAGCGCTCGGCGGGCTCGCGGGGAAGACGGCGCACCTCGAGGACGATCACGATCGAGCCGGCCGGGACGGAACGGCGACGGCGACGGAGACGACGACCGACGAACAGGTGGGACCCGAGGTCAGGCTCCCGATCGTGATCGATCTCCCGCATGGGCTGCACGCCCGCCCCGCGGCGCGGCTGGTGCAGACGGCCGGCGCGTTCGACGCCGACGTTCGTGTCGAGAACGTGACGGCCGGCCGCGGTCCGGTGAGCGCGCGCAGCCTCAACGCGGTCGCCACCCTCGGCGTCACCGTGGGGCAGCGGATCGAGGTCGTCGCGCGCGGCCCGCAGGCGACGCTCGCGATCGACGCGGTCCGCGCGCTCGCCGATCGGCGCTTCGATGAGGACCCCGAGGACCTGATCATCGCCGAGCCCGCGACCGACCCCAGGGTTGGTCGAGGGCCCGGCGAGGAAGGGGCGATCGTCGGCATCCCGGCCTCGCCCGGGATCGCCGTCGGACCCGTCCGGCATCTCCACGTTCCCGAGCTCCCGCTGGCCGACGGTCCCGCCGGCACGCCCGAGGAGGAAGGCGCGCGTCTGGACGCGGCGATCGCCGCCGTGCGCGGCGACATCGCCCGACAACGGGATGCCGCGGCCAGGCGCGTGGGCAGGGGCGAGGCGGCCATCTTCGATGCCCACCTCCTCTTCCTGCAGGACGAGGCGCTGCTCGGTCCCGACGAGGACCGGCATCCCGGATCGTGGCGCGGCGGCAGCATGGGCCGACGCCGTCGCGCGGCTGGCGGCCACCTGGGAGGAGCTGGACGACCCCTACCTTCGGGAGCGAGCCGACGACGTCCGAAGCGTCGGGCGACAGGTCCTCGCCGAACTGCTGGGTGTGGAAGCGCCGCACGGCAGGCTCGGGTCGCCCGGGATCCTGGTGGTGCGCGACCTCGAGCCCGCCGACACGATCGCGCTCGACCCTGCGTCCTGTCGGGGCATCGCCGTTGCGCACGGCGGGCCGACCTCGCATGCCGCGGTGCTCGCCCGCGCCATCGGGATCCCGGCCGTGGTCGGGCTCGGCGAGCCGATCACCCGGATCGACGAGGGGGTCACGATCGGGCTCGACGGCGGGACCGGCGTGGTCCACCTCGACCCGTCACCGTCGGCGATCGCCCTGCTGGAGGCGAAGCGTGCCGAGCAGCAGGAGATCGAACGGTCCGCGCGAGCGCGGGCCAGCGCGCCCGCCGTGACGAAGGACGGCAGACACGTCCCGATCATGGCGAACGTCGGTGGTCTCGCTGACATCACGGCCGCGCTCGCCGCCGGATGCGACGGCGTGGGGCTGTTCCGGAGCGAGTTCCTGTTCATCGCTCGTGACCGGATGCCGAGCGAAGCCGAACAGGAGGAGGTGTATCGCGCGGCCGCCGTCGCGCTCGAGGGCCGTCCGCTCACGGTGCGGACGCTCGACGCCGGCGCCGACAAGCCGCTCCCCTACCTCGGACTCGCCCCCGAAGCGAACCCGTTCCTCGGCGTCCGGGGGTTCCGTTTGACGACGGCGCATCCCGAGATCCTGCAGGCGCAGCTGCGCGCGCTCGTGCGGGTGTCGGCCGATCATCCCGTCCGGATCATGTTCCCGATGGTGGCGACGCTCGAGGAGCTCGAGCTCGGGGTCGCCGCGGTCGGTGAGGTGGCGGCGGACCTCGGAACGGTTCCCCCGGAGATCGGGGTCATGGTCGAGATCCCCGCGGCGGCCCTTGCCGCTGCGCACCTCGCCCGCGTCGCGGCCTTCTTCTCGGTCGGGACGAACGACCTCACGCAGTACACGCTCGCGGCCGATCGCGGCAACGAAGATCTCGGCAACCTCGCCGACGCCCTCCATCCAAGCCGTGCTGCGGTTGATCGCGACGACCGCAGAGGCGGGAGCCGCGACGGGCGTGCCGACGGCGGTCTGCGGCGAGCTGGCGGGCGACCCCACGGCGACCGCCCTGCTCATCGGTCTGGGGGTCGACGAGCTGTCGATGAGCCCGCCCGCGATCCCCTCCGTCAAGGATGCGGTTCGCGCCGTCGAGCTCCACGGCGCGAACGCGCTCGCGGCCACGGCTCTCGCCTGTGCGACGGCAGCGGAGGTACGCGCAGCTCCTGGCGACCTGATCCGCCCGCGTTGGTACGCTCGCACGTGTGAGCAGCGCCGACGAACGAGCCGGACGGTTCCTCGAAGGCATCACGTGGTTGCGCGTGATCCTCACGCCGATCGTGATGGCCTTGGTGCTTCACGGGGGCGACCGGGACGACGCCATCGCCGCGGCCTTGTTCGCGGTCGCGGCCGCGACCGATTTCGTCGACGGACGGCTCGCGCGCCGATGGAAGCGCACGTCGCAGCTCGGCGCCTTCCTCGACACCACCGCGGACAAGGTGCTCGTGACGGGTGTCCTGATCGCGCTCGTCGCGGTCGGCCGAGCCTCGGCCTGGGTGGCGTTCGTGATCATCGCGCGCGAGATCGTCGTGTTCGGCCTCAAGGGGGTCGCGAGTTCGGCGGAGGGTTCGATCGTGAGCCCGTCGCGGCTCGGCAAGGCGAAGGCGAACCTGCAGTTCTTCGCGATCTTCGTCGCGATCTGGCGCCCCGATGTCGTGCTCTGGGGACGGTTCCTCGACGAGTGGCTGATGTGGCTCGCCGCCATCGTCACGGTCTGGTCCGGGATCGACTACGTCGCTCGGTACGCCGGCGCGTTCACGCGCACGCGTGAACGATGACGGCGTTCGTCACCGGAGGAAGCGGATTCGTCGGCGGCGCGGTGATCCGGGCGTTGGTCGCCGAGGGTGAGACCGTCCGCGCGCTCGCGCGGAGCGCCGAGGCCACGTCGGCCGTCGCGGATCTGGGAGCCGAGCCGGTGGCCGGTGACCTCACCGATCGCGCGGCCCTCGCGGACGCGATGGACGGTTGCGACGTGGTCTACCACGTCGCGGGCGTCAATCGGATGTGCCCGCGGGACCCGACGGAGCTCGACTGCGACCAACATCGGCGGCGCGGTGACCGCGGTGGAGGCTGCGGCCGACGCCCGGGTCGAGCGGCTCGTGCTCACGTCGTCTTCGGCGGCGATCGGCGAGCCGGCGGGCACGGTCGGCACCGAGGACTCGGTGCACCGGGGACGGTTCCTCTCACGCTACGAGCGATCGAAGTACCTCGGGGAGCGGGAGGCGCGGGCGGCGGGGCGGGAACGCGGGCTCGAGGTCGTCACGGTCAACCCGTCCTCGGTCCAGGGGCCCGGTCGCACGACCGGGTCGGCGAAACTGCTGCTGTACGCGGCGCGGGCGCGCACGGCCATCCTGCTCGACACGTCGTTCTCGATCGTGGACATCGACGACTGCGCGGCCGGACACCTGCTCGCCGCCCGGAACGGGCTGGCCGATCGTCGATACCTGCTGTCGGGAGGGGCGCTCACGATGCGCGCTGCGGCCGCGCTGCTGCGCCGTCACACGGGCCGGCCGCGACGGGTCGTCTGGGTCCCCCGCAGGCTCGTGCAGGCGGCCGCCCCGCTCACCGGGGTGGTCGCGCGTGTGCGCGAGGATCCTGCGGTCTGCCCGGCCACGATCCGCGCGCTGCTGCACGGGCACCGGTACGACGGCTCGCGCGCGACCCGGGAGCTCGGGCTCGTCTACCGATCGCTCGAGGACACCCTCGAGCGCGTGCTCGCGTGGTACCGGGCGCGCGGGATGGTGCCGAACCCCGCGGCGTAGGATGCGGAGAGCATCGAACGTCCCCGCGGTGACCCATCGACGAGAGGACCGAGGATGACCGAGCGACCCGACCGGAACCTCGCGATGGAGTTGGTTCGCGTGACCGAGGCGGCGGCGCTCGCCGCCGGCAGATGGATCGGCCATGGCGACAAGAACGCCGCCGACCAGGCAGCGGTCGACGCGATGCGGCTGATGATCGACACCGTGTCGATGGACGGCGTCGTGGTGATCGGCGAGGGAGAGAAGGACGAAGCGCCGATGCTGTTCAACGGCGAGCGGGTCGGCGACGGCGACGGCCCCGGCACGGATGTCGCCGTCGACCCGATCGACGGCACCCGGCTCACCGCCGTCGGGCAACCGAACGCCCTCGCGGTGATCGCGCTCGCGCCACGCGGCACGATGTTCTTCCCCGGCGCTGCTCTCTACATGGAGAAGATCGCGACCGGTCCCGACGCGGCGGAGGTGATCGACATCGATGCCCCCGTCGCCGAGAACATCCGGCAGGTCGCCAAGGCGAAGGGCAAGCGGCCCGAAGAGGTGACGGTCACCGTCCTGGATCGCGACCGCCACGCTGGGCTGATCGCGGAGATCCGCGAGGTCGGTGCTCGCGTGTTCCTGATCACGGACGGCGACGTCGCCGGCGCGATCGTCGCGGCCGCTCCTCGCACCGAGGTCGACCTCCTGATGGGGATCGGCGGCACGCCGGAGGGCGTGATCGCCGCGGCGGCCCTGCGATGCCTCGGGGGCGCCATGCAAGGACGCCTGCATCCGCGCAACGACGACGAACGCCGGGCGCTGATCGACGGGGGCTACGACCTCGATCGGGTCGTCCGAACGGAGGACCTGATCGCGAGCGAGGACTGCTTCTTCGCGGCCACCGGGATCACCGACGGCTACCTGCTGCGCGGGGTGAAGTACTGGCCGGACGGAGCCAGCACGCACTCGATGGTGATGCGCTCGCGCTCCGGCACCGTTCGCTCGATCGAGTCCGAGCATTCCTTCGAGAAGCTCGAGCGGTTCTCGCCGATCCAGTACCGACCGTAACGCCGTTCCGGTCGCATCACGCGAGCGCGTACACCCCGGTCTCGGTTCTCACGACGAGGCCCTCGGCCACCAGGGCTCGGAGCGCACGCAGAACGGCCCCGCGGACGTCGGGTTCCACGAACGGATCGAGGTACCCGGCCCGGAGCGCTCGGTCCTGGATCACGGTCCAGTGGATCGGCTCCCCCGCGTCGCCGAGCACGGCCAGGACGGCCTCGCGGGCCGAGCTCACCGGCACGCCGGCATCACCTCCTCGGCGAACACGTCCACGATCTCCGGCTCGATCACGGCGAACGGAAGCGCCCACGGAGAGAGGATCAGCTCCTCGACGCCGAGCGCCTCGAAGGCTCGCACGCGTTCGACCACCTGCTCCGGCGACCCGCTGAGCGTGTCCGCCCGCCACGTCTCCCAGGTCTCGTCGCGCATCGCCCGGCCGGGGAACGATGCGCGGGCGCGCTCGAAGCGCGCCCGCGCATCGTCCTCGGTGAGTCCGACCGTCCCGTACAGCCCGACCGTCCTGCGGAACGTGGCCGGGTCGCGGCCCTCGCGGCCGCACGCGGCCGCGACGTCCGCGACCCGCAGGGCATGTTCTTCCGGCGACGTCCGCCACACGACGTTCCAGCCGGCGGCGTAGCGGGCGGCGAGCCGCAGCAGGCGGGGTCCGCCCTTGCCCCCGACCCAGATCGGGAGAGGATCTTGCACCGGAGAAGGGCCGGGAGACCCCGGATCGGCGAGCGATCGTGTCAGGCCGTGCAGCGTCCGCTCGAGGTCCTCGAACCGTTCGCCGATCGAGCCGAACCGATAGCCGAAGGCGACGAACTCCTCCTCCAGCCAGCCGGCGCCCAGCCCGAGCTCCAGCCGACCTCCGCTCAGCCGGTCGATCGTGGCGGCGGCCTTCGCGACGAGCTCCGGCGGCCGGAACCCCGCGGCCAGGACCAGGACGCCGAGGCGCATCCGTGCCGTCCCGGTCGCGATCGCGGCCAGCGCGGTGAGCGGCTCCAGCGCGGCGATCGGCGCCGGGTCCGCACCGTAGCGGGCGAACGAGTAGAAGAAGTGATCCGACAACCACACCGAGTCGAACCCGAGGTCCTCGGCGCGGCGTGCCCAACCGACGGTGTCGTCGTACCCGATCCGCCCGGTCGGGAGCGAGAAGCCGTACTGCGGGAGCGCGAGCCCGAAGCGCATCGCGGCGAGCATACGGAGCCGCGGAGCGGCTCGCGGTCAGCCGGCGGGAGGCGCCCGGTCGAGCACGCCGGTCAGCACGGTGCGCCCCCGCGCGTCGGTGACCACCACGCGCACGTAGTGGGTCAGGTCCCTCGCGACGATCCGGGCGACCATGGCTCCGCCCTGGCTGTCCAGCTGACGCACGACGGCGACGGGGACCCGGTGTCCGTGACCGTCCGTGATCTCGACCTGGTAGGGGCGGCGGCCGCGCGCCAGGCCGTCGACGGTCACGACGACCTGGTCGTCGCCGCTGGGCGAAACGATCACGAGCGCGGCCCCCCGCCACGGCATATCGCCGACGGGGGTGAGCAATCCGACCGCCGCCTTCGTGCGCGGATCGGCGGTTGCGGCGGTCTGGATGAGCCGTTGGAACTTCTCGAACGCGGCGTCCTGCTGCTGGGCTTGCGTCGCCGGGCTGATCGGAGGACCGTCGCGGCGTCCCAGCACGGCGCCGGCGCCGAGGCCGGCGATCATCAGGGCTGCGGCGACGAGCACGACGCCGACCCGCCGGCCTCGGCGCCGGCTCGGCGTGGTCGTGGTCGTCGCGACGGACACGCTCGGACGGTCCCGCCGGACCGCGGCGACGATGCGCTCCTCGAGCTCGGGCGCCGGAGCGGCGGGCGCCGGCGCGAACGCCAACGTGGCCGCGGCGCGCTGCAGGTCGCGCGCTTCCTTCCGGCACGCCGCGCACCACGCCAGATGACGCTCGATCGCATGGACGTCGTGATGGTCGGCGACGCCGAGCGCGTGCTCGGGGAGCCGGTCGCGAACGGCAGGGCAATTCACGACGGCTCCTTCAGCTCGTTCGCCTTGCGGATCTTGATGAGCGCCGATCGCAGCCGCGTCTTCACGGTTCCGAGCGGGATCGCGTCCGCCTCGGCGATCTCCCGTGCGGTCATCCCTCGGAAGTACGCCCGCGCGATCAGGCGCTTCTCGGCATCGGAGAGGCATGCCAGCGCCCGGAGAGCCTCGTCACGCTCGATCAACGCGTACTCCTCATCGCCCGCGGGCCGATCCGGCACCTCGTCGACCAGGACGAGGTGCGGTCTCGAGACACCGGTGTCACGGCGGAGCCGGTCGACGGCGAGGTTGTGCGCGATCGTCATGAGCCAGGTGGAGAGTCGGCCACGTTGGGGGTCGAAGCGAGCCGCCTTGCGCCAGGCGGTGAGGAAGACGTCTTGGGTGAGCTCCTCGGCGGCCTCGCGAGAGCCGAGCAACCGGAGCCCCATCGTGTAGACCGGACGTCCGAACCGCCCGTAGAGCGCGCGGATGGCAGCATCGTCACCGGCAAGGAGTCCTTCCATCAGTTGCTGCTCCTCGCGCGGAAGCAGCGGGCCTTCGTGTCCAGGTCCCTGCACCAGGGACGCTCCTTCCAATACCTACGTCGGGTCGGGGGTGCGAAGTTTGCCGATGCGTCGATGGTCCCACGCCGTTCGTCTTGTCGCCATCGGGACCATCGTTCCCTTCGTCGCCGCAACGGATGGGCGTAGGCTCCGCGACAGGAATGCAACAACCGTTGGGCGGAGCCTCGGCGGCGCGGTATGCTGTTGACGGAAGGAGAAACACCGGTCGTGACCCGTATCGCTTCGGCCACCGCGCGGCTCGCGCTCGGCGCCGCGTTGATCTCGGTCACGGTCCTCGGACAGGTGGCGGCGCACGCCCAGGCCTCCGGTCCCAGCATCGTCTCCCTCACCCTCAACGGCGTGGTCGACCCCTTCACCGCCGACTACATCACCTCGAACGTCGCACGCGCGCAGGCCGACGGCGCCGAAGCCGTGCTGCTGACGATCGACACTCCCGGGGGACTCGGATCCTCGATGGACGAGATCACGCAGTCCTTCCTCACCTCCACGATCCCGGTGATCGGCTACGTGGCCCCCAGCGGCGCACGCGCCGCCTCGGCGGGCGCCTTCATCCTCCTGTCGGCCCCCGTGGCCGCGATGGCCCCCGGGACCAACGTCGGGGCCTCGACCCCGATCGGTCTGTCGGGAGGGGACATCTCCGGAACGCTCGGCGAGAAGGTCAGGAACGACGCCGCCGCGTCCATGCGAACGATCCAACAGACCTACGGGCGGAACGCCGACGTCGCGGAGACCTTCGTGACCGACGCCGCGAGCATCACCGCCGACGAGGCGCTCCAGGACCACGTGATCGACCTGATCGCGCCGACCACCCAGGACCTCCTCACCCAGCTGGACGGGACGAGCGTGCGGTTGGGGAACGGGACCGAGGTCACGCTGCACACGGCCGGGGCGGTGCTGCAGGATCAGCAGATGGGCGGGTTCGTCGACTTCCTGCACACCCTGCTGGATCCCAACCTCGCGTTCATCTTCTTCTGGGTCGGGCTGGGCTTGATCGTCCTCGAGCTGATCATCCCGGGGCACGTGTTCAGCGGGACGATCGGCACGATCCTGCTGGTCCTCTCGATCGCGTCCTTCGGGCTGCTGCCCGTTCGGTTCATCGGCATCCTGTTCCTGATCGCGTCGGTGGTGTGCTTCGTGATCGAACTGAAGGCGCCCGGTCTCGGCATCTGGGGCGCGCTGGGGCTGCTCTTCCTGCTGCTCGGTGGGTGGTTCCTCTACGACCGCTCGGGAGGCGTCTCCGTCTCGCCGTGGGCGTTGGTGGGAGTGGCGGCGTTCGCGGGGGTGTTCTTCGGGATCGTCGTCGCCGCCGCCCTCAAGATGCGACATCAGCCTTCGATCTGGAGCCGAAGCGTGATCGGACAGGAGGGGGTTGCGCTCCCAGCGGGTGTCGGACCCAAGGGCGGGATCGTTCGGGTCGCGTCCGAAGAGTGGCGGGCGGTCGCTCCCTCGGGGCCGATCGAAGGCGGCGCGAAGGTACGCGTCACCTCGCTCGACGGGCTCGTGCTCACCGTCGAGCCGTCCGACGGCGAGCATGGCAACCGGCCTGATGCGGCGACCACCAGCTCCACGGCGTCATCGACGACGCCGGCTCGATCGACAACCCCAGAAGGAGGCACCACCTGATGCCGATCGTTTGGATCATCCTCGGACTGCTCGTCCTGTTCGCGCTGCTCCTGCTCACGAAAGCGATCAAGATCGTCCCGGAGTACCAGCGCCTCGTCGTGTTCCGCCTCGGACGCTTGCATGCCACACGCGGACCGGGCCTCGTGGTCCTGATCCCGTTCATCGACCGAGGCGTGATCGTCGACCTCCGTGAGTTCTATCTGGAGATCCCGCGGCAGGACTCGATCACGAAGGACAACGCCGCGATCGCGATCGACTTCATCATGTACTACAAGGTGTTCGACGCGGCGACGTCGGTCATCGGCGTCTCGAACTTCGCCGGCGCGGCGACCAACATCGCGGCGACCACGCTGCGGGCCGTGGTCGGGGACATCTCGCTCGACGATGTGCTCGCCAAGCGCGACGAGATCAACAGCCTGCTCCGGGTGAAGTTGGACGAGGTCACCGAGCGCTGGGGCGTGAAGGTCACGAACGTCGAGATCCGCGAGATCAGCCCGCCGCCATTGGTGCAGGAGGCGATGACCCGGCAGATGTCCGCCGAGCGCACACGTCGCGCCGTGGTCACGGAGGCCGACGGGCAGAAGCAAGCCGCGATCACGATCGCGGAGGGCAACAAGGAGTCCGCGATCTTGAACGCCGAGGGTTCGAAGCAATCGGCGATCCTCACCGCCGAGGGCGAGCGACAGGCCGCGATCCTCCGCGCGGAGGGCTTCTCGAACGCCCTGAACAAGATCTTCGAGGTCGCGAGCACGGTCGACGAGAAGACGATGCGCCTGCAGTACCTCGACACGTTGAAGCAGGTGGGCGCGTCGCCGTCGTCGAAGGTCGTGGTTCCGATGGAGCTCTCGGGCCTGGTGGCCACCTTCACCGCGCTCGCGGAGGCGGCGTCCACGAACGGGTCGAGCGGGGACGGCAGCTCCGGATAGCGTCTGCCGCCCCTGCCCCGCGCGAAGGGTGCCGGAACCGAGGCACCGTTCGCGGTGTACGGGGACGAGATCGTGACGCAGCCCACCGAGCGGGCCTCCTCGCAGGAGGAGGTGCTCGTCGCCCTCGCCCGCGACGGCGACGAGCACGCCTTCGGCGAACTCGTGACGCGCTATCAGGCGCTCGCCGCGCGCGTTGCCCGTTTCGTCGCGCCGGGTGTCGACGTCGACGACGTGGTCCAGGAGGCGTTCGTGAAAGCGTGGTACGCGATGCCTCGGTTCCGCCCGGGGGCTCCGTTCAAGCCGTGGATCTGTCGGATCGCGGCGAACGAAGCGAAGAACCAGATCCGCTCTGCCCGGCGCCGCGAATCGCTGGTGCTGCGGGAAACGTCCGCAGGCAGGGACGATCGGTCGGTCCCGCCGCCCGAGGGTCAGGTGCTCGCTCGCGAGGATGCCGAGGCCTTGGTGCGCGCGATGAACCGCCTCGGATCCAACGATCGTCTCGTGCTCGCGTACCGGTGGCTCCTCGACCTCAGCGAAGCCGAGATGGCCGACGCGCTCGCGGTCCCCGCCGGAACGGTGAAATCGCGCTTGTCGAGAGCGATGACCAAGCTCCGAACGGCGATCGTGGCCGAGGAGGTGCAGGCGTGAGTGCCGAGCGACTGAGCCGGATGACGGACGAGGAGCTCGGCGAGGCCCTGCGCGCCCTCGAACCGATGCTCCTGCAGGCCCCGCCACCCGACGTCATGGGCGAGGTCGGGGCCGCGATCGATGCTGGGCGGAGGCCGCGGCGGCGCCTCTCGTCCCGCGCCCGGATCGTGATCCTGATCGCCGCCGCCCTGCTCCTGATCGCCACCGCCGCGGCCGCCACGAAGCTCGTGATCGATCTCGGCGGGATCAGGATCGAGCGCGAGCCGACGCTCACGACGACGCCGACGAGCTCCCCGATCGCCGGAGTGGCGCTCGGGCGGTCCGTCACCCTCGCCGAGGCAACCGCAGCGGCGGGGTTCACGCCGGTCGTTCCCCGCGAGCTCGGTGCCCCTGATCGAGTGTGGCTCACCTCCGGCACGCGCGCCTTCGATCAGCCGGACACGGTGCTCGTCGCGATGGCGTGGCTCCCCCGGCCGGGCCTTCCGAGGATCCCGGGCACCCCATTCGGAGCGTCGTTGATCGAGGTCCGTGGTGACGACGACGTGCTGGTCAAGCACGTCGGAGCACCCTTCGATGAGCTGCCGAAGGCACGCGCGTACTGGATCGATACGCCGCACGAGGTGGAGCTGCTCACCCGTGATGGGACGCGCGTGTTCCCGGTCACCGGCAACGTGCTCGTCTGGCAACGGGGCACCCTCGCCCTCCGGCTCGAGATACGCCTCGCACAGCGAGCCGCGCTCCACCTCGCCGGCCTGGCTCGGCACTGAGGGAACCAGCCCGTCGCCGCCGGTGTAGCTGCAGCGGGCGGAACGGCCCCAGGGTGCGGAACGGAAGGAGCCCGTCATGCGATCGATACCGAGGGCACTGATGGTGCTCGTCTTCGGCGTGGCGCCCTTGTTGGGCGCTGCACCAGCCCGCGCTGGCGGCGGCTGCCACGAAGGCATGACGCGAGGAACGGGCACGGCGATCAAGATCGTCGATGCCTGCTTCACGCCGACGATCCTGCACGTGCAACCCGGACAGACCGTGACCTGGGTCAACGCGGACCCGTTCGTGCACAACATCACGGCGAACGGCTGGGGCCATTACGACGACCTCAAGCCCAGCGAGCGGTTCACCGCGGCGTTCGACGAGCCCGGCCTCTATCCGTTCGCGTGTACGTACCATCCGGGCATGTCGGGGGTCATCGTGGTCGGCAGCGGCAGCGGGCCGGGGAACGGGACCACGGTCGCGGTCGCCGACCTCTCGGCACCTGACACCACGGCGCCGGTCGCCTCGCTCGACTCCCCGGCCGACCAGCGTGGCTGGCTCGCGCCGGCGGCGATCGGGACGGCCGTCGGTATCCTCGCCGGGCTCGGTATCGCGGCGGCGAGGCGGCGAAGGATGGTGGCCTGAGCTACACGGGCACGGCGATGCCGGCCTGCTGCATCGCGAGCTCGAAGTCGTGCCGGCTGCTCACGGCCTGCATCGCGTCCGCGACCGACACCGTCCCCTCCTGGATCAACCGGAGCAGCCACTGGTCGAAGGTGACCATCCCGTAGAACGCGCCGTCCTTGATCACCTCTTTGATCTCGGAGGTCGTGTCGGGATCCTCGATGCGCTCGGCCACGCGACCGGTGTTCACGAGGATCTCGAGCGCGGGGACGCGGCCGCCGTCGACGGTCGGCACGAGCCGTTGACAGACGATGCCGCGGAGGCTCGCCGCCAAGCGCCAGGCGGACCTGCTTCTGCTGGTACGGCGGGAAGAAGTCGATCACACGGTTCACGGTCTCGGTGGCGTCGGTCGTGTGCAGCGTCGAGAGCACGAGGTGCCCGGTCTCGGCCGCCTGGAGCGCCGCGCGCACGGTCTCCGTGTCACGCATCTCGCCGATCAGGATCACGTCGGGATCTTGGCGGAGGGCCGCTCGGAGGGCGGCCAGGAAATCCTCGGTGTCGTTGCCGATCTCGCGCTGGTTGATCGACGCCACGTCGTCGCGATGCAGCACCTCGATCGGATCTTCGATCGTCACGATGTGGACCGGTTTCGTCTGGTTGATGTAGGCGATCATGGCGGCGAGCGTCGTCGTCTTGCCCGAGCCGGTGGGTCCGGTCACGAGGATCAGCCCTCGGTGCTCATCGGCGAGCTTGCGGACCGCGTCCGGCAGCCCCATCTCTTCGAACGAGGGGCCTCCGAACCGAAGCTTCCGCAGGACCATCGAGACGGAACCGCGCTGCCGGAACACGTTCGCACGGAAGCGTCCGATGTTCGCGACCGAGTAGGCGAAGTCCACATCTCCCCGATCGACGAGCGTGGCCTTGCGGTCCCCCGGCACGATGCCGTCGGCGATCGCCTGGGTCTCGATCGGGCTGAGCGGGTCGCGCTCGAGGCGGATGAGTCCGTGCGGCAACCGGATCATCGGAGGTGACCCCACCTTGACGTGGAGGTCGGAACCTTCGCCTTTGACCAGCTCTTCGAGCCACGAGTTGAACTCGGGCACGATCGGTGAGCCTGTTTCCATCTCGAGGCCTCCCTGGCGCCATCGATCGGTGGACGCGGAGCCGCCCCCCGCGTCGCTCGTTCCATCGGCGCGTTCGGGAGCCGACTTCAGTCCGACCCGGGTCCGAGTGGCCTCAGCCCCCCCGAGCCGTCAGCCGGCAGACCGTGGTCCGCTCGGCCAGGGGCTCGAACGACGTCATCCTCAGGGCAGGGCGGGACGCGGCGAGCATCCCCTCGAGGAGCCCGCGATGGACCGCGCACACGAGGGCACGATGCTCGTCCAACAGATCGCGGAACGGGCAATCACGCAGGGTGATCTCCACGGTCTGCTTGCCGGTGCGCCGGAACCGAGGCGTGAACCCGGCCCGGGCGAGCCCGTCCTGCAGCGTGGCCAGGTTCGGGCCGGACGGTCGCTTCGCACCCGGCCTCGGAGCGGTGCGGCCCACCAGGTACGCGCCCCACTCGCGCGCGAGCTCCTCGGCGTGGTCCCGCTGCTTGGAGGTCGTGAGCAGACCGGACAGGATGTCGGCGAGCAGCTTGTGGTCCCGACCCTCGCGCGGCTCGACGTCGACCGCCACGTAGAGCGTCTGCGGCCGGCCGACGGCCGCCGCGGTCCGGCGGGTCTCCCGCGCCACGAGCCCGACCTCCTCGAGCCGGCGGAGATGCGGGCGCAGGGTGTTCGGGTGCAGCGACAAGCGGGTCGCCAGCTCGCGGACGGCGACCGGGCGGCCCGAGAGCCGGAGGTATCGGTACAGGCGGTACCGCGTGTCCTCGGCGAGCGCCTTGTGCACCTCGATCGCGAGCGGCTCCGGCATGGGGGCTCCCCGGTCGTAGACTCCATTTGCACGGTATGCACCGTGCATATGCGCGAATCGTACCTGGGAGACGAACGCCGATGGCCACCGAAGAGCAGATCCGCGAGGCGCTCAGAAGCGTTCGGGATCCCGAGATCGGCAAACCGATCGAAGACATCGGGATGCTGCAGCGGATCGAGATCGACGGCGGGCTCGTTCGCGTTCACGTCCTGCTCACGATCGAAGGCTGCCCCTTGCGGGACCGGATCACGACCGACGTGACCGCGGCCGTTCAGCCGGTCGCCGGCGTCGAGCGCGTCGAGGTCTCCTTGACCCCGATGAGCGACGAGCAGCGCCAAGCCCTCGTCGGGCAGCTCCGCGGCGCCCCCGCGGGGCAAGCCCCTCCCCCATCGAAGATCTCGTTCCCGCCCCAGACGGCGCTGATCGCGATCGCGTCGGGCAAGGGTGGCGTCGGGAAGTCGAGCGTCGCCGTGAACCTCGCGTGCGTGCTCGCGGCCGAGGGGGCGAACGTCGGGATCCTCGATGCCGACGTGTGGGGCTTCAGCGTGCCGCGGATGATCGGCGCCGAGGGCAAGCCCGTCGGGTTCGACAACATGATCATGCCGCTCGAGTCCCACGGCGTGAAGGTGATCTCGATGGGCCACTTCGTCCCGGAAGAGACCCCGGTGATCTGGCGCGGACCCATGTTGCACAAGGCGATCGAGCAGTTCCTCGGCGACGTCTACTGGGGCGACCTCGACTTCCTGCTCTGCGACCTCCCGCCGGGAACGGGTGACGTGAGCATCTCGCTCGCCTCGTTCATCCCGGGAGCCTCGATGGTCGTCGTGACCACCCCGCAGGAGGCCGCGCGCAAGGTCGCCGAACGGGCCGGCAAGATGGCCGAGCGGACCAACCTCCGGCCGATCGGCGTGATCGAGAACATGTCGTACTACGTGTGCCCGCATTGTGGCGAGCGCGAGTCCCTGTTCGGCGAGGGTGGCGGGCGGCTCGCGGCCGAGACGCTCGATGTCCCCTTGCTCGCCCAGGTCCCCCTGGTTCCCGCGCTGCGGGAGGGAGCGGACGCGGGCGCGCCCATCGTCCTTCGCGACCCGTCGTCCCCGGCCTCCGAGGCGCTGCGCGAGGCGGCCGATGCGATCAGGAAAGCGACGAAGTCGAAGATCGGCAAGCCGCTCTCGCTGATGGCTCGATGACCACGACGTCCGACGTGCTTCGCGCGATGTTCGCGCACCATCTGTGGGCGACGGCGCGCTTGATCGATGCCCTGGAAGGTTTGGGTCCCGAGCCCCTCGATGCGAGGATCGACGGCACCTACGGGTCGACGATGCAGACGCTCACGCACCTCGTGGACGCGGACGAGCGCTACCTGCAACGCCTCACCACGCCGACGGTGCCCTCGAGGGAGGACGCCGACACCCGGCCCCTTGCCGACCTCCGCACGGAGATGCGGGAGCACGGCGATCGATGGGCCGGGATGCTGGACGCGCTCGACCGCGACGACCTCCACGCGGCCGTGATCGGCAAGTCGGACTACCCGGACACCGACCCCGCGGAGGGCATGCTGCTCGTCCAGGCGATCCAGCACGGGAACGACCACCGGACGCAGATCTGTTCGACGCTGGGCGCGTTGGGGTTGGACGTCCCCGATCTGGATGCGTGGGAGTACTGGGCCACCCAGCGACGGTGAAGCCCTGCCGCCCGAAGGCGGCTCCGGCTCAGGCAGCTTCCGTCGGGGCGGGTTGCGCCGCTTCCGCGGGCGCGTCGCCTCCCTGACCCCTCCCCGGCGTCGTTGGACCCGGAGACTTGGTCATCGCTCGGAGGGTCAAGAGCGCGACGCTCACCACCACCACCGTGAGGGCCGTCCATTGCGAGCCCGTCAGCGGGCCGAAGCGCTTGTCGATCCGCAGGAAGTCCTCGAGGAGGCGCGCGCAGCCGTACCAGATCGCGAACGCGAGCGTCGCGGTTCCCTCACGCCGGGGCTCGCGGATGAACCACCAGAGGAACCCGAACAACGCCCAGGCGATCAACATGTCGTACATCGCCGTCTGATGCACGCCGACACCCGTGGCGATCGTCTCGAGCCCCGAGTGGAGCTCGGCGCTGCCCCGCTTGATGATCTCGATCTGGTTCCCTTGGAGTTGGGCTTGGCAGCTCGTCCCGTTGCAGATGAACGGGGGCGCCAACCGGCCACCGTGGTACGTCCACGCGAGGATCCAGGACGTCGGCTTTCCGAGGTGGTCGCCGATGATGAGGTCGCCGATCCGTCCGATCGCGATCCCGAGGGCGAGGGGCGCCGTCAGCGCGTCGGCGACCTGGAAGAACCGGAGGCCGAAGCGTCGGATGTTGACCGCGTTCGCGATCGTGGCTCCCGCGATGCCGCCGAGGAGCGAGATCCCGCCCTTCCACACGTAGAGCCACTCGAGCGGTGAGGCGAAGTCGGACGCGTGGGCGATCACGTACGCGACGCGAGCTCCGACGATCGCCCCGATCAGGGACCAGAAGACGATCGAGTTCACCGCGTCGAGCGAGATCCCGCGGCGCGGCGCCAGTCGCCCGAACAGCCATGCGCCGATCGCGAAACCGATGGCGATGAACACGCCGTGTGGAGAGAAACCGAACACGCGGTCGACGACCGGCCATCCGACCGATGCGAGCGAGGGATCCATCGAGCCGAGCGTAACAGCGGGCTCACGAACGGCCGCGAGGCCAGAGGCGAGCGATCGCTCGTCCGAAGAGCAACCCGCTCGCAACATCGCTCGGGTAGTGCACGCCCAGGTAGACCCGCGACGTCCCGACCGCGAGGTCCAGGCCGGTCAAGGCCGTTCGCGCGGGTCGCCCCAACCCGAGCTCGCGGGAGGCCACCCGCGTGAAGGTCGTGAGCACCGCGGGGTGGGACGACGGCCATGAGGTCCCGTTCGGCCGCGCGATCAGGAGCCGGGTCCCCGCGGGGTCGGCGTCGGACGGCCGTGGCCGTCCGACGACGCGCTTGAGACCCTGCAGCGCCAGCCAGGTGGTGCCGGCGGCGCCGAGGGCGCGCAGCGCCGCTCGGCGGCGACCGGTTGCGAGCAACACGCCGGCGGCCGCTCCCGACGCGTAGAACGATCCGAGCTCCGTGATGCCCGCGAACGCCCGATCGGCTTCCGGGCCGGAGCCGCGGTTCACCACCGCGAACAGCTCCCGGTCCACGTCGGGACCGTCCTCGCCCTTCATCGCCCCGAGCCCGATCGCGCAGGCGCCCGCCGCGAGCGCGCCCGCCCAGACCAACCTCGTCACGCCCATGGCGGTCGATGATGCATGATGGCGAGCGGAAGCGTCAGACCGCCGGAGGACGACGCGTGGCGCACCACCAGGACGACACGAACGGCAGCGACGGCAGCGGGAACGGTGGTTCCGGCGGCTGGGTCGAGCGACGCGAAGGGCCGAGCACGAAGCTGATCGTCGCGGGCGTGATCGTGGTGCTCCTCGTCGTGTTCCTGCTCCAGAACGCCGAGACGGCGAAGATCCGGTTCCTCTTCCTGGACGGCACCTATCCGCTGTGGTTGTTACTCGTCGTCGGGGCCACGCTCGGGTTCGTCGTCGGTTGGTTGGTCGCGGCGGCCCGCGGTCGCCGGCGGCTCGAGCGCCGCGCGAAGGGCGAACGCTAGCGGGCCGCCGCTCGCGCTTCGATCTCCCGCTTCTGCGCGAGCGTTCCTCGTTTCAACGCGTACTGCGCGCCGCCGACCGCGTTGACGCTCGCCGCCGCGAACGCGCCGAGCGGCCCGCGGAACACGTAGTCGATCTGATGCCGGAGCAGGCTCCGGTCGAACGGGAGCGACGCGATCGAGGTCGTCACGGTTGCGTTCAGCACGCCGCCGAGACGGATCTTCGCCCGCCAGGGCGGCTCCCATTCGAGGACGCTGCAGGGGATCGATGCGCGCACGCCCATGAACCCCATCACGACGGAATACTTCGACGCTTGACGGAGCCCCTTCTCGGGCACCTTCACGGCGACGATGTGCCGGTCCCAGTGGGGCAGGTTCCGCGGGTCACTCGTGACCTCCCACACGGCTTCGGGCGGTGCGTCGATCTCGACCGAGTATTCGGAGCTCGTCATCCCGCGTTCGTGCTCCCGCTCGTCCAGCCCTTCCACCACACGACACGGCGCGGCGTGATGCGGACGAGGGCGTCGGCGGACGGCGCGAGATCCTGGAGGATCGCCCGCATCGTCTTCGCCCCCGAACCGACGCTCCCCTCGACGAAGGACTCGGCGACGCCCTGGAACATCGCGCCGACCATGTCACGGGCGCGCCAGGCCGACGGACTGTCGACGGTGAGCGCGACCGTCGCGTCGGGATCGGCCGCCGCGATCGCGAGGGTCTGCGCGGGGAGCGCGGCGTAGAGCGTGTTCGCCTCGGCGCGCCATCGGATCGGGAGCACGGTGGGGCCCCACTCGCCGGCAACGGCCAGGGCGCCGCTGCCTTCCCGGCCGATCTGCGAGACCACGTCGTCGGGGAGGACGCCCAGCGGATCGGCGCCCGTCGAGGAGCGCCGGAAGGTCCCGTGCGAGGCCGCTTCCTCGGCGCCCCAGCGGCCGCGACCCTCCTGCACCCCCTCGTCGTCCAGGAGCGCCGTGCGTTCCAGGTCGATCCCGACGAAGACGCGCCCGGGCGGCGTCCAGGCGAACGGAACCTGGCGGGCGTCGAAGGCATAGCCGGCGAAGAAGCGGGCGTTCTTCCGGCTGAAACCGGCCGTCGCGCGCGCGATCGAGGTCGCGCCGGCGACGGCCGCGCCCCAGGTCCGCTTGTCGAGCGCGTCGTAGGTCTTCACGGTCCCCGTGAAGGCGACGGAGAGATCGCCGTCGCGGATCAGCCCGGCGGTCGACGGGTCGACCCTCCACGCTCTCGCCTTCACCGACCGGCGGGAGGTGGTCAACCAGATCCTCGCGCCGCTGTAGGCGAACACGAGTGGCGTGCAGTGCGGGCCGTTCGGCGTCGGAGCGGCGACCGCACAGAACTGCCCCTCCTCCAGCACCCGCTGCACCGCCGTCGACACGAAGCTCACGCCGGTGCCTCCCGCCCGACCTTCGGGGGAAGCACGAGCATCAGTCCGGTCCAAAGGATATGGCTCGCGAGGGGCGCCGCGAGCCCGCCCGACCACCACGCGAGCGCTCCCCACACCGCGCCGCCCACCACCGCGCCGGCCACGATCGGGAGCGATCGTGACGGCAGGTTTCCCAGCACGTAGAGGACCAGCACCGCGACGGCGGCGCCGCCGGCCCCGAGCGGCGTCCCCCACAGCGTCCGCTGGACGAGTCCCCGGTAGAAGATCTCCTCCGCGGGGACCGAGACCAGCAACGACAGGACGAGGGCCGCCCGGACGGGCTCCTCGGCCGCCTCCCGATAGGCCTCCTCCACGTGACGAGCGAAGGGTCCCCAATGGGAGGCGATCGCGACGAACACCCGGGTGCCGAGGAACAGTGCGAACCCGGCCCCCGCACCGACCGCGAGCGCCACCCCCACGCCGGTCGTCCGTTGCGGCGGGGGCATCAGCAGCAGGGCCGCGATCCCCATGGCACCGAGCACGAAGGGCATCAGCTGCCACACGGTCACGCGGCCGGAGGAGATCCTCCACCACGCGACCATCTGGGCGATGATCCCGATGACGATCACGGCTGCGCGCACCGTCAACCTCCTGGTAGGTATCGGGTCTTCACGGCGATCTCGGCGGTGAAAGCGGTCACGACCGCAAGGTAGTAGAACCCGGTCGCGGACTGTACCGCGGACGCGCGTTCGCCCTTGAGTGCGGCCCGAACGAGCGTGGCGATCAGCAGGGTGGCGCCCGCCATCCCGATCGCGATCCACGGCGCGAGCGCACCCGCCGTGAGCAACGGGTTCAGCTGCGCGGAGGACGGCGTGCCACCGAACCCGCTGGTGACGATCGCCACGATCTCGAGGCAGGTGGCGATGATGAGCGCAAGCGTGTACCGGCCGATCGGCCGCCGGGAGAGTCTCCGGTCGGTCAGGTACCAGTGTCCGAGGAACAGGCCGTCGTAGGCGGCGCCCAGGAACGCCGCACCCGCTGCCAGCTGGAACAGCGACACCGCGTACCCCTGTCGTCCGGTCGCGGCCATCACGCCGAGGACCGCGAGGGATACCGGCACCGAGACGATCCCGACGATCCGTCCCACCGTCGGCTGTCGAAGGAGGAACGCGACCGCGGTCGCGGTCCCCAGCACCGCGACCGCGAGCGACAGCCCGGTCACCCACCCGCCCGTGGTGTCACCGGCGACGGCGCCCGAGGAGGCCGCGAACCAAGCGGGCCACGCGAACAGCAGCGTCGCGAGCACGCTCCACAGGGTGAAGTACGAGCGCTTCGTTTCGTTCCAGAGGGGTGAGATCCACGTGAGTGCGGCGGCGCCCGCGAACGTCTCCGCGAGCACGAGCGCCAGGACCCCGGCGACCCCCGTCACCCGCGCGATCCTGCCAACGACCTGGACATCGCGGCCCAGGGTAGTGGCCAGGGGTCGGCGGCCACGGAACCGAGACGCTCTTCCGTCGTTCACAGCCGCCCCCGGTACCCTTGCTCCTTCATGGACGACTGGCGGTCCTACGACGACGTCGCGATCACCTACGAGCGCGTCCATGCCCCTCGGTTCGCCGAGCCGGCCCGCGACCTCCTGGCGCTGGCCGGCGTCCACGCCGGCCAGCGCGTGCTCGACGTCGGCACCGGCACCGGCGTCGCCGCGGAGATCGCCCGGGGGCTCGGCGTCGACGCCGTCGGCGTCGACGCCTCGCCCGGCATGTTGGAGGTGGCGCACGCGGTCCACCCCGAGCTCCGCCTCGCGGCCGCCGAAGCGATCGACCTGCCCTTCCGGGACGGGTCGTTCGACGCCGTGGTCGGCGCGTTCGTGCTCGCCCATTTCGCCAGGGTGGACACCGCCCTGTACGACATCGTTCGCGTCACCCGGACCGGCGGCACCGTCGCGTTCTCGGCATGGGCCGACGGCCGTGACGCGTTCAGCGACACGTGGCTCGAGCTGGTGACCGAGGTGGTCCCGAAGGAGCTCCTCGAGCCCTCGATCGCGAAAGCGATCCCGAACCACGACCGGTTCACGAAGCGGCAGGCGATCGAGCTGGCGTTGCTCGACGCCGGACTCCGCCACGTCCGCACCGAACCGGCCCGGTACGAGTGGAGCTACTCGCTCGAGGACTACCTCGATGGGCTCGAGGTCTGGGCCGTCGGCCGGTTCGCGAAGGAGATGCTCGGCGACACCGCGTGGGCCGGTTTCCGCGAGCGCGCCCGATCGGTCTTCGCCGACCGGTTCCCCGATCCGCTGCACGATCGGCGCGACGTGCTGCTGGCGATCGGCGTGAAGGAGTAGTCAGCTCAGATCGAGGACGCGGAACTCCTCGGCCAGCTCCACGCCGATCTTCTCTCCCGACGCCTTCGCTTCCTTGCGCATCGCTTCGTCCCAGAAGCGGATGCCCTCGGTGAGCTGGCTCGCGTGGCGCGCGAGCGCCTGGATCTTCGGGTCGAAGAACCCGCTCACGTCCTCGATGCGGTTGGGCTCGTTCGACCAGCCCAGCCACACGTCGAACACGTCTTGGGTTCGGAGGCCCTCGCCGAGCTGCTCGCTGAAGAAATGCGGGTTGCCGCTGCCGGGGAAACAGCTGTCGAGCGCGATCCATCCGGCCGTCCGATGGTCGGAGTGGTTGTAGTAGCGGTTCTCGAAGAAGACCGCGGTGGGATCGCAGCTCACCACGGTCTCGGCGCGGACCTCGCGGATCCGGCGGGTGACCGCCTCGCGGATGATGCTCGTGTTCTCCAGCTCGCCGTCGTGCGTCGAGAGCACCCGGGCGCTCGCGAGCCCCATCACGTCGGCGGCGGCCTCCGTCTCTTCCCTGCGCGTGGCCGCGAGCTCCGCGCGGCTCGCCGTCGGATCGGTCGAGCCGCGGTCCCCGTTGGTCAGGATCAGCAGGTGGACCTCGCGTCCTCCCGAGGCCCACTTCGCCAGCACCCCTCCGGCGCAGATCTCCGCGTCGTCCGGGTGGGCGAACACGGCAAGCGCCGGGCCGGTCCTCGGCGTGGGCTCGGCGTCCTGCGGCACGGGTCTTACCGCTTCCGAGCGACCGCCCGGTCCTGGAGGAATCGGACCAGCGTCCGGACGGGCATCCCCGTGCCGCCCGCCGGCCCGAGATCGTTGCCGTGCTCGGAGAACGCGGGGCCGGCGATGTCCAGATGGACCCACGGCGTCTCGCCGACGAACTCGGCGAGGAACCACGACGCGGTGATCGCGCCGCCGTAGCGCTTGCCGACGTTCTTGATGTCGGCGACCTTCGAGTCGATCAGCGCGCGGTAGTCGGCGAACAACGGCAGCTGCCAGATCGGCTCGCCGGTGGCCTCCCCGGCGCGGATCAGCTCGTCCGCGACCTCGTCGCTCGTCCCGATCGCGCCTCCGACGTCGGTGCCGAGCGCGACCATGCACGCGCCGGTCAGCGTGGCCGTGTCGACGATGCACACGGGATCGTGCTCCGCGAGGTAGGCCAGCGCGTCGGCCAGCACCAGCCGGCCCTCGGCGTCGGTGTTGAGCACCTCCGAGGTCTTCCCACCACGATGCCTGATCACGTCGCCGGGCTTCTGCGCCGATCCGCTGGGCATGTTCTCCGAACACGGGATCGCCGCGATCACGTTGACCTTGACCTTGAGGCGGGCGATCGCCTTCATCGTGCCGAGGATGGACGCGGCGCCACCCATGTCCATCTTCATCGTCTCCATGCCCGCGGCGTCCTTGAGCGAGAGCCCCCCGGAGTCGAACGCGATGCCCTTGCCCGTGAGCGCGATCGGAGCGGTCTTGGCGCTCGCTCCCCGATAGGTGAGCTCGATCATCCGGGGTGGGTTGACCGAGCCCTTCCCGACGCCGAGGATCCCGCCGAAGCCACCCTGAGCGAGCTGCGTCTCGTTCCAGATCTTGCAGGTGATGCCCTGCTCCTTCGCCATCGCCTTCGCCGCCTTCGCGATCTCGGCCGGGGGCAGGTCGCCCGCGGGCGTGTTGACGAGGTCGCGAGCCCACGCCACGGCGTCGACGAGGACGTCGGCTCGTGCCAGCGCCTCGCGCGCGGCGCGCGCGTCCCACTTCGCGGAGCCGAGGATCGTGACGGACTCGAGGGGGCCGTCGTCGTCCTTCGAGGTGGTCTTGTAGCGACGGAACCGGTAGGCGCCGAGCCCGAGACCCTCGGCCGCAGCCTGGACGGCCTCGGTCGCCTGGCGCGCGCCGAGGGCGAGCGGGAACGTCGTCGCGACCGAGCCGAACCGCCGGGCGGTTCCCGCCGCGCGACCGAGCGCGCGCCGGAGGGCGGTGAGATCGAACTCGGCCTTCGGACCCACCCCGACCAGGAGCGCGGCCCCGGCGGCGAAGCCCCGATCGCGAGCCCCGGACCGCTCACGAGCCGCCACGAGGAGGGTCTCGCCCTTCTTGCCGGTGAGCTTGGCCGCGGCGAACGCATCCCGGAGCCCCGTCTCCCGGACGCCGGGGCCCGGCTCCCCACCTTCGAACACCGGCAGGATCAGCAGGCCGGCGTCGAGGTCGGCCGGGGACTGGGTCGAGAACGCATACGTGGTCACGGATCGGTCCTTCCTCGTCGTCGACGTGGACACGGGCTGTTGAGCGGTGGGTCAGTCTAGTGGGGAGGCTGCCCGCGGGTTCGGCGGCCGGCCGCGCCGCTAGGCTGATGCCTCCCATGGGACGAGCGCCGTGAACACGCGGAAGGTCACCGATCTGGTCCACTTCGAGGACGACGCTGCGCGGACCGAGGTCCTCTACGAGACCCCGCAGCTGTTCTCCCAGGTCGTGTGCGTCCAGGGTTCCCAGGGGATCGGCCCGATGTCGGACGCGCGCTCGGACGGCGTCGTGGTGGTCCTCGCGGGCGAGATCGCGACGCAGGTCGGCAAGGCCCGGGCGCGGATGCGGCAGTGGGAGTCGGCGCTCGTCCCGGCGGGCGAGGAGCTCACGTTCCGGAACGCCTCCGAGGAGCCGTCGGTCGTGCTGCTGGTGCTCGCGCCGCCGCCCGCCTAGGGCGTCGGAGCCGTCGGCGGGGCGGCGGGGCAGGACCGCGAGCGCAACGACGAACGCCGCGACGAACCCGGGGATGCTCCCACCGAGGGCCGAGTCGCCGACCAGCGGGAAGGGAAGCCCGAGCCACCCGTGGACCACGTGTTCGAGGCCGGAGGTCCACCAGCCCACCAGGGTCGTCGGTGCGCACCACTGGAAGGCGAGGAAGCCGACGACCCAGGGGAGGACGGCGCGCCACCGGATCCCCGGCGGCGCGCCGTCGAAGAGCGCTTCCTCGCCGAACCGGCCGCGTGCGCGGATCCCCCAGTCGGCCAGGAACACCGCGAACAGCGGGACGAACACGGAGCCGATCAGCAACAGGAAGCTCTCGAGCGTGGCGGCCGCGTCGCTCCCGATCGCTGCCGCGATCGCGAGCCCCGCGGCCCCCACCGCGACGATCAGCGCTCGCTGCGACCACGCGGGTCGCGCGTTCTGCACGGAGACCGCCGACGAGTACACGTTCGCCATGGCGTTGTCGGACTCGCCGACCAGGAGCGCGAGGAGGACCACGCCGCCGCCGGCCGCCGCCGCGATCGTGGTGCCGAGGTCGAGCACGTCCGTGCCCGCTCCCGCCGCGAGCACGAGCAAGGCGCCCAGCAGGTAGAACCAAACGTTGCCGAGCGCGTAGCCGGCGGCCGTGCCCACGAACGCGGCCCGCGGCTCCCGCGCGAACCGCGAGTAGTCCGCCACCAGCGGGAGCCAGGAGATGGGCATCGCGATCACGAGGTCGACCCCCAACCAGAACGGGAGCCCACCGAGACCCGGACGCGACCAGACGGCACCGATGTCCGCCCCGGCGAGGACCTTCACGGTGATCCAGACGGCGACCCCCGCGACGATCCACACCCCGAAGCGCTCGAGCCACCGGCGGACGGTGAAGATCGGGCCGGCGAGCGCGAGCGCCGTGCACACGACGGCGACCACGAGGATCCAGACGAACGGCGCATCGAACCCGAACAGATCGATCGAGACGGCGTTCGCGATCCGCCCCATCGCCCAGAACTCGAAGGCCGTCCATCCGATCAGCTGGACGAGGTTCGCGACCGACGGCACGTAGGACCCGCGGAGCCCGAGCACGGGACGGAAGAGCACCATCGAGGGCACCCCGTCGCGGGCGCCGGCCGCCGCGACGAGCCCGAGCGGAACGCAGCCGATCGCGGTCCCGATCACGATCGCGAGGGCCGCCATCGGCAACCCGAGCGCCGGCACGAGCAGCGCCCCGCTCACCAGGACGAGGAGTCCGATCGACAGGTCGCCCCAGAGCACCGCCAGATCGAGCCCCGAGAAGCGCCGGAGCGACCCGGGGACGGGTCGGATGCCCCAGTTCGGTGTCTCGCGCTCGAGGGCGTCCTCGAGCCGTGTGGTGACCGATGCGTTCGGCGCCGCCGGTGTCATGAGCTCCCTCCGCCGGTCCTGACCGGATCAGGTTCGAAGGGTCGCCGGTTCCGCAACCGGCCTCTCAGCCCGGTCCCACCGGGCTCCCCTGCTTCCCGTCCACGCTAGCACGAGGTCGAGCGATCACCGGTCCCACGGGCCGGATGCGATCACCGCGCCCCGGAGACCGGCGGCGGCCCGCCGCATCAACCAGCCGGAGCACCGGCGCATACAACCGAGCGGCGGCCTCGCCGACCATCGGCACCCCGAGCCGGACGTCCTCCGTCCAGACGAACCGCGTTCCGCCGG
Source organism: uncultured Actinomycetes bacterium (assembly GCA_963765865.1). GTDB lineage: Bacteria > Actinomycetota > UBA4738 > UBA4738 > HRBIN12 > AC-51. Next base: position 308,455 of record CAVXYE010000011.1, read on the forward strand.
GCTCGGGCGTCAGGGTCCAGGTGCCTTCGCCCGCGATGAGGCCTCCGTGACGCAGGACGAGCCGTCGGGGCGGCTCCCAGCCGATCACCTCCATCGGCTCCGTGAACGCGGGGAGCCCGAGGATCCGGGTACGCACGGCGAGCCGAACGCCGACGCCCTCCCGGTTCGCCGACACGACCTCGACGCGATCCGCGTCGAGCATCCAATCCGCCTGGCGTTCCCACGCGAGGAGGGTCGCCCAGGCCTCCTCGGGCGAACACGGGAGCGACGTTCCGACCCGGACGAGCACGTCAGCGGAGCGGACCGGTCACGCCTTCGACGGCCGCGACCAGGGTGCCGTCGTGCACGAGCTCGACCGCCGCTTCGATATCCGGGCCGAACTCCCGGTCGTGCTCGACGAACGGGACGCGTCCGCGGATCGCCTTCACCGCGGCGCGGGTGGCCGGGCCGGGCTCGAGCGGGGCGCGGAGATCCAGCGCCTGCGCCGCGGCGAGCGCCTCGAGGGCGAGCACGGTCTCGGCGTTCGCGACGATCTCGCGGGCGTGTCGCGCGCTGGTCATCCCCATGCTGACGTGATCCTCCTGGCCGGCGCTCGAAGGGATCGAATCGACGGATGCGGGATGCGCGAGCGACTTGCATTCGGAGACGACGGAGGCGGCGGTGTACTGGATCAGCATGAACCCGCTGTTGAGCCCGCTCTCGGGGACGAGGAACGGCGGGAGACCGTTGGAGGTCTTCGGGTCGAGGAGGCGGTAGAGACGCCGGTCGCTGATGGATGCGAGCGACACCAGCGACAGCGCGAGCGCATCCATGGCGACGGCGACCGGCATCCCGTGGAAGTTGCCGCCGCTCCGGACGTCGTCGTCCTCGACGAGGACGATCGGGTTGTCGCTCACGCTGTTCGTCTCGATCGACAGCACCTCCCGGACGTGCCGGCAGGTGTCCCGTGTGGCGCCGTGCACCTGGGGGGCGCACCGCAGCGAATACGCATCCTGCACCAGGTGGGCCGACGTCCGATGCGACTCGCGGATCGGGGACGCGTCCAACAACGCACGGAGGTTCGTCGCGCTCGCGGCCTGGCCCGGATGGGGCCGAAGGCGCTGGAGCCGCTCGTCGAACGGGGCGTCGGTCCCGAGGGACGCCTCGATCGTCATCGCGGCGATCACGTCCGCGGCTCGCGCCAGCTGCTCCGACCGGATCAGCGCGAGGGTGCCGATCGCGACCATCCCCTGCGTGCCGTTCACGAGCGCGAGCCCTTCCTTCGCCTGGAGCTCGAGCGGACGCAATCCCGCCCGGTCGAGGCCTTCGGCTGCCGGCTCCATGGAGCCGTCGCTCGTGAGCAACCGTCCGAGCCCGATCAGCGGCAGCGCAAGCCCGGCGAGCGGCGCGAGATCGCCCGACGCCCCGAGCGAGCCCTGCTCGGGGACGGCCGGGACGATGTCGCGGTTCAGCATCTCGACCATCAGCTCGATGACCTCCGCGCGCACGCCCGAGTGCCCCAGCGCGAGGACGTGCGCGCGGAGCACGAGCATCGCGCGCGCCTCCTCGCGCGACAGCGGTCGCCCGACCGCGGTCGCGTGGGAAGTGACGATGCCGTGCTGCAGCGCCGAGGTCTGCTCGGGCGCGACCCGCGTGTCGGCGAGCGCACCGAAGCCGGTCGTGACGCCGTACATCGTGCGGCCGCCGGCGACGGCGCGCTCGACCACCTCGCGCGCGGCGCGCACCCGTTCGCGGGCGGGGCCCGCGAACGTCACGTGCGCGCCGCGCGCCACCGCGACGACGTCCTCGAGCGTGAGTGGTTCCCCGACCGATACCGGCACGGCGGCAAGGCTACGGGCGGCGGCGCCGGCGGGCAAACCTCGTATCGCTCTGCGCTACATCGTTGGCGTCTGCGCAGGCAACTGGTCCGACAGCGGGGTGGTCGGGTGGAGACCGGGGAGCAGCCTCGGCATGGATGGCGCCAAGACGGCCAAGACGATCAGCGTGATGCCGAGCGCGATCGCGAACGGCCGCCCGTACCTCCAGATCTTCTCGATGAGGATCACGGCGGCGAGCGCCGCCATCACCGCGATGTTCATGGCCCCGACCGCGACCAGGACGATCATGAGACCCCAACAGCAGCCGACGCAGTAGAAGCCGTGATGCATGCCGACCCGGAGATCGCGGGCCGGGCCTTTGAAGCTGGCGTAGTGGAACAATGACCCGATCGGGGATCTGCAGTGCCGCAGGCACGTTTCCTTCAACGGCGTCAGCTGATAGATCCCGGCCAGGAGGAAGATGCCGGCACCGGCCCACTTCGCGGTGGGCGGCGATGCGCTCCACCAGACGATCCGCCGCGATCAGCACGACATAGGCCAACAGTCCGAACGCCGCCCACGCCACGAGGTAGCCGCAGAGGAACCCCGCGACGCCCGTCGACCCGCTGCGCTGCGTGTTGGGCGGGCGGACACGGACCGGATCCACACGACGACCATCGGCGCCACCGACGGGAACATCATCGCCGTCATCATCACGACCCACAGCGCGAGGAACGCCGCGAGCGACAGCCCCATCGTTCCGGGACCGACGCCCATGCCCTTCGCTTGGGTCACGGTGACGGCCCACGCGAGCGCCGCGAGCAGGCACAACGCGATCCACCACGGAAGGATCTGCCTCAGCGGGAGGTCGCGCGCCGGTGCGTCCGTCGAAGCCGTTTCAGCCCTCGTACGCGAAGTCCGTGACGAAGCTGTTCGTCCCCGAGTACTCGACGTCCCAATGCCCGTGGTAACTGACGTCGCCCGCCTTGGCCTGCGTGGCGGGCTGCGTGATCGCGATCAAGAGCGGGTTCGTGATGACGGGCGGGGTCGCGCCGTCCATCCCCTTGATCTCCTCGGCCTCCATGGACAGGACGTCGCCCACCTCCGCGCGCAGCGATCCGTTGGATCGATCGAACGAGATCGTGGCGGGAGCGACCCCGGCAACCTCGCCGATCAGCGGGGCCACCCCGGCGAGGTGACCGCCCGCGGCGCCGGAGAACACCGCTCCGAGCGCCTCGGACTGCTCGGGCGTCGCCCGGTCGTCGAGGTAGAGCGCGACCTTCCAGCCGCCGTCGGTCATCTGCTTCGGCGAGTGCACCGCCATGACGGCGCTCAGCCCCGAGAGATCGACCCCGTCCTTCTGTCCGGCCGTCGACGTGCCAGGCGAGCATGAGTTCGCACGCGTCCTTATCGGCGGGCTTGAGCCAGATGCAGGGACAGCTCACGTCACAGTTGCAGGTTTCGAAGTAGTCGCCCTCGACCGAGAAGCTCATCCGCAACCCTTTCCGGGACGCGTAGGCACGCGATGAGCGGACCTTACCCGCGGGCTTCGGTTCGCACAAGCCGACGGGGAAGGCCTCGCCGGCAGACCCCGCCGCTACACTGCGGCCGAAGGACAGAGGAGGGCTGCGGATGCTCCACGGCGAACACGTCACGCTGCGTGCGCTCGAGCGCGAGGATCTGCCGGTGCTGCACGAGCTCCTCGACGACGACCTCGAGCTCATGGCCCGAGCCTCCGACACGCCGGCGCGTCCGTCGTCCCTCGCCGAGCTCGAGCATCGGTTCGAGGAGCGGCTCGAGGAGTCCGATCCGCGGACGATGCGCTTCGTGATCGAGGTGGACGACGAGCTGATCGGCGAATGCGAGCTGCACTTCATCGATCACTTCCAGCGGACCTGCCATCTGGGGATCACCCTCGGACGGGCCTATTGGTCGAAGGGGTTCGGCCAGGATGCCGTCCGGGCGCTCGTCGACTTCGCGTTCCGCGACCTGGCGATGCGCAAGGTCGGGTTGGAGGTGCTCGCCGACGACGAGCGGGCGGTCGGCGCCTACGCGAAGGCCGGGTTCGTCGAGGAGGGCCGGCTCCGCGCCCACGCCTGGTTCGACGGCGAGATCCACGACGCGCTCATCATGGGGATCCTCCGCGAGGAATGGGCGTCCGGCCCCCACCACTAGGCACCTCAGGGAGCCACCCGCGGTCGGACGGTGGGACAGACGGGGGATGTCGAGTCCATGCCCCCGGGCGATTGCATGGGGCATCCCCGGTGGGTACGGTTCGCAGGTCGTGCGGAGCTTCCCCCTCGCAGAAACAGCCATGTCCCCGTCGCCCCAACGCATCCGCGTCCTGGTGGCCGACGATGAGCCCGCCCTGCGCGGGGCCCTGGCCGAGCTCCTCGCCCAGGAGGAGCGGATCTTCTTCGTGGGGGCGGCCGCCGACGCGGACGAGGCGATCGCCCTCGCGCAGCGGGAGCAGCCCGACGTCGCCTTGCTCGACGTCAAGATGCCCGCGGGCGGTGGTCCCCGGGCCGCACGGGAGATCCAGCGGCTGTCCCCCGGTACCCGCGTGATCGCGCTCTCCGCGTTCGAGGATCGTCCGACGGTGCTCGAGATGCTCCGCGCCGGTTGCGTCGGCTACCTCGTCAAGGGGACCGCGGCCGAGGACATCCTGGGATCCATCCGCCGGGTCGCCCAGGGCGGCACGAGCCTCTCGGACGAGGTCGTCGGCGGCATCGTGCACGAGCTCTCGTCGCAGCTCCGTCGCGAGGAGATCGAACAGGAGCAGATCGAGGCTCGCCGCGACGAGATCCTGCGGTTCGTCGCGGGCGAGGGGATGTCCATGGCGTTCCAGCCGATCGTCAACCTCGAGGACCACGACGTGATCGGGGTCGAGGCGCTCGCGCGGTTCCGGTCCTTCCCCATGCGCCGGCCCGACGAGTGGTTCGCGGAAGCCAGGGCGCTCGACCTCGGCGTCCAACTCGAGCTCTCGACGATCCGTCAGGCGGCGCTCGGGCTCCCCAAGCTGCCGCCCCGCTCCTACCTCTCGGTCAACTGCTCCCATCGCGCCGCCCGCTCGCCCGAGCTCGCTCCGATCCTCGAGCCGGTCGCGGAACGGATGGTCGTGGAGATCACCGAGCACGAGGCCGTCGACGACTACGACGAGCTCGCGCGGTGGCTGGCGCCGCTCCGCGCGCTCGGCGTGCGGATCGCGATCGACGACGCCGGCGCCGGGTACGCGAGCTTGCGACACACCCTGCAGATCGCGCCCGACATCGTGAAGGTCGACATCTCGCTCACCCGCTCGATCGACGGGGACCGCGGCAAACGCGCGCTCGCTCGGGCGCTGATCTCCTTCGCGCAGGAGATGGACATGACGATCGTCGCCGAGGGGATCGAGACCGACGCCGAGCTGCAGACGCTCCTCGAGCTGGGCGTGCGGTACGGGCAGGGATACTTCCTGGCGCAGCCGGGCACGCTCCCCGGCACCTGAGCCCGGGCTCAGCCCGCCGCTAGGTGGTGCGGCGGTCGATCGCCCAGGACGAGCCGGGCGTCGACTTCGTGAAGTTCTTCATCTCCGTCGCGACGGCGACGACCTCGGCGAAGTGCGCGAAGCGCCGGCGCTGCGTGCTCGCGATCCCGATCGAGATCGTGAGCGGCGGGAACCGCTGCTGCTCGCCGCGTCGGTTCAGCACCTCGATCCATCCGCGCTCGCGGTCGGCCTCGTCGTAGTACTCGGGCGAACGGTCGTCGAACCGCTGGACGATCGTGTCCGCCACGAGCGCGGCGGCCGACGGCGGGACCACGAGCACGAAGTCGTCTCCCCCGAGATGCCCGACGAAGGCGTCCCCGGGAACCAGCTCCTCGATCACCTTCTCCATCGTGCGGGCGAGCTCCTGGATCACCTGGTCTCCGCGTGCGAACCCGTAGTGGTCGTTGAAGGCCTTGAACTGGTCGAGGTCGGCATACAGCAACGCGAACTCGTTCCCCGACGAGACCCGCTCCTCGATCTCCTCCTGGATCCGGACGTTCCCCGGCAGACCGGTGAGCGGAGATTCGTCCTTCATCTCCTTCGAGCGGCGGAGGACGCCGCGCACCCGGGCGAGGAGCTCCGGGGTATCGAAGGGCTTGACGATGTAGTCGTCCGCGCCGATCGCGAACCCCTCGAGCTTGTCCGCGGAGAGTCCCCGGGCGGTGAGGATGATCACGGAGACCGCCGCGGTGCGCGGGTCCTGACGGAGGAGGCGGGTCAGCTCGAACCCGTCCACGTGCGGCATCATCACGTCGGTGATCACGAGGTCCGGCGCGTCCTGCTGGACCAGCTGGATCGCCTGTTCCCCGTCGTTGGCCACGCGGACCTGATATCCGGCCGCGGCCAGCTCGATCTCGAGGAGCCGGGCGATGAACGGATCGTCGTCGACGACGAGCAGCTTCTCCCCGCCCGAGTCGGGTCCGCGGTCTCCGTCGCTCACGTCGGCTGGCACATCCTTCGGCATCTCCCGTTCGGTCGGCGCCGGTCCACCGACGCATCGGCAGCTTACCGTCCCGACCTGGAGGGGTCGTGGAAGCGGCGGGAAGGGACGGCAGCACCGGTGCCGTGGGACGATGGGTGCCTCGTTGCACATGAAGGGACCCTCGACGGTGCAGGTGCTCGATTCGTTCCTGGATGCGATGGGCGACACGCCGCTCGTTCGCCTGCGCGCCGTGACACGGGGTCTGCGACCGACGGTGCTCGCCAAGCTGGAGATGCTCAACCCCGGCGGATCGGTGAAGGACCGGATCGGGATCCGGATGATCGAGGCCGCCGAGCGCGAGGGGAAACTGCGTCCGGGCGGCACGATCGTCGAGCCGACGTCGGGCAACACCGGCCACGGACTGGCGATCGCGGCCGCCGTCAAGGGGTACGACTGCATCTTCGTGATGCCGGACAAGATGAGCCAGGAGAAGATCGCGCTCCTGCGCGCGTACGGGGCAGAGGTCGTGATCTGCCCGACCGCCGTGGCGCGGGAGTCGCCCGAGTCCTACTACTCGGTGGCCGACCGGCTCGCGTCGGAGATCCCGGGCGCGTTCCAGCCGAACCAGTACTTCAACCCCGTCAACCCGCAGACGCACGAGGAGACGACCGGTCCGGAGATCTGGCGACAGACCGACGGCACGATCGACGTCTTCGTCTCGGGGGTCGGGACCGGCGGCACGATCACCGGCGTCGCCCGCTACCTGAAACGGATGAAGCCGTCGGTCACGATCGTGGGCGCCGACACGGAGGGCTCCGTCTACACCGGCGACACCCCCCGTCCGTACCTCACGGAGGGGATCGGAGAGGATTTCTGGCCCGACACCTTCGATCCCGCCCTCGTCGACCGATGGGTGCGCGTCCCCGACCGCGAGGCCTTCCTCACGGCGCGCGCCGTGACCCGTCAGGAGGGGATCCTGATCGGCGGGTCGGGCGGCTCCGCGGTGTCCGCGGCGCTCACCGTCGCGCGCGACTACGACGAGGGCGCCACGATCGTCGTGCTGCTCCCCGACACCGGCCGGCAGTACCTGTCGAAGCTCTTCTCCGACTCGTGGATGCGCCAGTACGGCTTCCTCGAGGGGCCGGAGGTGATCCGCGTCGAACAGGTGCTCAGCGCCAAGGGGGACGAGTTGCCCGCCGTGATCACCGTCCTCGCGCACGACAAGGTGCGCCAGGCCGTCGACGTGTTGCAGACGCACAGCATCTCGCAGGCTCCGGTCGTCCGCGAGGCATCGACCGACGTCGCGCAGTTCGTCGGGTCGATCCGCGACCGCGAGCTGCTCGAGCGGGTGTTCCGCGATCCCGATGCCCTGCAGGCCGATGTCGCCTCGGTCATGGCCCCGCCGATCCCCGTCGTCGAGTGGGACGCGGCGGTCGATGACGCGTTCGAGGAGCTCGAACGCGCGCCGGCGGTGCTGGTGGCGAAGGCGGGGCAGGTCGCGGGCGTCCTGACCAGGAGCGACCTGCTGGACTTCCTCGCGCACCGGCGGCAGGCTCCCTCGCGCCAAGGCCCGATCTAGGTAGTGCTCGCGCTCGGGATCGACGTCGGCGCGCGGCGCAAGGGGACGGACCTGGTCCTGCTGGACGACGCGCGCGAGCCGGTACGGGTCGTCTCGAAGGTGGGGATCGACCGGCTCGGATCGCTCGTCGACGAGCTCCGGCCCGACGTGATCGCGATCGACGCGCCGCCCGCGTGGGCCCCGAACGGCTCGTCGCGACTGACCGAGCGGCTGCTCGCGCAGTGCAACATCCACGCGTTCAACACCCCCTCGGCGCGCGCGGGCTCCGGCCACCCGTTCTACGCGTGGATGGAGTTCGGCTTCGAGGTGTTCGCGGTGGCGGCCGCGCGGGGCTACCCGCGCTACCGCGCGGGTGCCCCGCGCGGCACCGCGATGGAGGTCTTCCCGCACGGCAGCGCCGCGGTCCTCGCGGGCTGCCTGCCGCCGAGGGGCGCGAAGAAGAAGCCGTGGCGCGAGCGGATCCTGGCGTCCCAGGGCGTCCCGACCGCGGAGCTGACGACCGCCGACCGCGTCGACGCCGCCCTCTGCGCGCTGACCGGCTTGCTCGCGCTCGAAGGGAAACGGTTCGCGCCCGGCGACCCGAAGGAGGGGGTGATCGTGCTCCCCGCCGCGTCGCTCCCCGCCCGGCCGTTCCGCCCGGCACCGGCCGAGGCGCACGACGAGGCCACGCTGCCGCTGTTCCGCGAGTGCGCGTGCGGCGACCCCGCGTGCCACGAGCTCACGCGGACGGAGTTCGCGCCGGGGCACGACGCCAAGCGCAAGTCGCGGCTATGGACGAGCGCCCGCACCGGTGTGCTCGCGATCGAGGAGCTGAGGAGACGCGGATGGGTGATCCCACCGGAGATGCGATGAGGTTCGAGACGGCCGCGGTCCATGCGGGCCAGGACCCCGAGCCCGTGTACGGCGCGGTCAACGTCCCGATCTATCAGAACGCGACGTACCTGCAGGAGGAGGTCGGCAAGCCGAAGGTGTGGGACTACGCGCGCGGCGGGAACCCGACGCGCGCGGCCTTCGAAGCAGCGCTCGCCGCCCTCGAGGGCGGCGAGCGCTGCTTCGCGTTCGCCAGCGGGATGGCCGCCGAGACGACCCTGCTGCTGACGCTCCGCCCCGGCGACCACGTCCTGCTGGCCGACGACGTCTACGGCGGGACGTACCGGTTGCTCTCGAAGGTGCTCGGGCCGTGGGGGCTCGCGTTCGACACCTGTGACCTGACCGACCCCGCGTCCGTCCGCGACGCCGTCCGGGCGGAGACCCGATTCGTCTGGGTGGAGACGCCGTCCAACCCGACGCTCAAGATCGTCGACATCGAGGCCGTGTCCTCGGCCGCGCATGCCGGCGGGGCGAAGGTGGTGGTCGACAACACGTTCGCGACGCCCGCCGCGCAACGTCCGCTCGCGCTCGGCGCCGACGTGGTCGTGCACAGCGTGACGAAGTACATCGGCGGCCACTCGGACCTGATCGGCGGCGCGCTCGTCACGCGCGACGCGGAACTGGCGGAGCCGCTCGGTTTCCTCGTGAACGCGATCGGCGCCGTGCCCGGCCCGATGGACAGCTACCTCGCGCTCCGCGGGCTGAAGACGCTCGCGATGCGGATGGAGCGTCACGCATCGTCGGCCGGCGCGATCGCCGCGTTCCTGGCGTCCCATCCGAAAGTCAACCAGGTGTACTATCCCGGGCTCGCGTCGCACCCCGGCCACGACGTCGCCGCGCGGCAGATGTCGGAACTTCGGCGGGATCGTGTCCTTCACCGTGGGCTCGGCCGAGGAGGCCGTCGCGCATCGCGCAGCGCACGGAGCTGTTCTTCCTGGCGGAGTCGCTCGGCGGCGTGGAGTCGCTGATCGAGGTCCCCGGGCCGATGACGCACGCGAGCGTCGCGGGCTCGCCGATCGAGGTGCCACCCGAGCTGATCCGCCTGTCCGTCGGCGTGGAGCATCCCGACGATCTGATCGAGGACCTCCGTCGGGCGCTCGGCTGACGTGACGCGTCGATCCGCGGCCCTCGTGTCGGCGACGTTGCTGCTGACGTTCAACGGGACACCGGCGCACGCGGCGTCGGGGTCCCCGTCGCGCTTCCTCCGCGCCGAGCAACCCGTGAGCATGGCGTGGACGCCCGACGGCACGCGGCTCTTCTTCGACGAACAGGCGACCGGGGACGTCCGCGTCGCGACCGCCGACGGCACCGTGCTCCCGCAGCCGTTCGCGCATCTCGACGTCGACGCGTCCTCGGAGACGGGGCTCCTCGGCGTCGCCGTGGATCCCGGGTTCCCCCAGCAGCCGTGGATCTACGTCTACTACTCCGATCCGGCGCTCGGGCTGAACCGCCTCGTGCGCTTCCGTGCCGACGGCGACGTCGCGGCGGGCCCGCCGCAGGTGCTCCTGGAGGGACTCGGGTCGCAGAACCGGTACCACAACGGCGGGGCGCTCGTGTTCGGCGCCGACGGCATGCTCTACGTGACCGTGGGCGAATCGCACGAACCGTCGTTCGCGCAGGACCCGAACTCGATCGGCGGCAAGGTGCTCCGTCTGGCGCCCGACGGCTCCGTCCCGCCCGACAACCCGATCCCCGGCAACCCGCTGTTCACGTTCGGGCATCGCAACTCGTTCGGGATCTGCGTCGATCCGGCGACCGGTGACCTCTGGGAGACCGAGAACGGACCGACGAGCGACGACGAGATCAACCTGCTGCGGCCAGGTGGCAACTACGGCTGGCCCGACGTCATGGGCAAAGGCGGCCCCGCGGGCACGATCGACCCGGTGGTCGACCACGTCCAGGAGATCGCGCCCACCGGCTGTGCGGTGTGGCGCGGCGCCTTGTACTACGGCTCGTACCTGGACGGCGCGATCCGGCGACTCGACCTGCCGCCGGGGACGGATCCCCGGCCGGTCGCGGTGAGCGACGTGGGGGAGCCGGTGTACGACCTCGCCGTCGGCCCCGACGACCGGCTGTACGTCTCCTCGCCGAGCGGCATCTGGCGCCTGGATGATGCCGCCGACCGGGACCGTCTCGGTCCCCGCCTCGGCGCGCCCGTCCCGCTCGTACCCGTGGTGGGGATGGCTCTCGATCTCGGTCGCTGGCGTGCTTGCACTGGCGCTCGCGATGCGTTTCCGAGCGGCGTCCTCCAAGAACCCCTCCGACGTTTGATCTCGGGTCCCTATGGGCTCTCTGAACCTTCAAGGTCGCTCACGTCTGTGAACAGTCAGGAGGGTTGGGCTCAAGCCAGCGCTCGGATCCGCAGGTCCGCCACCGAAGGAGTAGCGTGAGCGCAGCGTCGCGCGCGGTTCGCCAGCAGGCCGCTGCGCCGACCTGGGCTCAGGAGCCCTCCGTGGGCATCGACGATGGATACGAGTCGTTCTACCGAGCCGAATATCCGCACGTCGTTCGGACTTCGTATCTCATCGTCCACGACCGTCAGCGCGCAGAGGATGTTGCGCAGGAAGCGTTCATCCAGCTCCTCACGCACTGGAAGAAGGTCTCGCGATACGAGCAACCCGGGGCGTGGGTTCGGCGCGTCGCGATCCGTCTCGCTTCGCGAGTGGCTCACCGTGAGCAGCGACGTCCATCCCTCGAGCATCAAAGCGACGCTCCTTTCACGCTCGCGCCCCAGGATGTCGACCTCCTGAGCGCGATCCAGCAGCTGTCGCTTCAGCAGCGCGCGGCCGTTGCCCTCTTCTACTTCGAAGACCGGCCGCTCCCCGAGGTCGCGCACATCCTCGGCTGCTCGCACGCGGCGGCGAAGGTGCACGTGTTCAACGCCCGCAGGCGCCTCGCCTTGCTGCTCGAAGAGGAGGTCGTCGATGTCGCTCGACGCTAGACTCCGCGAAGGACTTCAACGTTCGATGTCGAAGCTCGAGACCGACGCCGAGCTTCGCTTGCCCGACGCCCATCGCCGCGGACGCCGACGACTCTTGCTGCGGCGTGTTGCCGTCGCCGTCTCGGTCGCCGCATCGCTCGCGCTCGTCACGGCGTCCGCTGCCGTTCTCGATCGTCCTCCGCGGCCAGCGAACCAACCTGCAGCGACGCCCACGCTGTTCCTCTCGCCACCCGCGGGCCAGAAGGATGCGTCCTCGCTCAGCGACCCAACGCAGCAGGCGATCCTCGGAAGTTGGCAGAGCGAGTACGTCTGCCAGGACCTCGTCCAGGCATACAAGAACGCAGGTGTCGGGCGGTTCGCCCCTCGAGCGCTCGGCGAGATGCACATGCTGAAGGGAACTGCTCATCGCCTCGCCGGCGATCCGAACCTGTGCAACGGGGCGCGCAGGATCCAGAGGACGCACGTCTTCGAGCCGAACGGCAACATCCTCAACTACCAGGGTTCCACGGTGGCCGATGAGTGTGCGTGTTTCACGTTGGTCGGCGACCACACCCTCTTCAACCACGCCGATCCGGGATATCCCGACATCTCGCTCCACTACGAGATCGTTGGTGAAACGCTGACGTTCGACGTGCTGGTGCCGGACCCGTGCGCAGCGCGATGCAAGGACCAGGTCCAGTATCTGGTCGGACAGTACGGCGTGGGCCCCTGGCACCGCGTAACCGGCAGGACCCCGATCCGCTGACAAGTTCGGCGGGAAATGAGCGCGAGCCGACGCGCTCCACGGCGTGTCGATCGAAATCGATTTGAACCCTTCCGATCCATGGGGTGTGTCAGAAGTTAGTGGTTCAAACGAGAAGGGGCGTTGATGAGACGACTGATCGCATCTCTTGCTGTGCTCGTCATGACTGGGCTGGGACTCGTCGCAGCGATGGGATCCACACAGGCGAAGGTGCCCGGCTCGAATGGTCAGATCGTCTTCGCCCGGTCGGACCCCGCGATCGATAACTCCCACATCTTCACGATCAACCCCGACGGGACGCAGGAGGAGCAACTCCTCGACACCTTCGCCCAGATCCCCACTTGGTCGCCTGACGGCAGCCGGATCGCGATGATCTGCTGCGATTTCGCGCTCGCCCCGACCATCATCAACGCGGACGGATCCGGATTCACCCAGCTCCCTATTCCGCCCGGGTTCCCGATCGGCGGCTGCAACGTCTGGTCATCCGACGGATCACGGCTGGCCTGCGGGTTCGGGGGCTTCGATCCCCCGCAGCCGGAGCGCGACGGCATCTACACCTTGCGCGCATCCGACGGAGCCGACCCGGTTCAAGTGACCACTCAACCCGGTGAGGACGGTGCGGACGACTACTCGCCCGACGGCAGCCGGATCGTGTTCTTCCGCATCGATTACTCACGGCCCGAGAAGGTACAGACCGCCCTCTTCGTCGTGAACGTCGACGGCTCAGGCCTCCGACGGCTTACCCCCTGGGGTCTCGGTGGACTCAGGGCAAGTTGGTCGCCGGACGGGCAGTGGATCGTGTTCGACAACGACGTGCGGATCTGGGTCGTGCATCCGGACGGTAGCGGCCTTCAGAAGATCTCGATCGACACAGGTGGCAGGCCGTACCGGGCTCGGCAGCCTGTTTGGTCGCCCGATGGAACGATGATTGCGCTGTCGATGCGCATCATCGAAGACGGAGAGCATCGGGACATCTACACGATGCGACCCGACGGCACACATCTCGTCCAGGTCACCAGCTCACCGACCGCCGACGAGTTCCCGGACTGGGGGACCCACCCCTTCGCCACCTAGAAACGCAGGCGGATCCAATTACCCCTTCGGCCGTTTGAGGTAGGCGATCGTCGACGTCCCGCCCATCGGCGTGGGCTGCGCGACGACGTCGACGAGCTCCCAGCCGTCCTCGCCGAACGTGTTCAGGATCTCTCCCGGGTTGTGCTCCAGCAGCGGCGCCACGAAGTACTCCCACGCGGTCATCTACAGCTCCTCTCCCATCAGTCGAGCGCGAACGTGTCTGATGCAGACGCCCATGATGACGTCGAGGCCGCCCTCCGTGGCGATGCGCGCCGCTTCCTCGCTCACGATGTCCTCCTGGAGCCAGAGCACGCGGGCGCCGATCGCGACCGCCTGTCGCGCCACCTCCGGCGTTTCCTCGGCGCGGCGGAACACATCGACGACCTCGATCCCGATCTCCGCCGGGACGTCCGTGAGCGAGGGATACGCTCGCTCGCCGAGGACCTCCGTCTCCTTCGGGTTGACCGGCACGATCCGGTACCCGTGCTCCTGGAGGTACCGCGCGACCTGGAACGAAGGCCGCTTGTGGTTGGACGAGAGTCCGACGACCGCGACCGTGTGGACGGCTCCGAGCAGCGCCCGGAGCTCTGCATCCTCCGGGCTCAGGACGTCGTCAGCCATGGCGCAGCCTCCCGCGCGAGATCCAGGAACGCGTGCAGCATGAACCCGGTCGCGCCCCAGATCGTGGCATCGGCCGTCTCGTACCACCATCCCTTCCAGACCCGCCCACCCTCGCGGTGGAGCTCGCGCTCGTCTTCGAGGCTGGCCAGCGTCGTGGTCGGAACGGTCAGGACGCGTGCGATCTCCGCGCGACTCACCCGCAGCGTCGGGGAGCACGCGCACGACCGCGACGAAGGGGGTCACGAGGATCCCCGAGACGAACGTGTGGATCGGCGGGAGCGCGCCGAGCACGTCCGGGAGTGCGGGTTCGAGACCGATCTCCTCGTGCGTCTCGCGGAGCGCGGTCGCGACGAGCCCGTCGTCGCCCGGCTCGGCGAGGCCGCCCGGGAACGACACCTCGCCCGGGTGCCGGCTGAGATGGGCCGCCCGCTCGGTGAAGAGCAGCGACGGCACGGGCTCCTCGATCAGCACGGCGAGGACCGCGGCGAGCCGCTCGCCGGCGTCGGGCTCCGGATGGGGATCCGGGTCGAGGCCCTCTCGCAGCGCCGAGCGGTGATCGGTGAGTGCCACGGGTCCATCGTAGGAGACCGCCCAGCGGATGCCGCGTGGGAGGGTCAGGCCGAGGGCGACTGGTAGCGTGCCCGGCGTGACGGAGGTCGACGATGTCCGTTCCCCCGCCGCCGATGCCGCGGCGGCGTCGGTCGACGTCGACGAGCTGCTGTCGTACGCGCGCGCGCTGATCGGAGCGCCCTCGGAGAACCCGGGCGGCACCGAAGATGCAGCGGCCTCGGTGGCGGCGGACATCCTGGCGTCGCTCGGCGCCACGCCCGAGATCATCCGGGGCGACGAGGGACGGCCGTCCGTCGTCGCCCGGTTCGGGGATCGGGATCGGCCCTCGCTCGCGTGGAACGGGCACCTCGACACCGTTCCGGCGGGCTCGGCCGACACGTGGACGAGCCCGCCCTTCGCGGGCGAGATCCATGACGGGAAGCTGATCGGTCGCGGCGCGTGCGACATGAAGGGGCCGATCGCGGCCGCGCTCGCGAGCGCGGCCGCGATCGCCCGGGTCGGCGTCCCGCTGGGTGGATCCCTGTGGTTCCACCTGGCGGCGGACGAGGAGCTGGCGGGGATCCACGGGACGAAGGTGCTCTGGGAGCGCGGGATGCTCGACCAGGACGCCGCGATCGTGGGCGAGCCGACCGAGCTCCAGCTGGGCGTGGCCCAGCGCGGCGGAGCCTGGATCACCGCGACCGCGCACGGCACGGCCGCCCACGGCTCGCAACCCCACCGCGGCGTGAACGCGATCACGTCGATGGCACGCCTCCTCCCCCGGCTCGAGGAAGCGCTCCCCGACCTCACCCACCCGCTGATCGGCGGCCCGACCGTCAACGCGGCGTTGATCGAAGGTGGGAGCGCGCCGAACGTCGTCCCCGACCGCTGCGTGGTCGACATCGACCGGCGCCTGCTCCCGGGCGAGGACGATCCCGCGGCCGTCCTGGCCCCGTTCCGACGCCTGATCGACGAGATCCGAGCCGACCATCCCGAGGTGCGGATCGACGTGGCGATCCGGGAATGGACGGATGCGGCGGAGGCGTCGCCGGACGAGCGGATCGTCCGGCTGGCGGGCGCGGCGGTCGCTGAAGCCGGCGGCGGCCTCGCGGCCGCCGCCGGCTTCAGCGGCATCACCGACGCGCGCTACTACCTCAACCAGGCGAAGATCCCGACGGTGATCCTGGGGCCGGGCTCGATGACGGTGGCGCACACGGCCGACGAGTGGGTCACCGTCGACGAGCTCGCCACCGCCGCCCGCGCCTACGCGCGGCTGTTCGTCGGCTTCCTCGGCGTCTGAGGGACCGTCGGGCCGACTACGGCCGGGTGAACGTCCCCAGCGTGTGACTGAAGTCCCAGGTCCCCTGGACGATCCCGGAGCAATCGTTCCCTCCCGTCGTCCCGGGGCACCCGCCGTTGTCGCGCTGGATCGCCCACATCGAGAGCGTGCTCATCCCGTTCGCGTTCGCGAAGTCCAGCAGCTGCTGCGCGTCGCCGAGGTCGGTAGCCTCGGTCCGCCGGGGGTAGTCGTCGAGACCGTTCATGATCGTGGCGCCCTGCATCGCCCAGAGCTGTCCAGGGGTCTTGGCGGGCAGCAACGTGTGCAGCTGCGCGTGCAGCCCGTTGGACGCGCTGACAGCAGCTCCGCCCATGTCCGTCGTGACCCGATCGTAGTAATCGAAGACCATCGGGTTCACGACGTCGATCCGGACGTGGTTCGTGACCGCGTTCTGCAGCACGGCGAGCCCGCTGGTCTCGAGGCCGCTGGCCGAGGTCGGGAGCGTGTACTGGATCTGCACGGTGCGGCCGTTCGCGGCCGCCCAATCCTGGAGCAGCTTGATGGCCTTGTTCCGCCGGTCGATCCCGGCCGTCCGGGTGAGCGAACGACCTTCGATGTCCATGTCGAGGCGGGTGACGTCGTAGGTCGTCACGACCTGCTCGTACGCCACGCGATCGCCGCCGGGTCCTTGCAGGAGTCGCCGATCTCGGTCCCGCCCTGGTCGGCGCTCCATCCGCCGAACGAAGGGATCACGTCACCGCCGAGGCCGCGGAGGGACTGGATGTCCGTCAGGTACCGGCCGGCGGCGACCGTCTGGCTGCTCGAACCGTTCCACGCGAGCGTGCACGAGGTCTTGCCGAGGGTCTCGAGGAACGCGAGCGTGAAGTACCGCGCCCCCGACTGCTGCGCGATCGTCGTGATCGCATCGGAGGTCCAGGTCTCGAAGTACGGCGCGTACACGTGCGCCGGCAACGGAACGGCGGCGGTCGCGACGCTCGACCCGGTGAACGCGGGACCGGCGAACGCGGCGAAGGCGACCAGCATCACCACGATGGAACGAGATCGCTGCATCGTGCACCAGCTTCCCAAACTCCTGCGGGATCTCGCAAGTGGCTGTCGGCCGAACGCGCTACGGCCCGCCGTAGCGCGGTCAACCTAGCCCGTCCAACCCTTTGACCGAGCGCTTTCCACGGCGCAGGATGACCGGGAACCGGGCCGTCCGGGGGTGCCCAGCGTTGAACGATCCGAGCAGAAGGAGCGAGCCACTGCGCCTCGATGTGGCGGAACCACCATCGGTGGTTCGCGTCGTGCTGGCCGAGATCGGATCGCCCGGCCCACTCCATTACCTGATCGAGGGCGAGGGGTTCCAGGTCGTCGGGTGCGCCTCGAACGACGCGGAGCTCGCCCGCGTGCTCGCGCAGGTCGAGCCCGACGTCGTCGTGCTCGACGCAGACGTCAGCGCGACCTCCGCGCTCGTGGCGCGTGAAGAGGCTCCTACGTCGGAGCTGATCGTCCTGTGGCCGGAGGGCGTTCAGCTCCCTGCGGGGGCCGAGCGTGTCCACCCTCGTCTGGTCTATCAGGACCTGGGTCCGGCGATCCGCCGGGCCGCCGACGATCGCCGGAACCGGCATCCGGCCGTCGTCGAGCCGGACGACGCCGATCTGAGCGCGCCGGCCGCGCCGCCACGCTCCGTTGACCTCCCGAGCTCGACGGCGCAACGGACGAGCACCCGCGTCCTCGTCGGGACGGCGGCGCTCATCGCGCTCATCGTCATGACGATGGGCGCGTCCTTCGCGCTGGAGGGGAGGACGGGCGCGCCCCAGCCGACGGGCACCCGAACCACCGAGATCTCACCGAGCGCGACCCACGGACCGGGACGGGGACCGGGAGCCAGCGCTACCAGTGCTCCGAGTCGGACGGGCGACGCTCGCCCATCCGTGGACACCCGATGCGTGCCCGGGGCGAAGACGGACCATACGGCGCCGAACGAACACGCGGCGGCGCCGCGGCCAGCCACGCGCATCAGGCGTGCGCCGGCAGCGACCGAGGAAGCGCCCACTCGGCCCCCCACCAACACGCCAACGGCCGCGGGAACGGGCCGACCACCGGGGCCGGCAACCCGAACGCGAAGGGTGGCGGCAACGCGAAGGGTGGCGGCAACGCGAACGGTGGCGGCAACGCGAAGGGTGGCGGCAACGCGAACGCGAAGGGCAGCCACACGGCCAAGGGCTCCACCGCTCCCGGTCGGTCGCAGGACCACCCTTCGGGGCCACCGGCGACGCCGGGCGGCGCGCGCAACGGTCCCCCGGGCTGAGCCCCGGTCAGTCGTCGTCCGCGCGCCGCAGACGCTTCGTCTCCGAACGCTTGCGCTTCGCGGCGATCCGCCGTTCGACGGCCCGTCGACTCGGCCGCGTGGGACGGCGCTTGGGCGGCGGCGGCGCAACCGCAGCAGCGAGGATCTCCGCCATCCGCTCCAGCGCCGCCTCCCGGTTGCGGAGCTGCGACCGCTGCTCCGACGCGGTCACCGTGAGCACGCCGTCCACGAGGCGTCCGGCCAGACGCTCCAACGCCCGCGTGCGCTGCACCGGTCCCAAGGCGCTCGTCGTGGCGACATCGAGGCTCAGCTCGACCCGCGAATCGGCCGTGTTGACCGACTGCCCGCCGGGACCCGACGAGTGGCTGAACCTCCAGCGCAGCTCGCCCTCCGGGACGACGATCGAGCGGCTGACGCGAAGGGGGCCGACCATGCCGGCAGTATGGCGCCGGCCTCGCCCGGGTCGGCCAGCCTCAATATCATCATCGGGTGAGCGGGGATCCGGAGCGGCCGACACCGGTCGACGTCGGTGCGGGCCGCCTGGAGGCGTTCAGCGACGCCGTGATGGCGGTGATCATCACGATCTTGGCGCTGGAGCTGCGGCCGCCGGGCGGGCCGAACCCGAGGGACCTCTACGACCAGTTGCCGAGCCTGCTCATCTACGTCCTCAGCTTCGTGTTCATCGCGATCTATTGGAACAACCATCACCATCTCCTGCGCGCGACGACCCGGATCAGCGGCGCGGTGATGTGGGCGAACATGCTCCTGTTGTTCTGCTTGTCCCTGATCCCGGTCGTCACCGAGTGGCTGCACGACTTCTACCGGTATCGACTCCCGGCCGCGTCCTTCGGGATCGTCGCGCTGGCCGCGGCGTTCTCCTACACGGCGCTCGTGCGCGCCATCATCCACGCGAACGGTCGCGACTCGTTGGTCGGAACGGCGATCGCCTCGGATCGCAAGGGGAACCTGTCGCTCGTGCTCTACGCCGCCGGCGTGGGCCTGGCCTTCGTGAGCGTGTGGATCGCGTACGCCCTCTACGCGGCGGTCGCCGTGATGTGGTTGATCCCCGACCGGCGGTTCATGCGCGCCGCGGATCGACGGTAGGCAGCGGCTCGAGGCCGTAGAGACGCCGGGCCGCGGGCGACATCCGTGCCGCTTCGGCCTCGGAGATCAGGGGTGGGCGCTCCGGCGCGGCCCGCTCGCGCCGACGCCGGCGACGTGGCGCCTCGGGTTCCGGCGGCGCAGGCCGTGGCACGTGCGCGTGCCGGATCTTCGGAGGCTCCGCAAGATCCAGCTCGGCGGGATCGGACCGGATCACCTGTTCCTGGACGGCGGCGTCGACCAACCCGGACAGGACCGATGAGGGTGGTGGAGCGACCTCGTCCGGCTCCCAGGGATAGCGGATAGGGCTGCGCCCCGGTTCCGGTCAGCCGCCGCTCTTCCTCGTCACGGCGCTCGAACTCGGCCGCGAATCGCTCGGCTCCCCACCGCGTGGCCCGCTGATGGGCGTACGCGAGGAGCGCAGTCTCGAGCTCCTCATCCGTTCGATCGGCTTCCGGCTCAGGTCGTTCGACCCACGCCGCATCAAGCTCATCGACCCGATCCGCCCCGTCGGTTCGCACCTCCGAGGTATCGGCCCGCGACCCCCGCCGACTTCAGCCTCATCACGAGATCTGCCCGGAGAACGTGTCGCAGGCGTTCGGGTCCCCTGTGGTGTAGCCGGTCCGGTACCAATGCTGCCGCTCCGCCGAGGATCCATGGGTCCAGGTCTCCGGGTTCACACGTCCCTGGAACTCGCTCTGGATCCGATCGTCGCCGACCGCAGCCGCGGCATCGAGCGCGTCGGCGACGTCCTGATCGGTGATCTTCGTCAGGTATCCGGTGTCCACGGCATGCGCGGTCCAGACGCCCGCGTAGCAGTCCGCCTGCAGCTCCAGGCGGACCGATGCGCTCTCCGGGCCCTGGCTGTTGCCGCGCACCCGGTCGAGCACACCGGTGAGGTCCTGGACGTGGTGGCCGTACTCATGGGCGAGCACGTACGCCTCCGCGAGCGGTCCCCCGTGTGCGCCGAACCGATCGACGAGCTCCTGGAAGAACCCGAGGTCGATGTACACCTTCGCATCGGCAGGGCAGTAGAACGGCCCGACCTCCGTCGTGGCCTGCCCACATGCGGTCGAGGTCTGGTCGGTGAAGAACACGGTCGGCGCGGGACGATAGCCGCGCACCTGGTTGCCCCAGTAGTCCTGGATGCTGTTCACGTAGGCGACGATCCGACAGTCCTCGCTCCGCTGCGCGTCGGCTCCGGTCTGACAGTCCCGCAGTCCCTGCGGCGTCGAGCCCGCGCCGACCGTGACGCCGGACAAGCTCTGGAACGCCTCCTGCACGGCGGAGGACCCACCCCCGCCCCCGGCGAGGTTGAGCACGATCAGGACGAGGGCGACGACCAGGCCGAGCCCGCCGCCGCCGATCGCCACCCCGCGGCCGCCCGACATCCCCCGCCGGTCCTCGATCTGGCTCGTGTCCAGCCGCGCCCGCCGTCGGATCCGCATCCCGGCTCCTTACCCAGTTCGCGGAAAGAACATAGACGTACCCGAACGCGCGCGATGTGCGAGGCTGTCGTGTACCCCGAACAGGGAGGGCGCCATGCAAGGTCGTCGGAAGCTCCTCGCGTTGGGTCTCGCGGGAGCGGTCGTGCTGGCAGCGGGCGGCGTCTTCGCGATCGCGGGCGGTGGCTCGTCGTCATCCCCCCGTTCGTTCGCCCAGCGGCTCCTGAACGCACCCAACAGCAGGTTCATGACGGGACAAGCAAGGACAGCGCTCCAGATCTTCGCGACGGGAACGACGAACTTCGGCACGCCCGCACCGCTGCAGGACTCGCTCGATGCGGCGGCGACCCAGCCGGTCTCCGCCAGGGCCGGGCTGCGTACGGTCGCTGCCGCCGCCTCCACGCCGACGAACGTCCGCGTCAACGACCCCGCTGCGGACCACGTCCAGCTCGACCAAACCACGCAGAGCGAGACGACGATCGCGGTCTCCGGGTCACACGTCGCCGTGGGATACAACGACTCGCAGCATTCCCTGCTCGCACTCACCGCCGCATCGGACCTGACCGGGGTACTCGTGGTCCGACGACGGCGGGGCGACGTGGAACGACGGCGGCGACATCCCCAACGCCCCCGGGCAGAACAACTTCGGTGACCCGTGGCTGACGAGCGGCCCCGACGGCACCATGTACTACTCGACGCTCGCGCTCGACGCGATCAGAGGTCTCCTCGTCGGCGTCGCCCGATCGAAGGACGGCGGCCGGACGTGGACGAGCCCGGTCGTCGCCTCACCGGACCTTGGACCCAACGGGTTCCAGTTCGACGACAAGCCAGCGATCACGTCCGGACTGACGCCCGACGGTCGGCCCGTCCTGTACGACGCGTGGGACGACTTCGCCTGCACCGAGAGCGGGTGCGAGGACGGTCTTCCGGTCTCTCGGTCGACCGACGGCGGGCACACGTGGAAGGTCTCCTACGCGGCGACGTTGCCCGAGTCGGGCGAAGGTTGCTCGTTCGCCCAGTTCATCGGCGCCCAGCCCCTCGTGAACCCTGCGACGGGGGTCCTGTACGTCGCGGCCGAGAAGATCGCGGTCACCGATCCTGATTGTCTCGGCCTTCCGGTCACGTTCAGCCAGATGCTGTTCACCTCGCGCGACGGTGGTCAGACCTTCTCCGGCGGATCGCGGATCGCGGACGTGACGCCGGCGTTCGACTTCGGCGCGATGCGCCTCGGCCCGGGCCAGTACATGCGCACGATCGAGTTCCCGTCGCTCGCGATCAGGGGCGGCACGCTCGCGGTCGTGTGGAACGACGGACGGCTCACGGGCCACAGCCACATCCTGCTCGCGACCCGCCCCCTCAGCGGGGGCACGTGGAACCTTCGCTTCATCACCCAGGGGTCCGGCGACGAGGTCCAACCCGCGATCACCTCGGACGCTGATGGGTGGCACATCACGTACTACGCGCGGACCGGAAGGAACCTCGCCGTCGACCAAGCCACGTCGGCGGATGCGGTCGATTGGACGGTGCAGGCGATCACGTCCCGAAGTTTCCCGGGCGTGTTCACGGTTCCGCAGTTCGACCCGATCATCGCCGAGGGGTACATGGGAGATTACCTATCGAGCGTGAGCGTCGGGGGCCGGCGCTACTTCGCGTGGGGCGACAACCGGGACATCGTGACGAACACGCTCTGGACGGACGGACGGCACGATCCGGACGTCTTCTTCGCGTCGGGCTGAGACCGGCTGCATGGCAGAGCTCGTCTCGATCCAGGGCCAGCGATACCTGAAGCGGAACCCGCTGGGTGTGCTCGGGCTGTCATTCATCACGCTCGGGATCTACTTCTTCTACTGGTACTACCAGGTCAACGATGAGCTCCGCCGGTTCGAGCGTGATGAGACGATCAGCCCGGTACGCTCCTCATGGCGATCATCTTCGGGTGGATCATCATCGTGCCGCCGTTCATCGCGATGTACAACACGCCAAGCACGTGCAGGCGGTGGAGCAACGCCTCGCGATCCAGCCGCAGCTCGAGCCCGCGCTCGTCATCGTGATCATGCTGTTCGTCTCGATCGGCAACGGCGTCTATATCCAGGAGCATCTCAACCGGATCTGGGACCGCACAGCGGTGCCGCGGCGCCCTCACTTCCGACCGACCCATCGGTCCCACCCGCCATGCCCGGTCCCCCAACGAGCTAGCCACCGGAGGGTTCACGCGACGCGCACGTCGCGATCCTCGAGCAACGATCCGAGGACCATCGCATCGTGCGGGGCGGCGGCCTCCCTGTCGTTGTTGAAGTACACGAACACGTCCTCGGCGGGCAACGACGCGATCCGGTCGGCCCAGACCCGGAGCTTGGCGCGCCGGTACCCGGGCCCCGTCCTCGTGCCCTGATGGAAGCGGAGGTAGGACCATCCGCCGGTGACGACCGGATCGACCCGGGCGCCGGGCCGATCCGCGAGCACGAACGCGGACCGCGATCGATCCAAGAGGGCGAACACGTCGTCGGTCAGCCACGACGGGTGTCGGAACTCGACCGCGACGCGACAGCGACCTTCGAACGCCGCGAGCGTCTCCTCCAGCCGGTCGGGCGCGGCCGGCAGGTTCGGGGGGAGCTGGAGCAGCACCGGGCCGAGCCTCGGGCCGAGCCGCTTCGCCCGAGAGACGAACAGGTCGACCGGCTCGCGCGGATCGCGCAGACGACGGACGTGGGTGAGGTACCGGCTCGCCTTCACGGCCATCACGAAGCCCGCGGGCGTCGCGCGCTTCCAACGGTCGAACGTCGCGGCTTCCGGCAGTCGATAGAAGGTGTTGTTGACCTCCACCGTCGAGAAGACGGACGCGTAGCGGTCGAGCCACCGCGTCGCCGGCAGGTCGGCCGGATAGAACGCGGCTCGCCAGTCGGCGTACTGCCAGCCGCTCGTCCCGATCCAGACGGACGGCGTCATGTGCGGGCGGCTCGCCGACGAAGCGTCTTCGCTTCGTCGGCGAGCCGCCGCGCTTCGGCCTCGGCGGCCTCCGCCGAGGCCGAAGCGTCCCGGGCCTTCGCGCGGAGCTGTTCGGCACGACGCGCCGCGCGCTCGGCCTCACGCTCCGCGGCGACCGCGGCCCGCTCGGCCTCCTTCGCCTCGCGCTTGCGATCCTCCTCGGTCGTCACATCGTCCTGATCGGCTCCCTCGCCACCTTGCAGCAGCTGGAACCCACCGGCCGGTCCCAGGCCGGAGCCGGGCGTCGCCTCGCGCTCGAGGGTGCCGTCGCGGAGCCGCTCCCCGAGCTCCGGATCCACGGAGGCCGCCTCCAGCGTGAGGACGATCGCGTCACGGTGGGCGCCTCCCCGGGCGCCGATCGCTTCCAGGGCGACCTCCGCCAGCGCGGCGACCTTCATCCGGCGCGACTGGGTCGCGGTCCGGAGGTCGTCGGCGCCCTTGCCCGAGATCGCCTCGACCTGCGCCTGGCGCAGATCGTCGCCCGCACGGAGGAGCGCGGCGACGTCGGCCGGACGCTCCCGGCTCGCGACGTTCACGGCCCAGGCCACGAGGGTCGGCTTCCGGAGCTTCTTGATCGCGGCCGCGAGCTCGGGCTCCCCTCCCTCGGCGAGCTGCCGAGCGAGGGCGTCCCGGCCCTCGATGAATCCATCTGGCGCGAGCCCGTAGAGCTCCCTCGCGCGTTCCCGAGCGTCGTCCTCGCCCGTCACGGGAGCGGTCGTTCCATGGGCGCCTCCGATCGATCCGGTCCACCGTACCGTGTTCGATCCCTCCGGGTTATCCGGCAAGGTGCCACCTCAAGCGGGCTTCGCTGACCGCCGAGCTAGGCACTCGTAGGCTCGAAGGGACCCGTGCAGGAAGGCGCGACGGTGGACGATCAGGGAACGCGAAGCGCGCGCGGCCTCGGCCGCGGGATCGCCCGTGCGCTCGTCGGCCTCGCGACGATCGCGGTCATCACGGTCGCCTCGATCGGCTTCGGCCTGCGCATCACGCCCCTGCAGTCGGTCTCGGCGCTGGGGCAAACGGTCGGGGTCGGCGTCACCTCGCCGACCGCGAGCCTGCGCGGACCGGGCGAGGTGGACCTGTTCGGCCAACCCCTTCCGACGCAGGCACGGTTCGTCGGACCCATCCGGCCGCGGTTGGTGTTGACGGACATCACGCTCAACCAACAGGTCGCCGGTCTGTTCTCCCCCGACACGCAGGCGGGGTCGGCGGCTGCCCTCGGCGACCAGCTCGCGAACGGCTGGAAGCGCTACTTCGCGTGGGAGATCACGTTCGTGGCCGTCGGCGCGCTGCTGCTGCTGGGGATGATCGCCGGGTGGCGCCGCCATCGGTGGAGCGGGAAGAAGACGCTCGTCACGGTGCTCGGCGGACTGCTGGTCGTCGAAGCCGTCAACGTGGGACTCATCCTGCTCACGGCCTCGACCGCGTCCGGCGTGCTGCACGACGTGCACTCGCTGGGTGAGCTCGTCGGCCGGAGCGAGCAGCCGGCGCTGGCGGCAGCGCCCGGGCCACCGCTCCCCGGCGTGCAAGCGATCGTGATGGGCGACTCGACGGCCGCAGGGCTCGGCGGCACGCCCTTGCCGAACCCGAGCCCGGACGACGAGGCATGCGGCCGGAGTGCCGACGCGTACGCCGTCCTCCTCGGCCGAGTCAACCGGTGGAACATCAGGAACCTCGCGTGCAGCGGCGCGACGATCCGAAGCGGCCTCCTCGGCTCGCAGACGACGGGCGACCGGTCGCTCCCGCCACAGCTGGCGGTGGCGAAGCGAGCGGTCAACGCAAAGGCCGTCGTGATCGGGGTCGGGGCGAACGACCTCAACTGGGGCCCGATGATCCGGTTGTGCGCGGTGTCGGTCACGTGCGACGACCGCGCCTCGACGGTGTTCTTCCAGCGACAGCTCTCGCTGTTCGCGCGCGACTACTACGAGCTGCTCCGCCAGATCGCGGGCCTTCCCGACGATCCCAAGGTGGTCATCAACCTGTACTACGCGCCGTTCGCGGTGGACGCCACCTGTCTCACCGGGCTCACGCCGGCGAAGATCGGCGTCCTCCTCGACCGGCTCGGGGCGCTCAACGCGGTGCTCGCGGACGGAGCGAAGACCTTCGGCTACCTGTCGGTGACGCCCGACTTCACCGGTCACGGGCTCTGCACGGAGCGGCCGTACGTCCAGGGCCTCGGAGACGCAGCACCGTTCCATCCGAACGGGACGGGTCAGTTGGTGATCGCGCTCGCAGATGAGCGCGCGCTCCTCGGGGCGCCGTAAGCCCGGCTGGACGGGTCGCACCGTTCGCACCATCATCGCTCGATGAGCACGCCGCAGAGCGGGATCTTCGCGCTCGGCACGTCGTCGCACGCGTACCTCGAGTTCGATCTTCGGCACGGGGCGAGCGAGCGGGCGCTCACGAGCGCCCTCGCCGGACTCCGTGAGCCGCGAACGACGATGGGCGGGGTCAACCTCGTGATGGGGTTCCGCCCGTCCCTCTGGCGCGCGGTGGCGCCGCGAGCCACGCCGGATCCGCTCGAGGACTTCGACGCTGCCATCGTCGGACCGGATGGTTTCACGATGCCGGCCACGCAACACGACGCGGTCGTCTGGCTCTCCGGCAGCGCCTACGACGTGATCTTCGACATGTCGCTCGGCGTGATCCAGGAGCTCGGACCCGTCGCCTCCGTCGCCGACGAGACCGCGAGCTGGCCGTACCAGCACGATCGGGACCTCACCGGCTTCATCGACGGGACCGAGAACCCGACGCTGGTCGACGCCCCCGACATCGCGCTCGTCCCTCACGGGACGCCCGGCGAAGGAGGCACGATCCTGCTCCTGCAGAAGTGGCGTCACGACGCCACGACGTGGACCGCGCTTCCGGTCGAGCGGCGGGAGGAGGTGATCGGGCGACGACTCCTCGACGGCATCGAGCTGGAGGACAAGCCCGATGACTCCCACGTCGCGCGGACGGATCAGGACGAGTTCGGGAAGATCTTCCGTCGGAACACGCCGTACGGGACCGTCCTCGATCACGGAACGATGTTCGTCGGCTTCGCGGCCGAACAGCGACCCCTCCGCACGATGCTCGAGAGCATGGCCGGGCTGACGAACGGAACCCGCGACGCGTTGACGCGCTACACGACCCCGCTCACGGGCGCGTACTACTTCGTGCCCTCGACGCAGGATCTACGCGTCGACGGCGTCGACGGCGCCGACGAGGACTGAACCGCGAGGCGGATCCAGGACGTCGCCGACCCCGAGCGTCGGCTCCTCGAGCCGGACGCTGGGAGCGGCCCCAGAAGACGCTCAGGCTCGTAGGCTGGGGTCAGGTCAACCGACGGAGGTGTGAGCGATGCCGGAGAACGTGCCAGGGAACTCGCCAGGGAACTCGCCGGAGAACGCGAAGCAGGCGTGGAACGACGTCGGAGAGCGCTTCTCGTCGTTGGGTCGCCGTCTGTCCGGTCACTACCGGGAGGCCGGCGGAGCCGGCCGGGCGACCGTCGAGGGATCCCAGCGCAAGCTCGAGGAGGCCGCCCGGGAGATCGGCAACGAGATCGGGCGGGCGTTCTCGGCGCTCGGCGAAACGATCAGCGACGACGACGCGAAGCAGGACCTGAAGCGCGCGGTCAGCGCGATCGGCGATGCGGTCACCGTCACCGTCAGCGAGGCCGGGAAGGCAGTGCGGAGCCGAGGCGCTGCCGACGAGCAGCCGCAGCGGCCGGACCGTGAGGCCGACGAGGGACCACCGAGCACGAGCGGATAGGTCCGTTCGGTGGCCCTGCTCGATCTGGCTCCGCGATCGTTCGAGGAGTACGCGGCGGCCGGAGGCGGGGACGGACTCCGCATCGCGCTCGGTGCCTGGCCCGAAGCGGTGATCGAAGAGGTCGCGAGGAGCGGCCTGCGTGGTCGCGGCGGCGCCGGGTTCCCGACCGGTGAGAAGTGGCGGGCGGTCCGGTCGGTCGGGGCAGGACCCCGGTTCGCCGTGTGCAACGCCGCGGAGGGCGAGCCGGCGACCTTCAAGGACCGCACGCTGCTCCGCACGAACCCGTACCAGGTGCTCGAGGGGCTCGCGATCGCGGCTCACGCGGTCGGCGCGGAGCGCGCGTTCATCGGTCTGAAGGAGGCGTTCCTCCCCGAGACCGAGGCGCTCGGGCGAGCGCTGAAGGAGATGCAGGCCGCTGATTCGCTCGGGAAGATCCCGATCGAGATCGTCCTCGGGCCCGACCTCTACCTCTTCGGAGAGGAGACCGGGTTGGAAGAGGTCATCGAGGAGCGGCCGCCGCTCCCGAGGACCGTCCGGCCGTACATCCAGGGGCTGTTCGCGACGCCGCCCGACGACAACCCGACCCTCGTGAACAACGTCGAGACCCTCGCCAACGTGCCGCACATCCTCCGCGAGGGACCCGCCTGGCTGCGCGCGAACGGCACCGACGCCTCGCCCGGCACGATGGTGTTCACGGTCTGCGGCGACGTGCAGCGGGAGGGCGTGTTCGAGCTGCCGCTCGGCTCGCCGATGCGCTCGCTCGTGGAGGAAGCGGCAGGCGGCGCACCCGAGGGTCGAACGATCAAGGCGATCTTCCCGGGCGCATCGAACACCGTCATCGCGCCCGAGGAGCTCGACACGCCGATGGACTTCGACTCGCTCCGCGAGGTGGGGTCGGGACTCGGCGCGGGCGGGTTCGCGGTGTTCGACGATTCGGCGTGCATGGTCCAGGCGGCCTACCGGTACTCGCGCTTCCTGGCCGTCGAATCGTGCGGGCAATGTCCCGCGTGCAAGTTCGGCACGGGCGAGGCCACCGAGGCGCTGGAGGCGCTGGAGTCCGGGAGCGGTTCGGATCGGGACATCGAGCTCGTCCTCGTGCGCTCCCGGAGCTCAACCGACGGACAGAAATGCGCGCTCCCCACCGGTGAGAGCCTGTTGATGCAGAGCCTGGTCCAGGTGTTCGACGAGGAGTTCCGGCGGCACATCGGAAGGCCTTGTCCGCTCCCACGCGAGCTCCCCTTCCACAAGATCGTCGACCGGGACGCGTCGGGACGCTTCGTCTACGACGCGGACTACGTCCACAAGCAGCCGGACTGGACCTTCGCATGAAGATCGACGACCTGCTCCGCGAGGAGGACGCCGGTTGGACGGAGATCCACCGGCTGATCGACCCCTTGTCCCCCACGGAGGCGGAGACGCCCGGGTACTTCCCGGAGGGATGGTCGGTGAAAGACCTGCTGGGGCACCTCGGCAGCTGGCTCGCCGAGGCGGGGGTCGCGCTCGAACGGATCCGGGTGGGCACCTACCGACCCGGCGAGTTGGACATCGACGCGAAGAACGAAGCGTTCCTGGAAGCGCTCCGGCCGCTCACGCTGCGAGAGACCCACGCGCAGGCCGAAGCCGCGAGGGCACAGACCCTGCGCGCGCTCCGGTCACTGCCGGAGGTATCCGAGGATGCGACCTGGTGGATCGAGAAGGCCGGACCCACGCACTACGCCAGTCATCTGCCCCGGCTGCGGGAATGGGTCGAGGAGCTCAGGTCGGGAGCGCTCCCGGCCGGCGATCACGCGTGACGATGATCCCTACGCGAACCGGCCTTCGACGGGGGGCTCCTCGCCGGTCTCGGGCTCATCGAGCCGGGTGATCCCGATCGGGGCCTCCGCGAGCTGATCGCCGGGCTCGACGGCTTTCCGGCCTCCGGCGCGTCGCCGAGCCGCGGTCGCAGCGCTCGTGCAGAGCGGGTGGCAGTACTTGGACGGTGCCGTTCGTGGAGATCGCCGCGCCGGAGCCGTACCGCCACAGGAAGAGATGCGGGCGGGCGGGAGGCCCCGGGCAGGCGTCGAAGGAACACACCTTCAGTGGCCGCTCTGCGCTCAATACGTTCGCGAACTGCATCCACAGCGTTGAGAGCAGATCCGACGGGGGCCGGTAACCGATACGGAACGCACCGCTCTCCGAGCCGAGGTACGGGTGCAGCGGAGGGAGCCAATCGTTCACGAGACCCGCGAGCGTATCGGCGATCCCTTCGGGCGCGAGGCGAACATCGAGCGTCGCGCTGAAGCCGAGGTTCCCGTCCGCCATCGAGGGATCGCGGCTGACGAGCGTCATCGAGTTGGTGTCCGCTTCGAACTCACACGACATGTTCATCCTCGCCGCTCCTCCGAGGATCCCGCGCACCCACCCCTCGTCGGGAAAGTCGGCGCGGATCTGCTCGGGATCGCGCGGACGACTCCCCACGGGACCGCGGAGGGCGTCGACGAGGTCGCCGACCGCCGCGTGGTCCTGCAGGAGACCCATCAGTCCCACCGCGTAGTCCATGAGACCGCTCAGTCGGATCCAATCCGCGAAGAGCTCCGAGTACATCGCCCCGGGTCGCGCGGGGTGGTCGACGAGCAGTTGCGTCCACCCCTGCTTGCCTCGAGCGTCGGACCGTGCGGCCGCGCGGTCGATCCCCAAGCAGCCCCACTCCTCGACGAGCGTGGGTACGTCCTCGCGCAGCCACAGCCCGCGGAAGCGCAGGAACTCCTGCCCATCGAGCTGCAGACGCCGGCCCTCCCACGCTTCCAACGGTCTCGGCCGGGCGCGATTGCCCTTGATCTCGGCTTCGACGAGATGCTTCTCGTGGGGAAGGGGAAGGTAGGGACGAACGGGGGCAGCCCTTCGAGGTCTGATGGTTTGAGCGATGGCCTCAGGCTACGGAGGTCTTCCGGCCGTGGGTGTCGGGCGGCCGGGTGAACTTCCCATCCCCGAGCCGACCGAGGAGCGGATGAGCCCCCGCCGGAGGCGGGGGCTCATCCCAGGCAACCGCCGCGGCTGCGTTCACGCAGCCGCGTTGATCACCCCGAACAACCCGTGGCTCTCGTCGTCCGGACCCGCCGTGAAGAACAGCGAGTTCGTCGGCCCCGAATCATCGCTTCCGGTGCCGAACTCGAGCGCCCAGAGCCCGTCGATCGTGATGGGCACGCCGCCCGCGCCGCGAAGGACACCGGCACGCTCGAAGCCGCCGTTCGCTTCCGGCGCGTACGCGTTGATCTTGCCGTCGCCGAAGTTCCCGACGAGCAGATCGTTGCTGAAGCGTCCGAAGTCGGACGGAGCCCACGCGAGCCCCCACGGCGCGTTGAGCGCGTGGCGGCTGGCGACCCGGCCCATGAACTGACCGTCGGGGTCGAACATGTCGACGAACCCCAGGCCGGGGCCGTGGATCTCATCGGGCGACGTCGGGTCCTGCTTCGCGTACGTCACGAAGATCGTCCCGTTGATCGCCTGGATCCCGAACGGCCCGTACCCGGATGGCATGTTCGGATCCACGAAGTCCTTCTTGTGGACCCGGTTGAAGGCGGAGTCGAAGACATCGACGCGGCCGTTGGCGAAGTCCGTCGCGTAGAGCAGGTCGCCTTCGGTGCCCGGTCGCGATCGCGAGACCCTTGTAGACGGCTCCCCCGCCGTGACGGTTGACCACGTTGAACGCCTTCGTCGAGGGGGCGGGCAGCGGCACGGCGGGGTTCCATCCGCGGATCGTGCCGAACTCCGTCGCGAACAGGAACACCGAGGGGCCGGAGGCGCCCTCGTGGCTCACGACGAACCCCGGACCACCGTTGAACACCGCGCCCGTCGGGGCGCCCGGAACCTTGACGACCAGCGGGATCGCTGCGCCCGTTTGGTCGTACAACGTCGAGCGGTCGGTGCCGTTATCCGACACCCACCACGGCGTGGTCGGACCCGCGACCAGCCCCCACGCGTTGACGAGGTTCGGATCGAGATGCGCGGCAGCGCCCGGCACATCGGATACGAGATCCGTTTCCCCATACCTGTTGGCAGCGAGCGTATCTGCGTGACCCGCAGACGCGGTCGCCGCCAACAGGCCGAAGACCATCGCGCTCAGCAACGAGATGACACGCTTCATCATCCGATCCCTCCCATCGGCCGGCGCCCATGGCCGGCGTCCTTCGTACTACGGTCGGGGGCCGGACGCGGTTCAGGCGGTCGTTCCCGGATCGGATCGAGCGGCGTCCTCGTGCTCGATCCGGCGAAGCATGGAGACCCACAGCCACGCGATCGCCGCAAGCGTCCCGACCAGCCCGAAGAAGTAGACGTACGTGAGGACGTTCGCGTGGTGGAAGTCGTGCCACGAGCGCGCGACGGCGATGAGCAGCAGCACCAAACCGAACGCGGTCGTTTCGATCATGACGCGGGCCGCGGACCAGCGCCCGTCCGCGGCGATCGCGAGCCATCCCACGCCGGGGAGCGCCACGAACGCCGCGATCGTTCTCGCCGTCAGCGTGGTGAGTCCCCAGGGCCAGACGGCGACCGCGCCTTCGGGGTCGAGGTACATCCACGCGGCGATCGCGACCAGGACCAGACCGGTGGCCACCAGCGCCCGGGTGGCCGGCTCCTCGAACCGCGCGTCACGAGCCTCCAACGTCCCCGGATCGTGGCGTCGGTTCACGAGCCAGACGGCGGGCACCAACACCGGGGTGATGAGGTAGATCCAGAACCAGAGCTCGAACGGCAAGGAGCCGTGTCGGAAGCGGTTCCAGTGGAGGAACGTCGTCCCGAGCATCATCCACGTGAACACCGTGATCGGCAGGAACCCGAGTCCCACCCGATGCCACTGACGCTCGGTGAGGACCCGGACGAAGAAGTAGATCGCGGACCCGTACCCCGCGCCCATCAGCATCGCCGTCATCGACGGGTGGATCGTCCACGCGAACCGCCGATCGGTCTGCCCGGGGAGCAAGAACAGAACGATGAACGCGAAGACCAACACCACGATCACGGCGGCCGCGACCACGCGCGTGAAGGGAAGGATCCGGTCGTCGCGGACCTCGGTCGAGCTCACGGCCGTCACCGTAGCGCGCTTATGCTGGCTGCGTGACCACATCCGTGCTCGTCCTCGGCGCCGGCTTCGGCGGCCTCGAGCTCTCCACCCGGCTGTCCGAGGAGCTCGGTGCCGACGTCGACGTGACGTTGATCGATCGCGCGGACGCGTTCGTGTTCGGCTTCTCGAAGCTCGACGTGATGTTCGGCACGCGCACGCCGGAGTCGGTCCGCCTCCGCTACGAGGACATCACCACGCCCCACGTGCGGTTCCGGCAGGAAACCATCACCGCGATCTATCCCAAGGCTCGGCGCGTCGTGACCGACCTCGATCGCTACGACGCAGACGTGCTGGTGGTGGCGCTCGGCGCCGACTATGACATCGCGGCAACCCCGGGTCTGGCCGAGGCCGGGAACGAGTTCTATACCGTCGGGGGCGCCGAGACGCTGCGCGACCTCATCCCGTCGTTCCAGACCGGAACCGCGATCGTGGGTGTGTGCGGCGCGCCGTTCAAGTGCCCGCCGGCGCCCAGCGAGGCGGCGCTGCTGCTCGACGAGCACCTCCGCGGCCGCGGTGTTCGCGACGACGTTCGGATCCAGGTCGTGATGCCGTTCGGTGTGCCGATCCCGCCGTCGCCCGACACGTCGGCCGCGATCCTCGCTGCCTTCGCCGAACGAGGGATCGAGTTCCTGCCCGATCACGTGGTCGCGTCGCTCGACGCGGCAACGAACGAGGCCGTGCTCGACGACGGCAGCCGACTCCCCTACGACCTGTTCCTCGGGATCCCCGTGCACCGCGCGCCGGCGGTCGTCGAGACGTCCGGGATGACGGACGGCGGCTGGGTCCCCGTCGACGCGGGAACGCTCGCCACCCGGTTCCCCGGCGTGTACGCCGTGGGCGACGTCACGAGCGTGGGAACGCCCAAGGCGGGGATGTTCGCCGAGGGCGCGGCTCGCGTGGTCGCGGATCAGCTGATCGCGCGGATCCGCGGAGCGGTCGAACCGCCCGGCTACGACGGGAAGGGCGCGTGCTACATCGAGTTCGGTGGCCGACGAGGTCGCGCGCGTCGACGTGGACTTCTTCTCCACCCCCGGACACCCGACCGGCACCTTCGTTGCGCCCTCGATGGCGACGGCAGCGGAGAAGGCGTCGTTCGCGTCCACCCGGCGCGCTCGCTGGTTCGGGGGCTGAGCATTGCGATGGATCGCGGTCGTCCTCGGCGTTGGGCTGATCCTCGCCGGCGCCGTCTGGACCTTCCAGGGGTACGGGACCCTGAAGGGGAGCTTCATGACCGGCTCGCGCATGTGGTTGTGGATCGGGATCGCCTGCATCGTCGTCGGCGCCGTGGTGCTCGTCATCACGTTCGTCACCAACCGTTCGTGAGGTCCGCGTAGGGACGGCCGTCACGGGGAAGGAACCCTTCGAGGGATCCGAGCACGGAGGCCAAGCACGGAAGGAGACGTCATGATCGATCTCGGAACGAGTGCCTCGGTCACGATCGATGCGCCGATCGATGAGGTCTGGAACGCGCTGACCACACCGGAGCTGATCAAGCGGTGGTTCTTCGGCGTCGACACGGAGACCGACTGGCAGGTCGGCAGCCCGCTCGTCCACCGAGGCGAATGGCAGGGCAAGCCCTACGAGGACAAGGGGACGATCCTCGCGTTCGAGCCGCCGACGACGCTCGTGCACACCCATTGGAGCCCGGCCTCCGGCGAGCCGGATCGTCCGGAGCACTATCAAGAGGTCACCTGGTCGCTCGCGGAGCGCGACGGCCGCACCGTTCTGACGGTCGCCGAGACCAACCTCCCGTCCCAGGAGGCGAAGGAGATCTCCGAGCAGAGCTGGAAGGCGGTCCTGAACAACCTCAAGGAACTGCTCGAGACGTAGCCTCGTGCTCGACGCGAAGGAGCTCGCGGAAGCTCGAAGTCGCGGTGCCGAGCGGTGCCGCTCACGGAGAACGAGTACGTCGCGACGGACTTCGTCGTCGCGTTGCTGGAGACCGTCATGGACTACCAGAACCCGAGGACGACGGTGCAGCGAGCGACCAAGCACTTCGAGGACGACCGGTGGGACGAGATCCGGACGCTCGACGACCTGGAGCGGGTGCTCGCGCGGTTCCCGGCCGACAGAGAAGGGAACGACGAGCTGGCGCAGTACCTGTGGGGATACCACCATTGGCGCCGCGCGCAGGAGCTCCGCGGTCTGGTCGCCTACTTCCGCGAACGGAACGTCACCGATCTCGCCGCGCTGAAGGCCTGGGCGGTCGCCTCGACCACCGACGATTTCGTCGGCCACATCAAGGGTCTCGGGACCGCCGTCTATCACGGGCTCGTCATGCGCCTCGGCGTGGAGACGGTCAAGCCGGACGTCCACATCCTCCGGTTCGTCTCGGATGCGATCGGCCGACCGGTGAACGAGCTCGAGGCCGTGGAGTCACTCGAGGAGGTCGCGAAGCGGCTCGACCTCAGCCCTCGCGTGCTGGACTGGTCGATCTGGGAGTACCAGCGATCCCTGCGCTCACGATGAGCGGAGCCACGCCGCGCGCTTGCGCCGATCTGCCCGCGCCGCGCGGAAGGCCTGCCACCCCGGGAGACCGCTGACCCCGCCGCCCGCATGGGTGGCCGACGAGCCGTGGTAGAGGCCCGCGATCGGCGTCCGATAGTCCGCGTACCCGGGCGAGGGCCGCATGTGGAACAGCTGATCCACCGTCAGCTCGCCGTGGAAGATGTTCCCGCCGATCAGCCCGAGCTCCTGCTCCATGTCGTAGGGCCCGATCACCTGGCGATCGATCACCGCGTCGCGGAAGTTCGGTGCCAACTCGGTGTAGCCGTCGATCGCTCGATCCGCGTACGCCTCGAGCTCCTCCCGGTGCGGCGCCTCGCTCCACTCGTGGGGCACCCACTGGCTGAACATCGAGAAGATGTGGATCCCGTCGGGCGCGAGCTCCCGATCCATCGTCGTCGGGATCGCCCCATCCACGAACGGGGCGAGCGCGGGTCGATGCGCGAGGTGCGCGTCCTGGAACGCCCGCTCCGCGTACTCCCGCGACAAGCACAGCTCCACCGATCCGGTGTGGTGATCCTGCAGCTCGGTCCCCGGATCGGCGGCGAAGCTCGGGAGCTCGTGCATCGCCACGTTGATCTTCACGACGCCCGACCGCGTCTTCCACCGCTCGATGTCGAAGACGAACTCGGCGGGGAGCTGCTCGCGTTCGAGCAACCGGAGGAACGCGATCTGGGGATGGACGCAGCTGACCACGATCGGCGCACGGAGCTCTTCGCCGGTCGCGAGCGCGACACCGACGGCGCGTCCGTCGTCGACGAGGATCCGGTCCACCCGGGCGTCCGTCCGGATCTCGCAGCCGAACGAGACGGCCGCGGCCCGGATCGAATCGGCGACCGACCCCATCCCGCCCTGCGGGTATCCCCAGTTGACGGTGTGGCTGGCGCCTCCGACGCTCCCGATCGCATGGTGCAGCAGGACGTAGGCGCTCCCGGGCTCGTCGGGGCCCGACCACTGCCCGATCAGCCCGTCGACCATCATGATCGTCTTCATCTGGTCCGATTCGAACCAGCGATCGAGCAGCTCCGAGAGACTCATCGTGAACAGCCGGGTCGCGTCGGCGACGCCTCGCGAGCCCAGCCGCCGCATCGACCACAGCGCCCTCGTCTGCGAGAGCAGATCGCCGAACGTCATCGACCCGACCTTCGGCGGGACCTCATGCAGCAGCGGGCCCACGACCTCCGTGACGCCGTGGATCCACGCCTCGTAGTCGGGAAGCGTCTCGGCATCGTTCGTCGAGAACTGCGCGACCGATGCGTGGGTCTTCGCTGGGTCGTCGCCGTAGATCGTGATCGACCGCCCGTCGGGGAACGCCTGGTAGTACGGACCGAACGGCGTGACCCGATACCCATGCGCCTGCAGACCGAGCTCCTCGATGATGAACCCGGGCATCAGCGACATCACGTACGAATAGGTGGAGACCTTGATCTCCGGGTGGTCGGGGAACGGCGCGCTCGTGTCGACCGCCCCGCCGACCTTGTTCCGCGCCTCGAGGACGACCGTCCGTGCGCCGGCCTTGGCGAAGTACGCGCCCGCCACCAGGCCGTTGTGCCCGCCGCCGACCACGATCGCGTGATACGGATCGGCCATCAGATGCCGTGGAGCCGCCGGACGTTGTCGGCCAGCACGCCTCGCCCGATGGAACCCGCGGCCTCCTCCGAGAGGAAGTCGCGGTCGACGAACGCTCCCAGGACGCGTTCGAGCGCCTCCCGCACCAGCCGCGCCGACACGGGGAACATCTCGGGCTCGGACGATTCGTCGCAGCCGTAGAACACCTTCGCGCCCGGGACCGCGCCCAGGATCATCTCCAACGACCAATCGATCTGCCCCCATCCCCACGGCACGAGCTCGGAGACGTCCATGTAGATGTTGGGCAGCACGGTGCCGATGTAGGTGGCCTCGGCGACCCACGGCCAGCCGGAATGGATCATCACGATCGGGATGTCCTGGTGCTCCACGAAGAAGGCGAAAGCATCCTGCGGGCGTGCGTGCGTGAGGTTCACGTCGGGATCCCCCGCGCCGACGTGGACGTGGAAGACGCGGTCGTGTTCCTTCGCGATCGCGAACGATCGCCGGAGGAGGAAATCCCGGACCGGCTTCGCGTGCTCCCGGGACTCGCGCCAGCCGTCCGAGCGCCAGCGTTCGAAGGCCGCCGCCGCGTCCGAGGACGACGGATCCGTGATGTCCAGCCCGGTCCGGTACGCGATGATCGTCTTGTAGGCGATCAGGCGCGGGTCGTTCCCGGCCTCGTGCACCAGCGCCTCGAACGCCGCCACGGCGTCGTCGAAGCCACCCTCTTCTCGAGCGCGCACGATCCACGGCTCGATGCGACCCACCCGGTGCACCGGGATGCCGCCGAGCGCTTCCTCGAAGTCGGCTCGGGGGATCGTCGGTTGCGGATAGCCCTCGTCGGCCACGACCGCGACGATCTGCTCGGACGACAGCAGCCCGCGCACGTACCCGGGTGGGTCGGCTCGCAACGCGGCGTCGCGAGCGGCGGTCACCGCGTCCTTCGTGGGCTCGCACCCGAGGTAAGTGGCCATCCATCTCCGGAGTGCGAGACCGAACATCGTGGTCTCGGTCAGCTCTTCCGCGAAGGCCGCCAGGTCGTGGTTCGAGTGGCCCGACGAGAGCAGCGCGGTCCCGAGGAACATGCAACG
The DNA here is from genome assembly GCA_963765865.1 of uncultured Actinomycetes bacterium. Lineage (GTDB taxonomy): Bacteria > Actinomycetota > UBA4738 > UBA4738 > HRBIN12 > AC-51. The sequence goes on from CAVXYE010000011.1 coordinate 346,212, forward strand.
CGTCTCGAACGCCGTGGGGTCACGATCGAGGAGGTCCTGGCTCCGGAACCCATGGCAGTGTGCGTCGACGACGTCGGCGCCGGTCAGATCGATCTTCATCGTGGCTCCTCCCCTCGGAGAACGCGTTCGCTCAGAACCGCCACCGCGTCCTTCGGATCAGCTCATCATCGTCGAGGCCGACGTACTGCTCGGCCTCGCCCCGGCGCGTCGCCAGGTAGGTCTCGAACAGGAACTCCCCCATCGCCTCGCGAAGGAGGGACGATGCGGCGAGCTGCTCGGTCGCCTCCGGCAGGGACGCCGGCAACTGCTGGATGTCCCGTTCCTCGAGCACGTCGGGCGCGAGCGACGTCGGATCCTCCTCGGTCGACGGCGGCAGTCGGAGCGCGTGCTCGATCCCGTCCAGTCCGGCGGCGAGCATCCCACCGACCGCGAGGTACGGGTTGGCGGTGCCGTCGACGGGTTTGACCTCCACGTTGGCCGCCCCGGCGGTCGCCGCCGTCACCCCGGCGACGAACCGCAGCGCCGCCTCCCGGTTCTCGACGCCCCAGCACCGCATCGCGCCCGACCAATGATGCGGCTGCAGTCGTAGGTAGCTGACCGGCGTCGGCGCCGCGATCGCGACCAGGGCGGGGAGCGCCTGGAGGATGCCCGCCACGAACGCCTCGCCGCGCGGCTCCATCCCCGCGGGGCCGTCCCCGCCCGAGAGCAGGTTGCGCTCGCCTTCCCACACGGAGAGGTGGAGGTGGACCCCGTTGCCGGTGTCCGCCTCGACCCGCGGGGCGAACGACGTGACCCATCCGTGCCGCTGGGCCACCGCCCGCACCGTCTGCCGAACGATCATCGCGGCATCGGCAGCGCCGACCGGGTCGCGGGGCGCGATGGACACCTCGAACTGTCCGTCCGCGTATTCGGGGTGGAACTGCTGCACCCCCAAGCCCTGCGCCTCCATCGTCGTCATCAGGTCGAGCGTGAAGGCGTGGTTGGCGACGAGCGCGATGTCGCTGTATCCCGGGCCGGTGTGGGCGGGCTCGAACGACCCGTCGTCCCGTCGCAGGCCCATCGAGAACTCGAACTCGAACGCCGCCCGGACGGACAGGTCGCGCGTGCCGAACCCAGTGGCCATGCGCCTCGCGAACGCTCGCGGGCAGCCGGCGAACGGTTCGCCGTCCTGCGTGTACTGGTCCACGGGAGCCCACGCCCACCCGGGCATCGCAGCGAGCGGGACGACCGCCGCGGGATCGGGCCGCAGCCGGAGGTCCCCGCTCGGACCGTCGATGAACCCCGCCCGCAGCGCGAACTGGTCGTTCGACATGGCAGCGTTGAAGAGCGTGGAGAGCCCGACCCCGTGCTCCGCGACCTGGGGGAAGCGATCGACCGGGATCGTCTTGACGCGCACGATCGCCGAGGGGTCGACGAACGGGAGCGCGACGACCGAGACGCCGGCGTCCCGCAGCCACCGCGCCACGCCCGCGGGGTCGGCCGGCCGGGATGCGTCAGCGTCCGCCATCGCCCGCCTCGCCGCGTCCGCCCATCCGTCCACGACGCATCGGCCCACCCATCACCTCGTACATCGAGTCAACCTCCGCGACGCGCGACCGCCCCGCGTCACCCAGCAGGACGACGACCTTCGCCGCGATGATCTCCGTGAGCGCGAAGACGCCCAGCAGGGAGTCGAGTGGCGACGCGGAATCCACGTGGGAGATCAGCACGTGGCGCGCGTGCTCGGCGGCCGGCGAGAGCCACGGGTCCGTGAACACGATGACCTCCGCACCGCGGGAGGCCGCGACCTTCGCGGCCGCGATCGTGTCCTCCTGGTAGCGGCGGAAGTCGAACGCGCACAGCACGTCCCGGCGCGAGATCTCCATCGTGTCGAGGATCCGGCGAGCCGGTTCCTCGCTCACGATGGAGCAGCCGGTGCGGAGCATCCCCAGCTGCAACGCCAGATACGACGCGGCGAGCTGGCTGAACCGTCCGCCGATGAACCAGAGGTCCCGCTTCGGGTCGCTCAACAGCGAGACGACCTTCGTCAGATCCTCCTGGAGCGAGCCCGACGCGAGCGTCGCCTCGAGCGCTCGTGCGAACGCATCGTGGCTCTCCCGCAGGACGTCGTCATCGCGGATGCCCGCCCGGGTCACGTAGAGGGACGGCAGCCCTTCCGAACGCGCCTGGACCTCTTCGCGGAGCGAGCGCTGGAAGTCGGGATAACCCTCGAAGCCGACCTTGCGAACGAACCGCAGGACCGTGGGACCGGTCACGCCGGCGCTCTCGGCCAGCTGGGGCAGGCTCTCGAGCCCGGCCGAGGGATAGGTCGCGAGGAGCGCCCGCGCCACCCGTCGCTCGGACGGCGTCATCTGACCGAGCCGTTCCCGGACCTCCTCGCCGATCGTCTCGCTCGTGTGCGCCACCGGGGCCCCTTCCTCCGTGCGCGGCACGTTCCTTACGCATATCGACGCAACGCAACGGATGGTAACGGACTTGACAAGCTCGCGGGAAGGGGGGTCGAATGCTGCGGATCGGATCAGGCCGATCCGGATCGGGAGGTCGAGGGGATGATCCGCAGAACGTTCGCGCTTGCCGTAACGGTCGCCTTGATGGGGGCCGCCTGCAGCACATCGAGCAGCAGCCAGAGCGGGGGCAGCGCCAGCGGCTCCGCATCGGGCACGCCGATCGTGATCGGGTTCCCCGCGGACCTCACGACCGACTGGGCGTATTACGACAAGCCGATGGAACAGGGCGCGCAGTTCGCCGTCGACCAGATCAACGACGCGGGCGGCATCTTGGGCCGTCCGCTCGAGCTGAAGACCGTCGACATGCGCGACGACGTCGCCGAGGGCGCCAAGGTCACGCAGCAGCTGATCGACGACGGGGCCGCCTACCTGATCGGCACCGTCGGTGACGGGATCTTGGCCGAGGGCCAGGTCGCGTGCGCCGCCGGCGTGCCGATCTCCACCGGGCTCGGGACCGCGCCCACCCTCGTCGGCGGGATGGGCGACTGCGCCTACCAATTGGTGATGAGCGACAACATCCAGGCGGCGGTGGACGCCGAGTACGCCTTGAAGCAGGGCTACAAGACGGCGTACCTGCTCGGCTCGAACGAGATCCCGTACACGAAGGACCTCCCGGTGTACTTCTCGGCGGCCTTCGAGCACGGCGGCGGCACGATCGTGGGGACGGACGAGTACAAGATCGGCGCCGGCGACTACTCCGCGGTCGTCACGAAGGTGACGAGCGTCAACCCGCCGCCCGACGCGATCTTCACGCCGATGTTCATCCCGGACAGCGTCGTGTTCCTGCGCCAGCTGCGGCAGGCCGGTTCGACGATCCCGGTGATCTCGACCGACGGGAACGCCGACCCGGCGCTGTTGGACGCGGGCAAGAAGGCGATCGACGGACTCACGTTCAGCAACTCGGTCTGCACGGCCGAGGGAGACCCCAAGGTGCAGACCTTCTACAACGACTACAAGGATCGCTACGGGAAAGACCCCGCCTCCTACGTCGCGGTGATCGGCTACGACGAGGTGAACCTCGTCGCGCAGGCGATCACGGCTGCGGGGAGCACGGATCCCGCGCGCGCTGAAGGACCAGCTGGCGCACGCGGACTACACGGGCATCTCCGGCCACGTCGTGATGGATCCGACCACCCGACGCGCGAACAAACCCGCGTCGTTGATCCAGATGCAGGGCACGACCTTCACCTGCCTGGGGGTGCAGCCCTTCCCGAGCTTCGTGGCGCCGCCGGCCGGGTGACCGATCGCTCGGTGGCAGATCCGCTGCTCGCCGTCGACGGGCTGACCGTCGGGTACGGCAGCGTGCTCGCGCTCCGCGACGTCTCCTTGGAGGTCGCCTCCGGGGAGATCGTCGCGGCGCTCGGCCCGAACGGGGCGGGGAAGACCACCCTGCTCCGCACGCTCGCGGGCGCGCTCAAGCCCCGTTCCGGCTCGGTCCGGTTCGACGGCTCGTCGATCGTCGGGATGGGTCCCGAGTCGGTCGTTCGCCGTGGGATCGCGCTGATCCCCGAGGGACGCCACGTGTTCCCGAAGCTCACGGTCCAGGAGAACCTGACGATCGGCGGCATCACCCGGATCCGATCGCGAGGAGCTCCGGGCCGACGCGCAGCGCTGGCTGGAGCGGTTCCCGATCCTCGGCGAGCGGTCCGGCCAGCTGGCCGGGACACTGTCCGGAGGCGAGCAGCAACAGCTCGCGATCGCCCGGGCCCTGATGTCGCGACCCCGGATGCTGCTGCTGGACGAGCCGTCGCTCGGGCTGGGACCGATCTTCGTGGATCGCATCTTCGAGCTGGTCGTCGAGCTGCGTCGACACGGGCACCACGATCCTGCTGGTGGAGCAGAACGTGCACCGGGCGCTCGCGATCGCGGACCGCGCGTACGTGCTCTCGGTGGGAAGCGTGGTCGCGTCCGGGCCGACGGAGAGCCTCGTCGAGGGCGAGCTGGAGCGGTCGTACCTCGGGATCGGACAGCCGGGATGACGCCGTCGGAGTTCGTTCAGCAGCTCGTGAACGCGCTGTCGCTCGGGAGCATCTATGCCTTGCTCGCGCTCGGTCTGTCGATGGTCTACGGCGTGATGGGGATGCTGAACTTCGCCTACGGCGAGCTGGTGACGATCACGGGGTACGCGATGCTCGCGGCCACCTACCTCGGTGCGCCGTTCGTGGTCGTCGCGCTCGTCGGCATCCTCGCGGCCGGCGTCGCGTCGGTCCTGATGGAGCTGATCGCGTTCCGCCCGCTCCGGAACGCGAGCTTCGTCTCGCTGCTCTTCACGTCGTTCGCCGTGGCGCAGCTGATCCAGGGGGCGTTCCGGCAGGCCGTGTCCGTGCGCGCGCGCGGCGTCCCGGTGCCGGACCTCCTCGGCAACGCGATCCAGATCGGCTCGGTGCGGATCAGCGTGCTGTCGATCATCACCGCGGCGATCGGCGCGGTCTCGCTGGCGGCGCTCACGCTGTTCCTGCGGCGCTCGCGCGCTGGCGCTTTCGATGCGCGCGGCCTCGCAGGACTTCACGACCGCGCGGCTGATGGGGGTCCGCGCGAACGGCGTGATCTCGCTCGCGTTCCTGATCTCGGGGTTGCTCGCCGGCATCGCCGGCGTGCTGTGGATGGCGCGGACCACCTCGGTCAACCCCACCACCGGTTTCGTGCCGGTGATCGAGGCGTTCATCGCCTCGGTGATCGGCGGGCTCGGCAACCTCCGGGGCGCGGTGTTCGGCGGCTTCTTCCTGGGCGCGCTCGAGGTGTTCCTGCAGGCGACGTTGCCGGGCTCGCTGCTTCCGTACACGCAGGCGGCCGCGCTGCTCGTGGTCGTCGGGATCCTGTACGTGCGGCCGCAGGGACTGTTCGGTCAGAAGGTGGAGGCGATATGAGGAACCCGATCCCGGGCAACCGCCTCCGCCCCGCGCTCTGGGGTTGGGCCGCGATCTCGGTGCTGCTCCTCGGCGCGATGGCGGCGGTCCAGGGGTTCGGGTCGACCGCGTCCGAGCGGACCTTCGTCGTGTTCCTCGTCAACGTGATGCTCGTGATCTCGCTGCAGGTCTTCATCGGGAACAGCGGCATCGTCTCGTTCGGACACGTCGCGTTCATGGGGATCGGCGCCTACACGACCGCGCTCCTGACGATCCCTGCGCATCCTTCAAGCACGTCACAGCTCCCCGAGCTCCCGACGATGCTTCGAACCACCGAGCTCGGCGTGGTCCCGGCGATCGTCGTCTCCGCCCTGGTCGCCCTGATCGTGGCCGCGATCTTCGGCGGCGGTCTGATCCGCATGAGCGAGTCGACGATGGCGATGGCCACCCTGGCGCTGCTCGTCGTCGTCCACACGTTCCTCCAGAACGCCACGACGTTCACGCGCGGATCGCTCGGCCTCGCGGGGATCCCCGTGCGGACCAAGGTCGGAGATCGGGACGGTGGCGGCGATCCTGTTCGTGCTCCTCGGGCGCCTCTACAAGGAGTCGGGCCCCGGCCTCCGGCTGCGCGCGACGCGGGAGGACTCGCTGTCCGCCGCGGCGCTCGGCACGAACGTCGTCCGTGCGCGCTACGGATCGTGGCTGCTGAGCGCCGCGATGATGGGGGCGGCGGGCTCGCTCTGGGCGCAGAGCGTGATCGCCTTCAACGCGAACCAGTTCTACTTCGCGATCACGTTCGCGCTCCTCGCGATGTTGGTGATCGGCGGGCGGACGTCGGTCAGCGGCGCGGTCGCGGGCGCGGCGATCATCACGTTCCTGACCGATTCGCTCGCGCGGGTCGAGCAAGGCGTGCGGATCGGCCCCATCACGCTCCCGCGGATCAGCGGGACGGTGCAGTTCGCGATCGCGTTGCTGATCATCGTCACGCTGATCCTTCGGCCCGAAGGCCTGTTCGACCGGTGGGAGATCGACGACCTCCTGCGGCGCTTCGTCCCGAAGCGGATCCGCCGGGCACCGGACGCCGAGGTCGAGCTGCTGACGGCGCCGGAACCTGAGGCTGCGCCGGACGACCGGCGCCCTCCGGTCCTCGCCGGGGACGACATCGCGAAGAACTTCGAGGGGATCCAGGCGCTCGCGGGGGTCGCGATCGACGTTCGCCCGGGCGAGATCCTGGGGCTGATCGGACCCAACGGTTCCGGCAAGACGACGCTGCTCAACGTCATCTCCGGGGTCTCGCATCCCACCCGGGGCCGCATCGTCCTGGACGGCCACGAGATCGCCGGCCTCACGGCGCACCGGATCGCCGGGCTCGGGCTGTCGCGCACCTTCCAGAACATCCGGCTCTTCGCCCAGCTGACCGTCCGCGAGAACGTCGAGGCCGCCGCTCCTCCCGGGGTGGGCGAGTCGGGGGTCGATGCGGTGCTGGCTTCGCTCGGGCTGATGGACCTCCAGCGCGAGAAGGCGGTGAACCTTCCGTACGGGATGCAGCGGCGTCTCGAGATCGCCCGGGCGGTCGTGCGGCGGCCATCGCTGATCCTGCTGGACGAACCGGCCGCGGGGATGAACGAGATGGAATCCGACGGGTTGCTGGAGAACATCCGGCGGATCCGCAAGCGAGCTGGGCTGCTCGCTCGTCGTCGTCGACCACGACCTGCGACTGATCATGAAGCTGTGCGACCGGATCCAGGTGCTGGACCAGGGTCGCACGATCGGCAAGGGGAGCCCGCGGCAGATCGCCGAGGACCCCGTCGTCATCGAGGCATATCTGGGGGGGCCATCCACGAAGACCGCGTAGCCCGGCTCGCCGCTCATCTGCAAGGGCGCGAGGAGGCGTTCATCGAACGCCTGGCCGAGCTCGTCGCGGTGGACAGCGGGACGGGGTCCGTCGAAGGCGTGAACGAGGTCGTCGGACGCTGCGCCGAGTGGTTGCGGACCGACGGCTGGTCGATCGACCGTCACACGGTGGACGGGCCGAGCGGCCCGTTCGGGACGCTCGCCGTCGCCGAACAGAGCGGCGGAGCGCCGGGCACGACCGTGCTGATCGGCCATACCGACACCGTCTTCCCCGATGGGACGGCAGCCGCCCGGCCGCTGAAGCTCGACGGGGACCGCATCCTCGGTCCCGGGGTCTGCGACATGAAGGGCGGGTTGGTGTCCGGGATCCTCGCCGTCGAAGCCCTCCGGGCCACGGGCACGGCCTTCGGCCGGGTCATCTTCGTCCTCAACCCGGACGAGGAGGTCGGCTCGCCCGCTTCCCGGCCCTTCATCAAGGAGCGGGCCGCCGACGCGGACGCGGTGTTCGTCCTCGAGGCCGCGCGCGAGAACGGCGCGGTCGTCACCGCCCGGAAGGGCATCACGAACGCACGGATGGAGTTCGCCGGGCGCGCGGCGCACTCGGGCGTCGAGCCGCAGAAGGGCAGGAGCGCGGTGCTCGAGGCCGCGCACGCGACGATCGCCGTCCACGCGCTCAACGGGAGGTGGGACGGCACCACCTTCAACGTCGGCGTGAGCACGGGGGGCACCCGCGTGAACGTCGTGCCGGAGCACGCCACCCTGACGATCGAGATCCGGTCGACGGACGAAGCGTCGTTGAAGGCCGGCGAGGAGGAGCTCGTCCAGCTCGCGGCGCGTTCCGTCGTCCCCGACGTGGCGACGACGCTCGAGCTGAGCCGCGAGCACAACCCGATGGAACGGAGCGACGGGATCGCGGCGTTGTACGAGCGCGCACGGACGCTGGCCGGCCACCTGGGGCTGGCGCTGGAGGAGGCGGCGACCGGCGGCGCGTCCGACGCGAACACCACGGCCGCGATGGGGGTTCCCACGCTGGACGGGCTCGGACCGGTCGGCGGCGACGATCACTCCCCCGCCGAATGGATCCAACGCTCGAGCGTGGTGCCTCGGACCGCGCTCCTCGCCGCGCTGATCGGGTCCGTCGGAGCGACGCCGCCCGAGTAGCCGCGGGGCTACTATCCGCGATCGACATGACCGCACCGCGCGATCGACGTGTCCTCATCGCGTTCCTCGCGGTGGTGGTGCTCGGCGGCACGAACCTCGTCCTCGTGGTGAAGGTGGCCCGACAGCTGGATCCGCTCTGGGGCGCGGCCCTTCGATTCCTGGGAGCCGCTCTCCTCACGTTGCTCGCGGTGGGGGTCCTTCGCGCGCGGTTGCCGCGCGGTCGCGAGCTGGTCGTGTCGGCGCTCTACGGCGTCTTCGCCTTCACCCTCGGTTTCGGACTCTTCTTCTGGGGCACGCAACGGGTGCCCGCGGGCATCGCCTCGGTGATCATCGGATCGGTGCCGCTCCTCACGCTGCTGCTGGCGGTCCTCCAGCGCCTCGAACCGTTCCGCGTCCGCGGCCTGGCCGGTGCGATCCTCGCGATCGCCGGGATCGCGGTGATCTCGGCGAAGCCCGCATCCGGGACGTTGCCGATCCTGTCCGTGCTCGCCCTCGTCGGCGCGGCCGCAGCCACGGCCCAGGCCGCGATCACGGTCCGAAGGATCCGCGACGCCGAACCACTCCCGGTGAATGCCGTCGGGATGGCGGTGGGCTCCGTCCTGCTGCTGCTGGGTGCCATCGTGAGCGGGGAGTCGCTCGACGCGCCCTCGTCGGTCGGCGTCGGGCTGGCGCTCGCGGTGATGATCGTGACCTCGCCGTTGTTGTTCGTGCTCTACGTGTTCGTCGTGCAGAGGTGGTCCGCCTCGGCCGCGGCCTACCAGCTGGTGCTCTTCCCGCTCGTGTCGATCCCCCTGTCGGCGATCCTGCTCGACGAACACATCTCGGCGTCGCTCCTGCTCGGGGCGCCGCTCGTGCTGCTCGGAGTCTGGGTCGGCGCGCTCGCGCCCGATCGCGGCCCGCGCGTGGCAGCCGACTAGGCTCCTTCCGTCACGACCGCGGCCGACCGCTCAACTGATCGGGGCGGCGGCGGGAAGGGAGCCGCGGCCGCCGGCAAGCGAGTCGCGACGGAAGGACCGGGCGGATCACGGCGCGTCCCTCGGGAAGGGTAGAAGGTCCGACGTTGGTCTGCAGCCATCGCGTGATCGGCCTGGAGCTCTTCAGGAACTCGACGAGCCGGTCCTTCGCACGCTTGGTGCCCAGCCATGGGCCGGCCGGCCACTCTTGCCACGCGATGAGGCCCTTATACCGGAGGAGCTCGATCCGCGGATGATCCTTCGGGTAGCCCTTCGGCGCAGTCTTGAGCTCCCCGTGCCCCGTGACGTCCAGACCGGCCGCGCGCGCTTTCGCCACGCGCCTCACGAGCTCGCGTCCTGTGCGGTCGGCGGCGACGGCTTGCCGGTAGCGCTCGAGCTGGTCCGGTGCCATCTCCCACATGCCGCTCCCCGCGCCCAGCCCCTCGGCACTCAGCTGCACATAGCCCCCGCCGATCGTCGCCGCGATGTTCGTCTTGTACGGGGACTTGTCGCGACTGAACCGAACGTCCCGATACGGCCGGAAGATCCTCCCCTCACCCCATCCGGGCTCGAGCTCGGCGAGCAGCTCCTCCATCGGCGCACGGACCAGCTCGTCGTACTCGTCCCTGTGAGCCTGCCAGTACGCCTTGGAGTTGTCGGCCTCCAACCCCTCGAAGAACTCCAGCGCCTCCGCTTTCCAGCCGAGGAACGTCATCGCGTCGCGCCCGCCACGGTCAGTGCGCCGAGCCGTAGAGGCCGAACGTCCCTCCCTGCGGGTCGTTGAACATGGCGATCTCCGTCTGCTCGTCCACCTTCATCGCCGGCATCACGACCGTTCCCCCGTGACCCGCGGCCCGCTCCAGGTACTTCGCAAGGTCGTCGACCGCTGCGTAGATGTCGATACGGGGCTCGCCGTCGGGCGAGCTGCCGATGCCGCCGCGCGCCCCGACCGATCCACCGGTGTCGAACCCACCGTGGATGGGGCCTCCGTCTTCACCGGACATGTCCCCTTCGATCGTCCAGCCGAAGAGCTCCCGATAGAAATCCCACGCCTTCTTCGGCTCCGCGCAGCCGATCTCGACCCAATCGATGGGCGGGTTGTCGCCGGCGGAGACCGGTGACCCGCTGCCGTCACCCTGCATCAAGCCGATGTGGTTGCCCCACGGGTCGGCGAAGAGGGCGAACGTGACGATGTCGGGCATCACGGTGACGGGCATCAAGGTCCGCGCACCGAGGGATCCGGCTTCATCCAGCTTCGCCTGGATGTCCGGGGCCTCCGCGTAGAAGACCGAGCGCACGGTTCCCGGCGACTGAGGCTGCGGCGCGGTGACGCCTCCGTTCATCCCGCGGCCGGCATGCGTATCGATGGTGATGTACCCACCCTCCATCGTTTCGGTGTGCCAACCGAACAGCTCCGCGTAGAACGCTGCCTTCTTCTCGGGGTCCGGACCGATCATCTCGAACCACGTGATCGGGTTGCCCATGGCGCCCTCCTCTTGGTCGGGCCGGCCGTCGGAGCGGCCGAGCAGGTTGAACCCCAGCCTACGCCAGCCCTCCGACAAGCGAGACCCGCGCCCGCGAGACCGTCACGATCCGCGCGTGCGGAGGATCATCCTCGATCCGTGACGCACGGCACCGACACGCTCGAGCCTCGGGCATACGCGTTGGCCCATCGAACAGCGAACGATCGGAAGGAGGATCGAGATGAGCAGCCAGGCGATCCCGGTTCAGATGGGACGGAGCTTCGGGTCGTGGCGCTACGCGGTGATCGCGGCGCTGGTGGCGGTCGCCTTGGCGGTCGCGCTCATCGTCGCGAACGCCGGCGGATCGAGCCCCGCCGGTGGATCCGGTCCAACCACGAACACCGGCCCCGCGAAGACGACCACGATCCAGGTCGGCGGCGGACCGGCCCGGTTCCACCCGCTGCCGAACTGAACCTCTTCCAGGCGTCGGGTCCAGATCGCCCGCCCTCCCGAGGGGCGGGCGATCTCATGTGGGGATCGGGACGCGGCCGACGACCGTGGTTCCTCGGCCGGGCGCGCTGCGCACCTCGAGCGAGCCGCGAACCGCGTCCAGACGGTCGGCCATCCCCTGGAGGCCCGTGCCGTACCGCGTGGCGTCCGGGTCGAAACCGGAACCGTCGTCCTCGACCTCGAAGAGCAGGCGGCCGCCATCCTCCGAGAGGCGGACGACGGCGCGGCTCGCGTTCGCATACTTCGCCACGTTCTGGAGCGCCTCCAAGCAACAGAAGTAGGCGACCGCCTCCAGCTCCTGGGGGTAGCGGCCGACGCCATCGGCCACGACCTGCACCGGCACGGCCGCCTTGCGCGCCTGCGCGTCGAGCGCGGCGGCGAGCCCCTTGTCCGCGAGCAAGCGGCGGGTAGATGCCGCGCGCGAGGTCGCGGAGCGTCTCGAGCGCCTCCTGCGTTTCGGTCTGGATGTCGGCAAGCATCGCCTTCGCCTTCTCGGGATCCCGGTCGACGAGCGTCTCGGCCAGGCGCTGCTTCACCGCGAGCGCGACGAGCTGTTGCTGCGCGCCGTCGTGGAGGTTCCGCTCGAGCGCCTTCGCGCGTTCATCCTGGGCGGTGACGATCCGGCGACGCGACTCGCGGAGCTCCTCGATCAGCCGGACGTTGCGGAGCACGAGCGCGGCCTGTGCGGCGACATCGCTCAGGAGCTGCTCGCGATCGGTCGCGAGCGGCTCGGCCGGCGGCGTGATCACCGAGATCGCGCCCAGCAGCTCGCCTGCGTATCGCACGGGGAACGCCCGCTCGCGATCGGGGAAGGTGAACCGCTCGGCGTCCGTGATCGGCACGGGCTCGACCGACCCGTTCGACGGCCACGACGCCGCGGGCCGGAGCTCCGACCCGACGCGGAGCCACACCCGCGCCTGGGTTGCGCCGACCCCGTCGGCGAGGATCCTCGCCATCCGCGGCAGGACGTCCTCGGTCGAGTAGGTCTCGGATGCGCGCGCCGTGAAGTCGGTGAGGACCTCGTACGGCGTCGCGCGCTTGCCGTAGACGAGGCGGTTCGCGAATCGCCGCGCCCGCAGGCGGACCGGCTGGAACGCCACCGCGACGAGCGCAGCTGCGAGCGCCGACAGCAGCGGACTGCGTTGGTTCCCCACGAGCGCGCCGATGCCGACCACGAGACCGATGTAGACGACGGTGATGAACGCGACGAGCGTCGCGAACACGACCGTCTTGCCGATCACGACGTCGATCTCGTAGAGGCGGTACTTGAGGATCGCCCGTGCGATCGCCACGTAGAGGAAGGCCAGACCGACGTCCGTGAGGATGGAGAACACCGCCGAGTCGCCGCCGAAGGGGACGCTGATCGCGAACGTGATCGCGGTCAGCCCCGCCGCGGTCGCGAACCACTTCAGCTGGAGCCGCTCGTCCCCCGTCGAGCCCTTGAACCGGACGACGGTCGACGCGAACGCCGTGAGGATCGTGAGCGGCACCCCCACGAGAGCGATGACGAAGAGGACGACCAAGCATCGTGTTCACGGGGCCGCCCGTGTTGCCGTTGGTGAACGGATCGTTCCACGACGCCGTCGAGGCGATCACCGAGACGGCTACGAGCATGCCGAACAGGGCGAACGTGAAGATCTCCACCGGCCGCCACCTCGGCGAGGGGACCCGACCGGTCGGGAACCAGAGGAACAGGAGCACCAAGGCGCTGAACGGGAGCGGCCAGAGCACGTTCGAGATCCAGCCGGCAAGGTTCCCGCCTGGGAGAGATCCAGGGTCGACGAGCAGAGCGTGCGCGGCGTAGGCGCCGGCGAACTGGGCGATGCCCAGGACCAGTCCGACGAGGAGGAACAACCACCCGATGCGGTTCTCGGGTCGCCGGATGACCAGCAGCACCCCGAGGGCCGGCGTTCCGAGGTTCACGGCTGCGTCGAGAACCGACGACAGCTTCCACGATTGGGCGAACGAGGGAAGGCTCGCGTTCCGGTCGATGAACAGCAGGACGAGGCCACCGACCATGAGCGCGGTGGATACCGCTCCCACGACCACGGCCACGCGACGCACCATCGAGGGCTTCACCGACCTGATTCTGCCTCGGTCAGAGCCGCAGAGGGAGCCCTGCTAGCGCGAGCTTCCCGGGTGAGGCAAGCATCCCTCTCGCTCTACGGGTGCCCGACGCGGTACGTCAGGAAGACGAAGCGATCGTCGTGGTCGACGCCCTCGAGCGTCAGTCCGTCGGGACCGAGGCGTCGAGGAAGGAGCGGGGCGCCGGCACCGAGCATCACCGGCGCGACGCCGAGCAGGATCTCATCGAGCAGTCCCTGGTCGGCGAACCGCCCGACCAGCTCGCCGCCGCCGACGAGCCAGACGTTCCTGCCGGCCGCGGCCGCGACCATCCGCTCGTGGACGGGGGCCACATCGCCCTGTACGAACGACAGCGAGGCGCCCGGGATCGCTGGCAGATCCCGATGCGTGAACACCCAGCACGGGGTGTCGCCGTAGTACTCACGCCACTTCGCCGGATCGTCGAGCAGCCGGTCGTGCGCCAGGACCCACTCGTACGTCGTCGCACCCATTGCCATCGCGCCTACGTCTGCGAAGAACGACCCGAACCGATCGTCCTTATCACCGTTCGACGAGGCCTCGAACAGCCAGTCGAGCGAGTTGTCCGCGTCGGCGATGAAGCCGTCGATGCTCGTCGCCGTGTAGTACTGGGTCTTCGTCATCCGGGACGGCTGCGAGCCGCGTTCTCCTCGAGTCGCAGCTCCACGATCTTCTTCACGAGCGCGGCGGGGATCGGCCTGTCCGCCTGGAAGCGGAGCGTTCCCTTCCCCGAGAAGTACGGTTCCAGATCGTCCCCGAGCGCCTCCATCACCGCGTGGCTCGCCGGATACAGACTGCAGTGATCCTTGAACGCGGCGTAGGAAACGAGGAACCGACCGTCCTGCTTGAACGCCGGCATCTGGTAGCTGATCGTCTCGGTCGCCTTCGGCGCGGCCGCCCTGATCGTCTTCCGCAGCTTCTCCAGGGCGGCGCGCTGTTCCTCCGGCAGGGCGGCCAGGTAGTCCTCCACGCTGGTCGGTGTCGCCATCGCCGGTCCATCCCTCCGTGCCCGGTCCTCAAGGCCGAAGGGCCGGGCCCAACGGGCCCGGCCCTTCGATCGTCGTTCGCCTCACGAGCACTTCTGCCTCTATGGAGGCTTCGTCCGGTAGACCAGCCGGAGCCCGGAGGTCGGTGAACTGGTTTGGATTCTGCCGGGTCACCCGGCAAAACCGGGCGGGGCGGTGGCCCCGGCCCAAGAGTGACGGCTCAGCAGCCAGTCACCTCGAGGGTCTCACGCTGTTCATGCAAGCAGGACCACCTCCTTCCTCTCGTGCGCACATGGTGCCGCGGGCGCGCGCGTATGGCAACCACCGGCCGTGGCCAGCGGTCTCGTGGCTACCCGCCGACCGCCGAGCCCTCTGGCGCACGCGGTGTCGAGCCCGGCTGCTCCTTCGGGATCCGGCCGGAGAAGAACAGCCCGATGAGCGCCATCAGGGCGAGGGCGGCGAGCGCGGTCCGGAGCCCATCGAGCCGAGCCTGTTCGTTCTCGTCGAGCACGGCCTGGGAGACGGCCGGATCCACGCCAGCCTGCGTCAGGGCCGCATCCAGATCGGCGTCCGAGACGAACGGGATCCCGCCCGCCAACTCGACGTTCGCTTGCGTCGCCACCTGCGGTGGCACCGCGGGGTTCTGCTCGATCCCGTTCAGGAACGAAGCCGTGAGCGCCGCGATCAACAAGGAACCGGCGAGCGCCGTCCCGATCGAGGCCCCCAGGTTCGTGGCGGTGTTCTGGAGCCCGCCGACCGCCGGGCTCTGGTCGTCGGGGACGGCGGAGACCGTCACGCTGCCGAGCTGCGAGGCGAGGGCGCCGATCCCCAACCCGGCGAGCAGGAGCGGAACCGTCACGATCTCCGCGCCGGCGTTCACATCGATGTTCATGAACAGCCACACGATCCCGGCGAACATCGCCAGGAGCCCGGCGCTGGACGACGAGCCGGGGCGAGATGTTCGGGAGGAACCGCGGGATCCCGGCGGCGGCGGCCAGCAGCGTGATCGACAGCGGCATGATCTTCGATGCCCGTGTCGATCGCGGACAGGCCGAGCGCGACCGAGAGGTACAGCGGGATCGTGAAGAAGAGCCCCGCCTGGACCAGGAACTGGAAGAAGAACATCAGGAGGCCACCGGTGAACTGCCGATTGCCGAACATCGACGAGCCGCACGAGCGGCTCGCGACCCCGCTCCTCGACGTGGTGCTCCCAGACACCGAACACCCAGAGGACGAACAGCCCGAGGAAGATCAGCACGATCGTCGGCGACAGGCCGAGGATCGCCGGGCCGCCCGGCTTCGGCAACACCCAGCCCCACAGCGCTGGAGCGCAGGACGCCGAAGACCGCGAGCCCGAGCCCGGTCGGCCGAGAGCACGGCGCCGACCAGGTCGAAGTGCGTTCGTGTCTCGACCGGTGCGTCCTGCACGCGCCGCGCCAGCACGAGGATCGCCGCCGACGATCACGACCTCGCCGACGAAGACCCACCGCCAGGAGGCGTACGTGGTCGCGAGCCCGCCGATCAGCGGACCGACCGCCACGGCGATCGCCCCGGCCGCCATCACCAGGCCGTAGGCGCGCGGCCGGCCCTCGGGCGGGAAGTTGCCCGCGACGAGCGCGACGATCGCGGGAAGGATCAGGGCCGCGCCGATCCCTTCCAGGAGCGACCACCCGATGATGAGGACCGTCAGGTTCGGCGCGAACGCCGTCGTGAAGCGAACCGGCGCCGTAGATCACACACCCGATCGAGAACGCGCGCTTGCGTCCGATCAGCGAGCCGACCTTGCCCCCCGGGATCATCAGCATCGCCATCACCAGCGTGTAGAGCGTGATCGCCGTCTGGATGCCCGTGACGGTGGTGCCGACGTCCTTGGCCACCGTCGCGATCGAGACGTTCATGACCGAGCTGTCGAGGGTCATCAGGAACTGGCCCGACGCGAGGGTGAGCAGGACCAGCCCGGTCTTCTGCGTTCGCCCGACGTCCGTCACGCGCGGATGGTATCCGAGCGCGGGGCGCGCTAGATCGGCGTCGTCGGGTCGCTCGACGCCGCCGTCGCGGCCTTCCGCCAGGGCGCGACCCCATCGACCTCGACGTCGATCGCGAAACTCAGCGCGATCCGGACCACGACGATCAGGCCCAAGGTGAGCGCGCTCGAAAGCGTCGGACTCACGACGATCGTGCGGATGATGTCCGCGACGACGAGGATCTCGAGACCGAGCAGGATCGCGCGTCCGAGACGCGCGCGGACGTCGTCGAACACGCGCGAGGCGTCTTCGCCGCGCGCCAGCTCGATGATGCAGCCAACGAGCGCGATGAAACCGCCGACGATCAAGATGAGGACGCCGAGGACCTCGAAGGCCTTGACGGCGTCGTTCATCACGCGCTCGAACACCACGCTCGGACCCTACCCCCTCATCCCGGCCGATGGACGGAAGGGGGCCGGCGCCAACGCCGGTAGGATGCGCCGATGACCGCTCCCGACCCCGCCGAGATACCGAAGGTCGTCGATCTGGCGTCGCGCGAGGCCGCGCGATACCTCGAGTCGATCGCCGAACGGAACGTGCGTGACCCTCGGGCCGAGGAGGTCGCCGCCTCGTTCCGCGGCGAGCTGCCCGAGGATGGCGTCGGAGCCGAACGGGCGCTCGAGGAGCTCGTCGCCGGCATCGACGGCGCCGTGCATTCGGCCGGGCCGAAGTTCTTCCACTTCGTGGACGGAGGCGTCACGCCGGCCGCGCTGGGCGCCGACTGGCTCGCGAGCGCGCTCGATCAGAACACCGGGGCGTGGGTCTCGTCGCCGCTCGGCGGCGAGCTCGAGCGGATCGCGCTCGGGTGGCTCCGCGACCTCTTCGGGTTGCCGGCCGAGTGGAGCGGTGTGCTCACGACCGGCGCGACGATGGCGAACTTCGTCGCGCTCGCGTGCGCGCGTCGCTGGTGCGGCCTGCGCCAGGGTGTCGACGTCGATGACGCCGGCCTGTCCGGGCTGCCGCCGATCCACGTGTTCGGCAGCGGGTACGTCCATCCGAGCGACGTGAAGGCGCTCGGGATGCTGGGCATCGGCCGCGCGCAGGTGCACAAGCTCGCTCGCGACGGCGTGGGTCGCCTCGACGTCGAGGCGCTCGAGGCGGCGCTCGCCGAGCTGGACGGCGCCCCGTCGATCGTGATCGGGAGCGCCGGCGAGGTGAACGCCGGCGACTTCGATCCGATCACGACGATGGCCGACCTCGCTGCGCGCTACGGCGCGTGGTTCCACGTCGATGGAGCGTTCGGGCTCTTCGCCGCACTGTCGGAACGGACCAGGCATCTCGTCGAGGGCATCGACCGCGCCGACTCCGTGATCGCCGACGGCCACAAGTGGCTGAACGTCCCGTACGACTGCGGGTTCGCGTTCGTGAAGGACGCGTCGCTGCAGCCGAGCGTCTTCGGCGAGGGCGCGGCGTACCTGCCCGCGCTCGACGATCCGAAGCCGAACTGGGGCTACCTCGGGCCCGAGATGTCCCGGCGCTGTCGAGCGTTCGCGGTGTGGGCGACGCTTCGCGCGTACGGCCGGAACGGCCATCGGGAGATCGTGGAACGGAGCCTCGATCTCGCGGAGCGTCTCGCGGCCACGGTCGATGAGGCCGAGGACCTCGAACGACTCGCCGAGGTTCCGCTCAACATCGTGTGCTTCCGCGCCCATCCTCCGGAGGTCCCGGAGGACCGGCTCGACGAGCTCAACCGCCGGATCGCGGCTCGCGTGATCGAGGACGGGCGGGTGTTCTTCGGGGCGACCACCTACGACGGGAAGGCCGCCTTCCGGCCGGCGCCGGTGAACTACCGCAACCGCCCGGAGGACATCGATCTGATCGCTCGGGTCGTTCAGGAGCTCGCCGCGGAGGTCGTCACTCCACGTCGATGAGGACCTTGCCCACCGCGTTGGCCTCGACGGCCGCGTGCGCGTCGGCGGTCCGTTCGAGCGGGAACCGGATCAACGGCAGCCCCGCTTCGGCGCCCACCCGGAGCGCGCCGGCCGCCACCGCGTCCTGGACGTCACGGACGGCCTGTTCCTTCGCGGTCGCCGGCATCGTGTAGACCAGGACGACCTGGAAGCGCGTGTTCGTGGTCATCGCGGGATCGATCGCGATCGTGAGATCGTCGCGTTCGCTCGCGTAGATCGCCTCGGTCCCGTTCCGGGCGATGACCGCTTGGTTCAGCGCGGCGTTCGTGACGGGAGCCACCTCCACGATGAGATCGACGCCCTCCGGGGCGGCGGCACGAACGGCCTCCTCCGCCCCCGGTTCCCGATAGTTCACGACGTGCTGCGCGCCGGCGGCTTCGGCGAGGACCGCCTTCTCCGGCGTGCTCACCGTCGTGATCACGGTGGCGCCCGACCAGACGGCCAGCTCGATCGCGGCATGGCCGACCGCTCCGGCGCCTCCGGCGACGAGCACGGTGCGCCCCGCGAGCGTGCCGGGACCGAGCGAGGCCGGCCCGTCGACGCCGACCGTGAGGCATCGGTGGGCGGTCATGGCGGGGATGCCGATGCTCGCACCGAGGTCGAACGACGCTCCCTCGGACAAGGGGAACCGCCTGCGAGGCCGGCAGGGCCACCAGCTCTTGCGCGCTGCCGTTCGCCCGGTGTCGCGCCGCTTCCCAGAGCCAGACGCGCTCTCCGACGCGGCTCGGATCGACGCCGGCTCCCACCGCCACGATCGTGCCGGCCCCGTCCATGTTCGGGACGATCTCGGGGAACGCGAGGGGCCGTCCGGGACCGTCGCCACTGCGCGCCTTCCAGTCGGTCGGGTTCACGCCGGACACCGCGACCCGGACGACCACCTCACCCTCGGCCGGCTCCGGATCGGGCCGTTCGACGAGCTTCAAGACCTCGGGACCGCCGGTCTCGGTGTACACGATCGCTTTCATGGGGGCCGATGGTAGCGTGGGCCGGGTCGACCGAACGGACGAGAGCGATGAGCGAGGACCAGCGGAAGGACGACGAGCGACTCCTGGCGCGGGCCGAGGAAGCCCTGACCCAGATCAAGGTGTCGCAGGGCCTCTCGGAGCCGCACGCGGCGGTGCTGGCCGCCCTCCGGATCCGGTTGAAGGGCGATCAGGGCGGGAGCCTCGAGGACCTCTTGGCCGCTTCAGAAGACGACGAGGGCCCCAAGCTGGACGACCTCTTCTCGAAGCCCGAGGAACCGAAGCGCTCGCTCGACGACCTCCTGGGGTAGGAGATCGCGTTCACCCCGCGGCGAGCGACAGGAACCCGCAAGGTGTCGATCTCGTTCGATCCCGTTCGTCTCGTCAGCGAACGCGACAGAGAAGGGAGGACGACGATGACGCTGCAGGTGACCGTCATCATGATCGGCGTCGAGGACCTGGCCCGGTCGAAGACGTTCTACGGGGAAGGCCTCGGTTGCACGATCGACAAGGACTATCCCAGCTTCGTGTCGTTCAACCTCGGTGAGGGCTCGTCGTCGCTGGCCCTGTACGAGCGGGAAGCGGCCGCTCAGGACGCGGGCGTCTCCCCCGAAGGGTCGGGGTTCCGCGGTGTCTCGTTCCACTTCATCGTCGGATCGAACGAAGCGGTGGACGAGGTCATGGAGCGCGCCGTGGCCGCCGGTGGCGGGATCGTGAAGCGGGCCGAAGCTGCTCCGTACGGCTACTCCGGGTACTTCAGCGACCCGGACGGCTACCTCTGGAAGGTCGCGACCGGCGCGTAGGCCGGCGGGTTCGGATGGCGAGCGTTCCCGACGACACCTTGTACGAGGTCACCGAGATCGCGGTCATCAAGCATCGCGACCGTGGCGTCCTGCTCGTGCACTCCAACGATCGTCGGTGGCACTTCCCCGATAGCACCCTCCGGGTTGGGCAACGATGGGATGAGAGCCTGCGACAGGCCGTTCGGTCGGCGACCGGCATCGAGGATCTGACGATCGGTCGGGTCCTCCTGATCCAGAACTTCGGTCCTGGCGAGGTGGACGTTCGGCCCCAGTTCGGCGTCTTCTTCCTGTGCGGGACGCAGACGACGGACGTCCTCGCCACGATCTCGCATCGATGGATCAAGGATCCGTCCGAGTTGAAGGGGATGGAGCTGTTCCATCCGCTCGTCGCCGACCTCATCGTTAACGCCCAGCGCGAAGAGCTGCCCTGAGCGCCGGACTCAGAGCTGTGCGTACAGGTCGTAGTTCGCCTCGACCTTAGGGATGTCGTTGACGACGTACGCCCCACCCGCACACCCTCGGCACCACATCGAGGCGTTGATCGCGCGCGCCGTGCTCATCGGGTCCGCGCAGCCGACGAGGTCCGACAGGATCGCTCCGTATCCGAACGCCGGTCCGTTGACGAGCGTGTACCGCGTTGCCTGCAGGCCCTGGTCCAACGACACGTAGTTCTGGACCCCGACCGAGTTGAACGCGGTCGACCCGGACATCGCCAGGGTGTCCGCCAGCGGGTTCCACGCCGCCTGCGTGAACTCCGAGTACTGCCAGGCCACGAGCGTGATCAGGTTCGCCTGGCATCCGGGGGCGCCGACGGCTCGGAGGAAGAGTCCCGCCCATGCCCCATAGGCGACGTGTCCCGGACCTTGGAACGCGGTGCCGACGGCGGCGAGCGCCTCGGCGCGGAGCTGCTTGTGGAGCCTGGCGATCAGGCCGACGATCTCCGACTTCGTCCGCTCCAGATCCGCGAGGACCGCCTGTTGGGCGGCGACCGCTCGGGCCTTCGAGGTGCGCGCGGCGGCGAGCTGCGCCATCAGCTGCACCTGTTGATCGCGAAGCCTCGTCAGATCGGCAGCCTTGAAGCGCCAGCTCTGCCTTGAGGTTCCCGACGTGCGTCGCCAGGTCGACGTCGGACTGCGCCACGATCTGGCCGGTCGCGAGGAGGTCGCCGAGGCTCCCCAGCGAGCCGGAGGACAGGAGCGTCCCCAGCACGGCTGCCTGCATGCTGCCCGCTCCCTGCATGAAGAGCGTCCGAGCCACCACGTTGAGCCGCTTCTGCAGCCGGTCGGCCTGTGCCTTCGCCGTGACCAGGTCATGGTGCGTCGATGCCAGCTCGGCATCGATCTGATCCACCTTGCTCGATGCGTCGCTGATCTGCGCGTCGAGCGAGGACAGCTGGTCCTGGAGCGTCCGTGCTTGCGCCTCTTCGGAGCCGATCTGGCCGGTCAGCGCCGTCAATCGGTTCTTCGCGGCATCGAGCTTCGAGCGGGTGGAGGATGCCGAGGACCCCGTCGAGCCCGCCAGCAGCGCGAACGCTGAAGCGGTCGCGACGATCGCGCGGGCGATCCGCCGCGCGGGCGAGGAACCAACGGGGATGAGAGGCATACGGCTCACGGAGCTTGCCACATGGGACGTGGTTCGCCTCGTACGTGGACCTGCTTGCAACATGGTTGCGACGTGGATGCCTGAGAACCCAAGATGCCCCCGTGGAAGCTCCTGAAACCCGCTACGCGAAGGCGCCGGACGGAACCTCCATCGCATACCAAGTCGTCGGCGACGGGCCGGTCGACCTCGTCTACGCCAGCGGCATCTGGTCGAACGTGGAGCTGATGTGGGAGGAGCCCAGATGGGCCCACTTCCTCGAGCGTCTCGCGAGGTTCTCGCGGTTGATCCTGTTCGACATGCGGGGCGTGGGACTCTCCGACCGCGGGCCGGCAGCCGCCCGTGCTCGAGCTCCAGCGCGACGACGTCGGCGCCGTGATGGATGCCGCCGGGTCGGCGGACGCCGATCGTCGTTCGGCGGGAGCCCGATCGGCGACGATGGCGATGCTGTTCGCGGCGACACACCCCGACCGCACGAAGGCGCTCGTCCTGTATGCACCCGTTGCGAAGACGGTGTCGACACCCGACTTCCCGTACGGCAAGACGCCCGAGGAGCAGCAGCTGTTCTTCGAACGGTTCGTCCGCGAGGTCGGCACCGGGAAGAACCTGGCGTTGCAAGCGCCGTCCGTCGCCACCGACGAACGCTTCGTCAGATGGTGGGCAAGGTTCGAGCGGCTCGTCGCCAGCCCGAGCGCCTTCGAGGAGCTCGGGCGGATCCTCACGAACGTGGACGTCCGCGACGTCCTCCCCTCGATCCACGTCCCCACACTGGTGCTCCACCGGACGGACGACGCCATCGTCCTGGAGCGACAGGCCCGCTACGTCGCCAACCAGATCGAGGGCGCGACCTTCGTGCAGTTCCCGGGTCAGGATCATCTGCCGTTCATCGGCGATGCGGACGCGATCGTCGACGAGGTGGAGCGGTTCGTGACCGGAAGGAGGCCAGTCCGGGAGACCGACAAGGTGCTCGCGACGATCCTGTTCACCGACATCGTCGATTCGACGAAGCGGCAGGCGGAGCTCGGCGACCGGGGATGGAAGGAGCTCCTCGAACGGCATCACGCGACCGTTCGCGACCTCCTGATGCAGTACCGAGGCGAGGAGCAGGACACGGCCGGCGACGGCTTCTACGTCCGTTTCGACGGCCCGGCGCGGGCGATCCGCTGCGCCCAGGACATCGTCGAGTCGATCCGGCCGCTCGGGATCGAGATCCGCGCGGGCCTCCACACCGGCGAATGCGAGATCGTCGACGGGAAGTGCAGCGGACTGTCCGTCTCGACCGGCGCGCGGGTGATGGCCAAGGCCGGACCATCCGAGGTCCTCGTGTCACGGACCGTGAAGGACCTCACCGCCGGATCGGGGATCACCTTCGAGGATGCGGGTGAACACGAGCTGAAAGGGGTGCCGGACCGCTGGCGCCTCTACCGAGTGGCGGGCGACTGAACGGGACGCCCGCTCGTGTGGCCTCCCTCTCCGAACATCACGGAGCCGCGTGAGGGTCCGCGACCCGTCGACGGCGGTTCGCCATCGCGAACCACACACAGCCGCTCAGGAACAGCGCGATGCCGATGACGAGCCACGGCCACGGGCTCCACTCATCCGAGCAGGTCTGGCTCGTAGCGGTCGTCGTGCAGATCGTTCCAGGACCTGATCGGTTCAGGTAGGCAACGTAGAACAGCGGGAGGCTGAGACCGGAGACGAGACCGGGCAGGCCGACCCGGTTCCCAGGGCGCGTGGAAAGCACGATCGTGGCCACCACGGTGATGAGCAGGACGAACAGACCGATCGAGGGTGCGCTCAGAACTCCGAGGGCATAACCGGCCCCCACGAGCATCCACGCGATGAACCACACCACGCCCCTGCGATCACGCGGCGCGGAAGCCATCGTCACGTCGGCACCCGTTCGTCGAGGAGCGTCTCGATCGGCCATGTCCCCTCCGACTGGTGTTCGAGATGACCGTACGTGTGGTCGCTCGAGCGTGGGTCGTGCGTGCTGCGGAACGAGACGCCGGCGTCGTATCCGTGCAACTCCACGACATCGCCCGAACGATGGAGCCAGAAGCCGAGGCCGTTACGCAACGACTCGCTGGGCACGTCGCTGCGGGCCCGCACCATCTCGGTCACCCAGTCCCTCGACACGATCCGGCCGGCGAAGAACGCGCTCCACAACGAGCTGACGTCCGCTGCGGTCGAGTAGATGCCCCCATCGCCGCTGCCGCGCACCGGCAGGTGGAACACGTTGGTCCTGGAGCCGTCCGCCGTCAGATACCCGAGCGCGGCACGACCCGGAAGCTCGTCGGAGCGCAGGAACTCCGTGTCGCCCATCCCCGCCGGTTCGCACACGCGTCGGCGCACGAGCTCGTGGAACGGCACGCCGCTCGCTCGCTCGGCGATCAACGCGAGCACGACGTATCCGCCGTTGTTGTAGGCGAACCGCTCGCCCGGCGGGAACGCGGTGGGGTGACCGTCGAGCACCGCGAGGAACGCCTCGGTCGTCGCGAGCTCGTGGACGGGGACCGGCAGCACGTAGTCGGTGACCTGTTCGATCGCGTCCTCGTCGAAGTAGTCGCCGATGCCCGATCGGTGCGAGAGGAGCTGCTCGACCGTGACGTCGTCGCCGATGAGCGGGAGGTCCTCGCCGAGCACCGAACGTGCGGTGGTCCCGAGCTCGAGCGATCCGTCTTCGATCAGGCTCACCACCGCGAGCGCGGTCAGGCCCTTCGTGCCGCTCGCGATCCCGAACTGGGTATCGATCGTGTTCGGGATCCCGTGGCGGCGATCGGCCAGTCCGTACGCCTTCGCGAGCTCGATCGTGCCCGAGCGGTCGACGCGCACGACACCCGAGAATGCGGTCCGATCGGCTTCGGGATCGAGAGCGTCCTCCAAGGGCTGCATCGGACCCGACTCTAACGGGCCGGCCCTAGGCGACCTTCACCGAGCGCGCGATGAGCGACACCGCTGCGACCCCGACCACGGCGGCGAGACCGAACGCGAGCGTCCGCCGGATGTGTCGCGCGACGAGGAACGAGACGAGACCGACGGCGAGAAGCGTGAACCCGGCCACGAGCGGCAGCTTCGCGAAGCTGGTATCCGGCGCGACGATCTCCGCTTCGATCGGAGCGAGGCTCGAACCATCACCCAGCGGGATCGGATCATGAAGCGCGGCCAACCCTTGATCTTCCGTGGCGTAGCCATCGCGCACCATCGACGTGAGGACCTGCACCTGTCGCTGACGCGCCAGCGATGGTTGCAGCAGCGGGTCGTATCCGGACGGATCCTGGATGACTCCCGCCAAGAGGCTCGCGCGCGCGAGGTTGAGGTGCGCCGGGGCGACCCCGAAGTAGCGCTCCGAGGCCGCGCCGACCCCGTACGCGCCGTCCCCGAAGTACACGCTGTTGAGATAGAGCTCCAGGATCTGCGGTTTCGAGAGCTCGGACTCGAGCCGCATCGCGATCGCGGCGTCCTGCAGCTTCCGCCACGGCGAGCCGTCGTTGCCTCCCAGGTAGAGGACCTTCGCGAGCTGCTCGGTCAGCGTGCTGCCGCCCTGCGACAGCGTGAGGTGGCTCGCGTCGTAGGCGACCGCTCGCATGAGACCGATCAGGTCGATCCCGTGATGACGGTAGAAGCGCTCGTCCTCGGTGGCGACGATCGCCCGTTGGAGGACCGGCGAGATGGCGCGCAGTGGCACGAACCGACCGCCGTCCGCACGCAGTCGCCCGAGGACGACCTCTTTCGGGCGTACCGGCGCGGGGGCCGTGAGCCACGCGGCAACGAGGACGCCCGTCAGGAGGACGACGATGCCGATGGCGCCGGCAAGCACGCGTCGTCTGCGTCGCAGGGGCCGTCGTTCCGCCTCGTCCCCGTCCACAGCCAAACGGTAGGTCGGACGCCCTATCGCGCGAAGGCTGTGGTGTGACGTTTCGGTGTCGCCGCGGGCGACCCGGTGGGCCGTGATGCGTGGCGGCAGTCCTCCGTGCGAGGTTGGTGTGGTCCCGAGACCAGGACCGGATGACCATCCGAAACGATCTCGACCGGGAGCAACCGGCCCGTCACCGCCCCGTCCGGTGTCACGGTGACCTCGGCAACTGCGCTCGCCGAGGTCATCGGCGTCAGGCGGGGCCACACGAAGTTGCCGAGGCTATAGAAGATCGGTCGACCCCGGTACGTCTCCATCGGCTGGATCCGGTGCGGGTGCGATCCGAAGATCACGTCGGCGCCGGCGTCGATCATCCGATGGGCTTGGTGAACCTGGTACCGCCTCGGCGCAGGGTCGAGCTCAACACCCCAATGCATCGCGACGACGACGAGGTCCGAGACCGACGCCGCGTCCCGAACGGCGCGCAGCGCAAGCGCGAAGTCGTGGCCGGCGGCCGTTCCGGGTTTGTCCGGACCCGCGACTTCGTCCACCGGGTCGAGCACCTCGTCGATCCCGAGGACGGCGATGGTCCAGCCGTTGACCTGCACGCTGGCCGCTCGGAGCGCGTCCGCTTGGTCGCTCCCGGCGCCGACCGGGGCAAGACCGGCGGCACGGATGTTGCTCGATGAATCCAGGAGTCCGGCCGGTCCATCGTCGTAGGAATGGTTGTTCGCTTGGCTCACGACGTCGACGCCCGCGCTGCGGGCCGCCGGGAGGGCTTCGGGGTCGCACCGGAACGCGAACGGCTTGGGCTCGGGATCCACCACCTGGGTCGCCGGACATTCCAGGTTCACGACGGTGAGGTCGTCGCGGCGGAACAACCCGCCGAGCCCGCTCCAGGCCCAGCCGTATCCGTTGGTTCGGAACGCCGGGATCTGCGAGGGATCGAGGCTCACGTCACCGGTGCCGTGGATCACGAGGGTCCCCTTCTCCTGCGCGTGCGGGGCTGCCGCCGAGGTGATCCCACAGGACGGGAGGATGAGCGCAAGGCTCACCCCCGCCGCCCAGAGCAGGCCGCGCGATCGACCTTCGTTGGCTCGCACCGTTCTCATCCCCGTCGGGCTCAACAGGCCGCCACGGCGATCTTCTGCGTGATGCCCACGACATTCCCGCCGACGACCGTGACGTCGTAGTAGAAGGTGTCGGTGAACGGCGTGGTTTCGTTGCGCAGTTCCTTCAGACCGATCGACCGGCTCGGGGCCTCGCACATGCCGAGGAGTTTGATGTGGGCGTGCCGGGCAACCGGGAGCGTCCGGAGCAGCGGGTTCTCGTTCCGGATGTAGACCGGGTTGAAGCGAACATCGTTCCAGGACACGCCGTCCTCGATCGCCGCCTGGTGCGCCTCGGCACCAACGAAGACCTGGAGAACGTCGACCTCGACCGTGGCGCCGTCAAGATCGACGGCGCGGACGAACGTCGGGTAGGTGCCGTCGGCCAGCGCCGTCGGGTCCGGCGTAGGCGGAACTGTCGTCGAAGGCCGGGGAGTCGCGGGGGGTGAGGACGTCACGGTCGCGGTCGCACTCGGCGAGGTCGGAACGGACGTGACCGCCGGATCGGGTCCCGCCCCGGACGAGGACCCTCCGCCTGCGAGCGCATAGACGCCGGTGACACCGACCCCCAACGCGAGCGCTGCGGCGATCAGAACGACCAGTTTCCTCATGATGTTCCTCCTTCTTCTGGTCTCGGCGACCGTCCCGATGGACGCCGCTCGATCCCATCGCGTCGATCATGCCCGGCTGCCGGTCCAGATCCCATCGTCGTTCGGGGACGTTTCGCCTTGCGCGGGGGTAGGTTTCCGTCACCATGAGTGACACTCCCGGAGCGGAGCCGGCAGCCAACGGAGAGAACGGGAACGACCACCTCGAGATGTGGGTCGGGAGCACGCGCGACCTGATCCCGCTGGATCGTGGCGGGATCACGATCGGGCTCTCACCCACGAACGACGTTCCGTTGGCCTTCGATCGAACCGTGTCGCGCGTTCATTGCGCTCTCGAGCTGGTCGCCTCGCGCTGGTGCGTTCGCGATCTCGCTTCGCGGAATGGGACCTTCGTCAACGGCGAGCGGGTGTGGGGGGCCGTTCCCCTCCGAGCGGGCGACGAGATCAGGGTCGGAACGGTCCGGTTCGTCGTTCGGATCGACGAGGGCGTTGCTCCCGGCGAGGAAACGGTCGGCGCGGAGACGGCACCGGCCCTCACCAGGCGAGAGCACGAGGTTCTCGTCGCGCTCTGCGGTCCCATGTTCTCGGGAGACGTCTTCCGCGAGCCTGCCTCCACCCGACAGATCGCGAGCGAGCTCGTGGTCACCGAGGCGGCCGTCAAGCAGCACCTCTCGCGGCTCTACGACAAGTTCGGGATCTTCGATCAGGAGGGCCGCCGGGCTCGCCTCGCCAACGAGGCGATCCGGCGTGGGGCGGTCAGCACGGCCGAGATCCTCGGACGGAAGCCCTCCGCCACGTAGCCGAACGCCCTCAGGAACGCGGGTTCCTCCGTCGAGGATGATGGTGTCGTGGACGCGGACCCGATCATCGGAACGAACGTCGCCGGCTACGCGATCGAGTCCGTGCTCGGGCGCGGGGCGATGGGCGTGGTGTACGTCGCGCGTCAGGACTCGCCGGCCCGGAGGGTGGCACTGAAGCTGATCGCGCCTGCCTTCGCCGGCGATGAGGTGTTCCGGCGCCGGTTCCTGCGCGAGGCGACGGCCGCCGCCGCGATCGAGCACCCACATATCCTTCCGGTGTACGCGGCCGGCGAGTCGAACGGCATCTTGTTCATGGCGATGCGGCTCGTCGACGGCCAGGACCTGGGGGAGATCCTTCGGGGTTCGAACGAGCTCCCGCTCGAGCGGGTCGCCCGGATCATCCGGCAGATCGGTGAAGCGCTCGACGCCGCGCACGCTCGCGGCCTCATCCACCGGGACGTGAAGCCCGGGAACGTTCTCGTCACTCATCAACCAGACGCTGAGGATGCCGACTTCTGCTACCTGGCCGACTTCGGTGTCAGCACGTGGACCGCGTCGTCGGCGGCGACGATCACGCTGACGGGTCAGATGGTGGGGACGGCGAGCTACGTGGCGCCCGAACAGATCGAAGGGGGAAGGGTCGACGGCAGGGCCGACCTGTACTCGCTCGGCTGCGTGTTGTACGAGTGCCTCACCGGACGACCACCGTTCAGCGGTCGGCAGGCGGCGGCGATCCTGTACGCCCACCTCCATGAAGAGCCGGCGCCTCCGAGCTCGATCCGCCCCGACCTCCCAGCGGGCGTCGACGACGTCACGACCCGCGCACTCAGGAAAACGCCCGGAGAGCGCTACGCATCCTGCCGCGAGTTGACGCACGACCTTGGCGAGGCGCTGGCCGGCGCGAACCCGCCTCGAGCGAAGGTTCCGCTCGCAACCGCACCGAGGACAGCATCCACCCGAGGATCCGTTGGGCGATCGAGATGGGCCGTGGCAGCCGTCGTCGCGACGGTCATCATCGTTGCCGTTGGCGGAGCCGTGTTCCTCGCCATGCGCGATCGAGGGCCCGCGCAGGGCTCCTCCTCGTCCGTCGCGGCTCCCTCGCTCATCCGGGAGAGGGTGCAGGTAACCGCGAGCAGCACGGCGCCGTCCTCGACGGACGCTGCGGGGAACCCGGTCACGTACGTTCCGGCGAACGTGATCGACGGGAACGTGCAGACCGCGTGGCGGACGCCCGGCGACGGACACGGTCAATGGGTCACGCTGATCTTCGACAACCCGATCGACGTCGTCCGGATCGGCTTGATCCCCGGCTACGCGAAGACCGACCCCCAAACGGGTGCGAACCGATTCCTCCAGGATCGGATCATCAAGGCGGTCGCCTATCAGATCCCCGGGCTCCCGAACACGCCGCAGACGTTCGAACCGCTCCCGGTTCCCCAGTTCGTTCCCCTTCGCGCCACGACGTCGCAGATCACCGTGAAGATCCTCGCCACGACGGCGGCCGGAGGCCTCGACTACACGGCGATCTCAGAGATCTACGTGTACGGATATCCGCAGTAGCGATCCGCGAACCCGATGCGTGCCGCCGTCGCCAGATCGTGCTTCAGGTGA
The DNA here is from genome assembly GCA_963765865.1 of uncultured Actinomycetes bacterium. GTDB lineage: Bacteria > Actinomycetota > UBA4738 > UBA4738 > HRBIN12 > AC-51. The sequence goes on from CAVXYE010000011.1 coordinate 375,877, forward strand.
GCGGGAACGGCGGCTGCCACCACCACGGCTCGTCGGTGACGTCGATCGCCGTCACCCACTTGACCCACCAGAACCCGCGGCGGCCGGGCGCGACGAGGCGCGCGGGAGCACCGTGACCGGCGGACAGCGGCACGCCTCCGACGTGCGTCGCGAGGAGTAACCCGGACGCGTCGGAGCGCGGGAACCGCCGGCTGTAGCCGGTGACCGACCGGACGACGATCGACCCGCCCTCCGAGCCGTCCAGCAGGCGATCCAGGCGCGCGCCTCCCCACTCCTGCTCCGAGTACCACCCGCCGGTACAGTCCAGCGTCGCGCGAAGGGTGTCCCCGAACCCGAGGAGTTCGTCGACGGGATAGCTCCGGGCGCCGTCCAGCACGTGCAGGCGCCACGATGCCGGATCGAGCTCCTGGACGGAGTCGTTGAACCACTGCGTGACCGGCATGCTCGTCGGAACCCCGGACCCCGTTTCGAACGACCCCGTCGCCCGCTCGGTCGGCGCCTCGTGCGCCGGTCGCGCGGAGCACGCCCTCGAGCGCCAGCCAGCCGGCCGCTCCGGCACCGAGGACCGCGCCGCTCCGGAGCACGTTCCGACGCGACAGGTCGGTCATCCGAGGGCGAACCGGTCGTTGGACGACGTGCGCAACTCCGACCGCGATCGCAGCGACCGCCGTCGCGACGTGCACCCCGAGTGGCGAGAACGTCCCGACGGACCGAACGGCCCCGGTGACGTGGATCAGGGCCGTCACGATCGAGGTCACGATCAACACGGCGAACGCGATCGCGGTTCCCCGCCCCGCACGCCGGCGCGCGAGACCTCGCCTCGCGATCGTTCGCTTCCAGGGTGCGAGCGCGACGATGGCCAGAGCGAGGATCCCGTGGGCGATCACGATCCACCGGACCAAGGCAGAGTCGACCAACCACGACGCCACGCCCGTCACGAAGGCGACTACCAGCAGTACGAGCAGTGCGAGGTTCGTGCGTCGTCCGGCCACGGCTCGATCGTGCCACCGAACGGGTGGAAGAGCGGCCGATCCGATACCGGTGGCCCGCGAGATGGCGCCCCGGGACCCCGGCCGGATAGATTCAGCCCGTACGACCTCGAACATCTCAGGGAGGGGACCCGATGTCGTCCACCGCCACCGAACCCGCGCCGCCGATACCGCCGCCCGATCAGCCGCGGGACGATCTGGGACCGCTGCCGCGCATCGCGCGACCCTTCGTGGACTGGGTCGCCAGGGTCCGGGCGACCGTCCACACCAAGCTCCTGGCGGGGTTCCTCGTGATCGCCCTCCTCCTGCTGTCCATGGGCGTGCTGTGCATCGTCGTGCTCGACCGCGTGAACCGGCAGGTGGTGACGCTGACCGCCCTCAACCGACAGACCGACCAGGCCAGGGAGATGATCTACGAGGTGACGGCGCAGAGCCACTACCGCGCGATGGCGCTGCTCACCGGCGACCAGACGTACACGGGGAAGATCTATGCGGCGAAGGACCTCTTCGCCCAGAACCTCGCCGAGCTGCGCACGTACGCGATACCCGACAGGACCGCGTTCTTCGACGAGCTGCAGGCCGCGAACGATCGCTTCACGGAGATGAGCAACCAGGTGACGGCCCTGGACGAAGCGGGTGAGCGAGCGAAGGCGATCGAGATGCACATCGACTTCGAGCACACGCAGTCGCACGTGCTCGAGGACTCGCTGAACGCGCTCATCGCCGACTCGCAGTCGCGCGTGATCGCGGAAACCGAAGCCTTCGCGAGCCATCGTCGCTTCCTCACCCTGGCCGTCGCGACGTTCTCCGGCATCACGCTCCTGGGTGCCCTCCTGCTGGGGGCGATCCTGTCGTGGTCCCTGATCCGCCCGGTCCGGAGGGTCGATTGGGGGCTCGACCGGATCGCGAACGGCGATTTCCTGACGCGCGTCTCGGTGCCCAATCGCGATGAGTTCGGGAACCTCACGAGCAACCTCAACCGCACGGCGGAGCAGCTGGCGACGCTGTACACCGAACTGGAGACCCTCAACACCGGTCTGCAGACCACGGTCGATACGAAGGTCGCGGAGCTCGAGCGCGCGTCACGCCTCAAGCGCTACCTGTCGCCAGGACTCGCCGAGTCGATCCTCTCAGGCGAGCGCGACGTCTCCCTGACGACCAGTCGGAAGTTCCTGACCGTCTTCTTCTCGGACGTCCGAGGCTTCACCGCGGCGGCGGAACGGATGGAACCCGAACAGCTCGTGGACGAACTGAACGACTACCTGACCGAGATGACCGAGATCGTCTTCAAGCACGGCGGAACGTTGGACAAGTACGTGGGCGACGCGGTGATGGTGTTCTTCGGCGATCCGCTGCCGCAAGAGGATCACGCGAGGCGCGCCGTCCTGATGGGCTTCGAGATGCAGGAGCGCATGGCGGAGCTGCAACAACGCTGGATGGGTCGGTATCAGCACTCCTTCGAGATCGGGATCGGCATCGCAACCGGCTGGGTCACGGTCGGCGATATCGGCTCGCCGGCACGCAGCGACTACACGGTGCTGGGCAACGAGGTCAACCTGGCAGCCCGGTTGGCCGATCGAGCCGCGTCGGGCCAGATCCTCGCGACCGAGCGAACGATGACGGACGTGGCCGACGTCGCCGTCGGCCATCCCATCGACGAGATCCTCCTCAAGGGGATCAGCAGGCCGATCAAGATCTTCGAGCTGCAGCCGCGCCCCGCGTGAACGTGCTCAGCCGACGTGCACGTTGTACGTGGCGCTGAACGCCCCATCGCCCACGAAGCTCACCGCAGCTTCGATCACGTGATCACCCGGCGTGAGGGGGTGGAGGAAGACCACGTTGGCCCGGAGGGCCGTCCGGATCGGTCCGGTGCCGACGCCAACAGCCGTGTCGTAGAAGCTCCCCGGCTCCGAGATGACGTCGTACGCGCCGGTGTCGATCGGTTGCAACGGCAGGGCCTTCCCGTCGAGGGTCAGCGAGTTCTCAGACGTCACGAAGCCCGCGACCGCGGCGGCCTCGAGCTCCGCGTCGGTCTCGCCGTCGATCCCCTCCGTGACGAACCAGCCGGCATGAGAAAGCACGATCGGCGTGCCGGTGGGAACGTCGCAATCCAGCTCGACACCGACGTCGATCGGAGCCGCCATGAAGAAGACGCCGTTCATCAGCTCGCCGCAGTCGCCCCCGAGGGCCCCGAAGAGCGGGTTCGACGCGTCGCCCAGGAACCATTGACCCACCATCCGCGTCCAGCTCGCGTACGGATGGCCGCGCGGATGCGAGTTGTACGGCAGCACCGGCCCCGCTCCAGCCGGCGGAGCGCCGGCTACCAAACCGAGGGTCAAAACCATCGTCAGCACGATGACGGTCCGTCTCATGCTCGTTCTCCTTCTCTCGGTCGGCCCCTTACGGGAGCGTCAGCGTTCCACTCAGCGAGGCATGCCCCGAGTCACCAGCAGGCATGTCGCTGTCCGTCCCGGACCCCGTCGCGCCGTCGAAGACGCCGGTTCCTCCGCTCACGGCGAACGTCGTTTCGATCTTCCCTGGGTTCCCGAACGACTTCTGCGCGCCCGGCGCGAAGGACGAGTTCCCGGGGAAGCACACGGTCCCGACCTCGTCCAGTTCGAGCGTGCTGTCGTCCGACGCGAGCGTGATCGTCCGAACCGCGCTCAGGTCGGCGCAGTTCGTGTCCCCGATCGGAGCGAAGTCCGTGATATCGAACGTGCTCGTCGCCGCACCGTAGCCGGCGACCGTGCCCGTTCCGCACAGGAAATGCTCGCAGGGCTGCTTCGAGTGCGCCCTCCCGAACGTCTCCTTGAACGAAGCCCTGAACGCGGATGTCGTGACGGCACCAGCGGGAGCCTCGATCAGAAGCGACACGAGCATGCCCGCGGCGAGTAGCAGTGCCCCTCTGCGCATCTTCCCCTCCCCGTGTTGAGTCACGAAGGTATGCCATCCGAAGCAACCCGGCATATGGGTCGTTCGACCCATGCGGACGCCAGGACCCGCCTCGGCGTCATCGGCCTCGAGGAGCGGCGGCGGGACGCCGGGAACGAGGCGGAGGCCCAAGGAGTCATGCGGCTATCGTTGCGCGATGGTCGGCCGGCCGATGGAGGGCGAGCGGCGCATCGTGACGATGCTGTTCTGCGACGTCGTCGGTTCGACGGCCATGGCGGAGCGCCTCGATCCCGAGGCGTGGACCGACATCATGAACGAGGTCTTCGAGCAGCTGATCGCGCCGATCGATCGCTACGAGGGCACGACGGCCCGGCTGATGGGTGACGCGATCTTCGCGCTGTTCGGCGCGCCGACCGCCCACGAGGACGACCCGCAGCGCGCCGTCTCTGCGGGCCTCGAGATCGTGGCGGCGATGGGCGCGTACCGCGAGAAGCGCGTCGCGGATCCCGACCGGGAACTCGACGTCCGCGTCGGTATCAACACCGGCCCGGTCGTGGTGGGCGAGGTCGGCTCGGACCTGCGTGTCGAGTACACGGCGATGGGCGACGCCGTGAACGTCGCGGCACGCATGGAACAGACGGCCGAACCGGGCACGGTGCAGATCACGGCCGACACCGCTCGTCTCGTGGGCGCGTCCTTCGACCTCGGACCGCCGCGGGACGTCGAGGTCAAGGGCAAGGCGCAACCGGTCGCCGCGCACCTCGTGCTGGGTCGGAAGGCGCGCTCCGTGGCCGGGTGGGGTGCGGATGCGCACGCCGCTCCCCTGGTGGGGCGCGACGGTGAGATGGAGGCACTCCGGCGCGCCGTGGACGAGACGATCGACGGGCGTGGACAGATGGTCGCGCTGATCGGCGAGGCCGGTCTCGGGAAGAGCCGGCTGATCGAGGAGACCCGCGCCTATTGGTCCTCGCGCCAACCCGGCATCGCGCTCGCCGACGCGGACATCCGCCGCATCTGGGAGGTCTGGCAGTGTGTCTCCTACGACACGACGCGCCCGTACGCGCAGTACCGGCGGATGGTCTCGGGGATCGCCGGGATCGCCGATACCGACCCGCCGGACATCGTGCGCGAGAAGCTCGCCCGGACCGTTGAGCCGGAGGCTCCCGAATGGCTCGAGCCGCACATGCGCGTGTGGCGTTCGCTCTTCGGCGTGGCCGAAGCTGGGGAGGAGCGGCTCGAGGGCGAGGCCTTCCGCGCAGCCATCATGGATCTCGTCCCCCGATCGACCCGGCACTTCGGCGCCGACCCGCGACTCCTGGTGTTCGAGGACCTCCATTGGTGCGACGACGCGTCGATGGACCTCCTGATCGAGACCGCGAGGGTGGTCGACGACCAGCCGTCGCTGCTGCTGTTCGCGTTCCGTCCGGACCGTCAGGCGCCGTCCTGGCGGCTGAAGCAGTGGCTCGAGACCGACTACCCGCATCGATCGACGGAGATCAGGCTGTCCCCGTTGTCGAAGGAGGACAGCGGCGCGTTGATCGACGACCTCCTTCCCGGGGGCTCGCGATCAGACGCGTTCCGCGCGAGGATCCTCGAGCGGACCGAGGGCAACCCGCTGTTCCTGGAGGAGTTGGCCGCGGCGATCCAGCTGGAGGGCTCGCCCGACGCGATCCCGGCCACCCTGCAGGCCGTGATCACGGCCCGCCTCGACACCCTGGATGAGGACGCGCGACGCACGTTGCAGCTCGCCTCGGTGATCGGTCGGTCCTTCGACGAGCCGGTCCTGGGAACGGTCGCCGGCGACGGTGCGGAGCTGCGTGGGCGACTGGACAGGCTGGAGCGGGCCGGTCTCATCCGTGAGATCGCTCGGATCCCCGAGCGGGAGTACGCGTTCCACCACAGCCTCACGCAGGAGGCGGCGTACGGGACGATCCTCCTGCGCGATCGCCGCGCGCTCCATCTTCGAGTTGGAGCCGCGCTGGAGGGGCTGTACGCCAACCGGCTCGAGGAGTTCGCGCCCGTGCTCGCTCACCACTTCGGTGAGGCGAACGACGACCTGCGGACACTCCGCTACGCGCGCCTGGCCGGCGACCACGCGGCAAGGCTCTACGCCAACGCCGACGCGGTCACGCATTACGGCGCTGCGATCGAAGCAGCGCGACAGCTCGGCGACGACAACGAACTCCTCGAACACCTGTATCCGAGCAGGGGCCGGGCCCTCGAGCTCTCCGGGCGGTACGACGAAGCGGAGGAGAACTACGAAGAGATGCAGGCGCACGCAGAGGCTTCGGGCGACCGGGCCGCCGAGCTCCAGGCGATCATGTCCTTGACGACCCTGCTCACGACGCCGACCCCCAAGTTCGACGTCACCGAAGGCCGTCGCGCCTCGCACCAGACCGTCGCGTTGGCGCGTGAGCTGGGCGACCGCGATGCCGAGTCCAAAGCGCTCTGGAACCTGATGAACCTGAACGTCTACGGAGGCGGTGACAACGCGGAGGCGGTGGAGGCCGGCGAGCGATCACTCGAGCTCGCGCGCGAGCTGGACGCGCGTGAACAGGTCGCGTTCACCCTGACCGACATCTGGAGGCCGTACACGGCGGTCGGCGATCTCGCGGCTGCTCGGGAGAGCCTGGACGAGGCTCGCTCGATCTGGCAGGAGGTCGGCAACCTCCCGATGCTCGGCGAGACCCTCGCGAGCTTAGCGACGCTCAGCCGTTTGACCGGGAACGACGAGGACGCGCTCGCGTTCGGCCGCGAGGGTCGATCGGTCGCCGAGTCGATCGGGAACCTGTGGGGTCAGTCGCACGCGTCGATGAGCTTCTTCGAGGTCTACTTGGATCGCGGTGAGCTCGGGACCGCCATCGACATGATGCGGGACGCTATCGACCTGGGCGAGCGTGCCGGGCTCCTCGCCCCGCAGGTAAGGACGCGTTCGACGCTCGCCGTTACGTACGCGTATCTGGGTGACCGGGAACGCGCTCGAGAGACATCGCTCGTCTCGCTGGATGTCGCGACCGAACGTCTGCCGAGTGCGCGAGCCTGGGCGTTGGCTTCGATCGCCGAGATCCATCTCCTCGCGAGCGAGCTCGACGAGGCCGACGCAGCGCTCGCGGACAGCAACGTGGAGCTGTCGTCGGAGCCCCTCCGCTCGGAGGCGTCGGTGCTGGTGCCGCTCGTGCGGGGACGGGTCGCGAACGCGAAGGGGGATCACGAACGCGCGATCGAGATCGCGGACGACGTCCTCGTTCGGCTGGACCGTGCCGGCATCCGGCCGTTCACCGAGGAAGCGATGCTGCTGAAAGGGACGGCGCTCGCGGCGGCCGGCAGGACACCGGAGGCAGAGCGAGCGCTCCGGGAGGCTCGCTCGGCTGCCGAAGGCTCCGGGCACCGCCGGATCCTGTGGGAGATCCTGGCGAACTTGAGTGGGATCGTCGGCGATGCGGAACACGCCGAACTCCGAGAAGAGGCGCGGGGCATCGTCGAAACGATCGCCGACACGCTGGATGGCGACCTCGGGACGAGCTTCCTCGCGCGCTCCGACGTGCAGGAGCTGCTCTCTGAGCCCTAGCGCTTCGCGTCCTCTACGGGCACCTTCCTCGACCCGATCCGGAGGGCGAGCGAGCCGACGAGCAGCAACACGAACATGCCGGCCGCGAGCCAGGGGATGTTGTTCGAACCCGTGAACGCGGTACCGCCCCCGTCCGTGCCGGACTCACCCTTCACCGTTGGACCCCGCGTGGAGCTTCCCCCAGCGCCGCCAACCGACGAGCTCGACGACGTCGAGGAGCTTCCGCTGGAGCTCGACGATGACGTGGGCGGCGGTGTCGTCGACGTTGGTGGTGGCGTCGTCGATGACGAGGTCGGACTCGGGCAGTTGGTCCGGTCCGTGGCCGCCTCGTCGGAGAAGTAGACGTGGTCGACCGGCAGGCCGAGCCTGATCCGGTAGAAGTGGGACTCTCCGAGCGGCACCTCGTACGTCCGTTGGACCCGCTCGCCGGGGTCGAGCCGTCCCTGCTCCACGAGCCGTCCGTCGATCCTGATCAGGTATCCCAGCGACTTGTCCTGGGTGTTGTGGGCGCTGACGAACGTCGTTCCGTCATCACAGTTCCCGGCGATGACCACGACCTCGTCCGACGGTCCCGGATCAGCCTTCGCCGGCGCTGCGAAAACGATAAGAACACCCATACACAGCAACAACAGTCGTTTCAAGACCTCATCCCCCTCCTGATGATCTGCATCCAACATAGGCGGCCGACGATCGTGCGGCATCCCCTGTTTCGGACGAAACATCCCTCGCGCCGGTCAGCAGGCGACGGAGCCGGACCGCAGGGAGGCGCCGTTCACGTTCTGGAACTGCCAGCCCAACGCGGGCGCCCCACCAAGGTTCCTCCCGAGGTTCCTCTGGACGAGCAGGGTCGTCCATTCGGAGGTTCGGCTTACGGCGGCGCCAAGCGATGCGGTGCACCGTTCATGACGGATGCCTGACGAGATCGTGCTCGTCCGATGTGCCGTCTGGTTACTCTCCGCTAGCGTTCCTTTCGGCTGATCAGACGCGAGCGCCGGAGGAGGGGTTCGATGGGCACGTTCAGGTTCCAGGTCGCGGTCTCGCTCGACGGATACGTCGCAGGTCCCCAGCAGAGCCTGGAGAACCCGCTCGGCGTCGGCGGCGAGGAGCTGCACCGGTGGCTCTTCGACCTCGAGGTGTGGCGAGCATCCGAGGGAGAGGGCGGCGGCGAGGTCAACGCCAGCACGCCCGTGATGGAGGAAGTGCAAGCGAACATCGGCGCGGTCGTGATGGGCCGGAACATGTTCGGGGGCGGGCCGGGACCGTGGCCGGAGGACCCACCATGGAAGGGCTGGTGGGGCGACGATCCGCCCTACCACGTCCCCACCTTCGTCCTCACGCATCACCCGCGTGAGCCCCAGGAGATGGAAGGAGGCACGACCTTCTTCTTCGTCACCGACGGGATCGGATCCGCCTTCGAACAGGCGCAGCAGGTCGCCGGTGACAAGGACGTCCTGCTCGGTGGAGGAGCCAGCGTCATCCAGCAGTACTTCGCCGCCGGCCTGATCGATGAGTTCTGGCTCCACATCGCGCCGATCCTGCTCGGCGACGGCGAGCGGCTGCTCGAGAACGTCGGCGATCTGGAGGTCGAGCAGGTGCGCGCGGTGGAGGCACCCGGCGTCACCCACATCAAGTACCGCGTGGTCCGGTAGAAGGGCCCGGCCGGAGAACGGGACCTGCCATGATGCTGGCGTCGTGTCCGACACCCAGATCCGTGATGACGCTCGCAGGGCTCTCGAAGAACATGCGTGGCAAGACGCCTACGAAGGGCTCGTCTCGCTCCGCGACCGCGAGGACCTGAGCGGGGAGGACTGGCAACGTCTGGGCGAGGCGGCGTGGTGGAGCGCGCACCCGGACGAGAGCCTCGAGGCGTTCGAGCGCGCCTTCGCGACCTACACGTCGGAAGGGAACCCGCGGCGCGCCGCCGCCGTCGCGATCCGCCTCGCCCACGAACACGCGGACCGGATGGAGCTGTCCCTCTGGAACGCGTGGCTGCAGCGGGCCGTCCGGCTCCTGGCGGACCAGCCCGAGTGCGTCGAGATGGGGTACCTGGAGACCTCGCTCGTCCGATCGAGCTTCGACCGAGGCGCGGTCGACGAAGCGCGCGAGCACGCGAGGCGCGCGCAGGAGATCGGCGCCAGGTTCGACGACCCGGATCTCGTCGCGTTCGGGCAGGTGATGCAGGGCGCCGCGATGGTCTTCTCGGGAGAGGTCGAGCGTGGTCTCGGTCTGGTGGACGAAGGCACGCTGGCGGCGGTCGGCGGCGAGCTCACGCCGTACGCGGCCGGCTCGATCTACTGCATCACGATCACCGTGTGCCGTTCGGTCGCGGACTACCGGCGAGCCGCCGAGTGGACCGCCGCGGCGGCAGGATGGTGCGAACGTCAGGCGATCACCGGGTTCCCCGGCGTGTGTCGCGTGCAGCGCGCCGAGATCATGCGCCTGCGAGGCAAGTTCTCCGAAGCCGAGGACGAGGCGCGCCAGGCGCAGACCGAACTGACGGCGTTCGGAAGGCTGCCGCAAGCCGGTGCCGGGTCCAACGAGGTCGGGGAGGTTCGATTGCGGCTCGGCGACCTGGACGGCGCCGAGGAGGCGTTCCGGGCGGCGCATCAGCTGGGGTACGAGCCGCACCCCGGCCTCGCGCTCGTGCACCTCGCGCGAGGACGGACCGACGCGGCTCGCGCGGCGATCGCGACCGCCCTGGCCGATGCCGTCGACCCGATCGGTCGTGCCCGGCTCCTGGCCGCGAAGGCCGAGATCGCCCTCGTCGCACACGACGTGACCGAGGCGCGCGCGGCGGCCGACGAGCTGGGAGCGATCGCGTCGAGCCTGGACTCCCCGGTGCTGCACGCGATGTCGCACCAGACCAACGGCGCCACGCTGACGTCCGAGGACGACGCAACCGCCGCGATCGTCGAGCTCCGCAAGGCTCTGCGCGCTTGGACCGAGGCGGACGCGCCGTTCGAGGCCGCGCAGACGCGCCGGTCGCTGGCACTCGCCCACCGTCTGTCCGGGGACGAGGCGTCCGCGATCCTGGAGCTGCAGGTGGCGAAGGAGTCCTTCGCGAGCTTGGGTGCACGACGCGAGGCAGACCGATGCGACGAGCTGCTCCGCGCAGGAGACGAGGACGCTGCGGGCCGGCGAGTGATCCGTACGTTCCTGTTCACCGACATCGTCGGCTCGACCGATCTGATCGGGACGATCGGCGACGAGGCGTGGAACGACGTCTTGAGCTGGCACGACGACACGCTCCGCACCGTGATCGGCTCCCACGGTGGAACGGTGGTGCGCACGACCGGCGACGGGTTCTTCGCCTCGTTCGGCGACGCGGGCGCCGCGCTGGATTGCGCGATCGCGATCCAGCGTCGCCTCGCGGAGCACCGACGCCGCCACGGGTTCGCGCCCCAGGTCAGGATCGGCGTGCACGCGGCCGAGGCGACGGCGGTCGCCGATGACTACGCGGGCCTCGGTGTGCACGAAGCCGCGAGGGTCGGCGCACTCGCCGAGGGAGGCGAGATCCTCGCAACGACGTCGACCGTGGCTGCCGCGGCGACGCACGTCGCAGCCGGGGAAGAACGGGAGGTCTCCCTCAAAGGGACTCCCCCATCCCGTCCGGGTGGTATCGATCGGATGGCGAGAAACGTGAGGGCGAGGCGGTTAGCCGCGCGCGGCGGCGGCTCGCTCGCGGACGAGTCGGATCGCCTCCTGGTCCGCCTTACCACCCCAAGCGGCCCTACTATCGCCACATCAGCGAAGCGATCTGAAGGCGGCTCGGAGCTCGTCCGAGAACAGCTGCGGCTCCTCCCACGCCGCGAAGTGGCCGCCCTTGTCGACCTCGTTGAAGTACATGAGGCTGGGGTAAGCCTTCTTTGCCCACTCGCGCGGCGTCTGGACGATCTCGCCGGGGAAGACGGTGAAGCCCACGGGGAGCGACAGCTTGGGGGGTTTCTCTCCGGACGCGATCGCGGCGAAGGTGGCTCGGAAGTTCTCCCAGTAGAGCCGCGCCGACGAGGTCGCGGTGTTCGTCAGCCAGTACAGCGTGATGTCGTCGACGATGTGGTCCCGTGTGAGACCGCCCGCAGGCCGGCCGTCGAGGAACGCGTGCGCGATCTTCTCGTAGCTGTCCGTGTCGTGGTCGAGCATCCACGCTGCCAGCCCGACCGGTGTGTCCGTCAGGGCGTACCCGATCGTCTGCGGATGCTCGGGCATCTCGACGAAGTACCCCCTTCGGAAGAGCGCGGCGAGCTCGTCGAGCGCCACGGGTTCCTTCTTCTCGGCGTGGTGCCCGATGACGGCGATCCCGACGCGCTTGAAGAGGCCCGCCGGCAGGAGTCCGCCGAAGATCGCTGCACTCACGTCGAGCGGATACGAGGCGAGGAAGTTCAGGTGGATGCCGAGGAGCCCGTCGGGGGCCTGCCGGGCCATCGAATCGGTGACGTTGGCCCCGATGTCGCCACCCTGGGCGACATAACGGCTGTATCCGAGCCGGCTCATGAGGACCGCCCATGCGCGGGCCGTTCGGCCGGGATCCCAGCCGAGCTCGGTGGGCTGGCCGGAGAACCCGAAGCCCGGCAGGGATGGGAGCACGAGGTCGAACGCGTCCGAGGCATCGCCGCCGTGCGCGGTCGGATCCGTGAGCGGCCCGATGGTCTCGAGCATCTCGATGACCGATCCGGGCCAGCCGTGCGTCATGATCAGCGGCAACGCGTCCGCGTGTTTCGACTTCACGTGGATGAAGTGGATCCTGAGGCCGTCGATCTCGGTCGTGAACTGCGGGAGGGCGTTCAGTCTCTCGGCCACCCTCCCGAGGTCATACTCGGTTGCCCAGTAGTGCGCCAGCTCCTGCAACATCTCGCCCTGCACGCCCTGCGACGCATCCGGAACGAGCTCCTTGCTGGCCCAGCGCGTCATCTCGATGCGCCGGCGAAGGTCGTCGATCGCCTCCTGCTGGAAGTCGACTCGGAACGGCTTGATGCTCGTATCGTCGATGACCGTCACCGGGTCGATCGAAGCCGTGTCCTTCTCCATCGTTCTCTCCTTCTTCGAGGATCAGGTTGCGGTCGCGTGAACCGCTTGTTCGATCAGCTTCACGAAGCGTGTCGAGTAGTGCGTGAGGCCTCCCACGTGGCTCGCGGCGGGGAACTCGACCGTCGTCGATCCGGCGCGCTGGGCCATGAACCGCTGCAGGTCAGGGTCGATGGCGCGGTCGGCGCCCGAGACCGCGTACCACGACGGGAGCGCGTGCCAGGCGCCGGGCCCGGATGGAGTGACGAAGAGGGCCAGGCTCGTCGGGCGCTGCTGGGCTGCGATCTCGGCGGCCAGCTTCGGATTCAAGTCCTGGGCGAAGTCCTCCGGGAAGAACTGCGGGTCGACGATGAAGAAGGGGTACGCCGGGGCGGGCACCAGGTGTGTCAGGAACGCCCCCGGCGTGTAGCCCTCGCTCAGGCTGGTGATCGTCTCGTTGGTGTCCGGGACGTACGCCGCCGTGTAGACCAGTCCGAGGACGTCGCTGCGCCCGATGGCGGCGTTGGTGATCACGAACCCGCCGTAGGAGTGTCCCACCAGGATCTTGTCTCCCGGGATCGAATCCAGCGTCGCCTGCACGATGGCCACGTCGCCGGACACAGACTCAAGGCCGAGCGTCGGCGTCGCCGTTCGGTAGCCGTCCTTGTGCAGCGCGTCGGCCACGCGGCTCCATCCGTCAGGTGATGCGAAGGCGCCGTGCACGAGCACGATCGTCGGGTCCGATTCCGACGCTCGGGCGCTGGTGGAGAAGAAGACGAGCGAGAGCATCAAGGCAGCCGCGATGAGCGCGCCCAACCGGCGCAGGCGGGCCTTGCGATCCATGGTGACGCTTTGGGTCAGACCGTTCATGACGTGCCTCCTTCACCGGATGACCCCGGCGATGGCACGAGCCTGGCCTTCTCGGCCGGCCGTCGAACCCGTGGAAGTCCCTGGTCTGCGCGTCACGCCGCGAAGCCGGTATTCACGCGCTTCCGAGGGATCGGTCGTCCTCGTGAATCGCGGTTCGAAGCTGGCGGCGAGACGTGATACCGAGCTTCGTGAACACCTTGCGCAGGTGCCACTCGACCGTTCGCGCGCTGATGAACAACTGCCCGCCGATCTCCGGGTTCGAGAAGCCGTCGCGTGCGAGCCGAGCGATCTGCTCTTCTTGTGGCGTGAGTATCTCGCTCGTCTCCGGGCTGCGCTTCCGGACCTTCTCGCCGGTCGCTTTCAGCTCTCGGCGGGCACGTTCGGCGAACGCCTCCATCCCGATCGCGGAGAACATGTCGTAGGCGGTTCGAAGTTGGTCACGCGCGTCGACGCGGCGACCTTCGCGGCGAAGCCACTCGCCACGGAGCAGGTGCGCGCGAGCGAGCTCGGGACGTAGCTGGGTACGACCGAACCGCTCGATCGCCTCGCGGTAGAGATCGTCCGCGGGTGCGTCATCGAGCAGCAGGGCGCGGGAACGCGCCTCGGTCGCGAGTGCCCAATCCGTCCCGGCAGGAACCGTGACCTCTGCAAGTCGCTCGACGGCCGTGCCTGCGAGCTCCTCGTCGCCCGACCGCGCGGCCGCCTCGACGAGCTCGCTCAGCGCCCACATGTGTGGGTAGGGATCGAGGTCGTCCGCGGTGACCTGACGTGCCGCGGCCGCCGCCTCCTCGTAGCGCGACAGGCCGTTGTACAAGGTCGCTGCCGACCATTGGGCCACGCGCACGGCGAGCCCCTGCGCTCGGTTCGCCCCCTGCTCGATCGACGGACCGGATCAACGGCGACGCTTCAGCTTCTCTACCGCGCATCGCCGCGAGCCGTAGGCCGGCGAACGGAGGGAGCTGGCTCCCCGTTGCCGCCGCCACGGTGTCGGTCTCGGCGACGAGGAGGGCGGCGCCCGCGAGATCTCCGTTCCACACCCTGTCCAGGGCCAAGGACGACGCGAAGACGGGGAGCTCTGCGAGGGCACCGGCATCGCGAACGATCTGTACTTGGCGTTCGTAGATCAAGCTCGAGCCCTCCGGATCCCACGTCACGTGATAGACCGCTGGGGCCATCCAGCCCCAGCTGAGGACGTCTTCTCGAGGCAACGCCGCGATCGCCCCGGCCGCCCGCTTCAAGACCGGCATCGCAGCGGCTCGGCCACTGGTGTGCGTGCGAGCCATCCCTTCGAGGAAGAGCGCGATCGCGCCTGGCTCCTCCTGTGTCGAGGGGAGGTCTTCGATCGCTTGGCAGATCTCGAGGAAGACGGTTCGTTGACCGAGGTATGACGCAGCGAACGCAGCACCGTAGGCCCTCAAGAGGGCCTGACGTGCGAGATCGAGGTCCCAGGGTTGTAGTTGTTTCGCGGCCTGGAGTAGGAGTTCGGGAGCATCGTCACCGCCGTACCCGAGTACGAGCGCGACGTCGCCCCGCAGGAGGCTCAGACGGGCACGCTGGAACCCGTCGGTCGGCCCGGCTTCGGCGGTTGTCGCGAGCTTGAGCGCCACCTCGAACGCGCCCGCCCGGAAGCTCGCTTCCGCCGCAGCGACAGCCCGCTCCGAGCGACGAGTCGGGTCTTCGGTCAGTTCCGTCGCTCGCAGCAGGAACGCCGCCTCGGCCGCAACCCCACCCCGAGCCCGTGCGCGTGCGGCGGACCGTTCGAGCTCGGCAGCCACTTCCTCGTCGGGACCCGAGGTGGCGCGGGCGCGGTGCCAGGCCCGCCGGTCCGGGTCGTGGTCGGGGTCGGTTGCCTCGGCGAGCGCCCTGTGCACGCGATGGCGGTCCTGGGTCGCGGCCGAGCGATACGCCGATGACCGGACGAGCGGATGAGAGAACTCGACGCGCTGGCCAACCGTGAGCAGCCCGGCGTCCACGGCGGGATCGACGGCCTGCATGTCGATCTCGAGTGACTCAGCTGCTGAATGCAGAAGGACCGGGTCACCGAGTGGTTCGGCGGTTGCTGCGAGGACGAGGAGTTGGGTGTCGGGAGGAAGCTGACGGAGCCGTCGCGAGAAGCCATCTTCGATCCGGGCGGAAACGAGATGACTCTCCGGCAGCCCGAAGCCGCCGGCAAGGTCCGTGGCGCTCCAAGATCTCGGGAACTCGAGCAGGGCAAGCGGGTTCCCGTGGCTCTCCGCGACGATCTGATCACAGACGGTCGCATCGAGGGGGCCGATCAGGTGCTCCAACAGCAAGGCGCGTGCGTCGATCTCGCTGAGTGGCCCCACGCTGAGCTCAGGCAGCCCAGCGAGGACGCCGTCGCCGATCACCGTTCGAGCGGCGCCAACGAGCGCCACCCGCTCGGCGAGGAGACGGCGGGCGACGAAGCCGAAGACCTGCGCCGAAGCCTGATCGAGCCACTGTGCGTCGTCGATGATGCACGCGAGCGGCCGCCGCTCGGCCATCTCGGCGAACAGTGACAGGGTGGCGACACCGACCAAGAACCGGTCGGGAGGTGGACCGTCGCCGAGTCCGAACACCGTCGTGAGCGCGTCGTGTTGCCCTGCGGGGAGGCGCTCGAGGAGATCCAACATCGGCAGACATAGTTGATGCAGTCCGCTGTAGGCGAGCTCCATCTCGGATTCGATGCCGACCGCGCGTGCGATGCGGAACCCTTCCGCGCGCTCCGCGAGGTAGGCGAGCAGTTCGGTCTTGCCGACGCCCGCCTCTCCGCGGAGCACGAGGACGTGACTCTGACCGGCACGAACCTCGCTCAGGAGCCGGTCAAGCTCCTCACACTCCGCCTGCCGTCCAAAGAGTCGCATGGACGTCTGCCCCGATGGAGGGGCCCCCCTTCGAGCAACCGTATACCGGCGTGAGGAGGCTGGTTTTGGCTCCTAGGACGTACCGAGGACGTACCAGGGACTCACCCTGGTGCGAAGACGTCGTCCATCGCCGAGGTTGGGGAGCGGCATGGGTCGGGAACCCCAGCTCGCCGGTCAGACCGTCCTCGTGATCGGCGGCAGCTCGGGCATCGGGCTCGAGACCGCGCGGCGCGCACGCGGCGAGGGGGCCTCCGTGATCATCACCGCTCGCGACCCTGAACGCGTGCATCACGCCGGTCGAGAGCTCGCGGCGGGGATCGCCGCGTTCGACGCGACAGACTTCGATCGGCTCGGGAGGTTCTTCGCCGAGGTTCCAACGCCCATCGACCATGTACTCGTCACGGTCCCCGGTCCACGGCGGGTAGCGCTTGCCGATCTCCACGTGGACGACGCACGTCGGGAGTTGGACGCGCACCTCGTCCTGCCGCTGCGGGTCGCGCGGGAGGCCGCGGCCAAGGTACGCCCGGGGGGCGCGCTCCTGTTCACCGGATGCATCGACGGTGGTCACACCGAGGCCGGGTCGGCTTTCATCTCGGCCCTCACAGCCGCGCTGTCTGCGATGACGAAGGCCCTAGCGTACGAGCTCGCGCCGATCCGGGTGAACCTGATCGCGGCCGGGTTCGTCGACACGCCGCTGGCGGCGGAGATCCTGGGCGACCGGATCGATGAGCGGCGAGAGGAGTTACGCGCGACGCTGCCGATCCGGCGCGTGATCGGCGCGGCTGACATCGCGGCGCTCGCCCTCCATCTCATGACGAACACGGCCGTCACCGGGGCGACGTTCGACATCGACGGCGGCCAGCGGCTCGTCGAGAGGGGGCGTGAGGGCCCGGGAAAGGACCAGGGCGACCCACGGGCGCGAAGCGCCCCGCGAGCGGACGAGTCTCCAGCGGGACCGAGGATGAGAGCCGGCGAGGGCGCGAGAAGCGCCATCCGCTGAGGGCTTCACCGGACGTTCACCGGACGCGCGCTTGAGCGCGATCGGCGCGGACCCTGTCGGCGACGTAAGGTCGGGATCCGATCCTTTGCGGGAAGGAGACAGGACATGACGGATGAGATCCGTCCGTTCCAGATCGAGGTTCTGCAGGAGGACCTCGACGACCTCCGGCGGCGCATCGGTGCGATGCGATGGCCCGATCTGGAGACGGTCGACGACGAGTCGCAGGGCGTCCGGCTGGCGACGATGCGGGAGCTCGCTCGGTATTGGGCGCACAGACTACGACTGGCGACAGGTCGAGGCGAGGCTGCAGGCCGTGCCACAGTTCATCACCGAGATCGACGGCGTCGACATCCACTTCATCCACGTCCGCTCGAAGCATGACGGCGCGTTGCCGATCATCGTCACGCACGGGTGGCCCGGGTCGATCATCGAGCAGCTCAAGATCATCGGCCCGCTCACCGACCCGGAGGCTCACGGCGCCGCCGCGGGGGACGCCTTCGACGTGGTGATCCCATCGCTCCCGGGCCATGGGTTCTCGGGCACGCCGACAACGACCGGCTGGGATCCGATCCGCATCGCGCGAGCGTGGACCATCCTGATGGAGCGGCTGGGCTATGAGCGCTACGTGGCGCAGGGAGGCGACTGGGGGAACGCCGTCACGGAACAGATGGCGCTGCAGCGCCCGATGGGATTGCTCGGCATCCACACGAACATGGCGGCCACGATCCCGGACGACATCGCGAAGGCGCTCCAGTTCGGTGACCCACCCCCGCGCGACCTCTCTGAGGAGGAGCGGTACGCGTGGGATCAGCTCGACTCCTTCTACAAGCACGGACTCGGCTACGCGCAGGAGATGGCGAACCGCCCGCAGACCTTGTACGCGCTTGAGGATTCGCGCGGGGGGGGGATGCTCGACTTCTCTACAAGCATGGGCTGCTACTCGCAGGAGATGGGGAGCCGACCACAGACGCTGTACGCGCTCGAGGATTCACCCGTCGGCCTGGCGGCGTGGATGCTCGACCACGACGCGCGCAGCCTGTCGCTGATCGCCCGCGTCTTCGACGGACAGGCCGAGGGTCTGACGAAGGACGACATCCTCGACAACGCGACGCTCTACTGGTTGACGAGGACGGCGGTCTCGTCGGCTCGCCTGTACTGGGAGAGCAAGCTCGCGTTCTTCGCCCCGAAGGGCGTCGACCTGCCGGTCGGGGTCAGCGTCTTCCCGGACGAGATCTACGCCGCTCCGCGGAGCTGGGCGGAGAGGGCCTATCCCAAACTGATCCACTACAACCGGCTGCCGAAGGGCGGTCATTTCGCCGCATGGGAACAGCCGCAGATGTTCTCCGAGGAGATGAGAGCGGCGTTCCGGTCGCTGCGCTAGCCAGCAAGCCACACGAGGGGGAAGCGATGGAGAACACCGACGTCCGCCCGTTCCGTGTCGACGTTCCGCAAGAGGCGCTCGACGACCTCCGCCGGCGCATCGCAGCGACGCGCTGGCCCAGCAGCGAGCTGGTCGACGATCGGTCACAGGGCGTGCAGCTGGCAACGATGCAGGAGCTCGCCCGCTACTGGGTGACGGAGTACGACTGGCGGAGGGTCGAGGCGAGACTGAACGCGCTCCCCAGTTCACGACGGAGATCGACGGGCGTCGACATCCACTTCATCCATGTGAAGTCGAAGCACGACAACGCGCTGCCGCTGATCATGACGCACGGCTGGCCCGGCTCGGTCGTCGAGCTGCTCGAGACCGTCGGACCGCTCACCGACCCGACCGCGCATGGGGGACGCGCCGAGGACGCGTTCCACCTGGTGCTGCCGTCCGTCCCCGGCTACGGCTTCTCCGGCCGAGCCGACCGAGCTCGGCTGGTACGCCGGCCGCGTCGCGCAGGCGTGGCCGGAGCTGATGCGCCGCCTCGGCTACACCCGCTACGTCGCCCAAGGCGGCGACGTGGGCGCCGCCATCACCGACGCGATGGGCCGCCAGGCGCCCGAAGGGCTGATCGGCATCCACACGAACCTGTTCGTCCCGGCGCTGGCGGCGGCGACCATGCCGACGGATACCGAGGAGGAACGCGCGGCGGTCGACGCAGATCGCCGCGTTCAGGGCGACCGGCTTCGGCTACTTCCTCGAGCAGGCCACGCGGCCGCAGACGATCGGCTACGCGCTGCTGGATTCACCCGTCGCGCTGGCGGCCTGGATGCTCGACCACGACACCGACAGCTACTAGAAGATCTCCGACGCGTTCGTCGACAAGCAGCCGGCGGGCAACCTCACCCGCGACCACGTCCTCGACAACATCACGCTGTACTGGCTGACCGGCACCGGCGCTTCCGCGGCCCGGTCGTACTGGGAGAGCGGACAAGCCCAAGCCGAAGGCTGCCGGCCAGGCGCCGCCGCCGATGACGCTCCCGGTCGGCTTCACCACGTTCCCCGGCGAGATCTTCGCGGACGCCGCGCAGCTGGGTCGAGAAGGCGTACCCGAACGTCACCTACTTCAACGAGGCCGACAAGGGCGGGCACTTCGCGGCGTGGGAGGAGCCGCAGCTCTTCTCGGAAGAGCTCCGAGCCGCCTTCCGATCGCTCCGCTGAGGAGCAGGGGACGGCGCGGAAGCGCGCGTCGCGCGGCGGCATAGGAGAACGATGACGATGGCATCGACCACCGCGACCCCTTCCGTATCGCTCAGCCGCGACGATGAGCACGGACTGTTCGGGCAGACGATGGGCCTCGTCGCGCTCACGGCCGGCTGCTTCGCGATCGGAGCCTACGTCGGCCGCAACGCATCGGGCGGATGGGCGATCCTCTTCTACATCGCTCTCCTTCGCGGTGCTGTGGGGGATGAACGCGGCGAGCAAGCGATCGGAGCAGATGGGCGTCGGGCTCCTCTTCGCCTTCGGGCTCCTGCTCGGGCTCGCCGTCGCCCCGACCATCGCCTACTACGTCGGCGCGGATCCCCAAGCGGTCTGGCAGGCGGGAGGAGCGACGGCATTGTTCGTCGCCGGGTTCGGCGCCGCCGGCTACGCGACCCGGCGTGACCTCTCGGTGCTCGCGCGCTTGCCTGTTCTGGGCGCTGGTCGGGTTGATCGCGTTCGGGATCGGTGCTGCGTGTTCGTGCAGATCCCCGGCGGCGCGGTCGATCTACGCCGTTCTCGGTCTCGCGATCTTCGCCGGGCTCGATCCTGTTCGACTTCCAGCGGCTTCGCCGGACCCAGGACATCCGTACGGCACCCCTCCTCGCGGCGTCGATCTTCCTCGACATCCTCAACGTGTTCCTCTTCTTCCTTTCGATCTTCAGCGGGGACGACTAAAAGAGATCCAACATGCAGGCGGAGGCACAACAGCCGTTCGGCCCGTTGAAGCAGATCGAGGCCGGCGTGCTGAACGTCGGCTACGCCGAGGCCGGACCTGCCGACGGCCCTGCCGTGTCTGCTCCTGCACGGCTGGCCCTACGACATCCACAGCTACGTCGACGTCGCGCCGCTGCTGGCGGCGGCAGGGCTACCGGGTGATCGTCCCGTACCTGCGCGGCTACGGCACGACGCGCTTTCTGTCGCGACGAGACGTTCCGGAACGGCCAGCAGTCGGCCCTCGCCGTCGACACCGTCGCGCTGATGGACGCGCTCGACATCGAGCAGGCGATCGTCGCCGGCTTCGACTGGGGCGCGCGCACGGCCGACATCGTCGCGGCGCTCTGGCCGGAGCGCTGCAGGGCGCTGGTCTCGGTGAGCGGCTACCTGATCGGCAGCCAGGAAGCCGGCAAGATGCCGTTGCCGCCCGAGGCCGAGCTCCAGTGGTGGTACCAGTACTACTTCGCCACCGAGCGCGGCCGGGCCGGCTACGACAAGTACCGGCACGACTTCGCCAAGCTCATCTGGCAGACTCGCTTCGCCGCAAGTGGGACTTCGACGACGCCACGTTCGACCGCAGCGCGGCGGCCTTCGACAACCCCGATCACGTCGACGATCGTGATCCACAACTATCGCTGGCGGCTCGGGCTGGCCGAAGGCGAGCCGCAGTACGACGAGCTGGAGAAGCAGCTCGCCGAAGGCCCGGTCGATCACCGTGCCCACCATCACCCTCGAAGGCGACGCCAACGGCGCGCCGCATCCGGACCCGAGCGCCTACGCGACGAAGTTCTCGGGCAGGTACTCGCACCGGACGATCACGGGCGGCATCGGGCACAACCTGCCGCAGGAGGCCCCGGAGGCCTTCGCCGAGGCCGTCATCGACGTCGACGCCTACTAACGAAGGAGCTCCCATGTCAGACACAAACTCCAGACCGCCCCCCTCACCGTCGTGCTCGTCCACGGCGCCTTCGCCGACGCCTCGAGCTGGAACGGCGTGATCGAGCGCCTGCAGGCGCCGGCATGCAGGTGACGGCGCCCGCCGAACCCGCTGCGCGGCATCGCGCATCGACTCCGCCTACGTCGCCAGCGTTCCTCGAGCAGATCCCCGGGCCGGTCCTGGCGGTCGGCCACTCGTACGGCGGCGCGGTGATCTCGAACGCCGCGACCGATGCCGACGAACGTCGTCGGCCTCGTCTTCGTCGCCGCCTTCGCCCCGGACGAGGGCGAGACCCTGGGCGAGGTCGAGGCCACCTCCAAGGACAGCGTCCTGAACACGGCGCTGGTCCCGCTCCAGTATCCGACCGGAGACGGCGCGGAGACGGCGGTCGAGTTCGCGATCGACCCGGCGAAGTTCCGCGAAGCGTTCGCCGCCGACCTGCCGGCCAAGCAGACCGCCGTGATGGCCGCGACCCAGCGCCCGGTCGCGGAGCTGGCGTTCTCGGAGCCGTCGGGCCCGCCCGCCTGGAAGTCCCTGCCCTCGTGGGCGGTGGTCGCGACCGGCGACAAGGCGGCCGGCACGGACGTGATCCGCTCGATGGCCGAGCGCGCCGGAGCCACGATCACCGAGGTCGACGGCTCGCACGTGATCATGGTCTCCCAGCCCGAGGCCGTCGCCGAGGTGATCCTGACCGCGGCTGCCGCGGTCGACCGGCCGGCCGCCGCCGAGGGACGCTAGCGATGGAGTCGGCACGACTCATGGCTCGACCTGCCCGATCGAGGGTCAGCTGCCGTCGCTCGACGGCGCCACCGGGTGGCTCAACTCGCCGCCGCTCACGCCGGCGGGCTGCGCGGGAAGGTCGTCCTCGTCGACTTCTGGACGTACACCTGCATCAACTGGCTCCGCACGCTCCGCTACGTCCGCGCGTGGGCCGAGAAGTACGGGGATCACGGGCTGGTCGTGATCGGCGTCCACACGCCCGAGTTCCCGTTCGAGCAGGACCTCGACAACGTCCGCGAGGCGCTGAAGGAGATGCGAGTCGACGTATCCGATCGCGGTCGACAGCGACTACGCGGTCTGGGAGGCGTTCGCGAACCAGTACTGGCCGGCGCTCTACTTCGTCGACGCGGAGGGACGCATCCGGCATCACCAGTTCGGCGAGGGCGACTACGACCGGTCGGAGAGCGTTGATCCAGCAGCTGCTGGCCGAGGCCGGGCGTCGAAGGGATCGAGGACGAGCTCGTCTCCGTGGACCCGCAAGGCCCGGAGGTCGCCGCCGACTGGGGCAGCCTGGGGTCGCGGCGAGACGTACCTCGGGCTACCGGCGAACGGACGGCTTCGCTTCCCCGGGCGGGCTCACGCCGAACGAGGCTCGCGTCTACGACATCCCGCGACGGTTGCGACGCAACCATTGGGCGCTCTCGGGTGACTGGACGGCGACGCCCGGAGGCCGTCGTCCTGAACGAGCCCAACGGGCGGATCGCCTGCCGGTTCCAGCTCGCGATGTCCACTGGTGATGGGACCGCCGGCCCGCGGCGCGTCCGTGCGGTTCCGCGTGTTCATCGACGGCCAGCCGCCGGGCGCGGCGCACGGGAGCGACGTCGACGCCGACGGCTCCGGCGAGCTCATCGAGCAGCGGATGTACCAGCTGATCCGGCAGCCGGGGCCCATCGCCGATCGGCTGTTCGAGATCGAGTTCCTCGAGCCGGGCGCCGAGGGGTTCGCGTTCACCTTCGGCTGATCGGCCGACGCCACGTTACCGAAGGTCCTCCAAGAAGGTCCGCGCTCGATCGGCGGAGACGACGTTTCCCTTCTGCTCGAACAGGTCGATCGCTCGCTCGACAGCCGACGCGGCCTCCCCGATGCGTCCGGCGGGACGCAGCACCTCCGCGAGGTCCATGAACGAGAACGCCCGATCGGTCAGGTACTGGGTCCGCTCCGTCACACGGACACCTTCGCGGACGAGTCGCTCCGCCTCCTCGGACTCCCCTCGGCGAGCGAGGATCTTCCCGAGCGTCAGGTGCCACGGGACCCTGGAACGGATCGTCTGACCGCCAGATCCAGCGTCCTGCTGATGTCGACGAACGCTTCAGCCCGTCGAGACGGCCGAGCTCGAAGAGCGACCCGGCAACGTGATCGGAGGCGATGTTCCGCAGCGACTTGTTGCCCGCTCGATGCGAGCGACCTGGTACGGCCTCACGGGCGATCCGCTTGGCCGCGGCGTGGTCGCCGATGATCGTCTCGGTCAGCCACCCCTCCTGTCCGACGAATCCGATCACATCCGGCAGGCCGAGATCGAGCGCGGTCGTATGCGCGCGTTCCCACGTCCGACGAGCTTCGACCGGCTCGCCGGCCATCGCGAGCAAGCATGAGCGAGCCGAGTCGACGTCGCACGTGACGAGGCGATCCTCTCCCGCCGCGCGAGCACCTCATCCAGACGCGCAAACCCATCCCGCACCGGCAGCGGTCCCCACACGACGCTGCGTGACCGAAGCCAAAGCGGCGCGCTCGGCGGCACGATCGCCCGCTCTCCGTGCGTGCTCGAGCGATCGACGGGTCGCCTCGTCGCTTCCCTCGTAGTCCCCCATCGCTCCGCCACGCCACGAGACGACCCAACCAGGCCCGGGCGAGCGCCGCATCATCGCCAGTCTCCTCCAGCACCGGGATCGCTCGCTCCGCGGCCGCGACGAATTCGGAAGCCGCGGTCGGGTCGATCGTCTGTCGGAGCATCTCCCGCTCCAGCTCGATCTGCGCCTCGAGGCCGGGATCGCCCTGGCGCCGGCTGCCGCCTCACGGAGGACGGCATCCTCCCCTTCGTAGTCCCCCAGGTCGAGCTGGCTCCTCGCCGCGGCGAGCAGGAGCCGAACCCGAGATCGATCGTCGGGGGGGCGCAGACGTGCGGCCCGGAGGAAGAGCCCGCTCGCGGCCGAGAGGTCCCCGCGGTCCTCGGCTCGCCGCCCAGCGGTGGCGAGGTGCTCGGACGCCCGAGCCGCCAGCTCGCGCGAACGGTCACCCGGCGTCCCGAGCTCCAGGAGGTACCCGTGTGCGCGCTCCAGGTGATAGCCCAGGATCTCCTCCTGCTCGGCGATGCGCTCGCCCGCCACGCCCTCGAGCCAGCCGGCGGTCCGCTCGTGGAGGTCGGCCCGCGTCGACTTCGGCAGCGCCTCGTAGGCCGCGTCACGGATCAGGAGGTGCCGGAAGCGGAACACGTCCTCGCCGGGGAGCGTCGATCGGTCCGGCCGAACGAACTCCTTGCGTACGAGCGACATCAGGATGGCCGGGACACTCGGCCGCGCGTCCCTCGGGGAGCGAGCTCACGGACCGCGCCCGAGGAAGAACTCCTTCCCCACGACCGACGCCGCCTCCGAGCACGGCGCGCTCCTCCGGCCCGAGCCGGTCCAGACGTGCGGCGAGCAGTGCCGTGATCGTCGGCGGGACGGCGACGTCGGCGAGGTCGCCCGCCGGCATCCACCGACCGTCCTCCCGGACGAGCCGCCCGTCGTCGACGAGCACCGAAAGCATCTCCTCGACGAACAGCGGGTTCCCTTCCGCCGCGGACGACGATCCGGTCCCGCACGGCGCCGGAGAGCTCCTCAGAACCGAGGAGGTTGCCGATCAGCGCGTCGCACTCCGCCGTCCGACAGCGGTTCCAGCGAGATCGGTCGACGCGTTCAACTTGCCGCCGCTCCACGACGGGCGGGTATCGAGCAGCTCGGGTCGAGCCATGCACACCAGGAGGATCGGAACGTCCCGGGACCAATCCGCGACGTGCTCGACCAGATCCAGGAACGTCGCCTCGCCCCAATGGATGTCGTCGAAGACGCAGGACGAGCGGACGCTCACGCGCCGATCGCCTCGAACATCCTCCGGATCGCCCAGAAGGTTTCCTCGGCGGCTCGCGACCTCCGACACGCCCATCAGCTGGGCGACGCGCTGGCAGACGAGCGCTTGGTTCTCGTCGCCCTCCGAGCACCGAGCAGATCTTGGTCTCGACGACCTCGGGCGCGTCGAAGTCCGCCAAGCCGGCTGCTTCCTTCACCATCTCGACGACCGGGAAGTACGTGATGCCCTCTCCGTACGGGAGGCATCGGCCACGAAGGACGGTCGAGCATCCGACGCTCGCCGACGAACTCCTCGACCAGACGGGACTTGCCGACACCGGGTGGGCCGAGGATCGTGAACATCTGGCACGCGCGGTCGTTGATCGCGCGGCTCGAAGGCCTGTCGGAGCAGCGCGAGCTTCGCGGTCGCGACCGACCATCGGCGAGTCCATGCGCCGCGCATGACCGGCCGCGCCCGCCGTGACGCGCGCCGAGCCGGAAGGCGACCACGGGCTCCGACTTGCCCTTGAGCTCGAGCGGCTCGACCGGCTCCGCATCGACGGCGTCGCGGACGAGCCTGAGCGTCGTCCTCGCCGATCAGGATCTCGCCCGGCTTGGCCGCCTGCTCCAGCCGCGCGGCCACGTTCACGGCGTCGCCGGTCGCGATCGTCTGACCGCCCGTCGCCGGCAACGACCTCGCCCGGTGTTCACTCCCGTTCGCGTCGCGATCGTGACGCCGTGGTCACGCTCGAGCTCCTTGTTGAGCTCCGCGAGCGCCTCGCTCATCTCGGCCGCCGCCCGAACGGCTCGGAGCGCGTCGTCTTCGTGGACTGCGGGATCCCGAACACCGCCATGACCGCGTCGCCGATGAACTTCTCGACCGTGCCGCCGTGCCGTTCCAGCGACGGCTCGCATCCGATCGAAGTACCGGGTCATCACCGATCGGAGCGACTCGGGGTCGAGCGACTCGCCCATGCGCGGTCGAGCCCGTCACGTCGCTGAACACGACCGTGACGATCTTGCGGACCTCGCGGGCCGATCCTGTCTCCGCGAGCGGTGCGCCGCAGTTCAGGCAGAACTTCGCCCTGTCGGGATTCTCCTCACCGCACGAAGCGCAGGTCAGCACGGCAGGAGTCTAGGGGGGGTCCCGAACGCGCGTTGCACCGCACGAAGCACCATCGCATGATGGCCTCGATGTCCGAGGAAGCGACCACCCCCGTCCGCGAGGAGCCAGCCGCCAGCCCGCGCCTCGCGATCCTCCTCGCGGCGGCGATGTTCGTGCTCGTCGTCGACACGTCGTTGATGAACGTCTCGATCGCGGCGGTCGTCAAGGACCTCGGCACCACCGTGAGCGGGGTCCAATCCGCGATCGCGCTCGAGGCGCTGGTCTCCGCCGCGTTCATCCTGATCGGGAGCAAGATCGCGGACCTGATCGGCCGCAAGAAGGCCTACGTCCTGGGTCTGCTCGGCTACGCGACCGGCGCGCTCGCGATGACGCTCGCGCAGGGCCTCACCGCGGTCATCATCTTCTGGGCGATCATCGGCGGTCTCGGCGCGTCGCTCCTGCTGCCGTCGATGCAGTCCCTGATCCACGGCAACTTCGAAGGGGCCGCGCAGCGGAAGGCCTACGCCCTCGTCGGAGCATCCGCCGCGATCGCCGCCGCGGTCGGACCGCTGCTCGGCGGCTTCATCACGACGTACCTGTCGTGGCGCGTCGGCTTCGCGCTGGAGGTCGTGATCATCGGGATCGTCCTGCTCAACATCAAGCTGGTTCGGGACGTGCCGTACACCGGCGAGCGGGGGATCGATCCGGTCGGGGCCGTCCTCTCGGTCCTCGGCATGGGCGGCATCGTGCTCGGGATCCTCGTATGGCAGGAAGGCGGCGAGGCGGTCGGCGCCCTGCTGCTGATCGGCGCGATCGCGCTCGCCGGTCTGGCGTGGTGGCTGGTGCGGCGCAAGCGTGAGGGCAAGACGGCGCTGATCGACGCCGGGCTCTTCGCGTCGAAGATGTTCCGCCTGGGGATCTCCGGCCAGATGGTGCAGCAGATCTCGCTCGGCGGGCTGATGATCGCCCTGCCGATCTACCTGCAGATGGTGCTCGAGTACAACGCGATGCAGGCGGGACTCTCGATCGCCCCGCTCTCGCTCAGCATGTTCGCCGTCGCGGTGCTCGCCGGGAAGCGAGCGGGCAAGCGGCGCCCCGCCGGCATCATCCGCGCCGGGTTCACGCTCCTCGTGGCCGGGCTCGTGGTGCTGATCCCGATCGTGCCTCGGGCGTCTTCCGGGTGGTGGCTCCTGGTTCCGCTCCTGATCGCCGGATCCGGCCTGGGCTTGCTGGTGTCACAGCTCAACAACTACACGCTCTCCCCCATCGCCGAGGAGCGCGTCAGCGAAGCCGCGGGCGTGAACTCGGCCGCGGGATCGTTCGGGCTGTCGTTCGGACTGGCCTTCGCCGGCGCGATCATGCTCGCGACGCTCTCGATCGCGTTCACCAACCTGGCGAAGGACAGCACGGTGCTCTCGCCCGCCGAGCAGACGCAGGTCGCGCAGGGACTCGACGACGATGCTGAGGTGATGAGCAACACGCAGCTCGAGGAACTGATCGTCAACCAACCGCCGGATGTCGAGGCCGAGATCGTCCGGATCAACACCGACGCGAGGCCGCTCGCGCTCCAGGTGGCGCTGATCATCCCGCTGCTCGCCGGGCTCGTCGGGTTGTTCAACTCGTTCCGGATGATGCGCCTGCCCGACCCGCAAGCATCGAGCGCCGCCGAGGGCATGGCCCTCGGCTGACGTGGCGACCCTCGACGACGTTTCGCGGATCGCGCTCGGGTTGCCCGAGGTCACCGAGGAAGACTCCCGTGGAAGGCTCTCGTGGGCCGTCGCAGGGAAGACGTTCGCGTGGGAGCGGCCGTACTCGAAGGCCGACCTCAAGCGGTTCGGGGACGAGACGCCACCCCGGCAGCCGATCCTCGCCGTTCGCGTTGAGGATCTGGTCGAGAAGGAAGCCGTGCTGGCCGCCGGCACCGAGGGGATCTTCACGATCCCGCACTTCGACGGATACGCGGCGGTCCTGATCGAGCTCCGCACGGTCGGCATGCGAGCGCTCACGGACGCGCTGGCCGACGGCTGGTTGGCGCGAGCCCCTCGCGACCTCGCGGAGCAACACGCGTCCCGACTCTCGCGCTGAGCGACCGATTACGATGAGCCGCGCCCTTGTCGCGAAAGGAGCCGCACCTTGACCAAGGTGGTCGCGATCATGTCGATGTCTCTCGACGGGTACGTCGCCGACGCGAACGACGGGGTCGACGAAGTCTTCGACTGGTACTTCTCGGGCGACGTCGAGGTCTCCATGCCGAGCACGAGATCGGACATGACGTTCCACGTCTCGCCGCCGAGCGCAGACCACGTGAGGGGCTGGATGGCTGAGGTCGGCGCCATGCTCACCGGTCGGCGCACGTTCGAGGCCGCCGACGGCTGGGGCGGCCAGCACCCGTGCGGATGTGCCCGCCTTCATCGTCACCCACCAGGTGCCCGAAGGCTGGCCACGGCCCGGCTCGACCGTCCAGTTCGTCACCGACGGCATCGAAAGCGCCGTTGCTCGAGCGAGATCGGCTGCCGGCCCGAAGTCCGTAGGAGTGCACGGCGCCCAAACGATCCAGCAGTGCCTGGACGCCGGGCTGCTCGACGAGATCCACATCGATCTGGCTGCCGTGTTGCTCGGCGCAGGAGTGCGGCTGTTCGACAACCTCGCGAACACACCCGCCGTCCTCGGGGATCCGACAGTCGTCACCGGTGTGGGTGTCACGCATCTGCGCTATCCCGTGCACACGTCGTAGACACCGGCCGAGACCATGGAGTTCTGATCATGCGGAAGCTGATAGCGACGGTGTTCAACTACTCGCTCGACGGCCTTCTCGCCGACGAGGGCACCGATTTTTGGAACTTCTGCTTCGACTTCCCCGAGAATCCGTGAGCCCGACGATCCGGCGCACCTCGACTTCCTCCAGAGCGCGGACGCGCACATCATGGGCCGCGCCGCCTACGAGGCCATCGCCCGGTCCATGACGACGACGGCCACCGACCATCCGTTCGCCGACATCCTGACCGCCGGGCGCAAGGTCGTCTTCTCCCGGACCCTGAAGACGGCCGAGTGGGCCAACACCACGATCGCCGCTGGTGACACGGCAGAAGAGATCGACAAGCTCAGGCAAGGAGGCGACGGCTACATCCTGGTCTGGGGCGGCGTCAGCCTCTGGCGATCGCTCATGCAGCTCGACCTGATCGACGAGCTCCGGGTGAGCTTGTTCCCCTACGTCGCGGGCAAGGGCACCCGGCTGTTCGACGGCGTCCCCGCGTCCTACCGACTCGACCTGGTCTCCAGCACCGCCTCCAGCAACGGGATCGTCGAGCTGCAGTACCGCCGGCACCGCTGATCGCGACAGGCGTAGCCTCCAGCTTCGCTCGCTGACTGCCACTCATCCCAGGTCCATCTCGAACATGACCATGTCGCGCGCGCGGATACCGTTCTCGACGACCACCGCGGGGTAGTCGTCGAAGTAGCCCTTGCGCACCCCGGCGAACCGGAACCCCACCTTGCGGTAGAAAGCGATCGTTCCGAGGCTGCAGTCCGAGGTGCCGACGGTCAATCGCGAAGCTCCCTGCTCCCGGCACCGTTCGGCGATCAGTCCGATGGCACGCCGGCCGGATCCACGGCCGCGCTGCTCCTCGGAGAGGGCGATGTTCCAGATCTCGACGGTCTCGGCATCGGTGACGAGCACGGCCACGCCGATCAGGGCTGCGCCGTCGTGGATCTCGACGAGCTCGCCTCGGTCCAGGTACCCGCGGATGTGCTCCTCGACGTCGTCGGCTTCGAGGAGCAGCGGCAGATGTCGCTCGCGGTCGAAGGAAGCCGGCGTCAGGGTCAGAGAACTCATCGCCTTCGAGAGCTTACGAACGCTCCCGACCCATGAGGCTCGGTTAGGGTCTCGTCCAGGAGCGCTGTTCGTGATGGGAGATGGAGTGGACGCGAAGAACCTCGCCGACCTGTACGGACTGCCGCTCATCGAGTGGGCGCGGGTCGAGTCACGGCTGGGGTCAGGGATCCCCCAGGCGCCGGGAACAGGCGGACCGAACCGCCATACGTGCTGGCTCGCCACGATCGATCCCGACGGCAGCCCCCATGTCACCGGCGTCGGTGCGGTCTGGGCCGACGGCGCGTTCTGGTTCGAGACCGGCGAACGCTCGCGCAAGGGTCGCAACCTCGCGCGGGACCCTCGCTGCACGCTGTCGGTCGCGACCGACGAGTTCGACTTAGCGATCGAGGGAGAAGCGCACCGGGTGACCGACCCCGCCATCGTCGCCGACTTGGCGCAGCGATACAACGACGAAGGCTGGCCCGCCCGGCCCGACGAGTCCGGGATAGCGCTCACGGCCGAGTACAGCGCCCCGTCTGCGGGTCCGCCGCCTTGGCACGTGTTCCGCATCACGCCGGGATCAGCGACCGCGGTCCTCACGGTCGAGCCCGGTGGTGCTACGCGCTGGCGCTTCTGAAGCTGTCGCCTCTCAACAGGAAGAGCGCGGAGATGACGACGACCGGGATGCTCAGCACGCCCGTCAGGTACTGAGGGAACGTCACGATCTCTCCCGGCTTGAAGACATCATGGAAGAACAGGAAGTCCACCAGGACGAACCCGAAGATCAGTACGACGGCGAGCGCCTTCTTCATCAACGAGGAAACTACCCAGCGATGCGGATCTCTGCCACTCCTCTGACTCGATATCCACGGGTTCGCAACAGCCACATCGGCGTCGTAACGTCGCCTCCGTGACCGAAGAGAGCATCTCGTCGCCGGCCGCACCGCCGCCACCGATGACCGGCCGGTTCCGGGGCCTCACGGCGCGCCTGAGCGGCATCGGCGTGCGCCCCGAGGACGACGACGACCTGCGCGCCAAGAAGACGCTCCTCGTCCTGCTCGCCGTGCTGATCCTGCCCGTCTCGCTCGTCTGGGGCAGCTTGTACCTCGGCTTCGGCTCGATGGTCGGCGTCATCCCGTTCATCTACTTCGCGGTCTCGGTCGGCTCGTTGGTGCTCTACGCGCGGACGGGGAACTTCCGTTCCCTCCTGGTGACGCAGCTCCTCGACGTGATGCTCACGACGACGATCGGGCAGATGTTGATCGGCGGGTTCCTTCCGTCGGGAGGCGTCGCGCTCTGGGGCGGCCTGGCGCCGCTCGGAGCGCTGCTGTTCGTCGAGGTGCGGGAGGCCGTTCGGTGGTTCGTGGCGTTCGTGATCGTCTTCGTGGTCACGGGCGTCCTGGGGGAAGCGTTGTTCCCGAATGCCGATCTCCCGGTGTGGTTCACCACCACGATGCTGGCGCTGAACATCATCGGGACCGCCGCCATCTCGTTCACGGTGCTCGCTTCTTTCGCGAAGGAGCGCAACGAAGCGCTGACGGCGCTCCGTGCCGAACAAGCGAGATCCGAAGCCCTCCTCGTCAGCATCCTGCCGCGCTCGATCGCCGAGCGATTGAAGGCGTCGAGCCAGCCGATAGCCGACCACGTCGACTCCGCCTCGATCGTCTTCGCGGATCTCGTGAACTTCACGCCGATGTCCGAGCGGCTCCCGCCCGGCCAGGTCGTCGGCATGCTCGACGAGCTGTTCTCACGCTTCGACGCGCTCGCCGAGCGGCACGGGCTCGAGAAGATCAAGACGATCGGCGACTGCTACATGGCGGCCGCCGGTGTTCCAGATCCGCACCCCGACCACGCGCGCAGGGCTGCGCTGCTCGCGCTCGACATGCGCGATACGGTCGCGGCGTGGACCCTGCCCGACCGATCGCGCCTCGAACTTCGGATCGGCATCAACTCCGGACCCCTCATCGCAGGCGTGATCGGGACCAAGCGCTTCCTCTACGATCTCTACGGTGACGCGGTGAACACGGCGAGCCGCATGGAGACCCACAGCGAGCCCGGTGAGATCCAGATCACGAGCGCGACGCACGAGCTGCTGAAGGACGAGTTCGAGTGCAGGCCGCGGGGGACGATCCCGGTCAAGGGCAAGGGCGAGATGGAGACCTGGTACCTCGTCGGCTCCCGCTCGTGAACGTTATGGAGCGCTAGATGATGGTCATCGCCGTGCTTCGAAGGGATCATGAAGAAGTGTGACATCCACCCCTCCGAACCATTGCTCGAACGATGCGATGGGAGTACGGTTCGACGTTCCATGAAGGCGCGGAAGAGAGGAGGAGACACGATGCCGATCACGTCGATCACCACGACGTTCGCCGTGTCCCTCCCGTCCGGGCTTGCGGCCTGATCCTTCGTTCGCGGCTCACACGTCCGCCGAAGGACCCGCTTCCCACACAGGACGGGGCAGGCGTTCCCATCCACATATGAAAGGCAACTCGTGACGAGTATCGGAGGTCCGACATGGACCTGGAAGAGCACTATCTGCGACGAGCGACCGACGAGACCGAACGGTCCCGTGATCTCGTCACGCTGCTCTTCACCGATCTGGTCGGATCGACCGAGCGGGTTGCGCGGCTCGGGGATCGTCGTTGGCGGGAGCTACTGACCCTGCACCACGCGAAGGTCCGGGAGCTCTTGGATCGGTTCGGCGGTCGTGAGGTCGACAACTCTGGAGACGGTTTCTTCGCCGCTTTCGACACCGCATCGGGTGCGGTGCGCTGCGGGTGCGAGGTCACACGAGCTCTGGCGGAGTACGACCTGGACACTCGAGTGGGCGTCCACACCGGAGAGTGCGAGCGACTGGGATCCAAGTACGGCGGCGTGGCGGTCCATGTCGCGGCTCGAGTGGTTCGACTGGCCGAAGCTCGGGAGGTTCTGGTCACCGAGACCGTGAGAGCCGTCGTGGCCGGATCCGAACTCCGGTTCTGCGAGCGAGGAGGCCACGAACTGAAGGGACTGGCCGGTGTCTGGCCGCTGTTCGCGGCGGTCACCGCAGCTCCGGTGGCTCGAAGGGCTCGCGAGCGACGGCGCTCGGTCCACCGTACGTTCGGACCGACCCACGTTGCCGTTCGCGCACCGGTGGCAGTGACCGGGTCGCGGCCAGATGATGAGGAGAGTGAGCCCTCGCCGGCCGGCGAGGGCTCACCCCTCGAAGGGGCTGGGATAGCCTTGGCCGCCATGGAGTTCCGCACGATCCGCGAGGACGAGTTCGACGCGTTCGAGCTGGCGCTCTCGAACGCGTTCGGCGAGGTGGAGGCGTCGGAGCACGACGTCGCGAGCGACCGGCTCAGCATCGAGTTCGACCGAACCTTCGCCGCGTTCGACGACGGCCGGATCGTCGGTTGTGCAGCTCTCTACACGTTCTCGTCCGTCACCCCCGGCGGCGGGACGGTCGGTACCGCGGGCGTCACGTGGGTCGGCGTGCTGCCGACGCATCGGCGGCGCGGCGTCCTCACCGAGCTGATGCGCCGGATGCTCGACCAGGCCGCCGAACGCGGTGAGCCGATCGCGACGCTCCTCGCATCCGAGGGTCAGATCTACGGCAAGTTCGGGTTCGGGCTCGCGGTTCCCGGTCTCTCGTTCGACGTCGCGCTCGATCGCGTCCGGTGGGCACCGGGAACGCGATCCGAAGGCCGGACGCGACTGATGACACACGAGGAGGCCCGGCCGCACCTGCAGGCCGTGTACGAGCGGTTCGCCTCGTCGCGGCCCGGCGCGGTGCTGCCGACCGATCGGCAGTACTCGTGGATCTTCTCCGGGATCGCGAAACCCGACGAGAAGGAGCTGGTGGCCGTCCACGAGGACGAACACGGCGTGCCCGACGCGTACGCGTTGTATCGGATCAAGCATCGGTGGCCCCGCGGCTTGCCGAGCAACACGCTCACGGTTCATCAACTGATCGCGTGCACCCCCGAGGCTTCGGCGTCGATCTGGCGGTTCCTGTTCGACATCGACCTCGTGTCCCGCGTGAAGACCTGGGGCCTCGCTCTCGACGACCCCCTCACGTGGCAGATGGCCGAGCCTCGCGCGCTGCGGGCGACCTTCGACGACATCCTGTACGTCCGGCCGATCGACGTGGCCGCCGCGTTGACCGCACGTGGGTACCTGGAGGACGGCCGGTTGGTGATCGACGTCCGCGATGACTTCCGGCCCGCGAACACCGGCACCTACGAACTCATCGTCGAGGGTGGCAAGGGCTCGTGCTCACCGACCGATGCCGAGCCCGAGATCGCCTGCACGGTGCACGTGGTGGGCGGGACCTACTTCGGAGGTGTCTCGTGGGGGACGCTCGCCCGAGCCGGCAGGCTCGAGGAACGGGTCCACGGTGCCGTCGAGCGCGCGGACGCGATGTTCCGTTCGGACATCGCCCCCTGGCCGATCATCCACTTCTAACCCTCCGCGGGGTGCATCGGCCGAAGGTGATCCACGGACGTTCAGTCGGCGAACTTGGTGCGCACGAGCGCCGCCGCGGCGATGTTCCCCTTCCGGTCGTAGAGCCCCAGCGCCTCGCCGACGGCCGCGGCCGTTCCGTCGACATCTCCCGCTCGGCGCAACACCCACCCGAGGTCGACGAGCGACGCCGCACGCATGTTGAGTTCGTCCGCCGCGGCGATCGCGACACCTTCTCGAGCGAACCGCTCTGCCTCCTGGAGGTCGCCCGCCTCGGCGGCAGTGCGCGCGAGCACTCCGCACCACGTCACGCGGGTCTGCCGATCGGCCCCTTGCATGTCCGCCCACT
>CAVXYE010000012.1:0-34285 GCA_963765865.1 uncultured Actinomycetes bacterium
GTGCCCGGGGTGGGATCGAACCCACATGCCCTTTCGGGCCGGCGTGTTTAAGACGCCTCCGTATACCGTTCCGGCACCCGGGCCTGCACAGGTCGGGATGCTACCGCCGGTACGATGCCGTGGATGTCCGGTCGTGCCCGCCGCCTCGTGTTCAGCGTGCTCATCTCCGCCATGGTCCTCGCCGGGATCGCCCTGCCGGGATCGGCGTTCGCCCTGCAGCGGGCCTCCGCAGCGTTCAGCTGGAACCCGGGGAAGTCGCTTGCAACGGCGGGCGGGCGACTCCTGTCCGTCTGGGCGAGCGACTGCCCGCCGCCAACGGGCGCCTGCGCGACGGACCGCGGCCCGAGGATGGGCGTGTTCATCCTGCGCTCCCCCGGGGACGCGGTGCCCGCCCGGTGGAGCAAGCCGAAGCGCCTCAGCCCTCGCTCCGTCCAAGCCGAACGTCCGTCGCTCGCGGCCGATGGGAACGTCGCCGTGGCCGGGTGGGTCACGCAGACCGGCTACCTCCACTACAACCCCGGCGCCCGGCGGGCGTTCTGGGTCCGCGTGAGCACCGATCAAGGAGTGACCTGGCGGGCGCCGCACCGGCTGACGCCTCTCGCGGGGCGGGTCGACTATCCGAGGCTCGCGGTCCAGGGGCACGAGCTCTTCGCCGTCTGGACGAACGCGAGCAACGGCGCGATCCGGCTCGCGATGTCATCCAACCTGGGCACGACCTGGACGAAACGAACGATCGGCACGACCTCGTCGACATCGGATGGGTGGCGCGAGGGGTTCGCGGGGCTTCCCGACATCGGCGTGAGCGGGATGAACGTCGCCGTCGTCTGGTTCGCCGATCGGAAGGGTGCGCAGCGGGTGGCGCTCTCGTCCGCGGGCGGGACGGACCTCACGGGCACGACATCGACGACGTCGCTCGTGGGCTCGAGTCCGAACGACGGGCAGCGATACGCCGGAGCTGCCGGTTCGGCGATCCCGGGCGACCCGCGGGTTGCCGTCGCGTACACGACGGCCGACGAGCTGAGGGTTCGTGTGTGGGACGGAAGCACGCTCGGCCCGGCGATCACCGTCGCGTCGTTCCCCATCGCGGTCGGCGGCGTGACGTACGAGGGAGGGTACGGACCCGCCGTGCTCCCGAGCCGTTCCGGCAGTCTCGTGGTCGCCTTCGCCGGCTGCCGTCGGCGGAACCTCGCCGACCCGTGTGACCCGACGGACGTCGACGCGCGGATCGACGTGCTCTTCCGCCGATCGCCGGACGGCGGCGCGACCTGGGCCTCGTTACTGCAACTCACCGACGCGAGCGCGGCGCCGTTCCGGATCAACGACGAACCATCGATCGCGCTCACAAGCACCGCGAAGCGGATCGCCTTCGACAGCTACCAGCCGTCGTTCGCCGCCTACCAGCTTCGGATGCGATCGATCGGGTGATCGGCCGGGTACCCAGATCTCCTCTCGCGCTCGATGCCTTGTGACGACGCGTAACGACGCCACGGTTGATGAGACAGAGTCTGAGGAGGAGATGAGATGGACAACTCGAAGCAACAGCCCATGACTATCCCGCAGACCGAGCAGGAGTGGCGCACCCGTCTGACCCCCGAGCAGTACGAGGTGCTGCGCAACAAGGGGACGGAGCGGCCGTTCACGGGCGCGTATGCGTCGACGAAGGAGGCCGGTGTCTACCGGTGCGCCGGATGCGGCGCCCCGCTATTCAGCTCAACGACGAAGTACGAGTCGGGGACCGGTTGGCCGAGTTTCTGGGAGCCGATCGAGCCCGGAGCCGTCGAGCTGCACGACGACCGGACCCTCTGGATGCATCGCACGGAGGTCACCTGTGCGCGATGCGGCGGCCACCTGGGGCATGTGTTCTCCGACGGACCGCGGCCGACGGGGGATCGCTACTGCATGAACTCGGTCTCGCTGGAACTCGAGCCGGAGCCGCACGGGGAGTAGACGCCGATCAGCACGCTCGCCGCAGGCAGAACCACCGGAACGGCTGTCCGTCGATGCACGCGTGGAAGGACGAGCCGCACCCCGAACATCGATAGAGGCTCCCCCCACACGCGCAACCCGTCCGGCTGATCGGCTCGCAACGGACGCGGCACGGCTTCGGCTTCACGTGGGCGTCGGCCCGGCGGCGGCCGAGGCCGCTCGCCGCGCCGACGCTCGCGAGCGCGACCGCGCTCGCGCGCGAGAGGAACCCTCGTCGCGTGACCGGGTGACGCTCCGACACCTCAGGCACCGCCCGCCGCCACGATGCGGACCCCCTCGGCGTCCCGCACGAGCCGGAGCACGTCGTCCAGCGTCGCGACGCCGCTGCGAGCGACCACCGAGCCGCCTTCATCGACGACGAAGACGAACGGACTCACGTCGACGCCGAACGCCTCGGAGACCTCGTCGGCCCGTTCACTCCCGATCCGGACGCGAACGTCCGCCGCTCGCCATGGTTCGGGCGTCGCCTCGGCGTCTCCACGGCCGATCACCGCGAGGGGCGGCACCGTTCCCCGGCCGGCCGCAGCGACCAGCTCGGGCACCACGTCGTCGCACGCGCGACACGTCGCGTCGGCGAACACGAGGAGGTGCCGCCGGCCCTGGAACGCCGAGGACGACGCGACTCCACCCCCGGGGGTCGTGATGCTCCACGCGGGGGCGAGCGTCCCCACAGGCAGGCCACCGCCGAGGTGCGCCGGCGACGCCCCGGTTGCCTCGAGCGCATCGACCCGGCCCCGCAGCTCGGCGATCTCGCGCACCGCACCGATGAGCGCGAGCCCGAGCCAGATGACGACGACGAGCAACACGCACGCGGCGATCCAGGCCGGCGCGCTCATCCCACACCCACCGCGAGCGACCGGAGGCTGGCGTTCATCGCGTCCAGCGCGTGCTCGAGCCGGGGGCCTTCCCGCGCCATCACGTACAGGCTGAACGCCCGTCCGTCGAGGGAGAAGAACCGCTGCACCCCGAGTCGTCCGGGACCCGGAGCCTGCAGCGCGCGTGGGTCCAGGTCGTCGATGCCGACGGTGGGCGCCCCCTGCGACGCGTAGAGCCCTCGATCCGCGAGCGCGGGATCGAGCTCGACGAGCGAGACGAGGACGTGTCCGGGCCGCAGATCGTCGGCGACCTCGGCGGCGTACGTGTTCCTCGTGACCGGCAGCGGGAAGTTCGCCAGCCGGACGACGGCGCCGGGAACCGCGGGCGGGGCGACGTCGGGACGCCACACGCGGGCCTCCCATCCCGGGTGGACCTCCACGGTCACGCCGTGTCCGGCGAGCCTCACCACCGCGCCGCTCCCAGGAGGGCGAGGCACGCAACGACGGCGCCGACCCCGTAGGTGGCTCGCCGGGCCGGAGCCGCCCATCGGACGAGCACGGCGTCCACATGGAGCAGCTGATCGGGCCGGCGGACACCGGCGACCGAGAGCACGGGGATCGCCCGGGCGAACCCGAACGCCGACCCGATCAGGGCGCCCGCGACGGCGCTTCCCGAGAGGGCGGCCGCGAGCCACGTGACGTAGACCGTCGACGTGGTCACGACCGTCACCACCCCGGCCCCGAGCTGGATCCCGTAGCCGAACCCCCACACCCACCCCCGGTACCCCGCGCGCCATCCCTCATCGACCTGCCTGCGGACCGTCGGGAGCCGGAACCGGAACGAACCGACATCAACGAGGAGTCCCGCGATCACGGCGAACGCGACCACTACGAGCCGCGCCGCCGCGGGCGTGCGACCGGCGAACGAGGACCCCAGGAAGCCGAGGCCGCTCCCGACGGCGACCCCGGCGAGCGTCGACCCGAGGACGTACGCGATCACCGTCACCCACCAGCGAGACCCGCGCCCCCGCTCCCCGAGCGGAGTGATGCTTCCCAGCATCGACGTTCCTCACGGCGACCACGTCGACCGGAGGCCCGCGGCGACGGCGAGCGCGACGCCGACGACGACGAGCGCGTGCACCGTCGCGGAGCCCATCCCCGGGCTCATGTCCGTGCGGCCAGCTCCTCGTCGAGCAGCGCATCGCGGAGCAGCGACGCCACCTGCTCCCACGTCATCGCCGCGCCCTCGCTCCGGACGTCGCCGGTGGCTCCGTCGACGAAGCAGAAGTACGGGGACATCGCGATCCCGAAGTCCTCCCACGCACGCGAGGACTGCACGACCGGGACATCCGGCGGCGCGAGCTCGCGCAGCTTCGACGGGCTCTCGAATGCCGGGTCCTTCACGACGACGACGACCCGCGCGTCTCCCGGCAACGGCATGCGAACCTCCGGCTGCAGCCCGTCCCAGAACGTCCGGCAGGTAAGGCACCCGGTCGAGAGGAACGCGAGCACCGTGTTCGATCCGACGGCCATCGAGACGGCCACCGCGTCGCCGTCCGGGGTCGTTCCCGCGATGTCGTGTGCCTCCGTCGCGCGCCGGCGCGGGGACGGCAGGTGCGCCGGGAGTCGTGGTCCGTCGGTGAGATCGATCGGCTCATCATGTGCGAGGGGTCGTTCCGGCTCCGCGTCCGGCTCCGGCAGACGCCGGAGGATCTCGGCATGGCTGCGGAGCAGCGCGACGACGACGACCGAGAGCAGCGCCAACACCAGCGTCTCCACGATCACGACGGCGACCAGCATCAGAGGCACCCCGCCTCGTGCAGGCAGGTGTGCTGGTCGACGGCGACGCTGCAGTTGCAGTTGACGCAGTCGATCCGGCACGGGATCACGCACGTCACGAGGCGGCACTGGATCGGGGTCACGTGCGGGATCTGCGTGTTGCAGTTCCCGTAGCGGAACACCACGCAGCAGGTCTTGAAGTTCGAACAGCTCTGACCGCCGCAGTGGCAGCCTCCCGGGCACGCCGCGCCCGGGTTCATCGAGCAGTCGAGGTAGTACCGCATGTTGGTGGTCCCGCAGAGCGCGGCCTTGCCGTAATTGCACTGCCACCAGCCGCCGACGAACGTGTTCGGCGGGCAGCCGAAGTTGTTCCCGCCGGGGAGCGTGCAGCAGAACGCCGTGTAGGAGCCGCAGCACTTGCTGCCGGGCGGACAGGTCGAGCACGAGCGGCGGACCAACGCATCGGCCGTCACGGGGCGGGCCGCGTAGCGGACCGGGGCGACCGAGAACGCACTCGCCGCGTGCGCGAGGCGTTCGAGCCGGCGGGAGCTTCGCGCCCCCCGCCGTGGATGGGTCCGCGGATCGCGCCGGGTCCGGACCGTCCGGATCGCGCGATCCAGGGTCATGCTCATCCGGGGGCTCCGGTGTCCGCTCCCACACCCGGCCAGAGGCTCGGATGGCCCGGTCCGATCCCCGCGATCGACAGCGCGTCCTCCGCGACGAGGTGGCGGTCCGCGTGGGACGAGGCAGGCCGGCCCACCGGCGGCGCCCACGCGCGCCAGGCGGCAGGCACCTCCGTCACGGCGACGACGACGAGCCATCCCGCGAGCGCCAGGCCCGCGATCACCGGCACCGATCCCCAGCCCAGCGCGGCGAGCCACGCGGTCGCGGACGGGCCCCGTGCGACGAGGTAGAGCAGCCCCGTGGCGGCCGCGGCCACGTCGAGGGCGAGGTGGAGCAGGCTCGGAGGCACCGCCTTCGAGCCTGCGCAGCCGCACGAGCCCGCCGTGGGGTGCGTGCGCAGCACGTACCCCACGAACCCCGCGAACGCGAGATAGACGATCGCGAGCGCGAGGGCGCCGCCCCGCGCCGGCGCCGCGGCCGCGAACGCGGCCGCGGCGCACTCCCCCGCGCCCAGGCCGCGCGCGACCGCGCGGGACCCCGGCAGGCCGGCATCCAGCATCGCCTGCGCGGTCGCGCGCGGCCCGACCAGCTTGAGCACGCCGGAGACGAGCAGGAGCGAGGCTGCCAGGAAATACAGGGGGGCGACCGTGTCGGGCGTCACGTCCCGACGACCGTATCGGCCGGCCGATGCCGAATCAAACATCGCACAGGAAGGAAACGCGAGACGCGGTCGATTCAGGACGGCGCCGCGCTGAGCGCTCGCGCATCGACCAGCCGCGCGAGCGCCTCGACCGACGCCGGCGCGAACGACGTCCCGACCACCACGAGCACGAGGTTCGCGTCGCGCCAGCCGAGGACGGTGACGCTGGCGCCGTCCGCGTTCGTCGCGTCGAGCCGGTAGGACTCGTTCCCGAGCGCCGGCGGCGTGCCGTCGGTCGCGCCCCGGAGCTGACGGGAACGCAGATCGTCGAGGAAGCGGCCGAGCGATGCCGATGCCCCCTCGTCCCGGGCGAAGACGGCGACGGTCCCCTGCACGATCGGATCGCGGGCCGTGAGGTGGCCACCCGACACGCGTTCGGCGGGAACGAACAGCGCCCCGTTCCCCAGCTCGAAGCCGTCGCCGGCCAGCCGCGCCCGCTCG
This sequence comes from uncultured Actinomycetes bacterium, assembly GCA_963765865.1. Lineage (GTDB taxonomy): Bacteria > Actinomycetota > UBA4738 > UBA4738 > HRBIN12 > AC-51. Next base: position 6,346 of record CAVXYE010000012.1, read on the forward strand.
GCGTCGTCGCGCGCGAACGCGTCCAGATCCTGATCCCCGGAGAACTGCGGCACGTAGGCGAGCCCCGCCGGCGCGTCCGCAGGACGCAGCTCGATCGCCACCAGATCGGACGGTTGGTATCGAGGCGTCGAGGGGTGCGAACACGCGACGATCGTCACGAGGAGCAGCGCCCATCGGCGACCCTTCACCGCGCGACGCTACCATCGACAGATGCGAGACCTCCGTGCCCTCCCGAAGGCGGAGCTGCACATCCACCTCGAGGGGTCCATCCGGGTCGAGACCCTCCGGGAACTCGCGGATCGGAGCGGCGGAGCCCTCCCGCACGGGCTGCGCGGGAACACGTGGCGGTTCGACGGGTTCCTCGACTTCATCCAGAACTACACGGAGGCGTGCGCGCTCCTGAACCGGCCCGAGGACTTCCGGCGACTCGCGGAGGAGTTCTGCGCGGACCTCGCGATCGCGGGGGTCCCCTACGCCGAAGCGGTGTTCAGCCCGGCGAACCATGCGGCGCGGCTGCGGGACTGGTTCGGCCCGATCGAAGCGGTGCTGGACGGTCTGGAGGCGGGCCGGCGGGACCACGGCGTGGTCGTCCGGGTGTGCCCCGACGTCGTCCGCGACCTGGGGATGGACGAGGCCGAGCGGACCCTCGAGGTGGCGACGAAGTTCGCCGGTCAGGGTGTCGTGGCACTCAACGCGGCGGGGAGCGAACGAGCGCCGGTCGCCGCGTTCGCCTCCGTGTTCGAGCGCGCGCGCGACGCCGGGCTGCGATCGGTCCCCCACGCCGGAGAGTGGGCCGGACCCGAGAACGTCTGGCAGACCCTCGAGCACTACGCGCCCGACCGGATCGGTCACGGCGTCCGCTCGATCGAGGATCCGCGCCTGCTCGAGGTGCTCGCGGCCCGAGGGATCCCGCTGGAGGTCGCCCCGATCTCCAACGTCGCGACCGGCGTCTACGCCTCGCTCGATGACCATCCGTTCGCGCGTCTGCGCGACGCGGGCGTGATCGTGACGCTCAACTCCGACGACCCATCGATGTTCGGGGGGTGGGTCGACCGGGTGTACGCGGCCGCGCGGGACACGTGGACGTTCTCCGACGACGTGCTCGCCGACCTCGCGGCGGCGAGCGTTCGTGCGAGCTTCGCGGACGACGGCACGAAGGCGATCCTGCTCGAGGGGATCGACCGCTGGCTCGCGTCCCCCGCCTGAGGCGTTACGAGGACGGCGACGCGCTCGCCGGCGGCGGGGCCTTCGCCGTGTCGATCGTCAGCGACTCGATGTACACGGCCTTCGTGGGGGCTCCGTCGTAGTTCTTCTGCTTGGGCATCAGCGCGTTGATCGTCTTCGCGACGTCGAGACCGCTCACGACCTTCCCGAAGATCGTGTAGTTCGGGTTGCCGTCGAGGTTCGTCCCCTGTGGACCCGTGATGATGAAGAACTGACTCCCGCCCGTGTTCGCTCCGCCGTTTGCCATCGCCACGGTCCCGGGCGCGTAGTGCTCCTTGCCGGTCAGCTCGTCCGGGATCGCGTAGCCCGGACCACCCGTGCCGGTGCCCAAGGGGTCGCCGGTCTGGATCACGTCGATCGAGTCGACCACGCGGTGGAAGAACTGACCGTCGAAATAGCCCTTCTCCGCGAGGAACACGAAGCTCGCCGACGTCTGCGGCGCGGTCGTGGGATCCAGTTGGATCCGGATCGTGCCGCACGACGTCTGCATCACGGCCGTGTAGACCGTGTCGTTCTTCAGGACGTCCTTCGGCGCCGGCGCGTGGTCGAACTGCGGCTTCGGCGTGTCCGCCGCCGCGGGACGCTTCGCGCCGCACGCGACCTGCGCGGCGGGCGACGCCTGCGCGGTGACCGTCCCGGTCTTCGTCGGGAGGCCCCCCGTGGCCGGTGCCGACGGCGAAGTGGTGGCGGTGGGCGTCGCGGCGACGGTCGGATTGTCGTTCTTGTCGAACAGCAACGTCGCGCCGATGCCGATCGCGGCGAGCCCGACGACGGCCCCGACGATCCCGGCCGTGATCTTGCGGCGGCGCTGCGACTGCGTCTGCTCGGCCTTTCGGCGCGCGGCAAGCTTCGCGAGCTGGCGTTCCCTCGACCGGCTGGGCATGGCGGGACAGGTTATCGAACGCCCAGCGCCTCGAACGCGAGGCCGTCCAGGATGTCGGTCTCGGACACGAGGGTTCGCTCGTATCCGAAGCGGCGCATGACCTCCATCAGGATCACGGCCCCCGCGACGATCACGTCTCCGCGGCCGGGAGCCATCACCGGGATCGCCGCGCGCTCGTCGTTCGTCAAGCCGATCAGCTGGTCCAGCACGCGCTCGGCCTCGGCCGCGGTCAGCCACGTGCGATGGGTCCGATCGGGATCGTAGCGGCCGAGGCCGAGCGCGATCGCCTTGATCGTCGTCGCCGTTCCCGCGACGCTGACGAAGGTCCTGGCCTCATCGACGGGGACCGCCGCGGCAGCCTGCTCGATCCCTCGTCGAACCTCGGCGCGAAGGCCATCGAGGTCCTCGGGCGCGGGGGGATCGCTGCGGATCGTGCGTTCGGTCAGCCGCACGGAGCCCATCTGCACGCTGATCGCGTGCTCGGTGACCGCCGGCTCCCGGCCGAGCACGAACTCCGTCGATCCACCACCGATGTCCACGACGAGGAACGGTCCGTCGCGCGCGTCCAGACCGCGCGTCGCACCGAGGAACGAGAGCGCCGCTTCCTGCTCGCCCGTGATCACCTCGAGCTCCGATCCGGCCGCTCGGTGAACGGCGTCGGCGAGTCGTTCCCGGTTCGCCGCATCGCGCGTCGCGCTCGTAGCAGCGACGCGGATCGACTCCGCCGAGAGCGCGCGGGCGCGCCGGCAGTACCGTTCGATGACGGCGATCGTCCGCGCCAGCGCCTCGGGCTCGAATCGGCCGGTCCGATCGACGCCTCGCCCGAGCCGCGTGATGATCATGTCGCGCGCGAGCTCGGTCGGTTCGGTGCTGCCGTCGGCGGCCGGCTCGAGGACCAGCAGCCGGCACGAGTTCGTGCCCTGGTCGATCGCGGCGACGCGGTGCTTGTGCTGCGTCGCGTGCACCGGCTCGATCCGCTCGGCGACCCATCGCCCCACGACGTCGTCGCCGCCTCCCAGATGGTTCGCGTAGTGGGCGTGCAGGCACTTGATGCCGCGGCGCGTGCCGCCGACGCCACCCCAGGCCCGCGCTTCGGGAAGCTCACGCGCCCGATCCTCGGCGGCCTCTTCGTGTGCGGCCGCGACCTCAGCCCGGAACGTTTCGTCGTCCTCCGAACGCTCGTTGAGCCGTGCGATCCATCCGCCGGCTTCCAGCCGGGAGACGTGCTTGACGGCGTCGGGGCAGGTGAGCCAGTGGGTGGTGGGGAACGGCGCGCCGTCGGGGTCCACGGGCGCGTTCCGGATCGCGAGCGGATGACCACCCGTGCAGCGGGCGACCACGGTGAAGGGGATCGTTGGCTCGCGGCCGAGCTGCTCGGCGACGGTTGCGAGATCTGCGGCGCGCAGTTCGCCGTGCTCGACGCCGGAGATGCCGGTGTTCGTCAACCGGTTGACAACCCTGCCGGGGTCTGGATAGACGCGCTCGTCAACATCCTCACGACGGCAACGGCCGTCGTTGTCGTGAAGATGTTGACACGAACGTCCGGCAGGGTGGCCACGCTCCTGGTAAGAGGTTGACACGCAGGCGTGGCGGGCGGCGCGACCAGAGGCCCTTCTTCTACTTGCGCTTGTGCTCGGTCGCGCGCCGGAAGTCGACCTGCCGCTCCTCGCTCTGCCGCATGAACTTCTTCAGCATCTGCTCGAACCCAGGGTCCGAGCCGCGGCGCGAGGCCCGCGGCGGCGCCGGGTCCTGGAGCGCCTTGATGGACAGGTCGATCTTGCCGTCGTCCTTGATCGCCACGACCTTCGCCTCGACGCTGTCCCCTTCGCGGAGATGCTCCCGGACGTCCTTCACGTAGTTCCTGTCGATCTCGGAGATATGGACGAGCCCCATCCGCCCGTCCTCGAGCTGCAGGAACGCTCCGTAGTTCTCGATCCGCGCCACGGTGCCCGTGATGGTCGCACCGACCTCGATCTCAGCGATGTCGCCGTCCCCTTCCGCCGGTCCGGGCCGTTCCCGGACGCCGGCCAAGTCTGCGGGACGGGCCATCACCCGTCAATCGAGGTGCGGGGCGGTCCCGTAGCATCGTCCGATGGAGGTCCGGACCCACGACGATCCCGCGTCCTGGCTGGAAGCGGTCCTGCCCCTGCTCCTGCTCGACGAGGCTCGCCATAACCTCCACCTGGGTCTGGCGCACACGCTCGTCCACCACCCCGCGGTCTACCCCTCCAAGAACCTGTGGTCCGTGGAGGACGCGGGCAGGGTAGTCGGCGCCGCGCTCCAGACGCCCCCGCACAACCTCGTTCTGGCGCAGCCGGCCGCGGAGGGCGCGAACGACTTCCTCGCGGACGCGATCGGGGCCGCCGGGATCCACCTCCCCGGGGTCATCGGTGGGCTCCCCGAGGCCGACGCGTTCGCGTCGGCCTGGTGCGCGGGCACGGACGACACCGCCCGACGCGTGATGGGACAGGGGATCTACGCGCTCACCGAGGTCCGCGGCGTGCCGGCTGCCGCCGGCACACCGCGGACCGCCACCACCCACGACCGGGAGCTCATCGAGAGCTGGATCCACGCGTTCGAGGACGAGGTCGTCCCCGAGGCGCTGCGCGGGGATCCCGCGCAGCGCCAGCGCCGCCTCGAGACCATCCTCGGGTCCGACGAAGAGGGCATCTGGCTGTGGGAGGCGGGAGGGCAGATCGTTTCGCTGTCCGGGTTCGGGGGTCCGACCCCGAACGGGATCCGGATCGGACCGGTGTATACACCGCCCGAGCATCGCGGTCGCGGGTACGCGACGACGTTGGTCGCAGCCCTCAGCCGTCACCAACTCGCGGGCGGCCGGCGCTTCTGCTTCCTCCACACCGATCTCGCGAACCCGACGTCCAACGCGATCTACGTGAGGATCGGGTACCGGCGCGTGTGCGACTCGGTCGTGCTGGCGTTCGATGCTGGCTTGAGCCGGATCCGACTCAGCCGCAGTCGGGCAGCGTCGGCGCGCGGCCCTTCGGGATCGGCACGAACGCGATCTCGCCGGGGTTGACCATCCCGAGGCATTCGCGGGCCAGTCGCTCGAGCGTCGACGGATCGTTCAGGTCCGCGATCCGCCGCTCGAGCTCGATGTTCTGTTCCTGGAGTTGGTCCGCTTGTCGTTGGAGACCTTCGAGCTCGGATCGCTGGACGAGGTACGCGCGCATCGGAGCGACCGCGAAGACGCTCACGAGGAAGATGGCGACCAGCAGGATCGAGGCGCGCGGCGTCAACCGGACCCGACCCGAGCGGCCGCTCGGTCGTTGCCCTTCTTTCCCCCGGGCTGCGGCGGGGGAAGTCGCCGTGGCCCTCGCGCTCATGGCGCGCGATCGCCCCCGGGTGGTCGCCCAGCGAACGGCGAGCCGAACCGCGCATCCTCGCCGAGCGACCCCTCGATCCGCAGGAGCTGGTTGTACTTGGCCGTCCGCTCACCGCGCGATGGAGCCCCGGACTTCATCTGCCCCGCGTTCGTCGCGACGGCCAGATCGGAGATCGTGGTGTCTTCGGTCTCTCCGCTCCGGTGCGAGACGACGACGCCGAAACTGGCGCGCTGTGCCGCCTCGATCGCGTCGAGCGTCTCCGTGAGGGTCCCGATCTGGTTCACCTTGATCAAGATCGCGTTCGCCGCGCCGGAGCTGATCCCTCGCTCGAGCCGTTCGGTGTTCGTGACGAACAGATCGTCGCCCACCACCTGAACCCGAGCGCCGAGCGCTCGCGTGAAGGAGACCCACCCTTCCCAATCGTCCTCCGCGAGCGGATCCTCGAGCGAGACGATCGGGAATCGATCGAGCAGGTCCGACCAGAAGGCGGTCATGTCGTCCGCCGTCCGGTCGGCGCCCTCGAGGTGATAGCGGGCGTCCTTGTAGAACTCGGAGGCCGCCGGGTCGAGCGCGATCGCCATCTCCGTGCCGGGCTCCAGACCCACGTGATCGATCGCGCGCATCAGGAATCCCAACGCCTCCTCGCCGGTGGCGACGCCGGGGGCGAACCCGCCCTCATCGCCGACGGCCGTCGACATCCCCGCCTCGTGGAGCAGATCCCGCAACGCGTGGAAGCACTCCACCCCCCAGCGCAACGCCTCCGAGAACGACGCCGCCCCGACGGGCATCAGCATGAACTCCTGGAGCTCCAGCTCGTTGTCGGCGTGGGCACCGCCGTTGATCACGTTCAGCATGGGAACCGGGAGCGTGTGCGCGTTCGGTCCTCCGAGGTACCGGAAGAGCTGCTGGCCCGACGAATCGGCCGCCGCCTTCGCCACGGCGAGCGACACGCCGAGGATCGCGTTCGCGCCGAGGCCGCTCTTCGTCGCCGTCCCGTCGAGGTCGATGAGCGTGCGGTCGACGCCGCGCTGATCGAGGGCATCCATGCCGCGGACGGCCTTCGCGATGGGCCCGTTGACGTTGGCGACCGCGTGCAGGACGCCCTTGCCGTGGTACCGATCCGGCTCGGCGTCGCGCAGCTCGAGCGCCTCGTGCTCGCCGGTGGACGCCCCGCTGGGGACGGCCGCCCGCCCGAGCGCGCCGTCATCGAGGGCGACGTCCACCTCGATCGTCGGGTTCCCTCGCGAATCGAGGATCTCGCGGGCGGTGACGTCCTCGATCAGCGACATGGCCGGCCGATGGTACCGGACGTTCGGGGCGCCCTCGGGAGGCTCAGCGGTCGGTCTCCCCCGCCGGCGACTTCGTGAACTGGCGGTAGGTGCCCACGGGGTCGAACCCGAGCTTCCCGTAGAGCTCTTGCGGCCAATCGGCGGTATCCGCGATCAGGAACACGAGGTCCGCGGCGTCGCGCGCAGCGGTGATCGCGGCCGCGAGGAACGCGCGCGCGACGCCGCGGTTCCGGTACGCCTCCAGCGTGTCGACGCTCTCGATCTGGGCCACACCCTCCCCGACGTACAGCTCGCAACAACCCACGATCTGGCCGTCGATCCTGGTCGCGAAGAAGCGAGCGCCGACCTCGTCGATCAAGACCTCGTGGAAGTCGGCGAGCATCTCCGCGGTCTTGGGCGGGCTGCCACCGTGGGCGACGAGGTTCGTCTGGACGATGAACGGTCGGATGGTCGCGAAGTCCGCCTCCTCGACGTGGAACGGCGGCGGCTCCCGGTCGGGCGGACGCCGCAGCGCCAGGTACACCAGGCGATCCGCCGCGTAGCCGAGCTCGACGAGGCCGGTCGCGACCCGTGCGCCCTCCAGATCGCTCTCGAACAGGAACTCGCGGTGCCGGAAGCGTGCGAGCGCCCGGTCGGCTTCGACGGCGAGCTCACTCGCCGTCGCGTCGCCGACCGGGCGCTCGACCCGCAGGAAGTTGCTGTCCCACCGGTCGGGGTAGTCGTCGCGGTAGAGGGCGGTGCCGAACCGCCACGGCTCGATCCTGGTGCTGGTGACGTCCTCGGTCCATCGGCGGAACGCCGTGATCCGTTCGAGGTCATCCCGCATGTCGGGCCCGCTCACGGACACGTTCAGCGGGCTTCTCGGAAGAGCGCCCGGAGGTCGTCCTCCGAGGCCGTCTCCACGTCCACACCACGCTCGGCCGCGAGGACGACGAACCGCTCGTACCGCTCGGCGAACCCGGCGATCGTCCGTCGGAGGGCCGATTCCGGATCCACGCCGAGCTTCCGCGCGACGGCGACGGTCGCGAACAGGACGTCCCCAACCTCTTCCTCGGCGTTCTCGGGCGACGTCGCTTCCTCGAGCTCGCCCAGCTCCTCGCGGAGCGCGCCGATCGCGCCGGAGACGCTCCGCCACTCGAACCCCCATCCGGCGGTCCGCCGCTGGACCTTCGCGGCGCGCGCGAGGGCCGGCAAGGACGCCGGGATCCCTTCGTCGACGCCCTTGCGACCGCCGTCCTCCTCGGCCTTGAGCTTCTCCCAGTTGACGAGGACCTCATCGGCCCCCGCGACGTCGACGTCACCGAACACGTGGGGATGACGGTGGATCAGCTTCCCGATCAGTCCGTCGGCGACGTCGTCGATGTCCCATCGGCCTTCGTCGGCCGCGATCTGGGCGTGGAAGGTGACCTGCAGCAAGAGATCGCCGAGCTCGTCACGCACGGCTCCGTCGTCATCGGCGTCGATCGCCGCCAGGAGCTCGTGGGTCTCCTCCAGGAGATGACGCGCGAGGGTGCGGTGCGTCTGCTCGCGATCCCACGGACATCCATCGGGTTCCCGCAGCCGCGCCTGGACCTTCACCAGGTCCAGGAGCCGCTGGCCGCCCCTCGACGAAGGCACCGGACCGACGGGGATGTGATCGGCCTGGTCGCCGGTCATCACGACGGCGAGGCGACCGAGCCCGAAGCGGGTGAGGCGGTCGCACTCGGATCCGTGCTGGTGATCCGCACGACCTGGAGCGTGGAGGGATCGAACCGGCCGAAGCTCGGATCCACATCGATCGCCCCCGCCTGATCCTGCTGGCGGACCCAGTCCCTGAAGCCGTTCGCCTCAGCCTGCTTCCGGATCTGAGCGAAGGGCGTGATCTGCTTGTCCACCAGATGGATCACGTGCCATCCGAACGGCGTGTGCACCGGGCGAGAGATATCGCCCGGCTTCATCGCGAGCGCGGCGTCGGCGAACGGCTTGACGAACTTGCTCGCGGGCGTCGCGGGGGGGAGCGCTCCGGAGTTCTGCGCGGCCGTGGGGTCGATCGACACGTTCTTCGCGAGCTTCAGGAAGTCGGCCCGGGTCGCTCCCGGGGCGGTCACCTGCCGGTAGACGGCCTCGGCCTCGGCCTTGGTCTTCACCAAGATGTGATCGACCGTGATCGTGGCGTACTGCTCGGGGTTCTGCTGGTACGCGGTCCGCAACTGCCCGACACCTTCCTTCCCCAGGTGGATCGCGACCTCGTTCTCGAGCAACGAGAGCCGAACGAGCTGGGTGAAGTCGTCGTGGGTGACGTTGTTCGTCGTGAGCAACGCGCCCAGCGTGTCCTTGCCGACCTGGGCCTCGAACCCATCGATCGCCTTCTGGACCTGGTCCTCGGACACGGTGACGCCGTTCTTCGACGCGTAGTCCTGCACCAGCCGGAACTGGATCATCGCGCCGAGCGAGTAGCGGTTGCACGCCGCCTGGGCGGTGTCACCGGCGCCGTCCTGCTGTCCGCACGCCGCGTGTTGCAGGCCGAAGAGGCTCTCGAAGACCCCCGCGGTGACGGCCAGCTGTGCGTCGGTGACCTCGGTCCCGGCAACGTGGGCGGCCGCGGGCTGCCCCGCGGCCCGTCCGCACGCGGTCGTGAGGACGATGAGCGCCGTCCCCAGGACGAGCGGAACGAGACGCCGAGAGGGATGCATCCTTGGAGTTTACGAGGCGGCCGGCGCAGCGGGTTCGGGAAGCGCGAGGCCCAGTTCGGCCGGCTCGCCGACCGCCTCACGCAGTCGCGCCTCGACCCACCGCACCAGATCGGCACCGAAGATCCGCTCGGGGACGAGGTTGAGCGTTCGCTTCGTGGCGTGGTACGTCGCCCCCGGGATCCGCTCCGGAAGATCGACGAGCGACGCGTCGGGGATCGCGACGGGGGTGAGCCGAACCTGATCCCGGTACGTCGTCACCTCCTCCACGCCGAGACGAGCCGCGGTGAGTCGCAGCGACGCGATCGCGAACAGGACCTCGACCTGCTCCGGGAGCGCGCCGTACCGGTCGATCGTCTCGTCGCGGATCTCGCCCAGCACCGCGTGGTCGCCGGCGAGCGAGATGCGCCGATACAGCTCCAGGCGAAGGGCTTCCTGTGCGACCCAGCCCGGAGGGACGAACGCCTTCACGGGCAGGTCGATCCGGAGCTCCTTCTGACGCTCGATCGGCTTCCCCTGGAGCTCGCGGACCGATTCCTGGAGGATCCGCGCGTACGCGTCGAACCCGACCGCGGCGATGTGACCGCTCTGCTCGGCGCCGAGCATGTTGCCGGCCCCGCGGATCTCCAGATCGCGCATCGCGATCTGGGATCCGCTCCCGAGCGCCTGGTGACGAGCGATCGTCGCCAGACGCTCATGCGCCTCCTCGGTCATCGCGCGTTGCGCGGGGAAGAAGAAGTAGGCGAACGCTCGCTCCGACGATCGGCCGACCCGGCCGCGGAGCTGATAGAGCTGGGCGAGCCCGAGCATGTCGGCGCGGTCGACGATCAGGGTGTTGGCGTTCGGGACGTCCAGGCCGCTCTCGATGATCGTCGTGCAGACCAGGACGTCCGCGTCGCGTTCCCAGAACCGGATCATCTGTGCCTCGAGCTGATCCTCGTCCATCTGACCGTGCGCGATCACGATCCGGGCGTCGGGGAGGTGCTCCTGGAGCCAGTGAGCCTGACGGTCGATCGTCGCGACGCGGTTGTGGACCCAGAACACCTGGCCCTCCCGGAGCAGCTCGCGGCGGATGGCGCCGAGCGCGAGGCCTTCGTCGAGCGACCCCACGTACGTGAGCACGGGCTGACGGTCCTCGGGAGGGGTATCGATCGTCGACAGCTGACGGATCCCGGTGAGCGCCATCTCCAGCGTCCGCGGGATCGGGGTCGCCGTCATCGTCAGCACGTCGACGTGCGCGCGGAGCTGCTTCAGCCGTTCCTTGTGGGAGACGCCGAAGCGCTGCTCCTCGTCGACGATCAGCAGTCCCAGGTCCTTGAACCGCACGTCCCGCCCCAGGAGCCGGTGCGTGCCGATCACGACGTCCACCTTCCCGAGCGCCGCGTCCTCGACCACCTGCTTCTGCGCCGCGGGGTGGACGAACCGCGACAGCATCTTGACCGTGACCGGGAACGGCGCGAACCGTTCCGAGAACGTCATGAAGTGCTGTTCGGCGAGGAGCGTCGTCGGGACGAGCACGGCGACCTGGGTCCCGTCCATCACCGCCTTGAACGCAGCGCGGACCGCGACCTCGGTCTTGCCGAACCCCACGTCGCCACAGAGGAGCCGGTCCATCGGGAACGGCCGTTCCATGTCCTGCTTGACCTCGTCGATCACCCGGATCTGGTCGGGTGTCTCCTCGAACGGGAACGCATCCTCCAGCTCGCGCTGCCACGGCAGGTCCGGTCCGAACGAGTGTCCCGGCACCGACATCCGAACGGTGTAGAGCCGCACGAGCTCACCCGCCATGTCGCGAACAGCGCGCTTGACCTTGGCCGTGGCGCGCGCCCAATCCGTGCCGCCCATCCGGTGCACGCGCGGGACGTCGCCGCCCAGGTATTTCACGACCATGCCGACCGCGTCCGACGGCACGTAGAGCTTGTCGTTCTGCGCGTACTCCAGCACGAGGTAGTCGCGCTCGGCGCCGGCGAGCGCTCGGTGGACGATCCCCGCGTAGCGGCCAACCCCATGGATCCGATGCACGGCGAAGTCGCCCGGTTCCAACTCCTCCGCGATCGAATCCGTCCGCCGTCGCGTGAACCGGGGCGCCGTGCGCGTGTGGCGGCGGGACCCGAAGATGTCCTCCTCGGTCGCGATCGCGAGCTTCGCCGGGGCGAAGACGAACCCGTTCGACAGCGACGCTTCGACCGACTCGACGGGCGTCGCACCGACGATCTCTCGCGCGCGCTCCAAGGAACCGTGACCGCGCCCCGTGACGATCGCGCGATACCCGCGTGCTTGCAGGTCTCCCAGCCGTTGCGCGACCTCGGTCGGGTTGCCTTGTGCCGACCCCCAGGATCGGAGCTGGAGATCGAGCCCTTCGGTGAACTCCGACAGCTGGAGCTGCACGCGCCCGGCGACGGCGTCGCCCAGCTCGCGGAGCGCCCGGGCGGCGGGCCAGGCGAGCGCGTCGGCGAGCGCCTCCGCTTCCTCGTACGCCGCGGCGGCGCGGTCCAGCGTTCGGCGCGCCTGCGTGAGGACGACCCACGACCCGTCGGGCAGGAGCTCGGCGGGCGTCGGGAGCCGGTCGAAGAGGAACGGCGCCGCGGTCTCCATCCCCTCGGGATGCAGACCGTCCGCGATCCGCTGCAGGAGGTCGGCGAACCGGTCGGTCTGGCGAACCGCCTGGGCTGCGGCTCGTGCCCGGATGTCGCCGTCCGGGATCAGCTCCCGGACCGGGCCCACCTCCACATGGGCCAGTCGCGAGGTCGAGAGCTGCGTCGACGCGGCGAACTCGCGGAGCGACTCGATCTCGTCGCCCCAGTACTCGAGGCGCACCGGCCGGCGCGCGACGCCCGGGAAGACGTCGAGCACGCCGCCGCGGACGGCGAACTCGCCGCGGTGCTCGACGACGTCGACGCGGCGATACCCGAGCTCGACGAGCTGTTCGGCCAGCTCGTCGGGCGGGAGGTCGCGCCCGGCGACCAGCTCGATCGGGGGCACCGTGCCGAGCGTCGGGATCAGGCCCTGCATCGCGGCGAGGGCCGGCGCGACCAGGACGGTCGCGCCGCGATGCTCGCGGAGGCGCCGGACGGCCGCCGCCCTCCGGGCGGCGACGTCCGGCGCCGGCGAGATGCCCTCGTAGGGCAATGCCTCCCAGGCCGGGAGCAGCGCAACGTCGCCCGGAAGGAACGCCTCGAGGTCCTCCACGAGGGCTTCTGCCTCGTGGGGACCGGGAGCCACGGCGAGCACCGCCGCGTCCAGCGCCACCGCCAGCCCGGCCACGACGAACGCCTCGCCCGTCTCGGCCCGGGCCTGGATCGGCCGCTCCTGCGCCAGCAGGAGACCCTCGAAGGTCTCCGATCCGACGAACCGGTCCAAGGCTTCCCGCAGGCTCACGCATCCGCTCCCGACGTGCACCGAACAACACGAACAGCCCCGGTCGCGATCGCGACGGGGCATCGTGGTCCAGTGTACGGAAGGTCGGGCCTTCGCTCGGCCTCGGGTCGGTCGGTGTGCTCGGCTACGCCGTCGGCGCGGGGAGAACCGCTTCATGGGAGGCCGGTGTTCCCGGCGTTAGCGACGCGGCGCGTGCCCAGGTCGGATTCGTTCCCGGTCCCCGCGCCGACGGCGTAGCCGGGAACACCGGCCGACGACGGCGTTACGCTCGGTTCGATGCGTGCGATGGTGCTCGAACGGGTCGGGGAGCCGCTGCGCTCGAAGGACGTGCGGGATCCGCAACCGTCGGCGGATCAGGTTCGCATCCGGGTGCTGGTCTGTGGCGTGTGTCGGACCGACGTCCACATCGTCGACGGCGAGCTCGTGGACCCGACCCTCCCGCTGGTGCCGGGCCATCAGATCGTCGGGGTGGTCGAGGCGGTCGGTGACCGTGTCGAGGACGTGGCGATCGGTGATCGGGTCGGCGTCCCCTGGTTGGGATGGGCGTGCGGTGAGTGCCGCTACTGCACGACCGGGCGGCAGAACCTGTGCGAGCGCGCGCTGTTCACGGGGTACCAGTTGGACGGCGGCTACGCGGAGACGGTGATCGCGGACGCTCGCGCGTGCCTCGCGCTCCCGGACGCCTTCCCCGACCTGCAGGCCGCGCCGCTCCTGTGCGCGGGGACGATCGGGTTCCGCGCCCTGCGGATGACGGGCGATGCCACCCGGCTGGGGCTCTACGGCTTCGGCGGCGCGGCACACATCCTCACGCAGGTCGCGATCGCCGAAGGGCGTCGGGTGTTCGCGTTCACCCGTCCCGGCGACACGGCGACGCAGGCGTTCGCTCGCGAGCTGGGTGCGACCTGGGCCGGGTCGTCCACCGAGGCGCCGCCGGAGCCGCTCGATGCCGCGATCCTGTTCGCCGCCGCCGGCGAGCTGGTCCCCCGTGCCCTGGACGCGGTCGCCGCGGGCGGGACGGTCGTCTGCGCCGAGATCCACATGAGCGACATCCCGTCGTTCCCCTACGAGCTGCTCTGGAAGGAACGGGTCCTCCGATCGGTCGCCAACCTCACCTGGGCCGACGGTCGGGAGTTCGTCGCGGTCGCCGCCGGCGTGCCGGTCCGGACGCACGTGAAGACGTTCCCGCTGAACGAGGCGAACGAAGCGCTCGCCGCGCTCCGCGGCGGAGGCGTGAACGGAGCGATCGTGCTCCAGGTCGCGACCTGATCAGACGGCGTGCAGGCGGTCGTGGCCCGGCTGGTCCCGCTGGTCACTCTCGCGGCGACCGTCGGGCCGGACCGTGTCCAGCTCGAGGTTGCGCACCGACAGCCACCGCGTGAACTCGACCGCCGACAGGGGCCGGGAGATGTAGTAGCCCTGCGCCTCGTCGCAGCCGAACTCGGCGAGCCGATCGAACGTCGCCAGGTCTTCGACACCTTCGGCGACCACGCGGAGACCGAGGTTCCGGCCGAGGTCGACGGTGGCCCGAACGATCATGAAGTCGTTCGCGTCGACGTGCATCTGCATCACGAACGAGCGATCCACCTTGATCTCTTCGATCGGCAGGCGCTTGAGGTACGACAGCGAGGAGTAGCCGGTCCCGAAGTCGTCGATCGACAGACCGACGCCGACGTTCGACAGCGCGTCGAGCACCTGCGTCGAGCGTCCCGAGTCACCCATCAGGAAGCTCTCGGTCAGCTCCATCCGCAGGAAGGCCGGCGGGACGTCCCACTGCCGGAGCTGATCGGCCACCTGCTCGGGGAGCTCTTGATCCAGGAGCGACCGAGGCGAGACGTTGATCGAGATCGGGATCCGGATCCCCATGTCCGCCCACTCACGCCACTGCTTGAGGACCGTCTCGATCACGTAATGGGTGAGGGGACGCAGCAGCACGGTCTTCTCGACGAGCGGGATGAACTCGTCCGGAGGCACCAACCCGAGCGACGGGTGCTCCCAGCGGATCAAGGCCTCCGCGCCGGCGGCGCGACCGTCGGCGAGTCGCACCTTGGGCTGGAAATACAGCACGAACTCCCCGGTCTCGAGCGCGGGCCGGACCTGCCCGATCAGCGTCAACCGCGCCGGGTTGTGGCGGTCCATGTCGTCCTCGTAGAGCTCGTAGCCGCCGCCGTTCTCCTTGGCGGCGTACATCGCCACGTCGGCTCGTCGGAGGAGCGCCTCCGCATCGTTCGCCTGGCTCGGGAACAACGCGATCCCGACGGACCCGGAGACGTCGAGCGCGAGCCCCTCAACGCTCACCGGGATCTCGAGCTCTTCGAGCAGACGGTCGGCGATGCGCATCGCGACGTCCTCGGACGGCAGTTCCGGGAGCACGATCCCGAACTCATCGCCGCCGAGCCGCGCCATCAGGTCGTTATCGCGGAGCACGCTGGACAGACGCGGGCCGATCTCCTGCAGGAGCAGATCGCCGAAGTGGTGACCGAGCGTGTCGTTGATCTCCTTGAAGTGGTCGAGGTCGATCAGCATCACGGCGAGCTTGCCGTCGACGCGCCGGGACGCCTCGATGGCGTCGGCGAGCCTCAGCTGGAACAGCATCCGGTTGGGCATCCCGGTGAGGGAGTCGTGCAGGGCTTGGTATTCGTTCTCGGCTTGTTTCTCGGCGAGCTCGTTCGTCGCCTCCTGGAGCGAGTGGGTCCGCTGGAACATCTGCCGCGCGAACGCGAGCGGCGCGGCGAACACCAGGATCGCGAACACGCCCAGGTTGTGGACCGAGGTCGCAACGAGCACGGCGAACAGCGCGAGCGCCATGTACGACAGCACGAACTCGCCGAAGACGCCCTCGTGCATCTTCCGGATCGTCGCGATGATCGGCGTGTCGTACTGGAAGTGGTGATACGTGGCGACGAGGAACGTGTTGAGGGCGTACCCGACGATCGCCGCCAGCAGCGTCGGCAGGATCAGCTTCCACGGTGGACCCTGCAGAACGTCCCCGAGCGCCGCATGGACGTTCCTGGTGACCGTGTGGTTGAAGATCGCGGATTCGGCGATCACGCACAGGGCGATCTGCGACCGGACGAACACCGCTTTGAGCGGGGGGACCTCGCCTCGGAACTCGCGCGCATCCGCCGAGCCGAGGAACGCGATGGCCGCAGCGGTCGGCGTCGGGAACAGCAGCGCCGCGGACAGCTCCAGCGGGAAGCTCAGGCTGAACCCCATCGAGACGTTCGTGGGGACCGGGAGGAGCTCGGCGACCATCACCGCAGCAGCCCATGCGAACACGTACCAATCCGTGAACATCTGGGGGTCCGTCCAGACCGACCAGATGAGGTAGGCGACGACCGGGACCGAAACGAGCAGCTCGTAGAACCGGATCACCGGCCGACGGTCGTGCGTGCGCCGGATCTGGTGCGAGCGCCTGCCGATCCGCTGCCCTCGGAGAGCGCGGGTGTCGAGCTCGAGCTCGGCGACCTCAGACACCTTGCACCTCGGCCGTCGCCGCGGGTTCCGTCTTCGTTCGGCGGCGCATACCCCCGATGATCACGACGAAGACGCCCGTGTACGTGAAGATGTCGCCGACGCTGATGGCCTGCCCGATCGGTGGCGGGAGCGCGATCACGTCGCCCAGGAACAACGCCGTGTCGTCGCTCGTCGCCAGGTGGTGCTTCACGTAGCTGTCTGCGTTGTCCGTCAGTTGACCGATCGTGCCCTCTTGTCCCGACGCGGCGAGGGCCTGCGATGAGACCGGCATCCCGCCGTTGAGACCGATCACCAGGAAGTTGAGCCCGACGCCGACCAAGATGAGCCAGAACCCGACCACGTGCCGGTTCACGAACGCGAAGATCGACAGCAGCACGAACGAACCGATCAACATCGCCAACGGCCAATGGCCGGGGGGGTTGATCAACTGCATCACGAAGCCGATGAGGGCGAGCGGTGCCCAACGGATCTGGAGGTTGGCGAGGTTGGAGAGTCGTCCGCCCGCGAGGTATCCGACGGCGATCGCGATGATGAGGGTGCCGACGATCAGCTTCATAGCATCGGTATCGGAGCCAGCATAGGGAACTGGAGCCGTGCCTCCCGCCGGGCGGATCGACCGCCGTCCGCCCGATCGATCAGCTTCAGTTCGGCTTCCATCCGGCGCCGACCGAGAGTGCGATCGCGGTCAGGCTCGCGATGGCAAGAGCGATCCTTCGAAGCACCGATCCTCTCCTTCCGGTCCTTCTCGCTACGAGGGTCTGTCCACGAGCGAGGTCACCACGGCTTCCAACGCGCTCCGCCTGCGAGCAGCAACGCCGCGAGCGTTGCTCCGGTGAAGAACACGTACCGCCAGTTGTGCTTGCGCATCTGCCCGTCTCCGTCTTCTCTCTTTCGGTCCCGCGAGGATGCCCCGTTCGCCCCAACGGCGCCATCGGGCGACCGGCCGCTGTTCACATCGGCCGTGTCATCGGTGGTGATGGATCACCTTCCTAGGCCGAAGGGCCCACAACGCGAGGCGCCCCCCGGCTTCGCCGGGGGGCGCCTCGCATCGTGGTTCGTCGACTCAGTACGGCTTCCAGCCCGCGCCGACCGCCATCGCTACCGCGGCCAGGCTCGCGAGCGCATACATGATCTTGCGCATGGGTCCTCTCCTTCTGCACCCGTCGCCTAGTACGGCTTCCACCGGGCGCCCGCTGCGAGCAGCAGCGCGGCCAACGTGGCTCCGGTCACGAGCAGATGTCGCCAGTTGATCTTCGCTCGCATCCGCTCACCTCCTTCCAGTGCCGCTTGAGCATCGACGAAGCGCCAGCGTCCCCACATCGGCCGTCGGTCGTGTTTCCGACTGACCCGCTACCCGGGTCTCGGTAGGACCTTCGGCTCAGGCGCGGCCGGCGCCGCGGTTGAAGCGGTCCTGCGTCGCGGGAAGCCCGTCGCGGATCAACGATCGGACGGCGTCGGCCGCCCGGTCCACCCACAGGGCGATGTCCGCTTCGACGCGCTTCCCGATCGGCTCGAGGACGTAGTCGGCGGGGTCCTGCCTCCCGGGGGGCCGGCCGACCCCGACGCGGACGCGGTGGAACTCGGGCGTGCGGAGCGCCTGGGTCAGCGACTTGAGACCGTTGTGCCCGCCGCTGCCGCCCCCGAGCTTCACGTGGAGCTCGCCCGGCGGGATCTCGAGCTCGTCATGCACGGCGACGATCCGCTCGGGCGGGACGTCATGCTTCTTCGCCAGGCCGGCATAGGACGGGCCCGACTCGTTCATGAAGCGCGTCGAGGTGACGAGCAGCACGCGCTCATCTCCCTCCCGCACCTCGGCGAGCTCGGCCGGGAGGAACCGGACCTTCTTCAAGCGCGCGTCCTCGCTCCTCGCGAGCTCCTCCACGACCAGCTTCCCGATGTTGTGGCGGGTCCGCTCGTAGCGGTCGCCGGGATTGCCGAGGCCGGCGACGAGCCAGGCCATCGCGAGGAGCTACTCCCCGCCTTCGCCCTCGGCGGGAGCCTCTTCGGAAGGAGCCTCGCCCTCCGCGACCTCGGCGGCCTCCTCCTCCTCGGCGGGCGCCTCGGGGGCCTCCTCGCCGGGAAGCGTGAGATCGGCCTCGACCCGCAATGCGGCGGGGGTGATCACGGAGATGACCGGGGTGTCGGCGGGGGTGAGGAAGGTGACGCCGTTCGGCACAGCGATGTCGCCGACGCGGAGCATGTCGCCGATCTCCATCGAGGAGACGTCGGCCGGGATCACCTCGGGGACATCGTTCGGCAGACATTCGATCTCGATCTCGCGGAGGTGGTGCTCGATCACGCCGCCGGCCCGGATCCCCGGCGCCTCGCCGACCTCGTGGACCTCGACAGCGAGCGTGATCCGCTCATCCCGGCGTACGGCGAGGAAGTCGATGTGGATGAAGCGGCCGTGGATATGGTCGCGCTGGATCTCGCGCGGGATCGCGAGGTGCGTCTGACCGTCCACCTTCAGATCGACCAACGTGCCGCCGCCGCCCGCCGTGTGGAACAGGTGCAGCAGATCCTTGCCGGAGATGCTGAGCTTCACCGGCTCCATGCCGTGGCCGTAGAGGATGCCGGGGACGAGGCCGGTCGCCCGGAGGCGCCGTGCGGCCCCCTTGCCGGTGTCGGCACGGAGCTCGGCGGTGAGGGTGGTTTCCATGCTGGTCAGAACCTCGCGAGGTCGTCGGGAACGGCACCGATGGTAGCGGACGGCGGCTCAGGTCGCCTCTGCGGAGGTCGCCGGGCGATACCTTCCGGCGGGCCCATGCGTCATAGGAGACGTGATGGGTGAAAGGGCGGTCGTGGAAGAGGGAACGCGGACGGAGCCCGAACCCGGCTCGATGGCCGAGCTCTACGCTCGGTACGTCCCCGGCGGGATCCGGCTGGCGTTCCTGTTGACCGGCGATCGCAACCGAGCGGACGACCTCGCGCACGAAGCCTTCGTTCGTTGCGTCGGACGGTTCGCGCACCTGCGGGCACATCGGGCGTTCGAGGCATACCTGCGCCGGGCCATCGTGAACCTCCACACGTCGGGGATCCGTCACCGGTACGCGGAGCGGGACTGGCTCCGACGCGAAGGTCCGCGACTGGCCCGCGCAACCGCCTCCCTCCCCGACGTCGCGGGTCGAGAGGATCTCTGGAGGGCGCTGGGGGCGCTTCCGGCTCGACAGCGCGCGGCGCTCGTCCTCCGCTACTACGAAGACCTATCCGAGAACGACACGGCCGGGGTGCTCGGATGCAGCGTCGCCGCGGTCAAGTCACTCGTCGCTCGCGGCTCCGAAACGTTGCGCACGACGATCGCCCAGGGAGAAGACCGATGAACGACCTCGACCGCGATCTCCGCGAGCTCTTCCACGACAAGGCCGGCTCGATCGACGCGGCGCCGGCCGCGCCCACCGACGTGCTTCGGCGTGGGCGCCGCCGCCAGGTTCGCACGGTGTTCGCGAGCAGCTTGGCGGCGGTCGCAGCGCTCGCCATCGCGGTCGCTGTGGCGGCGAGGTTGACCGGAGGGCCCAACCAGATCCCTGTCACGAACCCCCCCTACGGCGAGCGCATCGCCACCATCCACGGCATCACCGTCACGGCACCCGCGGGATGGACATTGATCGACGACTGGCCCGTTGCCTCCCTGCTGCCGACGACCTCTCAGACGTGCTCGTTCTCCGCGACCGGGAGTCCGATCGGTCCGTCCCCGGCAGGTGGGAGCACCTCGAGCGAGCCGGTGGTGCAGCCTTCGTCTTCCTGCACATCGGAACCCATGCCGCTGCCTGCCGGGATCCCGGTGCTGCAACTCGCGAACTTCGAACTCCCGCTCGACGGGACGGTGTGTCAGGTCGGGGACCTTCGGTCGGTCGACCTGCCGGCGGACGGCGTCGCGGCGTACGTCGCGGCATTCCCGCAGGGCATGACGACGGAAGACTTCCTCGCGGCATGTCCCGGAGGGGCAACCGTCACAACCTTCGCGGACCGAGGGCACACCACCACGTACGCGGCCGTCTCCCTCATCGGACCCGATGCCTCTCCCGGCGACGTCGCGACCGTCGAGCGGTTCATGAACAGCCTCGGTGGCCTCCGCGTTCCCACCGACCAGCCGGCGACGGCGTCGCCCGGCTACGTGGTCGCGGCGGGTGTCGACGGCGGCACCACGTGGCGGCTCGAGGCCGGTTTCCCGTTCCGCGGCTCCGGGTCGGGGATCGGCGCGACGCTGGTCGTGACCGACGCCGAAGGACACGAGACGGCCTCATCGCCGGTTCCGCCCGCCGAACCGAACGGAGAGCCGACCGAACGGACCGAGCGCCTCGCCGACGGCTCTGGATGGCTCCTGTCGGGCACCTCGTCACCACTCGTGAGCGCGATCACCAGCGTGGCGCCCGACGGCACCCGGACCCCAGCGACGCTCCTGCCATGGCCCGATGGCATGCGGTCGCTCGTCAGGACCGATGAGGCGACGCAGCTCGACGGGTCGATCTGGTACGCGATCGTCACCCAACTCGGGCAGTTGCAGGTCAGCGGAGACAGCAGCCTCGCGGCAGCTCCGGAGCCGCTCGCGGTCACCGCGCTGCCGTATCGCGTGGAAGGGTCTGCCACCGTCGCGAACGGAAGCGACCTGGGGCACGCCTGGCAGCTCCGAGCACAAGGCAACACGCTCGACCTCCGCGTCGACGGCTCGGACGCCGGCGGGTTCACCGCTGCGGGCTCCGGCGAGAGCGCGTGCGGACGGGTCGACGTCAGCGGCGGCACGTTCCTCCTCTGTGAGGAGACGGCCGATGTGTCGTACGTCAGGGTGACGGCCGACGTGTCGGGCGAGCAACCGGTCGCCGATGGCCGTTGGATGCCTGCGGGCGATCCCCCGGACGGTCGCGCATGGATCGTTGCGCTTCCCGGTGAAGGCACCGGATACCAGACGGAGTCCGGCGGTCATCCACTCGCCATCTCGTGGCCGTCGCGGGCGGTCCCGCAACCGGGGGATGTCACCTCGGCGGGGATGACCGGCGCGATCTCGTGGGCGATCCGCTGGACCGACCAGGCCTGTCCCGTGATGGAGGTCGTCTTCAGCCGGGTCGGCGATACCGGCACCAGTCCCTGCATCACCCCGTGGGACGGGAGCGACCCAGCCGTGGGGGGTGTCTACGGGCAGCGCGAGGCCACGATCATCCTGACCGGCCCCGAGGCGATGTCCTGCGACCTCCGTGACCCGAGTGGCTCCGTACCCGGCGTGATCAGCGGCGGGACGATCGCGCCGGTCGACGGTTGGTCACATACCGGGCAGTGCGTGTTCACGATCCCCGTCGGACACACCGTGACGGTGCGGCTGACCGACCTACAGGGGAACCCGATCCTCGGCCGGCGTGGCCACGTAACGATCACGGCCGATCGCGGCTCGCTGACGCTCGGTTCGCCGGCGACGGCACCCTAGACCTGGTTCGCGCCGCCGAAGATCTCCGAGACGGAGGTGTCTTCGAACACGGCGCGGAGCGCGCTGGCGATCAGCGGAGCGATCGACAGCACGCGGAGCTTCGGGAACTGCTTCTCCTCGGGGATCGGGACCGTATTGGTCACGATCACCTGGTCGATCGGCGCCTCCTCGAGGTGCTGTCGTCGCCTTCCCCGAGAACAACGCGTGCGTCGCGCCGGTGAAGATCGGCCCGGCCCCCATCGCGGCGAGCGCCTTCACGCCCTCGGTCAAGGTCGCGGCCGTGTCGATCATGTCGTCGACGAGCACGCACGGGCGGCCGTCGACCTCACCGACCACCGTCATCTCCTCGATCTTGTGCGCTTCGGTCCGCGAACGCCGCTTGTACAGGAACGCGAGGTCCGCATGCAGATACTCGCGGAGCTTCTCGGCGGTCTTGATGCGGCCGGCGTCGGGCGCGACGACCACGACGTCGTCGCCGTGCAGCCCGAGGGAGTCCTTCAGGTAGCTGGACAGCAGCGGGAGCGCGGTGAGGTGGTCGAACGGGGCGTCGAAGAACCCCTGGATCTGCCCGCTGTGCAGGTCGACCGACACGACCCGGTTCGCGCCTGCGGTGCAGAGCAGGTCCGCGACGAGCTTCGCGCTGATCGCCTCGCGGGACACGGCCTTCTTGTCCTGGCGGGAGTAGCCGTAGTACGGCACCACCGCGGTGATCCGCTTGGCGCTCGCGCGCTTCATCGCGTCGATCATGATCAGCTGTTCGACGATCGCCTCGTTCACGGGCTCGTAATGGGTCTGCACGACGAACACGTCGGCGCCGCGTACCGACTCCTCGGCGCGGAAGTAGATCTCGCCCGACGCGAACCGCCGGATCTCGCCCTCACTGACCGGGATGCCGAGGTTGTCGGCGATCTCGTGCGCGAGCGTCGGGTGGATGGTGCCCGAGTAGAGCATCATCCGCTTCTTGGTCATGATCTCCACGCTCAGCGCCTCCTCGTCTTCCTGGTCCCCTGGCGGCGGTGCTCCGCGTCCTTGCGCTCCCGGTAGCCCGGGACGTTCCGCTGCTCGGTTCGCTCGACGGCGAGCGACCCCGGCGGGACGTCTTTCGTGATCACGGAACCGGCACCGGTCACCGCGTCGCGACCGACCCGAACAGGCGCAACGAGCATGGTATCGGAACCGATCCTGGCTCCGTCCTCGATCACCGTCCGATGCTTCGCGTACCCGTCGTAGTTGATCGTCACCGTGCCGGCCCCGACGTTGACGTCCTCTCCGAGATCCGCGTCGCCCACGTAGGAGAGGTGCGGCACCTTCGTGCCCCGCCCGACCCGTGCCGCCTTCAGATCCACGAAGGCACCGGCCTTCGACCCGTCCGCCATCTCCACGCCCGGGCGCATCCGAACGAACGGCCCGACGGCGACATCCCTGCCGATCGTCGACCCCAGGATCACCGCGAACTGCACCGTGCTGCGGTCGCCGATCGCCGAGTCCTCGATCCGGACCGACGGCCCGATCGCGCAATCCCTGCCGATCACCGTCGACCCCTCGAGGAACACGTTCGGGTGGATCGTGCTGTCCCGTCCGATACGAACGTCGACATCGATGTACGTGGCGCCGGGGTCGACGAGGGTCACGCCGTTGTCCAGATGCTTCGCGTTGATCCGTCCGCGCATCAGGGCGATCACCGCCGCGAGTCCCCCGCGCGAGTTGAGCCCGAGCGTCCCGCCCGTGTCGCAGAGGACGGCTTCCACGCGCGCGCCCGACCGCAGGAGGATCGAAACGGCATCGTTCAGGTAGTACTCGCGCTGCCGGTTGTTCCGGCGCACCTTCGGCAGCGCGGCGAACAAGGGTCCGCGTCGGAACGCCATCCAGTTGGTTCCCACCTCGTTGATCCGGCGGACGTCAGCGGAGGCGTCCGTGCCCTCGACGACGTCGATCACGCGGCCGCCGTCGCGGACGATCCGCTGGTACGTCCCGGGATCGCGGAGCTCGGTCGAGGCGATCGTGACGGCGGCGTCGACCCGCCGATGCCGGCGGACGAGGGCGCGGATGTCTTCCGGCAGCACCGGATCGAAGTCCCCGTTCGCCACCAAGACGTCGTCGACGCGTCCGACGGCGGACTTCGCCGCGAGCACGGCGTGGCCGGTTCCCAGCTGCTTCGCCTGCTCGACGAACACCGGCTTCGGCGTGATCTTCCAGGACTTCACGGCTGCGCGAACATCGTCCGCGTCGCGCGCGACGACGATCACGATCCGGTCGGGGCGGGCCGCGAGCGCGGTCTGCACGACGTGCCAGAGCGCGGGCTTGCCGCACACCGGGTGCAGCACCTTGGGCCGGGCGGACTTCAGCCGCTTGCCCTTCCCGGCGGCGAGGATCACCGCGGCGAGCGATCGGGTCGATGTGGTCGTCGTGGTGGCCAACGCGTGTCCCTGCGAGGGGCTCACATGGTCGCGGATGGGCGGCACGGCGGCAACCCGAGCGGAAGCGGGTGGTCCCGAGGCCCCGCTCGGCCCTCGGCGTCAGCCGGCGTGATGCGGGGGCGTCGTGTCCGGATGGACCGGCGCGCTCCCGAGCGGTGGGACGTTCCCGGAAGCGACCTGCCGAACCGCTCGGACGATCCCCCGGTATCCCGTACACCGGCAGAGGTTCCCGGACAGGCCGATCCGGATCTCCTCGTCGGTGGGGGCAGGGTTGTGACGAAGCAGCGCGGTCGCGGACACCAACATGCCCGGGGTGCAGAAACCGCATTGCACGCCCGCCTGCTGCAGGAACGCCCGCTGAAGGGGTCCGACCTCCTCGTCGCCGGCGAGCCCTTCGACCGTCGTGACCTCGCGACCCTCCGCCTGCAGGGCGAGGTACGAGCACGCGTTCACCGGTTCGCCGTCGAGAAGCATCATGCACGCGCCGCACTCGGAGTCGTCGCATCCTTCCTTGGAGCCGGTGAGGCCGAGCTCCTCGCGCACCGCCTTCAGCAGGCTGACGTGCGGATCCAGCTCGACCGGATAGTCGGTGCCGTTCACGCGGAGGGTCGCAGCCACCTTCATCGTCGGCTCCTCAACCCGCTCCGTGCAGCGCGGGACTCGCGGGGATCGGGACGCTGCCCCCACGCGCCCGGGTGAGGGCGGCGGTGATCGCGCGGTTCGCGATCACCGCTGCCATCGCCCGGCGGTACTCGGCGGACCCGCGCACGTCGCTGATCGGGGTCGAGGCCGCCGCGGCCGCGGCCGCGGCGGCCTCGACCGCTGCGTCGCCGCCGTCGGTGCCGTTCAGCGCCGACTCCGCCTCGGGGACGCGCCGGATCGTCGGCGTCAGCGCCGTGATCGCGACGCGAGCGTCGACGATCCGGTCGCCGTCCACCGTCACGACGGCGGTCGCGCCGACGACGGCGATCTCCATCTGGCGGCGGTATTCGAGACGCACGTACGAGGAGCCGGTCCCGGAGGACGGCGCCGGCACCTCGAGCACGACGAGCAGCTCGTCGGATCGCGCCGACGTCGAACCCGGCCCTGTCCACAGTTGGTCGAGTTCGATCGAACGCTCGCCGGACGCCGACCGAAGGGTGGCCGTCGTCGCCGAAGCACAGGAGCGGGCCACCGGTGTCCATCGCCGGCGACGCGTTCATCACGTTGCCGCCGATCGTGCCCTGCGCCCGCGTCGCGTGCGACCCGACGATCGCCGAGGCGTCGGCGAGGGCCGTGTATCGCGTGCGGATCTCGTCGCTCGCCGTGATGTCGCCGTGGGTCACGAGCGTGCCGAGCTGGAGCCCACGGTCGGATACGTCGATCGCGCGGAACCCGGGGATCCGGTCGATCGCGACGATCGCGTCGGGTAAGCGGCGCCTTCCCCTGTCGTGCACCGACGACGAGGTCCGTCCCTCCCGCGACCGGTCGCGCCCCACCGGACAACGCCGACAGCGCGTCGTCGACCGTCGCTGCGGAGACGAACGATCGGGTCATCCGGAGATCCCCCGGGATGCCTCCCAGACACGCTCCGGCGTCATGGGCAGTCGCGGCACGTGCCGGCCGATCACCTTCGAGATCGCGTTCGCGATCGCCCCCGCCGTCGGGACCTGCGGCGGCTCGCCGACGCCCTTCGTCCCCCGCGGCCCGACCGAGTCGTACTCGACCCACGCCACCTCGATCTCGGGCGCGTCGGAGCACGTGAGCAGCTTGTAGTCGAGCAGGTGCGGGTTCCGCTGCCGTCCCTGGTCATCGAGCATCGTGCCCTCGGACAAGCGCGAGGCCGACGCCCATCACGACGCCGCCGAGCACCTGACCGTCCGCACCCGCCCGGTTGAGGATGCGTCCGGAGTCATGCGCGGCCGCGATCCGGAGCACGCGGACGACGCCCGTCGCCCGGTCGACCTTCACGTGCGCGGCCTGGGTGATCAGCTGGGGCGCGAGGAAGGTCTCGTTGCCGAGGCGGCCGACGCATCCGCCCGTGTCGCCGGTCGGCGCGTCGGGGACCTCGCCCGAGCCCTTCCCGTGCACCGTGCCGATCTCGCCGACGAGGTCCGCGATCGCGACGGAACGGTCGGGCGAGCCCTTCACGCGCGCCACGCCGTCGGCGAGCTCGAGGTCGTCACGGTCGGCCTCGAGCTTTTCGGCGGCCGCGTCGAGCAGCTGCTGACGGACCTCCTGCGCCGCCGCGAGGATCGCGCGGCCGTTGTTGAAGGTCGTCTGCGACCCGCACGACCCCATGTCCCACGGCGCGACGTCGGTGTCCTGGTACAGGATCGAGACGTCGTTCGGATCGATGCCGAGCTCCTGCCCGACGAACATCGGCATCGCCATCACAGCGCCGCTGCCGTTCTCCTGCGCGCCGGTCACGATCGTCGCGCTGCCGTCGCCGTTCATCTGCACGTACGCGCCCGAGGGCGCCGGCATGCACGGCCACCACCCGACCGCGACCCCGATCGCCTCGTCGTCGGGCAGATCGCGGCCGTACCCGATCATGTCGACGGCCTTCTCGAGGGTGTCCCGGATACCGACCTTGTCGAACACCTGTCGCGTCGGGCCCTCGGCGCCTTCCTCGATCAGCGTCCGACGACGGAGGTCGACGGGGTCCATGCCGATCGCGGCCGCGACCTCGTCCATGTGCTGTTCGAGCCCCCAGCACACCTGCGGCGCCGTCGGCGCGCGGACCGAGCCGGACGGCTGGTTGTTCGTGTAGTTCAGGAACGCCTCGACCGAGATGTGGTCGATCTGGTACGGCCCGCACGCGTGCATCGCGGCCATCTGTCCGAGGAACCCGCCCTCGCCGCAGTACGCGCCCTTGTCCAGGACGAGCTTCGCCCGGCGCGCGACGAGACGGCCGTCCCGCGTCACGCCGGTCTCGAAGTCCATCGCGATCCCCTCGCGGCGCTGCGCGATGATCGTGAACTCCTCCTCGCGCGACAGGACCAGGCGGACGGGCCGCTGGGCGGCTCGGGCGATCGCGGCGACCTGCCCCTCGAAGTGCAGGTCGCACTTCGCGCCGAACCCGCCGCCGAGGAGCGGGACGACGACCCGCACGTCCGCCTCGGGCACCTGGAGCGTCTGCGCGACGCCGGCGCGAGCGGCGTACGGCACCTGCGTCGAGGACCAGATCGTGACCTTGTCGCCCTGCCATTGCGCGACGACCGCGCGGGGCTCGATCGGCACGCCCTGCGACGCGTCGGAGACGTAGTGGCTCTTGACGACGACGTCGGCCCCCGCCATCGCGGTGTCGGCATCGCCCTTCACGATCGTGTGGTAGGCCATCGTGTTGCCGTCGGCGACGATGTTCTCGTCCTTGTCGTAGGACGGGAGGTCGGGGTGGATCAGCGTCGCGCCTCGCTCCATCGCCGCGACGAAGTCCGTCACGACCGGCAGCGGCTCGTACTCGACCTCGATCAGTCGCGCCGCCTCGGCGGCGATCTCCTCGGTGAGCGCGGCGACCCCGGCGACGATCTCGCCCTCGAAGCGGACGACGTCCTTCGCGAAGAGGTATCGGTCCTGGACGAAGCCGCCGTAGCGGACGTCGGGCAGGTCGGCTTGCGTGATGACCGCGACGACGCCGGGGAGGGCCTTCGACTTCGACGTGTCGATCCTCAGGATCTTCGCGTGCGAGTGGTCCGCGTATCGGAACTTCACGTGGGCCATGCCGGTGAAGCTGAGGTCGGCGGTGTACCGGCCGGTGCCGGTGACCTTCTCCTTGCCGTCCTGCCGCACGAACCCCGCCGGGGCCGTCTCGACCGTCGCCACAGGAACCCCTCCTTCGTCCGCCGCCGAATCCTAGGGGATGCG
>CAVXYE010000013.1:0-16588 GCA_963765865.1 uncultured Actinomycetes bacterium
CGGCTTGCGGTCGTGCGGTTCGCCGTGACCCGAGCAGGTGGGGTCGAGCCGTTCCTGGTCGCGCCCGACGGCGGCGCCCTGCTGCGCACCGCGCAGCAGGGCGCCGAGGTCATGATCGTGATGTCCGGCAGCGGGCGAACGATGAACGCGATCAGGGCGCTCGGCGGACGTCCGCTCCCTGCGCTCCCCTGGTCGAGCCCTCCGGCCATCACCGAGCTCTTCGAGGGATGCCTCGTCGACGTCGACGTGGCGGTCCCCCGGCTGGCGGGGACGGAGCGCGCGGCCCTGCGTGTGGCGATCGCCGCGCTAGATCTGGACGCTGCCCACCACGTGGTCGAGGTCGATCCGCGTCCCGGCTTCGAACGCGATGCCCAGACGAACGACGGTGCGGACCTCGACGTGCTGGGTGCGGCGACTGCCGGCGTGCTCGCCGGACGGCTCGCCGCCGGCATCCGCCGGTGGCGAGCCCGCTAGCGGGCCTGTCACATGTGCGCGATCAGCTGCTCGACACGGTCGTCGGCGCTGCGGAACGGGTCCTTGCAGAGCACCGTTCGCTGCGCCTGGTCGTTCAGCTTCAGGTGGACCCAGTCGACCGTGTAGTCGCGCCGTTTCGCTTTCGCCTGCCGGATGAACTCGCCGCGGAGCTTCGCTCGTGTCGTCTGCGGAGGCTCGCGCATCGCCAGGCCCACGTCGTCCTCGGTCACGACCCGCTCGACCTTGCCCGTGCGCTCTAGCAGGTAGTAGAGCCCCCGTCGACCGGTTGACGTCGTGGTAGGCAAGATCGAGCAGGGCGACCTTGGGTGAGCCGAGCGGCAGGTTGTGCTTCTGCATGTAGCGCTCGATCAGCAGCCGCTTCGTCACCCAATCGACCTTCCGGGCCAGCCGTTCGGGATCGCCCGTCCCGGAGGGCGTCGAGCGCCAGGCGCCACTCATCCAACAGCTTCGTCGACGCCTCGTCGGCGCCACGCCGCTCCACGAACCGCGTCGTCTTCTCCAGGTACTCGGTCTGCACCTCCAACGCCGACAACTCACGACCGTTCGCGAGCTTCACCTTGCGGGTGCACGTCGTGTCGTGGCTGATCTCGCGGATCGCTCGGATCGGGTTCTCGAGCGTCAGGTCGCGCATCACCGTGTTGCCCTCCACCATCCGCAGGACGAGGTCGGTGATGCCCACCTTCATGAAGGTCGTCCACTCGCTCATGTTCGAATCGCCGACGATCACATGCAGACGCCGGTAGCGTTCGGCGTCTGCATGCGGTTCATCGCGCGTGTTGATGATCGGGCGGCTGCGGGTGGTCGCGCTCGAGACGCCCTCCCAGATGTGCTCGGCTCGCTGGGCGATGCAGAACTGCGCGCCACGGGGACCGTGCAGCACCTTCCCTGCGCCACACCAGATCTGGCGCGTCACGAAGAACGGGATCAGGACGTCGGCCATCCGCGCGAACTCGCCGTGGCGGGCGACGAGGTAGTTCTCATGGCACCCGTAGGAGTTCCCGGCAGAGTCCGTGTTGTTCTTGAAGAGGTAGACCTCGCCGCTGATCCCCTCCTCGTGCAGCCGCATCTCCGCGGCCGACAAGAGGTGCTCCAAGATCCGCTCCCCCGCCTTGTCGTGCGCGACGAGCTCCGTGATCGAGTCGCATTCGGGCGTCGCGTATTCGGGGTGGGAGCCGACGTCGAGGTACAGGCGTGCGCCGTTCTCGAGGAACACGTTGGACGACCGGCCCCAATGGACGACCCGGCGGAAGAGGTACCGCGCGACCTCGTCGGGGCTCAGCCTCCGCTGCCCTCGGAAGGTGCACGTGACCCCATACTCGTTCTCGAGCCCGAAGATGCGCCGATCCATCTCCAGCAAGGGTATGCCTGCGGGGCGCGAACGCCGTCAGCTGCCGGAAAGGATCCCGGCGAGCTGGTCGTCCGCGAGCCGGCGGAACTTGCGGCGCTGGGGGCGCGTCCGGTCGAGTACCCCGGCCTCGATCTGGTCGTTCGGGATCTGGCGCTGCTCCGGCATGGTGCTCAACGCCTGCACCGCGGTCCGGACCGCCGTCGCGAGATCCCAGCCTTCCTGGAACCGATCGCGGAGCGTATCGGTCAGCTCTTCGGCGTGACCGCCGATCGCGACGAAGCGCTGTTCGTCGGAGACGGACCCATCGAACAGGATGTGGTAGATCCCCGACGTCCCCGCTCCCCCGTCGACCTCGCCGACCACGATCTCGACCTCATAGGGCTTCATCTGCTGGGTGAAGATGGTGGAGAGGGCTTGGGAGTACGCGTTGGCCAGGTCGCGAGCCTTGACGTCCTCGCGCCCGTACTGATAGCCACGGAGGTCGGCGAGGCGGATGCCTGCGATCCGGAGCTCCTCGAACTCCGAGTACTTCCCGACCCCGGCGAAGGCGATCCGGTCGTAGATCTCGCTGATCTTGTGCAACGTGGCACTGGGGTTCTCGGCGATGAACAGCAGCCCGTCCGCGAACTCGAGCCCGATCACCGAGCGTCCACGGGCGATGCCCTTGTGGGCGTACTCGGACCGGTCCTTCATGAGCTGCTCGGGAGCGACGTACGGCATGAAGCTCACGATGCGCTCCGGTCCTGCAGCACGGCGTCCACGGCCGCGACCACGCGGTCCTCCGGCACATCTTGCGATCCGTCCGCCGTCACGGTCATCGCGATCGGCCAGATCCGTCGCATGGAGTCGGGTCCCCCGGTCGCCGCGTCATCCTCCGCCGCGTCGATCAACGCCTCCACGGCGACCTTGAGCCCCTCATCGAGGGTCAACCCGGGCCGCCACCGCTTCTTGAGCGAGTTCTTCGCCGATTGCCCGCCGGAACCGGTCGTCTGGTAATCGTCTTCCTCCCAGCTACCCCCCGTGGCGTCGTAGTAGAAGATCCTGCCTTCGTTCATGCGTTCATCGAAGCCCCCGAACAGTGGGACGACGATGAGCCCTTGGAGCGCCAGGGGGAAGTTCGAGCGGATCATCTGCGCGAGGCGGTTGGCCTTGCCTTCGAGTGAAAGCCGATCGCCGGTGATCTTCTCGTAGTGCTCGAGCTCGAGCTGGAAGAGCTTGACCAGCTCGAGCGCCTGTCCCGCCACGCCGGCGATCGCGATCGCGCTGTAGTCGTCGGCGCCGAACACCTTCCGCATCTTGGCGTCCGCGATCAGGTTGCCGGAGGTCGCGCGGCGGTCGCCGGCCATGACGATGCCGTCGGCGAACTTCAGACCGAGCACCGTGGTCCCGTGCGGGACCGCCAGGACCGGCGCATCCGTCAACGAACGAGGCACGGCCTCCGGGCGCTCACGACGCACCAGATCCAGGAAGCTCGGGCTCGAACCGAACGGGCTGCCGGCGAGCGACAGCTCGGGCCGGTCGCTCACTCGCCGCCCTTCTGGACGTACGACTTGACGAACTCCTCAGCGTTCTCTTCCAGCACGGAGTCGATCTCGTCGAGGATGTCGTCCATCTCTTCCTTGAGCTCGTTGGCCTTGGAGGACGACGTCACCTGACCGGCATCGTCGTCTGCTTCCCCGCCGCCCTTCTTCTGGATCCGCTTCTGTTCCTGTTCGGGCACGGCACGCTCTCCTTTCCCGGAGTCACATCCTAGCTTCGGGTGCGGACGTGCGGAGGGTTAGCCGGTCAGGCGATCGACGAGCGCGGCCGCATCCTCACAGGCGTCGAGCAGCTCTTCCACATGTGCCCGCGTCCCGCGGAGCGGCTCACGCATCGGTATGCGCTGCAACGCGTCCCGACCGGTATCGAGGATCAGCGAGTCCCAGGAGGCGGCGGCGATCGCGTCGGGATATTTCGCGATGCAGCGGCCGCGGAAGAACGCGCGGGTATCGTCCGGCGGCTCCATGATCGCGTGCTGGACCTCTTCATCGGTCGTGATGCGCTCGACCTTCCCGGCGTGCGCCAGCCGGTGATACAGCCCTCGATCGCGCCGGACATCGTGATACTGCAGGTCGATCGCGCGGAGCTTCGCATCGCTCCACGCCAGACCGTCCCGCTCCCGGTACCCCTCGAGCAGCCGGAGCTTCGCCACCCAATCCAGCTGCGCGCTGAGCGTCCGGGGATCGTTCTCGAGTCCGCGCAGGACGCTCTCCCACCGTTCGAGGACCTCACGGTTCTCGGGGGTGTCGTCCTCGCGATCGACGTACTTGCGGGCAAGCTCGAGGTATTCCCACTGCAGCTGGAGCGCGGTCATCTTGCGTCCGTCGACGAGCGACACCTGGGTAGTGAGCGACACGTCGCGGGACACGTCGTGGATCGCGGCCACCGGGTTCACGAGGGAGAAGTCCGGAAGGAACCCGTCTTCGATCATCTTGAGCACGATCGACGTGGTTCCCAGTTTCAGGAACGTCGCGACCTCGCAGAGGTTCGCGTCGCCCACGATCACATGGAGCCGCCGGTACCGCTCCGGGTCCGCATGGGGTTCATCGCGTGTGTTGATGATCGGCCGCTTCAGGGTCGTCTCCAGCCCGACCTCGGTTTCGAAGAAGTCGGCGCGCTGCGTGAGCTGGAACACATGCTTGCCTCGCTCGTCCCACTGCGCCTCCAGCCCGAGCTTGCCGGCACCGGTGAAGATCTGCCGGCTCACGAAGAACGGGGTGAGGTCGCGAACGATGTCGCCGAACGGGGTCGCCCGGTCCATCAGGTAGTTCTCGTGCGTGCCGTAGGAGTTGCCCTTCCCATCGGAGTTGTTCTTGTAGATCGCGAGGGCCGGTGACGACGGGATCTCCGCCGCCACGACCGCGAGCGAGCGTTCGAGGATCCGCTCTCCGGCTTTGTCGTGGATGACGAGCGACCGGGGCGACAAGCATTCGGGCGTCGAATACTCCGGGTGCGCGTGATCGACGTAGTAGCGAGCCCCGTTCGGAAGGATCACGTTCGCGAGACCGAGGTCTTCGTCGGAGAGCTCCCGACCGCTGACCGGCTCGAACCCCCGCGCGTCCCGGAGCGGAGACTCATCCTCGTAGTCCCACCGGATCCTGCGCAAGCTGCCCGCGTACGAGGAGATGAGCATGGATGACGACAACACCGGGTTGAAGTCGGGCTGGCCGACGGCCGCGATCCCGTACTCCGTCTCGGTGCCGATGACCTTCGGGATAGCCACGAGGCAACCTTACCCGCGCGGGCGGGCTACAGGTACTGGCCGGCGCTGACGCGCTCGACCTGCCGGCCGTCCCCCTCGAGACCGAGCAAGGTCCGGACGTAGACGATCCGCTCGCCCTTCTTCCCCGAGATCCTGGCCCAGTCATCGGGATTGGTCGTGTTGGGGAGGTCCTCGTTCTCCTTGAACTCGTCGCGGATCGCGTGGAACAGGTCCTCGCCCTTGATGCCCTTCTCTCCCTTCGAGAGGAACCGCTTGATCGCATCCTTCTTCGCCCGTCGAACGATGTTCTCGATCATGGCGCCCGAGTTGAAGTCCTTGAAGTACAGGATCTCCTTGTCGCCCGAGGCGTACGTGACCTCGAGGAACCGGTTCTCGTCCGACGCCGCGTACATCCGTTCGATCGTCTTCTCGATCATCCGGTGGCACGCGAGCTGGAGGTCACCGCCATGCTTGTCGACCTCATCGGGATGGATCGGCACGGACGGGTGGAGGTACTTCGCCATCACATCCATCGCTTGGGCCGCGTCCGGGCGCTCGATCTTGATCTTCACGTCGAGACGACCAGGGCGCAGGATCGCGGGGTCGATCAGGTCCTCACGGTTGGACGCGCCGATCACGATCACGTTCTTCAGGGTTTCCACCCCGTCGAGCTCCGAGAGCAGCTGCGGCACGATCGTGGACTCCACATCCGAGGAGATGCCCGTGCCCCGCGTCCGGAAGATGGAGTCCATCTCGTCGAAGAACACGATGACCGGGAGGCCCTCTTCGCTCCGCTCCTTGGCCCGCTGGAAGATCTCGCGGATCTGTCGTTCGGTCTCACCCACGTACTTGTTCAGGAGCTCCGGGCCCTTGACGTTGAGGAAGTAGCTCCGAGCATCCTCCCGCCCGGTCCGCTCCGCGACCTTCTCCGCGAGGGACTTGGCGACCGCCTTGGCGATCAGGGTCTTGCCGCAGCCCGGGGGTCCGTAGAGCAGGACGCCCTTCGGAGGCTCCAGCTCGTGCTCGTTGAACAGCTCGGCGTAGAGGAACGGCAGCTCGACCGCGTCACGGATCGCCTCGATCTGTCCCTCGAGTCCCCCGATGTCCTCGTAGCCGACATCGGGGATCTCCTCCAGGACGAGCTCCTCAACCTCTTCTTTGGGCAGGAGCTCCGTGATCACGACGGATCGCGGATCGAAGAGCACGTTGTCGCCCGCGCGGACCGAGTTCTGGAGGAGGTCACCCGCGAGGTACGCGACGTGCACCTCGTCGCCACGACCGAAGACCAGCGCTCGGTCGTCGCCGAGCCGGTCCTTCACCTTGACGACTTCACCCGCGCGATCCGGATCGAGGACCTCGACCGCGTTCAGCGACTCGTTGAGGACGACCTGCGACCCCGGAACGATCTTCACGACCTCGATGTCCGGCGCGGGCATCACCCGCATCTTGCGGCCGGCGGTCACGACATCGAGCGAGCCGTCGTCGTTCGCCCGGAGGAACACGCCGAACGACGCCGGCGGTTGACTGAGCTTCTCGACCTCTTCGGCGAGTGCCTCGATCTTGTCTCGCTCGTCACGCAGCGCGTCGGCGAGCTTCTGGTTCTGGCCCATCGCCTTGGCGAGCTGCTCGCGCGTCTCGACGAGCTTCTCCTCGAGGATCGAGACCTGTCGAGGCGCGTTGGTCAGGCGGCGGCGGAGGAGCCCGACCTCTTCTTCCAGGAACTTGACCTGGGATCGCAGCTCGTCGACCTGCTCACCTTGTCCGGGCATCTGCGCCTCCTCCGCGCGTTTCGAATCTACACCTGCGGACCGACGCGATCGGGAACATCGCGGTCGGGTTCGTCCTGTTCAGTATCTACGGCACGGGCGGTCGAACGGCTTAGGACCGGGAACGGAAATGGTCCGTGCGGGTCAGGACATCCGGCGCGCGATCGTGAGGAACCCGGTATGGCCGATCATGCGGTGTTCCGGCCGGACGCTCCGCTCGGTCACGTGCCATCCACGCCGGATCACCTCGAAGGTCTCGATGTGCAGGAACCCGTGTGGCGGAAGAGCAAGCACGAGTTGTTGGACCTGGACGGTCGTCGGCAGGTACGCGCACAGGACCGCCCCCGGTTCGAGCGCTCCGCCGAGCACGCTGAGGGGCCCCCACGGCTCCGGCAGGTCGAGGACGCATCGGTCGAACCGGTCACCCGTTCGGCCGACATCGTTGACGTCGCCCACCCGAAGTTCGAGCTGGTCCGGAACCTTGCCGAACATCCCCTCGATGTTGAGGACCGCTTGGGCATGGTGCTCTTCCCGGAGCTCGTACGAGACGATGCTCCCGTCCGTCCCGACCGCACGACACAACGCGATCGTGAGGGCGCCCGACCCCGTCCCGGCCTCCAGGACCCGCGCGCCCGGGTACACGTCCGCGTACGTGACGATCGGGCCGAGGTCCTTCGGGTAGACCACCTGAGCGCCGCGCTTCATCTTCAGGGCGTAGTCCGCGAACCGTGGGCGGAACGCGGTGACGACCATGCCGGCGGCGGTCTCGAGCCGGATCCCTTCGGGCTGCCCCAGCAACAGGTCGTGCCGGAGCGCGCCAGAATGCGTGTGGTAGGTCCCACCGGGCTGAAGCACCACCACGTAGGAACGTCCACGTTGGTCGATCAGCAGGGCTCGTTCCCCGGCCTCGAACGGCGCACCCATGCCGGCAAGGCTAACGCACCGGTGTCGCGGCCCTACGGGAACTGCGTCGGCAGCGGGCGTGCGCCCAACGTCACATCGACGGATCGGCGACCGCCCGTGTGGGAGACGAGGTCCACGGTGACGCTCTGACCGGGCTGGAGCCCGGCGAGGATGCTCGCCAGGTCATCCGCGGTCGTCACGGTCTTGCCGTCGATCGCGACGATCACGTCACCGTCCTTGATCCCCGCGTGCTGCGCGGGGCCGTCCGCCGTGGTGGCGATCACGTACGCCCCGCTCTGGACCGGGAGCCCGAGCTGCACCGCCAGGGCGGGGGTCACGGTCTGGGCTGAGACGCCGAGGTACGAGGCGGCGGCCAGCGGGTCGGCGATCGCCTGCTGGATCGTGTCCTTCGCGGAGTCGATCGCGATCGCGAAGCCGATGTTCTCCGCGGTGTCCGCGCCGGCCGAGTTGATCCCCACGACCTGGCCGGCCATGTTGAGGAGCGGTCCGCCCGAGTTGCCGTGGTTGATCGCCGCGTCGGTCTGGATCACGTCCGAGTACACCCGCGCGCCGTTCTTGCACACGTCGCAGCTCGGGTCCTGGACCGTGATCGAGCGGTTGAGCGCCGAGACGATCCCCGCCGTCACCGTCGGACCACCTTCGAGGGCGAGCGCGTAGCCGATCGCGACGACCCGCTGCCCCAGCACGAGCGCACCGGAGTCGCCGAGCGGGACGGTCGGCAACCCGGTGGCGTCGATCTTCAGGACCGCCAGGTCGTGCTGACAGTCGCCGCCGATCACGCGCGCGTCGTACTGCTTCGGCGTCTGCGCGGACGTCGAAACCGTGATCTTCGAACCACCCTCCACCACGTGGCAGTTGGTCACGATGATCCCGTCCTGACGGACGATGAAGCCCGTGCCGACGCCTTTGCCCTGCTGCACGTTGCCGAACGGACCCGGCTGGAAGACATCGGTCGTGACGTTCACGACGGCGGGGAGCGTCTGGCGCACGACGGCCGCGACGGGCTCCGCCCCGCCGTTCGGAGCTCCGCCGCCGGGCGCGGCACCCGCCGAACTCGCCGACCGACCGGTCAGGTCGACCGAGCAGGCAGAGGCGACGAACGCGAGCCCGACGATGCCGATCAGGATCTTGCGCATGGCGGACCCTCCGACGTGTTCCCGTGGATACGTTTCCATACGGTGCGTCGGGCCGGGCGGTTCGCCGCCTGGTCCGGCGCGACCACGGCACGCCGCGCGTCGATGCTACGTCAGCGACCCGGCGGGACGCTCCTTGCGGGGATCGACGAACGGGATCGCCGCGGTGATGCCCTCGATGTGGTCGCCGTCCTCGGTTTCGATGTCCAGCCGATTCCCCGGTTCGGCGAGCCGGACCGGGACCCACACGTAGCCGATGTTCTTCTGCAGCCCCGGCGACCAGACCGCGTCCGTGAGGTAGCCAACCTGGTTTCCACCCTCGTAGGCGTTCCAGTATTCGGACATCTCCGCCCGGAGCTCGGCCCCGAGCAGCTCGATGCCGACGAGCTTCCGGTCGACCCCTTCGCGACGGATCCGTTCCAGAGCGTCCTTGCCGATGTAGTCCTGTGGCTGTTCCTCGACCAGACGCTCGAGCCCCATCACGTGGAACGGGGTGTCGCTCAGTCGCATGTCCGAGCCGTAGTTGAAGATGCCCGCTTCGATCCTGCGCGCCTCGCTCGGCGCGATCGGCCGGATCCCGAACTCCTCACCCGCATCCATGATCGCGTTCCAGAGATCGTCTCCACGGGCTCCGTCCAGGAGGTTGACCTCGAACCCGGGGATCGCGGTCCACCCGGTCCGCGAGATCACGACCGGGATCCCATGCGCGTCGAAGTGATCGCACCAGTAGTACTTGAGGTCGTAGATCGCCGGGCCGACGAGCTTCTCCAGCGCCTTCGCCGAGAGCGGCCCCTGGACCTGGACGGGATGCACGTCCGGGAAGGAGACCTCCACGTCCAGGTTCGACTGCGCCGCCACACCCAACGCGTAGAGACCGGCGTCCGAGTCCGCGAGTTGCATCCACCAGACGTTCGGCTCCGGGTGCAACAGCACCGGGTCGTTGACGATCCCGCCGTCGGGCGCCGTCACCAGCATGTATTTGCCCTGCTTCACGGCGCACTTGGTGAGATCGCGACACGTGATCCGATCGATCAGCCGGTCGGCATCAGGACCGCTCACCTGGACCGTCCGTTCGACGCCGACGTCCCAGAGCGTGACGCCTTCGTTCAGCAGCCCGTACTCGATCTCCGGATCGTCGTAGTACCCGGGGAGGTACATGTGGTTGTAGATGTCGTACGCGGTGCATCCGGCCCGGAGCGTCGCCTTGAAGAACGGCGACTGCCGGTACCACGGACCGAAGTAGAGCGTCGCGCTCTTCGCGAGCATCTCCTCACGTTCGTTGACCATCGAAAGGCCTCCCTGAGGGCTCCGGGCCGGGCCGGTCGGCCCGGTCATCTCCTTGAAGCATCGTTCAGGAGAGGACAGGGATGCAAGTCCGTCCCGGCCCGGGTCCAGCGCTGACGCGTTGAACGGAGCTTCAGGAAACGGGGATCTGCTTCGAGGGATCCACGAACGGCATCGGGGCAACCGTCGCGCGCTCGGGTCCCCCATTCGGTCTGGACGGTCACCTCCTGACCCTCGTTGCTGCGGTCCGCCGGGAGCCAGCAGTAGCCGATGTTCTGCTTCAGGCGTGGCGAGTAGATCGCCGACGTGACCTTGCCGACCTGCTGACCGTCGATCGATGCAGGCCACTTCACCGCGTTGAGGGCCGGGAACGGGTCACCGTCGAGCACGACGCCGTTGATCTTCGTGTCGACCCCGGCCTCCCGGATCGCTCGGTAGGCCCCGATGGAGATGCTCGCCTCGGGCGGGACCGTGTCGAGGTCCACCAGCCGGTCCAGGCCCAGCTCGAAGGCGTTGTTCTCGTACGTCATGTCTGCGCCCCAGTTGAAGATGGCGCCCTCGATCCTGCGGATGTCCGACGGACCGGTCGGCTTGATGCCGAACTCCTGCCCGGCTTCCATGAGCGCCTCATAGACGTCGTTCCCACGCGCCGTGTCGGTGGTGTAGACCTCGTAGCCGATCTCGGAGGTCCATCCGGTGCGCGTCACGACCACCGGCACGCCGGCGATCTTCGCGTCGGTCCAGAAGTAGTAGCGGAGGTCGAGGATGTCCTCCCCGAGGAGCTTGACCATGAGGTCCTTGGACCGTGGCCCCTGGACCTGGAGCGGTGCGACGTCCGCCTCCTGGATCGTGACGTCGAGGTCCGGGTAGGCGTTCTTCAGCCCCCTCGCGAACAGCAGCGCGTCGGAGGAGGCGAGCGCGAACCAGAACGTGTTGTCGTCCATCCGGGTCATCACGGGATCGTTGATGATGCCGCCGTCGCCGTCGCAGATCAGGACGTACTTGGCCTGACCCACCGCGCACGTCGACAGGTCGCGCGGCGTGAGGAGCTGCGCGAACCGGAACCCGTCCGGCCCCGAGATCTCGAGGCATCGCTCGACGGCGACGTCCCACAGCGTCACGCCGTTCAGCAACGCATCGAACTCCGCCTCGAAGGTGTCGAAACGGATCGGGAAGTACATGTGGTTGTACACGGTGAACCCTGCAGGGCCGTACTTCTGGGTAGCCTCGTAATAGGGGGTGCGCCGGTTCCGGGCCCCACGCTGGACGAGGCTCATGTCGAACGGCTGGCTCATCGGGTCCTCCTTCGATCCGGGGTGGTGCGGGCAGTCATCGTGCGGGGCGGCGAAGACGGTTCGCAACGAGCTCCGTCGACCCCGGGTCACGGCTTTCGTCACGCGTCGGCCGAGGCGAAGACCCGCTGACCCTCGACGAACGTCATCTGGCATCGGGCCTCGGCGATCTCTTCCGATGGGTACGCGAAGAGGTTGCGGTCGAGGACGGCAAGATCCGCGAACTTGCCCACCTCGATCGAGCCGGTCTCCCGGTCGAGGTGGTTCACGAACGCCGACCCGGTCGTGAAGGCGGCGATCGACGTCGCGAGGTCGAGCCGCTCCTCCGGCAGGAACGCCTCGTCGCGGTTCGCCCCATAGGGATAGTTCGGCGGCATCACCCGGTTGACCGCCACGTGGATCTCCTCCAGTGGGTTGGAGCTCGAGACCGGCCAGTCGCTCCCCATCGCCAGCGTCGCACCGTTGCGGACGAGGCTCGCGAACGGGTACTGCCACGTCCATCGTGGCTCCCCGAGGAAGGGGATCGTCAGCTCGTCCATCTGGGTCTCGTGCGCCGCCCACAGCGGTTGGACGTTCGCGATGGCGCCGAGCGACCGGAACCGGGAGAGGTCGTCCGGGTGGATCACCTGCAGATGTGCCAGGTGCGGCCGGGTGTCGGACAGCCCGTTGGTCTGGCGTGCCGCCTCGACGGCGTCGAGCGATTCCCGGACCGCTCGGTCCCCCAACGCGTGGAAGTGGACCTGGAACTCCAGCGCGTCGAGCCTGGTGACCGCCTCCTTGAGGAGCTCCGGCTCGACGAACGAGATCCCGCGGTTGCCCGTCGCCCGTCCGTCCGCATCGAGGTAGGGATCCAGCACGGCCGCCGTGAAGTTCTCGCACACGCCGTCCTGCATGATCTTGACCGACGTGGCGGCGAAGCGTCCGGTCGCGCCGCGCTCGCGCAGCGCGATGAAGCCATCGATCTGCTCGAGCCCCGCGTTCCGGTCCCACCACAGCGCGCCGATGACGCGGGCCGTCAGCGCGCCTTGCTCGGCGGCCTCGACGTACGCCTCGAACGAGCCCGTCCAGTCCGCCGAGCCCGACTCGACGATCGCGTCCTGCCAGGCGGTGATGCCGAGGGCATGAAGGTGGGCCTGCCCCTTCACCACCCCGCGAGAGACGAGGTCGGGGCGTGGTGGCGGCACCAGATCCCCCACGAAGCCCATCGCCCCTTCGTGGAGCGTTCCGGAGGGAGCGCCGTCCGCGTCACGCTCGATCCGGCCATCGGCCGGATCGAGCGTGACGCTCGACACCCCGGCGCGCTCCAGCGCGGCGGAGTTGACCCAGGCGCTGTGCCCGTCGCGGTTCGGCAGGAACACGGGGCGGTCGGGAACGACCCGGTCCAGGTCGGTCTTGGACGGGCATCCCCGAGGGAAGACGTCCATCGACCATCCACCCCCGAGGATCCACGGTTCGTTCGGCTCGGCGGCGGCGTACGCGGCGATCGCCGCCAGGTACCCGTCCTTGGAATCCAGTTCGTGGAGGTCGCACTGGAGCATGTCGATGCCCGCAGATACCGGATGGACGTGCGCGTCCTGGAACCCGGGGATCAGCATCCTTCCGGCGAGGTCGATCACCTCGGTCCCCTGGCCGATGGCGGCTCGGACGTCGTCGTCCGTGCCGACGAGCGCGACCCGCCCGTCCCGCACCGCCACGGCTTGCGCCCAGGAGCGCATCGCGTCGACCGTGTACACGGCACCGTTCACGAAGACGAGATCCGCCGCCGAACCGTTGCCTCCCACCGATCCTCCCGCCTCGAAGTCGCGGCGAGTGTACCCAGCTACGCGAGTGCCACCAGGTCGAGGTACTCGTCGCTCCAACGGTCCATCGCCCCATCCGGCATCAGGAGGATCCGCTCCGGCGCGAGCGCTTCGACGAACTCCTGATCGTGGCTCACCAGCAGCATGGCGCCCGGCCACCCCTGAAGCGCCTCCGCGATCGCCGTGCGCGACGGCGGATCCAGGTTGTTCGTCGGCTCGTCCAGGAGCAGAAGGTTCTTCCTGCCCGCGACGAGGATCGCCAGCGCGAGCTTCGTCTTCTCCCCGCCCGACAGCGTGCCGGCGTCTTGGAACGCGACCTCCCCGTGCAGGCCGAACATCCCGAGGAGGGTTCGGAGCGCCAGGTCGTCGGCGTCCGAGGCCTCCTTCATGTGATCGAGGACCGTGACCCCGTCGTGGACGCCCTCGTGCTCCTGCGCGTAGTAGCCCGGGACGACACCGTGCCCGAACGCGAACGTCCCGGCATCGGTTCCGGTCTCCCCCATCAAGATCCGGAGCAGACTCGTCTTCCCGGCGCCGTTGAGCCCCAGCACCAGCAACCGCTCTCCTCGCCCGAGATCGAAGCTCACGTCCTCGAAGATCGCCGGGCCCCCGTAGGACTTCGT
The DNA here is from genome assembly GCA_963765865.1 of uncultured Actinomycetes bacterium. GTDB lineage: Bacteria > Actinomycetota > UBA4738 > UBA4738 > HRBIN12 > AC-51. Next base: position 13,906 of record CAVXYE010000013.1, read on the forward strand.
CAGACCGTCGGCCACGAGCACGGTTCGACCGCTGTGCGGCGGATCGGGGAACCGGAAGCGAACGCGCTTGTCCTTCGCCGGTCCCTCGACGCGCTTGGCCTCCAGTTTCGACACGCGCGTATCCAGCGTCTTCGCCTTGCGGGCGCGCTTCGCGGTCTGGCCACGCATCGAATCCGCCAGGGTCTTCAGCCGCTGGATCTCGTGCTGCTGACGATCGGCGAGCTTGCCGAGCCTGACCTCGTCGAGGCGCCGCGCCTCTCGGTACTCGCGGTAGGTACCTCGGTACTCGACGACGCCGTCGCGATCCAGATGGAGGATCCGCGTGATCGCGGCGTCCAGGAGCGAGAGATCGTGACTCACGACGACGAGCGCGCCCTTGTACGACGTGAGGAACTTCATCAGCCAGGTCTTCGCGTCGATGTCCAGGTGGTTCGTGGGCTCATCGAGCAGGAGCAGATCCGAGCCGCCGAACAGGATCCGGCCGAGCTCGAGCCGACGCCGTTCCCCACCCGACAGCGCACGAACCGGAAGGGAGAGCCGGTCCTCGGGCAGACCCAGCCCCGCGGCGATCGCCTTCGCGTGCGACTCGGCCTGATAGCCGCCGAGTTGCCGGTACTCCTCCTCGAGACGAGCGAACCGGTGGACCTCGCGTTCGCCGTGTGACTCCTCGAGCGCGATCCGCGCCTTCTCGAGACGGCGGTTGAGGTCGACGAGCCCGCGCGCCCCCAGGATGTGCTCGAGCCCGCGATCGTCGTCCTCGGCGCGGTGCTGCCGCGGATCCTGACGGAGGTAGCCCACCGCTCCTCGACGGGTCACGGAGCCGGCGGCCGGCGGGATCTCCCCCGCGAGCACCCGGAGCGTCGTGGTCTTGCCGGCGCCGTTGCGCCCGACGACCCCGACCTTGTCGCCGTCGCGGAGGTCGATGCTGAGTCCCTCGACGACGATGCGGCCGCCGACCTCGACGGAGAGCTCGCGAGCCTCGAGCGCGATCACGGCGCAGCTCCCATGGGATGTACTGCGGTGGATGTGGTTCGGGCGGATCGACACGGTGGACCTCCTCGGGTAAGGCGAACACGGACCGCGGTCTGCGGCCGGTGGAACTCGAGGTTGGTCCGCTAGCTCAAGGCCGACATCGTACGACAGCGAGCGACCGGCCCCATGGAGCCGTCAAGCCACCCTTCGCGGCGTCTTCATCTCTTCGTCAACTTGCCCTGCCAACGTGTCGATAGGTCGAGGAAGAACAGAACTCCAACGGAGGGAGAGCGCTGTGATCGTCAAGATCCTCGAGGTGTGGTTCCTCAGCTCCGTGCCGATCGGCATCGCCGTCGGCAGGCTCCTCGAACGTGGCTCGGCTCCCCTCGCTGACGGCAGACTGCAGTTGGTGCGATCAGTGGTGAGTGCTGACCGGTAACGCGCAACAGCCTGCGCTTCTCTGATCGATCGTCTGCGCATCGCGCCAACGCTCGCGATCGCGCGGGAGCACCGAGGGGAATGCTGCCAAAGACACCACGCATCGAACCTAGCCCCTATCGCTGACTCTTCTCCCGCGAGCCGCCGCCATACGGTGCGCTCGGGGCGGGCCTAGGCGACGGGGGTTGCCGAACGACGGGCAAGATCCTCTCCGTTTGTCCGTCTGGCCCGCCCCTCGACTGATCACGACTGCCTCATCAAGGGAACCACTTTCAGTGCGTACCTCCAGGCGAAAGATCGTGTGACATGGGCGACGGATCGGGGAATGACTGAACGCAGTAGGCACGCCGCCGGATCGTCGATCTCATCAGCTCGAAAGGAGTCCAAGTGAACCCTCTGAGAAGGACCGCGTTCGTGGTCGGCTTGCTCTTCATCATCACCTTCGTCACCTCGATCCCGGCGGCGCTCGTGCTGTACACCCCGGTGCTGGACAACCCCGACTACATCGTCGGTGCGGGCGCCGACAACCGCATCGCCCTCGGCGCGTTCCTCGAGATGCTCCTCATCATCGCCAACATCGGCACCGCCGTCGTGCTGTTCCCGATCCTCAAGCGGCAGAACGAGAGCCCTCGCCCTCGGCTACGTCACCGCCCGCGTCATGGAAAGCGCCTTCATCGCCGTCGGCATCCTCAGCCTGCTCGCGGTCGTGACGTTGCGGCAGGACGTCGCGGGACGGCGGGCGCGGACGCGGCCTCGCTCGTCACGGTCGGCAGGTCGCTCGTCGCGATCCACGACTGGACGTTCCTGCTCGGGCCCGGCTGGGTCGTCGGCGTCGGGAACGGGCTGCTGCTCGGCTACCTGATGTACCGGTCCGGCCTGGTGCCGCGGCGCATGGCGATGCTGGGGCTGATCGGCGGTCCGCTGATCATCGTCTCGGGGACCGCCGTGCTGTTCGATGTCATCGAGCCAGGCTCCTCGGCGCAGGTCATCGCGACGATCCCGGAGTTCGTCTGGGAGTTGTCGCTCGGCATCTACCTCATCGTCAAGGGATTCAGGCCGTCTCCGATCACCGATGGACTCGCCGGCCGCGGCGACGGTGTGACCCGCGTCGACCAGGCGCATCTCGAGTGTTTCGAGCGGCGGGCTAGGATGTGGGGTGATTGGTTTGGGGGGACCGGATGCAGAGTGGGGAACGAGAAGTCACGACGACACTGGATCTGGGATGACCACCCCGTCCGGGTTACCGTGGCGTTCATCATGGCGTGTGTGGTGA
>CAVXYE010000014.1:0-28852 GCA_963765865.1 uncultured Actinomycetes bacterium
CCGCTCGAGCGTCGCGGGCAGCGCCGACAGGTCGGGGAGCTCCGCAGCTCTCGGGATCTGGCTCGACTCGCCGAGCCGGTTGATCCACACGCACGGGAGCCCGAGCGCCGCGGCGGGCTCGACGTCGTGGAACAGCGAGGCGGCCACGTGGACGTGGCCGGCGCGGTCGGCGCCGGTCCGCCGGAAGAACGTCTCCCAGTGGGCGAACGCCGGCTTGTAGGACCCGATGTCGGACGCGACGACCCGCTCGTCCACGGGAACGCCGATCGAGCTGAGCGAGGCGTCCAGGTAGTCCGCGTCGGTGTTCGAGAGGATCGCGAGCCGCCACCCGTCCTCGCGGAGCCGACCGAGCGACGCCGGCACCTCGGGGAAGGGCCGCCACGACGGCACGGAGTCGGCCAGCGAGGCACCGGCGCCGTCCGGCGACGGCGAGCTCCCTGGCCGCCGCCGACTGTCGACGACCGCGCTGCGTCAGGACCTCACGGTACGAGCGCGTCCCGTCTGCCTCGAGCCCGGGCTCGACCTCGTGGTAGGAAGCGAGCAACGCCTCGGGGTCTTCGTCGCGGCCAGATCCCGGCGAGGGCCGCACGGATCCCGGCGTTCCAGTCGATCAGCGTGCCGTAGCAATCGAAGGTCGCCCATCGGTCCACGCCGAGCAGTCTAAGTAGGCTAGACGCGCAGGAGCCGACCACGAGGAGGGACCGATGGGTATCACGCTCAACCCGTACCTCAACTTCCGGGGGAACGCCCGCGAGGCTATGGAGTTCTACGAAGGGGTCTTCGGCGGCAAGCTGAACGTCTCGACGTTCGCCGACTACCACGCAGCGTCGGATCCGAGCGAGAACGATCTGGTGATGCACGCGGACCTCGAAGGCCCGGAGGGCATCCGGTTCATGGCGGCGGACACGCCGATCAAGATGGAGTACCGGCCGGGCACGAACTTCTCGATGTCGCTCAGCGGCGACGATGAGGCGCAGCTCCGCGGTTACTTCGAGAAGCTCGCCGAAGGGGGTTCGGTGACGATGCCGCTCGAGAAGGCGCCTTGGGGCGACATCTTCGGCATGTGCACCGACCGTTTCGGCATCAGCTGGTTGGTCAACGTCGCGGCGACCGCGAACTGACGGGCCAGGTCACGACATCGAGAGGCGGACTCCGCTCGTCCGACCGACATGAGCAAGGCGTGAGGGAACGGATGCCACGGCTCGGCGTTCTCGCGCTCGGGTTGCTTGCGGTCCTGTCGGCTGCGTGCGGCTCCGGCGCACCGTCTTCATCGCAGCCTCCCGCGACATCGGCCCGGACGTTCGCCGTGACCGGTCCGGACCCCGTTTCAGGGACGATGGAAGCAGGCGTCCAGGGCGGGGTGGTCGTCCACCCGAAGCGGGGCCCGTTCCGTGTGTTCGAAACACCTTCTCCGCGCGGCAACGTTGCGGCCTACCGCGCCGTCAACGACTGGGGTCAGCCCCTCTGGTTGCCCGTGATCGCAGAACGTGACGTTCGAGGCGACCCCTGGCTGCACGTGCTCCTCCCGGACCGACCCAACGGATCGACGGGATGGTTGCGGGCTGCACGCGTCGACACGAGCATCGTTCGTGACCGCATCATCGTCCGGTTGCGGAAGCACACGTTGACGCGCTACCACGAAGGCCGACCGATCGCGCGCTACCGCGTCGCCATCGGCACGCCTTCGACCCCCACCACGCCCGGTCGTTTCTTCGTCTGGGCCCGAGTCGGCTACGCGGACGTTCAGGGCCCGTACGGGAACTTCGCGGTAGGCCTATCCGGGTTCTCAGGGTGATCACCGATTGGCCGGGCGGCGGCCGGATGGCGATCCATGGGACATCGGACCCGAGCGTGGCCGGGCAGGATGTGTCGAACGGGTGTATCCGCGTGTTCAACCCGCTGATGGCGAAGTTGATCGACGTGCCCATGGGAGCGACCGTCATCATCCGTCCGTAGTCGGCTCCAGCTTCCTTGACGACTTCGTCGACGTGTCATGAAGATGCGGGCGGCAGCTTGGCCGGCGAAGGAGGGGCGATCCCACGACGGATGAGGCTCCGGCGATCGTTCGCGAGCGGCTCCGGAAGGCTCGCGCTGATCGGTGTGGTCGCGGTCCTCCTGGCCGTGGTCGCGTGGGCCGTGACCGGGGTGCAGACCGGCGGCGCGAGCGGCTCCGCTCGGACGATGAGTCCGGGCGTGAGCGGAACGCTCACCGCGATCCTCGCGGCCGCCTGGGGTGCGGGGCTCGTCGTGCTCATCGTCGTGGGCAGGAGGCTCAGGCGCCGGCTCGCGGAGGACGCCGAGGGGTTGGAGCCGCCACGCCCCCCGTGCCGTGGTGGGTCACGATGGTCGCATGGCTCATCGTCGCCGCCGTCTTCCTGATGCTGCTGGTGACCTTCAGGAACGGTCAGGACGGGCAACCCCGGCCGACCCCGGCCCCGACCGCGGCGCCGGGGGATCTGACGAGCGGCACCCGGGAGGATCAACGCAGGCCCTCCGCGTGGGTGATCGTCGGATTCGTCGCGGGAGCCGCCGCAGCCGCGGCGGCTCTCGCCTTCGCCGCGCGGAGGACAGCATCCATCGAGGAGGACAGGGAGCCGCTCCCCGAGTTGCGGCGCCACGTGGTCGGCGTGGTCGACGACTCGATCAACGACATCGAGCGCGACCCCGACCCGCGCCGCGCGATCATCCGTGCGTACACACGGATGGAGGCCGTCCTGGCCCGCGGGGGCATCCCGCGGCGTCCCTCGGAAACGCCGCTCGAGTACATCGATGGCGCGCTCCGCACACTGGCGATCCCGGCCGGCCCCGCGCGGTCGCTCACGGACCTTTTCGAGATCGCGAGGTTCAGCGATCGCCCGATCGACATCTCCATGAAGCGACGAGCGATCGACTGCCTCCTCGACATCCGATCGGCGCTGATGTCGGAGGTCACATGAGCGATCCAGCCGCGCCTCCGCTGGAAAGGCTCGGCCCTGGTACTCACGGTCGCCTCGGTCATCCTGCTCACCACCGCGATGGCCGTTCCTCGGTACGCGCAAGCTTCGGCGCAGATCTTCGTGATCGTCCTCGGCGCGCTCGTGATCCGGCTCCTGGTCCAGGCGGTCCGGGTCGCAACGTCGGCGCCGGGGCCGTTCCCGTTCGACGAGGCGCTCCTCCAGCCTCCCGAGCGGGAGATCCCTCGGGCCAGAGAGCCCGACCGGATCGCGTTCGAGGTCGGCGCCTCGACCCATCGTGCGCTGGAGCTCCACCGCCAGTTCCGCCGGCGACTCCGCCGGCTCGCCGCGGATCGGCTCGCCTCCGAACACGGCGTCGATCTGGATGCCGACCAGGACGCCGCGCGCTCGCTCCTCGGCGCGGAAGCGTGGGACCTGCTCCGGCCCGATCACGAGGCGCCGGAGGATCGGTTCGGACCGGGCATGCCGATCGAGGACGTCACGAAGATCGTGACCGCCGTCGAGGACCTCTCGCGATGACGCTCACGCATGTAGAGGTCGGTGAGCGCTCCGATCAGATCATCGCGGAGATCGAACGAGCCGTGATCGGCAAGCGCAACGTCCTCGAGATGATCCTGCTGGGCCTGCTCGCCGACGGTCACGTGCTGATCGACGACGTCCCTGGGCTCGCGAAGACCCTCATGGCGCGCTCGTTCGCGAGCGTCCTGGGGCTCGGCTTCGGCCGGGTGCAGTTCACGCCTGATCTGGTGCCCTCCGACATCACCGGGGCGACGATCTACGACCAGCACCGAGGGACGTTCGAGTTCCGTCGGGGTCCCGTCTTCACGAACATCCTGCTCGCGGACGAGATCAACCGGGCCCCGGCGAAGACGCAGGCCGCGCTGCTCGAGGCGATGGAGGAGCGACAGGTCACGATCGAGGGCGAGACCTATCCCCTGCCGCCGCCGTTCCTGGTGCTGGCGACGCAGAATCCGATCGAGTTCGAGGGAACCTATCCGCTCCCGGAGGCCCAGCTCGATCGCTTCCTGATGCGGATCGGCGTCGGCTACCCGACGAACGACGACGAGTGGCGGATCATCGAACGTCGGCTCCAGCGGAAGACCGACGTGGTCCAGTTCACGCCCGTCGTCGGGCCGTCCGACTTGGAGCAGATGAAGGCATCCGTCGAAGACGTGTTCGTCTCGGAGGCGATCGGACGCTACATCGTGTCGATCGTCGACGCGACACGGTCGGCGCCGCGCGTGCAGGTCGGTGCCAGCCCGCGCGGGAGCCTCGCGCTCGTGAAGCTCGCGCGGGCGAAAGCGGTGCTCGCCGGTCGCGACTTCGTCACGCCGGAGGACGTGAAGGCCGTCGCCGTCCCGGCGCTCGCGCACCGGATCGCGCTCCGGCCCGATTCCTGGGTAGCCGGCATCAAAGGCGAAGGGATCGTGCAGGAGGTCCTGGACAGCGTTCCCGCCCCGCCGCCCGAGCCCGAGGGCGGGCGGTGACGCGCCGCCCGTCGCCCAAGCTGGCCGGCTTCGCGTCCGTGGCCGCGATCTTCCTGGTCGGCGCCCTCGCGACGGGCCGTCCCGAGCTCGTCGTGATGGCCGCACCGTTCGCGGTGATCCTGGTGGCTGGTCTCCTCACGGCCCAGCCGCCGGTATGGACCACCCTCAGCCTGGACGTCGAGCGGGATCGCCTCGTCGAAGGCGAGGCGATCACGCTCGATGTCCGGATCGCCGCCGACACCGACGTCGAGCGTGTGGAGGTGGTCCTGCCGCTCCCGAGCGGTGTCGCCGTCGAAGACGGCGACACCGCCCTCGCCTTCCATCTGCCCCGCGGCCGGAGCCGCAACGTCACGTTGCGGCTCCGGTTCCCCCGGTGGGGCGTCTACGAGCTCGGCGACCTCCACGTCCGCGCCCACGATCGCTTCGACCTGTTCCGGTACGACGACCGGCTCGATGCACGCCGGCCGATCAGGGTCTTCCCGCGCACGGAGACGCTTCGCGCGCTGGTCCGACCCGCCAAGACCCAGCTCTCCATCGGCAACCAGGTGGCGCGTCGCGTCGGGCAGGGGATCGAGTTCGCGGGGCTGCGTCCGTTCGTTCCCGGAGATGTCGTGCGCTCGATCGATCCGAAGACCACGGCCCGACGCGGCGCGCCGTGGGTCCGCGAGCACCACCCGGAGCGCAACGCCGACGTCGTCGTGTTCCTCGACACCTTCTCCGACGTGCGGACGGGCAGTTCCACCACGGTCGAGCGCGCCGTCCGCGCCGCCGCGTCGATCGTCAGCGTGTACCTCGAACGCCGTGACCGGGTCGGGCTCGTGAGCTTCGGCGGCGTGCTCCGCTGGCTCATGCCGGGGATGGGGATCCGTCAGGAGTACCGGATCATCGAAGCGCTCCTGGATACCGAGGTCGCGGTGAACTACGCGTGGAAGGGCATCAACGTGATCCCGATCCGCACGCTTCCTCCGAAGGCGCTGGTCCTCGCCGTGACGCCCCTGCTGGACGAACGGAGCGTCGGCGCACTGTTCGACCTCCGCGGTCGCGCGTTCGACGTCGCGGTCATCGATGTCTCCCCCGTACCGACCGAACCCTCGCCGTCGGACGACCCCGTGTCGGAGCTCGCGTACAGGATCTGGACGATGGAGCGCGAGACGCTGCACCGCGACCTCCGGCGCGTCGGGATCTCGGTCGCCGAGTGGCGCGACGGAGACCACCTGCAACGAGCGGTGTGGGAGGTGGAAGCATCACGACGCGGCGGACGTCTCAGGTACGCCTAGCCACGGCGGCCGCCGCACTCGGGCTCGCGGCACTGCTCGCGATCGTTTCCGCGCTGGGGAGCAGCGACCGGGCCGGCTGGCTCTGGGGCTTCGGCGTGGTCGGCGTCCTCGCGACGCTGGTCGCCCTCGCCGGTTGGGCCGGCGCGACGTGGTGGGGCGTCGTCGCGCTCGGCGCCGAGTACACGGTCCTGCACATCGGACGCGGAGCGGTCGACGTCGGCGCGGCCTTCGTCGCGACGGGGCTCCTGGTCCTGGCCGAGCTGGTGATGTGGTCGCTCGACGCTCGTTCCCGCGTCGTCAACGAAGCCGAGGTGACGCAACGCCGCGTGATCCAGCTCGGCGTGCTCTCGCTCGGGACGCTGGTGCTCGGCTCATCCCTCGTCGCGGTGGGCACGCTCACTCGAGGGGAAGCCTTCGCCCGGACGGTGGCGGGCGTCGTCTGTTCGATCGGGATCCTGGCCGTCGTCACCTGGGCTTCGGTGAGGCAGCGATCGCGGGAGCGGCCGAACACCCGATAGAGGTGCCGGGCCCGAGTCGTCGTACGCGTCCTCAAAGGTCGCCCTCATCGGCATCAGCGGAGCCCTCGAGCCGGTCGATAACCTCGAAGGTCATGACCACTCCGACGCCTGATGAGCCCGCCGGGACGAACCGGCCGGACAGCATCGGCCCTGCTTCTCAGGCAACCGTCGCGGATGGTGGCGGATCGGCTCCTCCGCAGTGGTTCTCGAAGGTCCCGGCGATCAGCTACGTCCGGCGGATCCAGATGAGCGACCCGGTTCGCGCGGGGGAAACCACGCACATCGGCGCCGAGGTCGAGCGGATCCTGGGCTACGGGCCCGCCGAGTTCATCCACGATCCCGATCTCTGGGTCGCCCGCGTCCATCCCGACGACCTCGCGCGCGTGCTCGGGACGTGGCGAGACACGAGCGAGGTCGGCTCTCGGTACCACCTCGCATACCGGATGATCGCGCACGACGGTCGCCTCGTTCACGTGCACGACAGCGCCTCCGTCGAGGAGGAGCCCAGGGTCGGGCGTCAGGTCGTGGTGTGGCGTCGCCGTGGACGTCACGGCCGACCGGGAGACGGGCCCCACCCTCCGCGAGGCGGAGGCGAAGTACCGGTTGCTGGTCGAGCAGATCCCGGCGGTGACGTACATCGACGAGGTCCCGGAGGACGATCCGACCGATCTCACGCCCGCGTACATCAGCCCGCAGCTCGAGCGCCTGCTCGGGTACGCGCCCCACGAATGGTTGGCCGATCCGGACCTCTGGAACCAGGTCACGCATCCGGACGACGTCGATGCCGCAGAGGCCGGCAGCACGCCGGTCGTTCGAGGACGGCAGCCCGCTCAGCATCGAGTACCGGATGGTCGCCCGCGACGGTCGGACGGTATGGGTGCGCGAGGAGGCGTCGCTCTATCGTGACGAGAACGGCGCCCCGAAGTTCTGGCAGGGCGTGTACTTCGACATCACGGACTTGAAGCGCGCCGAGGACGAGCTGCAGGGCGCGCTGCGCCGGGAGCAGCAGGCCGCCGAGCGTCTCCGGGCGGTCGACGAGATGAAGAACACGTTCCTCCAGGCGGTCTCGCACGATCTCCGGACGCCGCTCGCGGCGATCCACGGGTTGGCGCTCACGCTCGCCCAGGAGGACATCGACCTCTCCGATGCCGACGTGCGCGACATGGCGAACCGGATCGCCGAGAACTCGCACAAGCTCGACCGGATCGTCGCCGATCTGCTCGACCTGGATCGGCTGTCGCGCGGCATCATGGAGCCGAAGCTGACCGACACGGACATCGGGCCGGTCGTTCGGGAGCTGGTCGCGCAGCTCGACATCGCGAAGGACCGCACCGTCGTCCTGGATGTCGAGCCGGTCATGATCCCCGTCGATACGTCGAAGCTCGAGCGCATCGTCGAGAACCTGCTCGCGAACAGCGTCCGCCACACCCCCGCCGGGACGGACATCTGGATCCGAACCCGCTCGAACGACGGCGGTGCGTTGATCGTCGTCGAGGATGACGGACCGGGCGTGCCCGAGGAGTTGCGCGAGGCGATCTTCGAGCCGTTCCGCCAGGGACCCTCGAGCTCATAGCACTCGCCGGGCGCCGGCGTGGGCCTCGCGCTGGTCGCCCGGTTCGCCGAGCTGCACCGCGGTCGAGCGTGGGTCGAAGAGCGCCCGGGCGGCGGCGCGTCGTTCCGCGTGTGGTTACCGGGGCGCCAGGCGGCCGCAGAGCGACCCATCTGATCTGCCGGTTTCGGATACGGAGCGAAGACTATCCCCTCGATGACCCACAGCTCATCCGACCATTCGGGCTGATGCAACGAAACCTCAACGCTCGCACTCCTTCCACTTCGCGTGCGGTGACCTGAAACTCGTAGGGATGCATATCGAACGCAGGACCTTGGTGAAGGTCCCCGAGGTCACCGCGATCTTCTGGATCGTCAAGGCGCTGACCACGGGCATGGGCGAGACGACCTCCGACTTCTTCATCCACCGCGTCGGCCTCAACAACAAGGCCGGACTGATCGTCGTCGTCCTCATCGCGGGGGCGATCCTGGCCGTGTCGCTTGCCGCTCAGCTCGCCGCGGACCGCTACAAGGCGCCTCTCTATTGGTTCACCGTCCTGATGGTCGCGATCACGGGGACGATGGCCGCCGACGGGGTGCACGTGGAACTCGGTGTGCCCTACGCCGTGTCGACGGCGTTCTTCTCGGTGGTGCTCGCGCTGTTGTTCGTCGCGTGGTTCCGGGCTGAGGGGACCCTGTCGATCCACAGCATCCTCACGACTCGACGCGAGCTGTTCTACTGGGCGGTCGTGATGGCGACCTTCGCCCTGGGGACCGCCGCCGGAGACCTCACGGCGTTCTCGTTGGGCTGGGGGTTCTTCGCCTCGGCCGTGCTCTTCGGCGTGCTCTTCGCGGCAGCCTTCGTCGCGAGATGGCGGTTCGGTGTCGGCGAGGTGGCGGCGTTCTGGTTCGCCTACATCGTCACGAGGCCGCTCGGGGCCTCTCTGGCCGATCTGTTCGCGGCCCCCAAGACGCTGGGCGGACTCGGCTTCGGCTACGGGAGGGTCAGCGTGATCCTCGCGATCCTGATCGCGGGGTTCGTCGCCTACCTGGCGATCGGCCGACCGGATGTCGGCACCCTCGATGCGGCAGCGGCCATCGAGCCCTGAGCTACGTCGATCAGAGGCAGTCACACGTGCTTGCGACGATCCAGACGTAGCCCCCACCGACGAGACCGATCACGCCGAGGACGACGCCCGCCGTGGCCAAACCCTTGCCGGACGCTCCGTCCATCGCTCGGCGACGTGCGCCTCTCCCGATCACGATCGCGATCGGCCCGAGGACGGGGCCGAACGGGAAGAACAGCACGACGCTCAGGACGCCGACCACGGTCGCGACCACGGCTTTCGGGTTCCGCGTCGGCACGTCTGGCCTTGGAGGCACCGGCGGTGCCGCGTTCGCCGACAACGGGGTGTCGTCCTCCACGGGCGCAACGTACCCCAGGGATGACCCGGAACGCGAACGCACGCGGCAACGCCGTCCATCGCCGCCGCGAAGAACCGGCGCGCACGTTCCTCCTTCCGCGCTCGCGACGTCTCGAACCGCCGTCACGTGGCGACGAGGCTATCGATGAGCGGGTGATCGACTCCCGCGGAGCCGACTTGCACGCAACGAAACCTCAACGCTCACATGCCTTCCCCTTCGCGTGCGACGACCTGAGACTCGAGGGGTATGCACATCGAACGCAGGACCTTGGTGAAGGTCCCCGAGGTCACCGCGATCTTCTGGATCGTCAAGGCGCTGACCACGGGCATGGGCGAGACGACCTCCGACTTCTTCATCCACCGCGACGGCGTCAACAACAAGGCCGGACTGATCGTCGTCGTCCTCATCGCGGGGGCGATCCTGGCCGTGTCGCTTGCCGCTCAGCTCGCCGCGGACCGCTACAAGGCGCCTCTCTATTGGTTCACCGTCCTGATGGTCGCGATCACGGGGACGATGGCCGCCGACGGGGTGCACGTGGAACTCGGTGTGCCCTACGCCGTGTCGACGGCGTTCTTCTCGGTGGTGCTCGCGCTGTTGTTCGTCGCGTGGTTCCGGGCTGAGGGAACCCTGTCGATCCACAGCATCCTCACGACTCGACGCGAGCTGTTCTACTGGGCGGTCGTGATGGCGACCTTCGCCCTGGGGACCGCCGCGGGAGACCTCACGGCGTTCTCGTTGGGCTGGGGGTTCTTCGCCTCGGCCGTGCTCTTCGGCGTGCTCTTCGCGGCAGCCTTCGTCGCGAGATGGCGGTTCGGTATCGGCGAGGTGGCGGCGTTCTGGTTCGCCTACATCGTCACGAGGCCGCTCGGGGCCTCTCTGGCCGATCTGTTCGCTGCCCCCAAGACGCTGGGCGGACTCGGCTTCGGCTACGGGAGGGTCAGCGTGATCCTCGCGATCCTGATCGCCGGGTTCGTCGCCTACCTGGCGATCGGCCGACCGGATGTCGGCACCCTCGATGCGGCAGCGGCCATCGAGCCCTGAGCTACGTCGATCAGAGGCAGTCACACGTGCTTGCGACGATCCAGACGAAGACCCCAACGACGAGACCGATCACGCCGAGGACGACGCCCGCCGTGGCCAAACCCTTGCCGGACGCTCCGTCCATCGCTCGGCGACGTGCGCCTCTCCCGATCACGATCGCGATCGGCCCGAGGACGGGGCCGAACGGGAAGAACAGCACGACGCTCAGGACGCCGACCACGGTCGCGACCACGGCTTTCGGGTTCCGCGTCGGCGCGTCCGGCCTTGGAGGCAGCGGCGGTGCCGCGTTCGCCGACAACGGGGTGTCGTCCTCCACGGCGCAACGTACTCCAGGGATGACCCGGAACGCGAACCTCATCGGCCCGTTCATCGCTCCGAACGGCCGAGGTGCTGGAGCTTCTCGGGGTTGGCGACCGCGTGGATCGTCTGGACCTGGTCGTCGGCGATGTTCAGCGCGACCACGGCGATCGCGCGACCGTCGCCGTCCTCGAACACGCAGCCCGGCTCGCCGTTGATCTCGACCTCGCGCATCCCGACCACGCCGAGCTTCCGGCCGATGCGCGCGGCCCCGAGCAGCAGGTTCGCCACCTTCTTCCCGCCGTGGACCGGGCGCCGCGAGGCGGGCGCCAGCCCTCCCCCGTCGGCGTACGCGACCGCGTCGGCGGCGAGCATCTCGAGGAGCCCGTCCAGGTCGCCGTCCATCGCCGCCGCGAAGAACCGGCGCGCGAGCTCCTCCTTCCGCGCGCGCGACGCCTCGAACCGCGGCTTCGCGTCGTGGACGTGCTTGCGGGCCCGCACGGAGATCTGGCGGCAGTTCTCCTCGGTCTTGCCGACGATCCGCGCGATCTCGTCGAAGCCGTAGTCGAACACCTCGCGCAGCAGGAAGACCGCGCGTTCGACCGGCGTGAGGCTCTCCAGGAGCACCAGGAACCCCATCGAGAGCGAGTCGGCGGTCTCGGCGTGGAGGGCGACGTCGTCCTCCTCCTCGGTCAGGATCGGCTCGGGGAGCCACGTGCCGACGTAGCGCTCGCGCCGCACGCGCGCGGACCGCAGGTGGTCGATGCTCAGCCGCGTGGTGACGGCCGACAGGTAGGCCTTGGCCGAGTCCACCTCGGTGCCGCCGCTCGTCTCCTTGTGGAAGCGCAGGAACGCCTCCTGGACGATGTCCTCGGCCTCGGTCGCGCTCCCGAGCATCCGGTACGCGATCGAGAACATCAGCGGCTTGAGCTCTTGGTAGACGTCGTCCACGCGGTGCCTCCGATACAGAGGAGTTCCACCTCCTAGACGGAACAGCATGCGCCTCCGTGACACTTCCTGACCTGTCACTTCGCGGCGTGCTGCCTCGTCTCAGTGTGCAAGAGCCACACCGAGAGATGGGAGGCCAGAGATGGCACCGAACGAGGATGGATGGGTCGGCCCGGAGTTCCCGAGCCTGGGCCGGATCGCGCTGGGGACGTTCCTGTTCGCGACGGGCGGGATGCTGCTGCTCACGATCATCGGGACCCCGCTCGGGATCGTGATGCTCCCGGTCGGGGTCGGGCTGTTGACGACGCCGAAGGAGCGAGAGCGGTGATCGGGACGGATATGCGGGCACGACGCGGCCGAGGTGCTCCGGCGGTGTCAGATGCCGGAGGACGAGATCCGCTGGGTCCTGACCGCCGACGATCCGGCGGTCGTCCACATGATCCTGGAGCTGCATCGGGAGCGGTTGGAGGAGGAGCTCGCCGAGCGCCGGAAGGCGCTCGCCGAGCTCGAAGCGCGGGTGGTCGCATCCTCCCGAGCGGACAGGTCCGCTGCCCTTGCCGACCAGTAACGTGGAACTCACGTCCTGGGGGAAGGGGTGCAGTGATGGCGGCGGAGAGCCGAGCACACGCGCGGTGGCACGGTGACCTCATGACCGGTGCGGGAACGATCGATCGGGTCGGCAGCGGAACGTTCGGCCCGCTCGACATGACGTGGGCGGCACGGACGGGAGAGGAACCAGGCAAGTCTTCTCCGGAGGAGCTGATCGCAGCGGCGCATGCCGCGTGCTTCTCGATGGCGCTCTCGAACGTCCTCGCCAAGCAGGGGACCCCGCCGACGGATCTGTCGACGTCGGCGACCGTCACGTTCGTCCCCGGTGAGGGGATCACGACGTCGAGGATCGAGGTGGAAGGGCAGGTGCCCGGCATCGACGAGGCTGCTTTCGGTCGGGCAGCGGACGAGGCGAAGGACGGCTGTCCCGTCTCGATGGCGCTCAAGGGGAACGTGGAGGTATCGGTCGATGCTCGGCTGATCGGCTGATCGGCTCAAGCTGCAGCAACCCTATCGTGAGGAATCGGCTCCCGGAACCCTGACGACGAGGCCAGCCGCCGTCGCCGCACGCGAGAGGCGAGCGTCATAGGAGACGAACCCATCCACGTCGGGACGCAACGAGAGCGCGCTCGCGAGGTGCACCGCGTCGAGGCTTCGGAGAGATGCCGGTGCGAGGTCGCCGCCTCGCGCAGGATCGCCTGGTCGACGGGAACCAGCGCGATCGAACGGAGGACCTGCTCGGCGCGTCGGGTGGGACCGTAGCCCTCCGCAAGGCGCTTTTCGCCGCCGGCCGCCGCGTCCCCCGTGACGTGGGTCAGCCAGGGGGATATCAGATCCTTCGCCCACAGCGGTGGAGAACGGATCCACGATCGTGACGCCGTCGATCTGAGCACCCGTTTGGAGATCTTCGGTTAGGAGCATGTCGCATCGGGCCACCTGCGCCGCCGATACGACGAGCGAATCCCAGAACGAAAAGGAGAACCTGTCCTCGATCGAGAACGCCCCGCTGAGGACCTCCTCCCCGATAGGAACGGGTCTCCAGACCATGAGGTCCTCGATATCAGCTCTTGCTTGCCGCGGGTCGAGGCCCGGCGCGAGCTTCCGCGTCACCGTCACGTAGTACTCCTCGAGGACCTGGAAGCTGATCCTTCCGGTCCGGCTCTCCCACAGGTGCCGGAGCCACTCCGAGGCCCGGGCCTGCTTGGCGGGATCGGACGAGTCCCGCGCGTAGACGAAGACGTTCGTGTCAACGAAGACGGGCGCGATCGTGGATCTCCTCGCGAGTGGGGAGGCGGCCGCCCAGTTTCGCGGGTGGACGCGATAAGAAGCGCACCATCGCACCTTCGTAGGCTTCCCGGCGGCCCATGTGCTCGAGGATGAGCTCGCGGAGCAGGCTGGAAACGCTCATGTCCCGTCGGGCCGCCTCGATACGCGCCCAACGTGCGGTTTCGTCATCCAAGGTCACCGTCACGTTCCTCACATCCACGATTTTCGTGTAACACGGTACTTCGTGTCAACCGCCCCGTCATTTTCAGGATCGTCCTCCGCAGCCCCGCCCGTCTCCGTGACCGAGGTCACACCCAAGCTCAGCACGGTTGGTGCAGGTGGTACCGGGGAAGCGCGCCTTCGCTTGGGTGAAGCGTCGCGAAGTGCACGAGGTAGGCCCGCGACAGCTCGTGCCAGGCCGAGTCATCCGCGCAGTAGATCGTGGACGCGGTCGGATAGCTCGACGCGTAGAAGCCGCCGGGTGAGGTACCGCCGGAAGCGCACCCGCCGGCCGGGCGGTGACCCACGTACTTCCGGTACGCCGCGACCCAGTCGCGCGCTTCCTGCCGCTGCGCGGACGCGAGGCTAGCCGACCCTCGCACACCAGGTCGTGCAAGCGGTTCTCCAGGACGTCCTTCGTGCGCGCGCCCCATCGTCCCGCGTACGGCTCGGGCCACAGGTTCCGGATCGCGTTGGAACCGCCGAGCTCGAGCGAGATCAGGTGATCGACCTCGTGCGCGTACGGGACCCACGCGACGCCGTAGCGCGCGTACACGGCCGCCTTCTCCGCGTCCGAGACGTCACGAGCACCGCTCGCGTAGCCGGACGTACACACGCGCGCACGGCTCACCGCCAGGGCGATCCCCGGCGTGAGCGCATGACGAGGGAGATCCGCGCCAGGGATGTTGGGGTAGGTCCTGCGCCGCGCGGTCTTCGACGAGGGGGACGTGGTCGCTGTCGGTTTGACCGCCCGGACGTGCGGCGAGTGTGCGGCGGACGTTGGCCGTGCTGCCGGGCTCGAGGTCTGCGCGACCAGCCGCGGTGACGTGGCCGACGACGACGAACACGCGGCAAGCACCACCACGAGCACGACACCGAGCAGTGAGGGGGTTCGCCGGATCAGGGGAAGGCTCCTTTCGGTGCACGATACCCAACGGCACCGACACATCCCGAGCTGAGTTCAGTCAGTTGACCCGATACAGCCGCCAGGGGTCAGGAACACCCTTGAGCTCGTGCTCGCCGACGTCCTCGAACACCAGTCCTGATCCGGCGGTGAGATCTCGAACGGTCGACGACGCCCACACCTCGTTGGACCCCGCGAGGGCCGCAACCCGTGCGCCGATGTGCACGCTGATGCCGCTCGGTCCCTCCGGGGTGATCTCGATCTCCCCGGTATGAACGCCCGCCCGTATCGCGAGACCCACCGTCTGAACGCGTTCTTCGATCGCCTGCGCACAGCGGACCGCACGAGCGGGCCCGTCGAACGTGGCGAAGAAGCCGTCACCGGCTGTGTCTCGTTCGTGGCCTCGGAAGCGGTCGAGCTCGAGGCGAACGATGTCATGGTGCTTCCGCCGCACATCCCGCCATGCCTGATCGCCGATCTCGGCGGCCAAGTGGGTGGAGCCCACGATGTCGGTGAACAGGATCGTCGTGAGTACCCGTTCCAGACTTGGGTGGGAACGGGTGCCGGTGAGGAACCCTTCGATCTCGTCCGTGAGGAGGTCCGAACCCTCACCCCAGGGGAAGTGGCCGGCCGCGATCTCCACGAAACGGGCACCCGGGATGTGGTCGGCGACGTATCTCGGGCTGCGCACGTCGATGGAGGTCGAAGGGCGCTCCTTCCCGTGGACGACCAGCGTGGGGACGCGGATCGAAGGCAGCACCGCCCTGACGTCCGTCGCGCTGTACTTCAATGCCTCTGCCGCTCCCGCGCCCGGACTCTGTGATTGTCGGTTGAACTTCGCCTCCCATCGAAGCGTCCGCTCCGGCGTGTCGGGGTCGTCCCGACGGAAGGCCTCGTAGGATCCCCAGTCTCGGCGATCCTGCTCCACCTTCGCCCGCCATTGCTCCGCTGACCATTCCCAAGGGATCTCCTCGTTGCTGGTCCAGCACGGAGATGGATCGAGCATCGCGAGATGGGATATGCGGTCCGGGCGCGAAGCCGCGAGCAGGCAACCGATGAAGGTCCCCTCGTCGAAGCTGAAGAAGGCCGCTCGTTCGGATCCAACCGCGTCGAGGACGGCGATCGCGTCATCCACGTGCACCTCGAGAGGGTCCACATCGTGTGGTGAGAAACGCTCGGAACAGCCGTAGCCTCGCCGGTCCATCACGATGAGCCTGGAGAAGGAGGCGAGCCGGCGAAGGAGGCTCTCGTACTCGGGGCTCTCCCACATGACGTCGACGTTCGAGAGCCAACCCGGGATATAGAGGAGGTCCGTCGCGCCCTCGCCAACCACTTGGTGAGCGAGTGCGACGTCGCCGTGCCAGGCGAAACGGGTCTCGGGGATCATCTCGCAAAGCTTCGCCCGGCCGGCGTTGCCTCGCAAGTGGCCCGTTCCAGACCGCGTCGGATACGTCGTCGAACGAGCAGTGTTAGTTCTCCGGCCATTCGACTCGGGAAAGAAAGAAGTCGCGCGTTTGGTCGTCTTCGAAGAACACGTAGCAACCCTGGAGTCCTCTGGTTAGCAAGACCCGGTAGGTGTTCTTGACCAGTGCGGTAAAGGTAGCCGGATCCTTTGTCCCTCCGCGCTTCACAACGCTGTCACGTGAGGCTTCAGGGTGGCCGATCCATCCTTGCCGGGGGCGCCAGACTAGATCGCGGCCGAAGATCACGCCCGCGTAGTCGTACTCGAAGCCCTGCGCCGTGTAGACGCACCCGACTTGCTCCAACCCGGCTGGATCACTCGCCCAGTAGTTCGACTTCGGGATCCCCGCCGCCAATCGCCGGCTATCCGGCTTCGCGTTCCACGGCATCGACCACCCGTCAATCTCAACGTCGCTCACGAGCGTTCCATCCTCCTGCGGATCAGACCAAGGCCAGCAGAATCCTGCTGACAGCCGGGCTGAATATCCCTCGGCCGCCTTCGCTCGGATCATGCCTTCCAATTCCTGCGGCGAGTCCACGATCTGGAAGTCGAACTCCTCGCTCGGATCCCAGAGCACGAAGGGCGTCGGGTCGACTTCAAGCGTGTTGTCGACCCAGCCAACGAAGGCATCTGATCCTCCGCACCGGAACTGCGTCTCAAGTTCGTGCTCGAAGACGGGAATGCCGAGCTCCGCAGCAGTTGACCGGATTAGTGCCGAACTGCCTACCTCTCCAGGTCTCACAACCTGCCGATCGTCGATGAAGAAGACACTCACCTTCGCCGCACGCATGAGTTCTTCGATCTGCGGAAGGTCTGACCTTGCTTCCTTCTTCATGTATCGGCTATTGCTGCTCACCCGGATCCTGTGAGCCTCGTCGCAGATGATGGCGTCGAGCAATTCGGGCTCCGCGGCCGAGAAGCTGTTGAAGTAGTTGAAGAGCGCCTTTGCGCGGGGACCGACCGTCTTCCTGAGGTTCTCAGTGAAGGCCTTCGAGCCAGTCGCGTGCTGGGTCGCGAAGCCATCGGATGCCAACTCGGCGAGGAGGTTGACAGCGATGACCGATTTTCCGGTGCCGGGCCCGCCGCGGATGAGGAACGCACTCTGTTCCGAGCTCGCCTGACGGTCTCGGACTCTCCCAAGGATGTGATTGAACGCCACCTGTTGTTCATCGAGAAGCACATAGGTCGGCTCTCGTTTGATGACTCGCGCGGTGTGGTCGAGCAGTCGCTTGTGTGGGCGATACCTCCCCTTGAGGATCTGATCAAGTACCGGTTTGCCGTCCCCGCCGGCAAGTTGGACATCGAGGAAGTTGGCGAACTCGTCCATCTGGTCGCCAGCGAACAAGGGCCAGCGGTCGAGCAACGCCTGGTAGGTCTCAGACCAGAGCACGGCCGACGGGTCGAACGAAGCGTTGTGAGCGAATCCACAGGAAGACATACCAACCAGACCTTCGCTGAAGACCGTGTGCACATCCGCCAGGTAACGCTGGTAACCGCCAACCTGAGCCGATGGATGGAGCACGTCTCTCATCTGGCCACCCACGAAGGCACTCACGCAATCGTCGATGGGACATGGATCCGCCGATGTCCATTGTTTGAGCTCGACGATCACGGCTTGCGCGCGATCTCCACCGTCGTGACCTGTCAGCATGCAGTCGAGGCGCTTCGACGAGAGTCGGGAGTTGGAGCTCGACGACGATGCCGTGGTCGTCAAGAGAGGCCACTTCGACCGCTGAAGCCATTGCACGGAGCGAGTTCTGCCACGACGTAACTTCGCTCGCCGAAGGCTCGTATCGGAAGTAGTCGAAGAACGCCGTCTTCAGCTTGTCGGCGATCCGGTTCCTCGTAGCATCGGCAACGAAATCGGTTGTCGCCCCGCTGTAGAGGTGCACTAGCGCGCTCTCCGTGAGTACTTCGTCGCGTTGCCTTTCGAGTCGCCAACCGGGTACTTGCTCTCGTTGTCGGCGATCTTGCCCTCGATAGCCGCCGGGAGCGACAGGGCGAGGACGTCCGCCAGGCGCAGCAGGTAGATCTGGATGTCCGCCATCTCCTCGGCCACGCGATCACGGTCTTCGTCATCCAAGCCCCGCGACTGCGCTTCGCTCAGCCACTGGAAGATCTCCAGAAGCTCGCCGGCCTCCCCTGCCAACGCCATCGCCAGGTTCTTCGGAGAATGGAACTGCTCCCAATCGCGGGCATCCGCGAACTCGCGCAGCCGAAGCTGCAGAGCAGAGATATCGAGCGAGCCCGAGTCCGCGTCCTTGGTCGAGCCCCTTTGCCCAGCGTCATGCCCGGTGTGATCCGCCACGGCCCGAGGTTAGCCCTCGCCTACTCTGCACGTTGGGCGGCTGCGTTGACGATGGCCGCAAGGATGTCCGTCCCGCCGGCGACACGGAATATTGGGGCGTTCACGCGATTGGACATGTGGAATTGGATGCCGTCTCGATACACGCTTAGGTTGACGAGCTTGGAGTAAGGCATGTCCAACGTCTTACGAGTCCCCGCATAGACGGCGCGCTTGTTGGTGATGGACAAGGTCCCAGTGTCGGCCACGTTGAGAGTCGTCCCGACTTCGACGCTGTGCCCTCGAGACCCCCCAACCCTGTAGCGGACTCCCGTTTTCCCAAGGGGGATGCTAAATCCCTGATACCCGCCTCGGTATTCGCGGACAGCGACTTCCTTCATCAGGCTCGCCGGGCATTCGAAGTGCACGACTTCGCCCTTCTTCTGGAGGATGTGCGGGCGATGCCACCTCCGGGAGCTGGCCACCGTTGATGCTGGAGACGAAGAGCCGATCGTACAGTTGCCGATCCACCCGCGCGATCGCATCCCGTCGAGTCCGAGCGCCGTCATCACGCTCGAAAGGTCGGAACTCTCTTTTGGCGTGAGTAGGTCATCGGCCACCATCGGCAAGGCCTTATTTTCGAACGCCTGAAGGTTGATCCAGGCTCAGCTCTTCCGATGTGTAGCCGGCAGCGGCTCTCGCCTGAGCTAACGCTTGCCCATCTCGATCGGCAACGCTGGCCCGTCATGTGTGGTTGCAATTCTCCGTACCGGGCTCGTGCACTCTGCTGCGCGGACCAAGCAGATACTTGGGCTTCGCTAGCCCAAGGACCGGGTCTGGCCTAGCAGTGCGGGCAGAGGAACTGCGTCAGATCGCCCGGCCTCTTGACTTGCTTCCCGCAGTGGGAGCAAGGCTTCTTTGGCCCGAATAACGTCATGACTCAGACATCATCGACCACCGACCCGATAAAACGGTATTCGGCTTCGCGCTATCGGCACCTTACTCGCAGCCGTACCCATCGTTGTCTGCGTCGAGGCTATACGGGTCCGAGCCAGTTACGCGGTAAGTGACCCCAGGCTCTGTGTATGCCGGCCCATTTCCGCCGCCGCCATAGCAGTCGTAATCAGAGGGACCGAGGGGTAGGCACGGCGAATAGCCGAGCGTGCAGTTCGGCGAGGGAGATGGTGGCGGTGGAGGAGGGGCGGGAGGCGCCTTCGCCACAACGATCGTGACCGGCCTTCCCGGCAACCGACTTGTGCCGGCTGCTGGGTTCGTCCTGATGACCGTGCCAGGGGTCTGCGACGACTCTTGCTTGGTCACGACGACGTCGTAGCCAGCACCCTTCAGTTTCGACGTGGCTTTCGCTTGCGTGAGCCCAAACACGTTCGGGACCGTCGGGTATGCCTTAGCGACAGTGAGGGAGACCGGCGAACCGACAGCCATCTTCGTGCCGGCAACTTCCGAGACGGTTAGCAGTGTGCCCACGCGCTGCTGAGAATATTTCGCAACGAGAAGTACCGAGAATCCGGCCGCCCGAAGACGAGAACGCGCCTGGTTGACATTGAGATTCGCTACGCTCGGAACCTCCGCTAACTCGGGTTGTGGCGATCCGGTTGGGATGGAACTTGGGGCTGTTGATTCCGTTGCGAGCGGTGACGGCGCGGCCTCGTTTGTGCCGCCTGCTGCGGCTCCAATCGAAGCAAGGACGGTCACTAGGACGACGAGCGCAATCACGATGCTCGCGAGCCGATGTCGTCCTATCCAAGCGAACAGGCGATCCTTCTTGGTGGGCAGGCTGCTTGGCGCGGGGGGCATGTTCATTCGAGGCTCCGATCAAGTCTTCGAGGCCGTCGCCTCAAGCAGCAATGATGGCACCCCCAGAGCGACCGTCTCGAACCCGTTCGTCGCCCCCATTCGGGTGATTTATTGTCGATAGACGCGTTCCGAGGAGGCAGGCTGCTCTCCGCCTAGCCACGCTGAGATGCTGGCCTAGCCCGCCTTAGCTTCTCTTCTGACTTGTCGTGGATAGTCTGCTATCCTATTCGCTAATGACGGACACGAAGCGCAAGGGTGCCACGGATCGAGGGGCCGGCGCGCGGCGGCTGGGCGAAGCCATGCGCCAAAAGCTCGAGGCGCTCGAGACGATCGAGACGCACGCCGAAGCGTACCGGGCACACACCGAGGAACTCGAGCGTCTCCGCGAACGGCTCTACGCGGAGATCCGCCGCCTCCACGGCGCTCGGCTGCTCACGACCAAAGAGCTTGCCGAGGCCGCCGGTCTCTCCGTACCGCGCATCAAGCAGATCGTCAGCGAGCAGCGCTAAGAGGTACGGGCGCTGCCGGACCCGGTCCCCCCGATACCAAGGGACCACGCAACCGAAGCAGACCCCGTCCCGGGGCCTGGTGAACGACACCCTGAGGAGGGTTCGACATGGAGCAGGTTCCGCCCACAGGCGAGAGCACGAGGCAGGAGCAGCAGGAGAACTACCCGAACGACTGGCCGGTCATCACGCCGGAGCAGGAGCGGATCAAGCTGGGCCTGCCAGCAGTCCCGCCCATGCCCGAGGCGCCGGCGGAGACGCCGAGGCATCGGGTCCGCAGAAAAGAAGGGGAAAAAGCATGAAGAAGGTTCTATTGCTGATCATCGGCGGGTTCCTGCTCGTTGGCGTCATCGGTGCGCCACCTGCGTTCGCTGCGACTCCTACCGTTGATTCGTTCACGCCGGACTCCGGAATGGTCGGTGACGGTGTGACCATCACGGGGAGTTCGCTCACCGGCGCCTCAGACGTTTCGTTCAACGGCGTGTCGGCCACGTCATTCAGCGTTGACACGGACGGACAGATAACGGCGACCGTGCCAGATGGAGCAACGACCGGCCCTATCGCTGTGACCACCGTTGACGGTAGAGGGATGACCGGCATGGATTTCATCGTCAAGGCGACCACGCCTTCGCCATCGATCGAATCGTTCAGTCCGCATCATGGTGCAGTAGGAGCCCTAGTCACGATCACAGGTTCTGATCTGGACCAGGTGACGTCACTCAAGTTCAACGGCACTATGGCGACCTTCGCGCAATCGAGCGCGGAGATCACGACCCACGTGCCGAGCGGCGCCACCACAGGGCTCATCACCGTCACCAGTACCGGAGGGTCCGATTCGACAAATGTGAACTTCGAGGTCGTGCGTCGACCGGTCATTTTGGGCTTCTCGCCCCAGATAGGCCCGGTCGGGACGCTCGTGACCCTGCGTGGGAGTCACCTCCGCTGGACAAAGGGAGTGTGGTTCGGTCAGCGCCCAGCGCACTTCGTGGCTGTCTCCGATTTGCGGGTCAGGGCGAAGGTGCCAATGGGCTTCAAGGACGCCAAGATCCGAGTTCGCAGTGCTGCCGGTCAGTACACCACCAGCCTTTCCTTCCACCAGCGCAGAATCCGCGTCGGCACGGCAGTTACGTTTGGGCTGCACGTTCATCTGCGTGCAGCTGGCGTCGTGAACGCTAGGACCCGCGCTTGTGAGGCAAGCCGGCTCGTCCTAATCCAGAAGCTCGTCAACGGCTCGTGGCACTCCATCAAGAAGGTCCGTACGGGATCTCGTGGCGCTTACAACGTTGCGATCGCCGACCAAACTGGCACGTACCGAGCGATGACGGTTCACAAGAAGACAGCTTCGACTGGACTGCTTGCCGGAATCTCGCCCACCGACAAGCACCAGCACCGAAGCGCGCCACCCCCCAAGCCACCCCAACCGGATTGCACACCCGGTTATAGCCCCTGCCTCGCCTATCACGGCGGCGCCGATTACGACTGCGCCGGCGGCTCCGGCAACGGGCCGTACTACACCAAGCCCGGTGTCACGTATCGCGTGACTGGCTCGGACCCGTACGGGCTCGACGCAGACAACGACGGCTACGGGTGTGAATAGAGTCACGACCACAGAGGTCGAAGAAAACCTGTCTGGAATCATCGCTGCAGGCAGTTACTGAAGGTCAGATCGAGGCGGCGCCGGCATCAGGGTTTCCTCCTGGTGCCGGCGCCGCGTCGCCGTTCTCCTCAACGAATAGTCGTCAAGAGAGTGGCTGTTCGAGCGATACGGGCGGAGAGACTGCACTGGTCTCACAGACGGGTGAGAGCCCTGTCGCTGGAAGCGGTTTCACATTCCAGGATCCGGCGAGCACGAGCTCAAGGGCGTCCCTGATCGCACGTCGTCAATTCATGCGGGTGATCCGCTGATCCGGATCGAATCGGTACAGCCCGCCCGTCGCGTTGCGTACCGGTCGAGCTGGGGACCCTGGCTGAGGCCCGTTGCTCTCGAGCACGGCTGAGCCGACGCTTCGGAGCGTGATCCCCTATTCGCTGAGCTTGCTCGCCAGGACGTCCACTTTCTCGATCATCGGCGGCTCGGTCAGGAGCTCGTCGGCTCTCTGCATCAGCGCCGCAGCGATAGGCCCAGCGAGATGGGCCTCACGTCCCGGCTCGTCGGGGAAGACGTCGAAGATGCCGAACGTCGATGGACCCATCCGGATCGCGAACCATGCCGTCGTGGCCTCCTCCTGCTGGGCAAGCGGCAGCGCCCCTTCGAGGAAACGTGCGACCTCTTCCTCCTTCCCTGGCTTGGCTTCGAGTCGAGCGAGGACTCCTACGGTGACCATGGCTCCTCCTTGGTCGGCCAGCTCAGCTAACGTACCGTCTCTCGTCGCTGAGATACTGAGGGGATGAGGCCGTGAGCGGCTACGTATCGCGGGGGTTCCACGGCAAGCGCGAGGCCGAACGCGAGAACGCGCGCGTGCCCCCGGGCCAGTACATCGTCCGGGACTTCCCGGTGCTCTCGGCCGGGCCGACGCCGCACACGCCAACCGCCGAGTGGACGTTCGCGGTCGTGGGCGGGGCGCCCCAACCGACCACCTGGACCTGGGAGGAGTTCCGTGCGCTCCCGAGCGAGGAGATCCGGGCCGACATCCACTGCGTCACGAAGTGGACGAAGCTCGACACCAACTGGGAAGGCGTCTCGGTCGACACGCTCCTCGACGGGATCGATCACGATGCCACCCATGTCCTCGCGTTCTCCGACGGCGACTACACCACCAACCTCCCGCTCGAGGACGTCAGCGACGGCAAGGCGTGGGTCGCGTTCGGCTACGACGGCGAGCCGCTCGCCCCGGAGCACGGTGGCCCCGCGCGGCTGCTCGTCCCGCACCTCTACTTCTGGAAGAGCGCGAAGTGGGTCCGCGGCCTGCAGCTGATGGACCACGACGAAGCCGGCTTCTGGGAGTCGTACGGCTACCACATGTACGGGGACCCATGGCGCGAGCAGCGGTACGCGGGCGACTGAGCTGGACGCTCGGCGACGTCGTCGAGCTGATCGACGAGACGCCTCGGGTCAGGACCATCGCGCTCGACGTGCCGGAGTGGCCGGGCCACCGTGCGGGGCAGCACGTCGACGTGCGCCTCACCGCCGAGGACGGCTACCAGGCGCAGCGCAGCTACTCGATCGCATCGGCGCCGGAAGACGACCGGCTCGCGATCACCGTCGAGGCCCTGCCCGACGGCGAGGTCTCGTCGTACCTGGTCGGCGAGCTGCGGGTCGGCGACAAGCTCGAGCTCCGCGGTCCGATCGGCGGCTACTTCGTCTGGGAGGCGGACCGGACCGAGCCGCTGCTCCTGGTCGCCGGCGGGTCGGGCATGGTGCCGCTGATGTCGATGATCCGCCACCGGCATGCAGCGGGGGCGACCGTGCCCACGAAGCTCCTGTTCTCGTCGCGAGCGTGGGAGGACGTGATCTACCGCGACGAGCTCGAGCGGCTGGCGTCGGCCGGCGACGGCTTCGAAGTGATCCACACCCTCACGCGGATGCAGCCCGAGGGCTGGACCGGCTACACGCGACGGGTCGACGCCGCGATGCTGTCGGACGTGGGGTGGTCGGCCTCGGCGATGCCCGCGTCGTTCGTCTGCGGACCGACGCCGTTCGTCGAGGCCGTGGCCAGCGCGCTGGTGCTCCTGGGTCATGCGGCGCCGACGATCAAGACCGAACGCTTCGGACCGACGGGGGGATGAGATGGACGACGTCGCGCTAGGGTCGACGGGAACGCGCTCGCGGGCGAGCTGAGCGAGGTCTTCTCCCAGGAGATGACCGTGGCGCGTGTGGCCTGCGGCGGCTGCGGCGCGGTCGAGCAGCTCGGCGCCGACCACGCATACATCCAGGCCCCCGGGATGGTGCTCCGCTGCTGCCACTGCGACAACGTGCTGCTGGTGATGGTCCGAGCCGGCGACCGACTGCGTGTGTCCCTCGCCGGCTCGAGGTGGATCGATCTCTAGGAGTCCCCGTTCACCCGAGCTGCGCGGATCTTGCAGCGGGAGGAGAATGATGAGCCGGGATGGATGATGAGCGATTCCTGAACAGCTACCACAACGCCAGCTCGCCTCCGGGCCCCGATGTCCCGTCCGATCTGGCGGCGTTCATGCTCGCTGCGGACCCGGTCCTCGCGCAGGCGGCCGAGCTCGCCCGGGTGCTCGCCCGCGCCCATCAGGGCGCAGCCGCGCAGCTCTTCGGTGAGGGTTGGGCCCATGCCCGCAAGTACTTCTCGCTGTCGGAGAAGTACGCCGACTGGGCCGACTACCGGCAGCCGGCGCGAGGAGTCGGGATCCATGCCCGCGCACACCAGGTCGATAGGCCGATCCGGCTCACCGACGAGGAACTCAGAGTGCATCCCGAATGGCGGGACTTCGGTGACGAGGCGGGCCAGCACCCACCGATGCGCGGCTGGTTGGCGGTCCCGCTGATCGGCTCGGATGGCGAGAACTACGGGTTCATCCAGGCCTCCGACCGGCTCGAGGGTGACTTCACCGAGCAGGACGAGGCGAACCTCGTTCGTCTGGCGACGCTCACGTCCTTCGCGCTCGACGCCCTGGCGCAGCTACACCTCCCCGACTACCGGGAGAGGGTGCGAAGTCTCTAGGAGCGTGTAGGGCTAGCGCGTCACGCGGTAGCGGAGATAGACGAATCTCGAGCTGAAGGTGCGGGTCTCGACGAGTTCGAGATCCACCCGGCGCTCGCGCTGGGGGAAGAACGGGATGCCACCGCCAACCAGCACCGGGTAGACCATGGCCTGGTACTCGTCGATCAGACCCAACGCCGCCGCCTCGGCGGCGAGGGTCGCGCCGCCGATCGCGATGTCGCCCTCCCCCGGCTCGGCTCGCAACCGCTCGATCTCCTCCGCCACGCCGCCGGAGGCCAGGCGGGCATGGCCCTGCACCGCCGACAGCGTGGTGGAGAACACCACCTTCGGGAGCGGCTTCCAGAGCGCGGCCCACTCGAGCTCTGCGTCGTCGAGCGATCGATCCTGGTCGGCGGTCTCCCAGTACAGCATCGTCTCGTACAGCCGTCGTCCCAACAGGTGCACGCCGACCCCTCGTATCTCGTCGATCCAGAAGCGAAAGACCTCCTCGTCGGGCGCCGTCCAGTCGAAGCCGCCGTCCGGCCCGACGATGTATCCGTCAAGTGAGACGTTCATCGAATAGGTCACGCTGCGCATCAGAAGTCCTCCTCGGTAACGGGTTCGACAGTACGACCGCCGAACGCCGCAGGACTCATCGCGGCTCGCGGGATCCCCTGGGCTAACGAGAGCGGCTGAGAACCCTCTGGATCTGGGCGGAGATGCAACGACCGCTCCTCACTCCCTGGGTCTCGGTCGTGACGTTGGCTGTGACACATCCACGACCTTGGCAACATCTCTGGCCCGCAGAGAGAGCCCGCTCCACCGGAGTTGCGCTGACGAGACGCCGGGGATACGTTGCCTCTCGCGACGATGGACACGCGGACCCCGCCGACACCAACGTTCACCTCCACCGCTTGGACATCGTTCGCACGCCGGACCGCCATCGCGGCGTTTGCAACTACCGTCTTGTTTGCGGGGCAGACCGCTCGCGCAACCCTCGCGACCGAGCCGGCCGTCGCTGTTCGCCTCGCGCACATCGTGACGCTCGTCACCGGCGAGCGTGT
Source organism: uncultured Actinomycetes bacterium (assembly GCA_963765865.1). Classification (GTDB taxonomy): domain Bacteria; phylum Actinomycetota; class UBA4738; order UBA4738; family HRBIN12; genus AC-51. The sequence continues at coordinate 26,172 of CAVXYE010000014.1, forward strand.
CGTGGTCGGTGCTTCGCCGAGCGGGCGTCCGGACCTGCAGATCGTTCGCTCCGCGCAGCGGGGGCCGGCATCGCAAGTGACGACGGCGAGCCTGAACGGAGACCAGTACGTGATCCCGGCCTCCGTTCAGCCGTACCTGGGTCGGTACCTGAGCGTCGACTTGTTCGATGTGACCAGACTGGCCGCAGCACCCACCGCCGACCGGGTGCCTCTGCTCATCACCTACACACCGGGAACGACCCCCTCCTTGCCGGGTGTGGTGATCACCTCCGCGCTCGCCGGCCACGCGACCGGCTACGTCACGCCGTCCTCCGCCCGCACGTTCGGGGCCGCTCTCGCCGACCAGGCGATCGCCGACTCGCAGGCGGGGTGGCCATCCAAGAGCAAGCTGTTCGGTGACAGGGATCACTCAGATCCGGCGCCGCCGCCGACCGTCGTCCCCCATTTCCCGCAGGTCACCCTGATCATCAAGGTCCTCTCTCACACCGGTGAACCGGTCCCCTTCGGGTTCGGTTTCCTGGTGAACGCGGACGACGGCCGGAAGTACGGGGCCTTCATCTTGGTCATCGATGGTGAGGCGCGGGTCAGCGTTCCTCTCGGCCACTACCTGGGCATCTTCGATGACTTCTCGTTCTCCAGGGACGGCGTCGTGACGGGGCGCGTGATGCCTGTCGTCGATTACGACGTGACAGGCGGCTCGCAGACCCTGACAGTCGACGCGCGCTCGGCGACGTCTGCCCTATCCGTGACGACGCCGAAGACGTCGGTTGGGCAAGAGCTCTCTGCCGAGTTCGACGGGTCGGATGCCCCCGGGTACTCGTTCTTCGGGTTCGGGTACGACTTCAGCCTCCCCGGCGGTCGGCTCCTGGTGAAGCCGACGCCCGTGCCTGCCATCGGCACGTTCGGCCAGACGACGAGGTGGATCCGGGTGGACCCCAGCACCGCCGGTGGCCGCTACCTGTTCGACGCGACCTTCCAGACTGAGGGCGTCCCGCGAGACCAGGACGGACGGTCGCAGGGTCTGGCATCTCCGAGGGTAGAAGATTCCTACGCGGCGGACCGATTCCTGCGTCTCGGCGGGGCGGCGCGCTTCGTCCTGCCGCCGGGGGCGTTCTTCGCCTCCGCGACGTTCAACCCCGTCCCGATGCCGCTGCGGCGCGTGGAGTAGGTGGAGGCACCGGCTGGAGCCTGGTCCAGGACCTCGTGCTCAGCGACCTCAACGCCTGGATCCAGGATGATGCAGGACGGTTTCCGGACGGCCCTTCCGGGAAGCGTCCGGTCGGACGCTGGCTGCGGAACCCGTTCATCTTGGACGTGCCCGACCCCGCACCCGCCGATCCCTTCAAGTTGTGCTTCGCTTGCACGTCCCCCGGCGCGATCTCGTTCATCTCCGCCCTGACCGACGGGGTCCCCACCCGCCAGGCTGGGTATTCACCAGCCCAGACGGAAGCGCCGTCGCGCATTTCAAGATCACCGCAACGGCACCCTGCTGCATCAGGAGCGTGACAGCTTGGGGGACGCCCTCGAGGTGCCGATAGGGCCCGCGACGTTCCGGGTCGTGACGGACCTCACCCGCTTCTGGACCGACTCGCGCCTGTCGACGTTCACGAGGACGGAGGTCACGTTCCGTTCCGGCCGGGCCGTCCCGATGCGCCCCGTGGCCTGCTTCCGGCCTCCAGATGCTCGGTCCTGCCGGTATTGCGGGCGCTCGTCGATCTGCACGCGACGCCACACGGCACAGTGCCGGTGGGGACGACGACGTTGGACGTGTCGGCGGGGCGCGTCGATGGCGCTGCGGACCCGGCCATCTCGTCGGCTCGCGTCGCGGTGCGGCGGTCGGGGACGAGCGAGTGGACGTTCCTGCCCGTCACGAAGATGGGCCCGGGCTCCTACCGGGCGACGTTCACGGCGCCCTCGTCGTCAACGGACGGGCGATGGACCTGCGGGTCATCGCCACCGACGTTGCGGGCGGCGTGATCACCCAGACCACCGACCGGGCGTTCCTGGTGAGCGCGTGAGACGCGTCGGAGCGGCGCTCGCGGTCGTGCTCTCGACCTGCCTCATCGGTGTCGGTCCTGCGTCAGGTGCACCTACGCACGCGTCTGGCCTGGCCCCCGTACACCGTGCGTGCGGCGCGGCCCCATCGGGGTGGGTGCGCTGCTTCGCGGAGTGGCACGCCGGCGGTTCGCGTGCTGCGGCAACCGCGATCGCGCCCGCGGTCGGCCTTCCGAAGTCTGGCTACGGCCCGGCGGACATCGCGTTCGGCCTACGAGCTCGACACCACCCGCGGCTCCGGTCAGGTTGTGGGGATCGTCGACGCATCGACAACCCGGAGGTCGAATCGGACCTGGCCGCGTACCGCCGGGCGTGGGGATTGCCGCCGTGCACGTCGGCCAACGGCTGCTTCCGCAAGGTGAACCAGCGCGGAGGGGGTCGACGCCGCCGTTCGCCGATCCGGGTTGGGGCGTCGGGAGATCGGGCTCGACGTGGCAAGCCGTCTCCGCCGCGTGCCCCCGATGCAAGATCCTGCTGGTCGAGGCCGACAACCCGTCACTCATCGACATCGGGAAGTCCGTGAACACCGCCGTGCGCCTGGGCGCCGACATCGTGTCGAACTCCTACGGCACCGACGAGTTCAACGGGATTCTCGGCCTCGCGGCCACGTACTACACACACCCCGG